>CAYUJD010000017.1:0-21343 GCA_964444975.1 uncultured Chitinophaga sp. | reverse complement strand
TTTTTTTTAAAATATCTGTGTAAATCTGTGTCATCTGTGAGCAAACAATTCACACTCGGAAAAAAAGAAAGGCTGAAAAGCCGCAAGCAGATTAAACCCCCAGACCCCCTGTAGGAGAGTTTAGAAAGATTCACTTAATTTGAAAAATTCCATTAACACCGGGCTATTTTGTTTTTTTTAAAATATCTGTGTAAATCTGTGTCATCTGTGAGCAAACAATTCACACCCGGAAAAAAAGAAAGGCTGAAAAGCCGCAAGCAGATTAAACCCCCAGACCCCCTGTAGGAGAGTTTAGAAAGATTCACTTAATTTGAAAAATTCCATTAACACCGGGCTATTTTGTTTTTTTTAAAATATCTGTGTAAATCTGTGTCATCTGTGAGCAAACAATTCACACTCGGAAAAAAAGAAAGGCTGAAAAGCCGCAAGCAGATTGAGCAATTGTTCAAGGAGGGTAATTCTATTTCAATATCTCCATTCAGGGTTTATTTTTTAATAAATCAAATGCTCAATGCCCAACGCCCAATGTTCAATGTTCAATTTGGGACAGGTGTATCGGGAAAGAGTTTTAGAAAGGCTGTTGACCGAAACAGGATTAAACGATTGATTCGGGAAGCCTGGCGGCTACAAAATTTGGGGCTGAAAGAAAAACTGAAAGCAGCCGGCCTGCAGATGCATGTGTTTTTTATTTACACCGGCAAAGAAATGCCCGGCTATAAGCTTGTATCTGAAAAGGTGAAAACGGCTA
This sequence comes from uncultured Chitinophaga sp., assembly GCA_964444975.1. Taxonomy (GTDB): domain Bacteria; phylum Bacteroidota; class Bacteroidia; order Chitinophagales; family Chitinophagaceae; genus VBAS01. The sequence continues at coordinate 20,595 of CAYUJD010000017.1, read as the reverse complement.
TTGAAAAATTAATAAAGACAATTGGATAAAAACAAAACACATAAAAACCCCCTGAGGGATTTGGGATTCATCTTAGGCCTGCCTTTTATCGCCCTGATAAAAATTTACCAGTGGATTATTTCTCCCGTTCTTGGACCCAAGTGCCGGTTCACTCCCACCTGTTCGCACTATACAGCTGAAGCATTAAAGAAACATGGCGTGTTTAAAGGTTTGTGGCTGGCTATTAAAAGAGTCAGCCGTTGTCATCCCTGGGGCGGCAGCGGGTACGACCCCGTGCCGTAAATATCTTCAAACCCCTGAACGCAGAATAAAAAAACCGCTCCCCGGAGCGGTAATCATCTTCATAAGATAAAAATCAAATTACTTTTTCCTTTGCAGCACATAATCTTCCGACCATCGGCCGGCGCCGCTTACCAGCAATGCGATGGCCATGCCAATCACCAGCAGGTGGTATTCGTATCCTTCGCCTTTCAGGTTGCCATACCAGTTCATAAAAAATCCATTCTGCAAATGACTGGTGAAAATAATGCCGGCAAAAAGTGAAATGACTTCCGCTGCAACTATTCTTGTTGCAAAACCAAATAGCAATGCCAGTGCGCCGAAGAATTCAATTATGATAACAAGAAAAGCGATAAGCCACGGCAGGCCTGCCGTACCGGTAAAGTAATCCATGGTGCCGCTGAAACCGTAACCGCCAAACCAACCCAACAGTTTCTGTGCCCCGTGCGGAAACAGGATAATACCTAATACAATGCGGACAATCATGGCCGCAAGGCTCTCGTTTGTATGCAATATCTTGTTCATAAAAAAAAATTGAAATTGTATAAATGGGCTTTGGATTTAAGCGCCATAAAAGAATTGCTCCTTTACAATCTTTCCGTTTTTCCAGTGCTGCACACTTACCTGTGTGTACTTGCGCACACCCCAGTCCTTGTGTGTGTAGTCATAGTGCCATTTTACAAAAGATACATCATCGCCTACGGCAACATACAGCACTTTGGCGCCGCGGAAATCGGTAATGCTGCCGAAGAAATCAATTTCCCTCCGGCGGTTGGCATCTTTACCCACCGTAGCGGGGTTTTCATTTTCCTGCATCACTACTTCATCGTCGTAGTAAAGTTCAAAGCCGTCCATGGCTTTGCCTTCAAGAATAAGCTGGTTGAGATGGTTGATTTTTTCTTTGATCGTTTGCATAGCTGTATTTTTTTTACAGCAAAAAGTTGCAAACGCCAGCAGCCTGCCTCCATTGATGCAGGAAAAGAAATCCGGTTGATGCAGGTTAAGCGGGTTTGTGGTTTTTTATATACTGGCTGCGGATGCGGCTCAGCGATTCGGGAGTTATGCCCAGGTACGCGGCAATTTGTTTCAGCGGCAGGCGTATTTCCATCAGGGGATATTTATCAATAAAATTACAATAGCGTTCATCCGCCGTTTTGCTCAGGTTGCCGATGATGCGTTCCTGCATGGAGATAAAAGCGTTTTGCAGCAGCAGCCGGAAAAACCGTTCAAACTTGGGCACTTTCTGAAATAAATCATGAAGCGCATTTTTTTCAAAACAAAAAATTTCAGAGTCTTACAGTGCGTCAATGGTATAGCGGGCCGGGGTTTGGGTCAGGAAGCTGTACATATCGCCTATCCACCAGTCTTCTATGGCAAACTGTACGATGTGATCCTGGCCTTTCTCATCAATGCTGTAGGTGCGCAGGCAGCCTTTGTTTACAAAAAATTCATAGCGGCAGACGTCGCCTTCCTGCAGCAGGTATTGTTTTTTCTTCAGCCGCTTTACCCTGATGATGGAAGTAAAATAGAGTTCTTCATCCGGCGAAAGGGTGATGAAGCGGGAAATATTTTTCAGGATGCGGTCATACATAATTCAAAAATCAAAATAAAAAATCAGAAACTATCGCATAAATCACTTTTACCCAGTTAACCACAGATTACACGGATTTTCTTTCACTGATTTCTCAGATTGTAGAATAAAAACAGTGCAATCTGCTTGCTTCTTCAGTGTAATCTGTGGCCGGAAAACCCTTTTGTGATGGCTTGTAAAAAACCGCTGAGGCGGCAGCCCAAACCAGGGTTTTGCTTTCAAAATCCTTTGCGTCAGCACATCGATGCGGTTTACCAATCAATGAAAAAAAATTTCAAACAGCTTTTACTTTCATAGCCGCTTCATACCGCTCTGTCACTTTTTTCCAGTCAACCACATTCCAGAAAGCATTGAGGTATTCGGCGCGGCGGTTCTGGTATTTCAGGTAGTAGGCATGCTCCCACACATCCACACCCAGTATCGGTGTGCCTTTCACATCAGCCACATCCATCAGCGGGTTGTCCTGGTTGGGAGTGGAAGTGATGGCCAGCTTGCCGTCTTTTACCAGCAGCCAGGCCCAGCCGCTGCCAAAGCGGCCCATACCGGCGGCATTAAATTTTTCCTTGAACGAGTCAAACGTTCCGAAGCTGTCATGAATATCTTTTGCCAAATCACCGGCCGGCATGCCTCCGCCGCCTTCATCGAGCTGCACCCAGAAGAAACTGTGGTTCCAGTGCCCGCCGCCGTTGTTGCGTACAGCAGGTGATATTTTACCGGCATTGGCCAGCAGTTCCTCGATGCTTTTGTTTTCATGCTCGGTGCCGGCAATGGCCTTGTTCAGGTTGTCAACATAAGCCTGGTGATGTTTGCCATGGTGTATCTGCATGGTCAGTGCGTCAATATGCGGTTCCAGTGCATCAAATGCATATGGAAGGGGAGGTAAAGTGAATGCCATAAACAGAATTTTAGATTTGTGATTTTAATTTATGATTTTATGGGGACAACAAATTTACGGTTGAATGTTTAATGAAGCACCAACGGGTTTTTCGAGATGGGGAATAAATTCGGGCTTGTTGCAGTTGTTACCAGATTGAATTTTGCTGTACCTTTCTGCCGCAGCTGTTGTTTTTTAGAATAACCAATAGAGAAGCCGGCTTAAAAAATGTTTTATGAAAAAAAATCTATTGTACGCTTCTGTTTTATTTCCCGTACTCCTGTCAACGAGTTCCTTTAATAAACAAAAAGACAATACCCTGACTGAAGAAGAAAAGAAAGAGGGATGGGTTCTTCTGTTCGACGGCAGCAGTATGAATGGCTGGCGCACTTATAAAAACCGCGAAGCAGACGGCTGGGATGTAAAAAACGGGGAGTTTTATTGTAAAGAAACCGGCGTAACCAAAAGAGCCGACCTGGTGACGGTGAACCAGTATGAAAATTTTGAACTGAAGATTGACTGGAAAATTGCACCAAAGAAAAACAGCGGCATCCTGTATATGGTAATTGAAGGCAGCGGCGCCAGCTACGAATCGGGACCCGAATACCAGCTGATAGATGATGAGGGCTATCCCGGTAATCTGCAGGACAAGCAGCTCAGCGGCGCCAATTATGATATGCATGCGCCTTCGGCAAAAGTGGTGAAGCCGGCGGGAGAATACAACCAAACCCGGATTGTGATAAACAAAGGCCACGTGGAGCATTGGCTCAATGGCGCCAAAGTGGTGGACTACCAGCTATGGACCCCGGAGTGGGAACTGTTGAAAGCAAACAGCAAGTGGAAGGATGTAAAGACATACGGCATGTCAAAGATGGGCCACATTGCCTTGCAGGATCATGGCGGCGGGGTGTGGTTTAAAAACGTTAAGCTGAAGCAGCTTCCTTAACTCTTCTTAATTGATCCGGAAGATAACCGATTCAACTTTTTCCCTTTTACCACAAACGTTTCCACCAAAGCTCTTGTTTCCAGGTCGAGGCGCACGGAAATGGTGTACCAGGGAATGGAGCCTTTAAAGCCCGGCAATTTTTTGCGGATGATTTTTGCAACATCATCTGCCAGTTCAGAATAAGTCTTTCCTTTACTGCCCTTCAGGCTTTGAATAATGGCCGCTTTGAACGGCTCATAAATGGCGGCATCAATTTTCATTTCCCGGCGTGTGGCGGGATGTGTTGTAACTGTTTTTTTGCTGGTCACTTTTGCCATCGTTTATTTTTTCTGCTGCTATTTGCAGGTATTGCACGAATGAAATCTATTGGTGTGATTCATAGCTACCTTTTCTTTTTAAAAAAATCTTTCATCAGCTTGCCGCATTCTTCCTTCATCACGCCGCGGGTTACTTCGGTTTTCTGGTGAAACGGCCAGTTGCTGCCCGTGATTCTTTTGTGGCCGTTCTTTTCATCATCGGCGCCCCAAACCACTTTCCCTACTTTGCTCCAGTACATGGCGCCGGCGCACATCAGGCAGGGCTCCACCGTCACATAAATCGCCGCTTCAGGCAGGTACTTGCTGCCCAGTAAATTGAATGCCGATGTGAGTGCAATCATCTCGGCATGCGCAGTGGGGTCATTCAGTTTTTCCATCATGTTGTGTCCGCGGGCAATTATCTTTTCTTTCAGCACTACCACGGCACCAACGGGCACTTCATCGTCTTCAAACGCTTTCTTCGCTTCCTTCAGCGCCTGCATCATGTAGTATTCATCAGTCATTATCGGGCTTTTGGTAACTTGGGTTAAAATTAAAGTTAATGGCAGACATTGCAAGCCTGGAGAAACTTCGGACATATTTTCATAGCGGAGTTACCAGGTCGTATTCATTCCGCAAAGAACAGCTGAAAAAACTGAAAGCTTCCATTTTAAACCACGAGCAGGATTTGTATGATGCACTGTACACCGATTTGAAAAAAAGCCCCGAAGAAACCTGGGTAACGGAAACCGGCCTGGTACTACGTGAACTGAATGCTGCAATAAAGAATCTTCAACACTGGATGCAGCCGGAAAAAGCTGCCACCAACCTGTTGAATTTTCCATCCATCAGCAAAGTGCAGAAGGAACCGCTTGGGGTTGTACTCATCATCGGGCCGTGGAATTATCCTTTCCAGCTGTTGATAAACCCGCTGGTAGGCGCCATCGCTGCCGGCAACTGCGTGGTGCTGAAACCAAGTGAATTTGCACCGGCCACTGCTGAGGTGATGAAAAAAATCGTTGAAGAAGTTTTTCCGCCCGAATATGTTTTATATGTGCAGGGCGAAGGCGCCACCGTGGTGCCGCACATGATGAACCACTTTGCATTCAATCATGTGTTTTACACCGGCAGCACGGCCGTGGGTAAAATAATCTACCAGATGGCAGCGGAAAAACTGGTTCCCGTTACGCTGGAGCTGGGTGGCAAAAGCCCCTGCATTGTGGAAAGCGATGCCCACATTAAAGTGGCGGCCCGCCGCATAGCCCTCACCAAATTTTCCAATGCCGGCCAGATGTGTGTGGCGCCGGATTACGTGCTGGTGCATGAAGCGGTAAAAGAAAAACTGATTGCGGCGATGAAAGATGCTGTAAAAAAATTTTTCAGCGATACACCGGAGCAGAGCTACAACTATGGAAAAATTATTAATGAGAAACAGTTTGACCGCATAGCCGGTTATTTAACCAATGGCAAAATCATTTTCGGTGGACGCACCAACCGGCAGCAGTTGTTTATTGAGCCCACTTTACTTGACGATGTGAAACCCGGCAGCCCTGTGATGCAGGATGAAATTTTCGGTCCCGTTCTCCCGGTTATCGGCTTTAAAACAAGCGAAGAAGCCATGAAGATTATTGAACAGCATCCCAACCCGCTGGCATTTTATGTGTTTACCTCAAGCAAGGCAAAGGAAAACTACTGGCTGAAAAACGTAGCTTTCGGCGGCGGCTGCGTAAACAATGCAAGCTGGCATCTCACCAATCATCACCTGCCATTTGGCGGCCGCGGCTTCAGTGGCATCGGGCATTATCACGGCAAGTATTCGTTTGATACCTTCAGCCACAAAAAGGCAGTGATGAAAACCCCCACGTGGTTTGACCCCGCTGTCAGGTATCCGCCTTTTAAAGGAAAGCTGAAATTGTTTAAATGGGTGATAAGGTGAAAGTCAGTAGTCAGTAGTTCTGTAGTATATAACCTGTACCTTGAACCTTGTATTCAGCTTTCGCTAATTTATCCAACTAAGTTTTAACGCAGTTGGAAGCTTCGGCTGACAAGCTTGTACCTCGCTTCCATGAAAAAACTTTTTTGAAGATGAGAATGATATCCGGGATAAAAAAAACTTTCATCATCCTGTTGATGTTATTGCTAACTTTCGCAGGTTATGTATTTGTGGTAACAGCTAATACAAAGAATATGACCATCCGCCAGAGAGTTTTGAAAGCTGTGTATCCCGCCTTTACCTGGTGGAACAGGATAACGGGTACAAAGGCCAAAATGTTTACCAATGAAAACCCGGCGCCTCCGCCGCAATCAATTTATGATTTAAACATTCAGCTCAATAACGGCGATTTTATTTCCCTGTCAGCTTTTAAGGGCAAAAAATTGTTGCTGGTAAATACCGCTTCCGACTGCGGCTTTACTGATCAATACAGCGAGCTGCAAAAACTCTATGAAGAAAACAAAGACCGCCTGGTGGTGATTGGTTTTCCGGCCAATGATTTTAAGCAGCAGGAAAAAGGAACGGATGAAGAAATAGCGCAGTTCTGCAAACTGAATTACGGCGTCAGCTTTCCGCTGGCTAAAAAGAGCAGCGTAGTGCCGGGCCCGCAGCAGCACCCCGTTTTTCAATGGCTCACGGATAAAACCAAAAACGGCTGGACCAGCAAAAAACCCGGTTGGAATTTTTCAAAATACCTGGTGAATGAAAACGGCATGCTGGTAAATTATTTCGATCCGTCCGTTTCTCCCACCGGCAAAGAAGTTACGGCCGCTGTCAAAAAATAAATTATGCTTTCGAAGACAGCCATCGAAAAATATTTCAATGCAGAAAAAGCCGAAAGCCTGTTGTTCATGGCTATCGGTCTTACCGGTATCATCCTGGCTGTTGTTTTCTTTTTCATTCTGAAAACTGAGCTGCACAAAGGCATGGCTTTGCCACTCACAGCAGTGGGATTGATTTTAGCAATCACGGGACTTACTGTTTACCGGCGAAGCGACCGGCAACGCATTGGTATGGTGAATGCACTTGAATCAAATCCGCAACAACTGAAGCAGGAAGAGCTGCCGCGGATGAAACGGGTGATGAGAAGTTTTGTGTTTTTCCGCTGGATTGAGATTATTCTTTTTCTCACCGGTGCCGGCATCTATCTTTACTTCATCCGCGATTTCCGCCACGATTTCTGGCGCGGCTTTGGTTTTGCACTCACCATCATGGCGCTGCTGGCACTCGCTGCCGATTATTTTGCTGAAAAAAGAGGAAAGATTTATACACGGATGCTGGAAGATGTTGCAGGCAGGATATAAAAGCCAGGCGCATTTTAAGCCGGGCATTTTTCTTCAAAGTGAGCCAGGTCTGCCACTCTTCTTTCAAACTGAAAGCCGGAATAAACTTTAATTATTTCCTTCAGCTCCTCTTCTATTTCTTCAACGCTTTTCAGCATCACCAGCCTGTTGCGGTATTCTTTTATGTTAGGCAAACCTTTCAGGTAGTTAGCATAGTGGCGGCGCATTTCATTGATGCCTGGCACCAGTCCTTTCCATTCCACAGAGCGAAGCAGGTGTTTGCGTATCACTTCCACTCTGTGTTCAATGGTTGGCGGCGGCAGGTGTTCACCGGTTTTTATAAAATGTTTTATCTCGTTAAAAATCCAGGGGTAGCCGATGGCGGCACGGCCAATCATGATGCCATCCACGCCAAAGCGGTGTTTATACTCCAGCGCCTTTTCAGGCGAATCAATATCACCGTTGCCAAAAACAGGAATATGAATGCGGGGATTCTCTTTCACTTTTGCAATCAGCGTCCAGTCGGCTTCGCCTTTATAAAGCTGTGCCCTTGTTCTTCCGTGAATGTAAATCGCCTTTATGCCCGCATCCTGCAGGCGTTCGGCCGCATCTTCTACGTTTTTATTGTTTTCATCCCATCCCAATCTTGTTTTCACTGTTACGGGAAGCCATGTTGATTTCACTACGGCTGAAGTCAGCTTCACCATCAGCTCGAGGTCTTTCAGCACGGCGGCTCCGGCGCCTTTGTTCACCACTTTTTTTACCGGGCAGCCGAAGTTGATATCAATGAGGTCGGGATTCACCGCTTCGCAAATCTTTGCACTCAGGGCCATGGCTTCTTCATCGCCGCCGAAGAGCTGGATGCCGAAGGGGCGTTCTTCTTCGCTGAAGTCAAGTTTCATTTTGCTTTTTATTGCATCACGTATCAGTCCTTCACTGGAAATGAATTCGCTGAACATCAGGTCGGCGCCATTGTCTTTGCACACGGCACGGAAGGGCGGGTCGCTTACATCTTCCATCGGTGCAAGCAGCAGGGGGAAATCCGGAAATTCAATATTTCCTATTTTAACCATTGGCGTTGTTAGCGAATTATTGATTATTTATTATTAATAATTGATTGCTGGTTACATTTGCCAGTCCCGGTTATGCCGGGAAAGCGGCAAATTTACTCCCTATTATTTTCGGGGCAAAAATGCAAATTGAATTTTATGGTGTATTTAAAAACAAGACCGGCATGGGCGCAGTTGCTGATGTTTATCGGGCTGGCATTTGGCTCATTTCTTATTCTCAGCATGATTGGTATGCTGATACTTTCTAAAATTACAGGCTTTAATCTTTTTCAGCTGGGTGATGCAAGCGCATGGGATTATTCCAACCCGGCATTGCTCACTGTACTGCGAGGCTTGCTGCTGATACAGTTTCTTTCTTTATTTGTCATTCCATCTTTTTTGTTTGCTTATTTTTCCGATGCCAGGCCGGGGCAATATCTTGGATTGCGGTCATCGAAAGCAATCTATTTTATTTACGGCGCCCTGGTGCTTATTCTATCCATTCCCCTCGTTGACTGGCTGGGCACCATCAATCACCAGCTGATACCCGAAGCAACAAGAATGGGAAAATGGATGAAGGAGGCCGAAGAAATGGCGGCGAAACAAATCGGGTTTATGCTTAAGCGGCATTCGGTGCCGGATTTGCTGATGAATCTTTTATTCATTGCCGTATTTGCCGGGGTGGGTGAAGAACTTTTTTTCCGCGGCGTATTGCAACGGATCCTGATAAAACTTTTCAGGAGCCCGGTGGCGGGCATCATTGTTACGGCCATTGTGTTTTCCGCTATTCATTTCCAGTTTTATGGGTTTATACCGCGGTTTCTGCTGGGAGTTTTGCTGGGGTTGGTTTACTGGTACAGCGGCAGCCTGTGGCCGGCTATTGTAGCGCATACGGTATACGATGCCTTTGCCATCGTTGCCATTTATATTGATCCGTCGCTGGCCGACCAGCAAAGCGCCACGTTGCCGCTGGGTAATCAAATAGCTGCAGGGCTTATCAGCCTGGCGGTTACTGCCACATTTGTTTACCTGATGAGGAAAAAATCAACCAGCAGCTACGAGGCAGTGTATGCCGGCGATAAAGCGGAAGAACCCAATCCCTTTTCATTCTGATAATTTTTTCAAACTGTTTCATGCCTTTCAACTGGAAAACATTTCAAACCCGGACACTCACCGCAGTGGTTTTTGCTGTGGTGATGCTCACCGGGCTGCTTTGGAACCGGTGGAGCTTTCTCGTATTGTTTTCCATTATTCATTTTGGGTGCTGGTGGGAGTACCTGAGGCTGGGAGAAAAAATTTATAACAACTCCATTGATAAATTCATCAAATATTTTTTCTGCATTTGCGGGTATCTTGTTTTTCTTGCTGTGGGCCACAGTCATTATTCTTATGATTTTGTATTTGCTGTAGCAGGATTCAGTCTTAGTTTGCAAGGGGGTATGATCATTTTGATTCTCGTTTGTTTGATTGCTTTCCTTTTTCAGAATAAAAAATTACCAGCAAAACAAAAGTGGTTTATTGCTGCCGGACTGCTTTACATTTCTGTGAGCTGGGGGTTGATGGTGAATCTGCGAAACTGGGGGCATTTTGATTATAGCCGTGAATTCTGGAATAAAGCATTACCGCTTGGTTTGGTTTTTTCCATCTGGATAAATGATACGATGGCGTATCTAGTCGGATCTTTAATCGGCAAAACACCCTTTTCTAAAATTTCACCCAAAAAAACATGGGAAGGCACACTCGGAGGGATAATTCTTTGCATAATAGTTATAAGTCTTGTTTTTTATTATTGGTGGGAAATTTTTTCTTTAAAAGACTGGATGGCCATTTCCTTCCTCGCAGCCATCACCGGCACATTCGGTGACCTCCTTGAATCCAAACTGAAACGAATGGCAGGTGTGAAAGACAGCGGCAGCATCATGCCCGGCCACGGCGGATTTTTAGACCGCTTCGATTCTATGCTGCTGGCCACACCCGCTGTATGGATTTATGTTCAATTGTTTTTATGGTAGAGACGTAATGCATTGCATTGCGTCTCTACCAAGCCTATCTTTGCCGCATGACAATACACAGGGAAGGATACAGTACGATTGCATGGACAACCATTCTGTTCGGGGTTATCAATATTCTGTCATTTTATTTTATCAGCTACCGTTCGCCGGCCCTGAGCGGGATTATTTTTATTGTCACGCTTGCTTTTCTTGTTTTCATCATATCTTTTTTCCGCATGCCAAAAAGAAAACTGACCGTGAAGGAAAATACCGTCATTGCCCCGGCTGACGGTAAAGTGGTAGCAATAGAGGAAGTGCAGGCTGATGAATATTTCAGCGACCGCCGCATACAGGTTTCCATTTTCATGAGCCCGCTGAATGTACATGTAAACCGCAATCCCGTGAGCGGCGAAGTGGTTTACAGTAAATACCATAAAGGGAAATACCTGGTGGCATGGCATCCCAAATCGTCCACCGAAAATGAACGACACACGGTGGTGTACAAAACCGGCGGCAAAGAATTGCTTGTAAAACAAATTGCCGGCGCTGTGGCAAAGCGGGTAGTCAATTACCTGCAACCCGGCCTGCAGGTGAAACAGTGCGATGAAATGGGCTTTATAAAATTCGGCTCACGGGTGGATGTGCTGCTGCCCCTGGATGCAAAGGTAGGTGTAAAGATGGGAGACAAGGCGATAGGAGGTGTGACGGTATTGGCGATTTGGTAATTGGGCTTATGTGATAATTGACTAACGTGCCGACAGACTTGCAATCTTCCGGTAATAATTTTTCACATCAATTCGCAGATTTATATACCAGTACATTGGCACATTGCCAAATCAGCACATCGGCACATTGTCAAATCAACGCATTAAAATATTTCTTCCAGTTCTTTCAGCGAATTAACAATATAGGTTGGTTTAATATCAGTGGTAATCCGGTGGTGGTTGATAAACACCTGGTCAATACCGGCATTCATGGCGCCGATGATGTCCACCTCGATACTGTCGCCGAGCATGATGCTTTCCGGCGGCCGGGCGCCGGTTTTTTCAAAAGCATATTCAAATATTTCTTTATTCGGCTTCAGGCTGTTGCTGCCTTCGGATGTAATTACTTCTTTAAAATACCTGTCAAGTCCTGAAAATTTCAGTTTGCTGTGCTGGGTTTTTTCAAACCCGTTGGTGATGAGATGCAGCGAATATTTTTTTGCGGCCAGGTAATCCAGAATTTCAAGGGCATATGGAAAAAGAATCGTACGGGTGGGCAGCAGGTCAAGAAAACGGATGCTCATTTCCCGCGCCAGCGGCTCATCGGCAATTTTAAAATCGAGCAGCGATAGCCACATTCTTTTTATTCGCAGTTCTTCCTGCCTGATAGTGCCGCTTCGGTAACGTTCCCACAGCAGCTCATTATGTGCCAGGTAGTTTTTATGAAACAGGTCAAAATCGTTCACGCCTTTTTCACGCAATGAAAAAGTATGAAAAAGTTCCTGCAGCGTTGCTCTTGCATTGGCTTCAAAATCCCAGAGGGTGTGGTCAAGGTCGAAAAACAGGTGACGGTATTTCATTCCGGATGGCACATTTTGTCCCGATTCGTATCGGGATTAGATTTGTGAGAAACTTTCCTGTAAAAACCGCAATCTACAATCTTAAATCTGAAATCAATGACTGTTCTTATTACCGGTGCTTCAAGAGGTATAGGCAAAGCCACGGCCGAAATTTTTGCGGCCAACGGGTATGATCTTTTTCTGAGCAGCCGCAACGAAGTGGCGCTTTATAACACAATGGAAGAGTTTCTGACCCGGTATCCTGCTGTTTCTGTCAAAGCAAAAGCATTTGATTTGAGTAAAAAAGAACAGGCACAGTCACTCGGCAACTGGTGTTTAAGTATGGCTGTTCCCGGTATTTTGGTAAACAATGCCGGTTTGTTTGAACCCGGCAGTGTACATAACGAACCCGATGGCACGCTGGAAAGCCAGCTTGCCATCAACCTGCACAGCGCATACCACCTCACACGATCTGTTTTGCCTGAAATGATGGAACGCAGGTCGGGGCATATTTTCAATATCTGTTCCGTGGCTTCGCTGAAAGCCTATAAAAACGGAGGAGCTTACAGTATCAGCAAGTTTGCCATTTACGGCTTCAGCAAAAACCTGCGTGAAGAAATGAAAGAGTATGGGATAAAAGTGACAGCCGTTATTCCCGGCGCTGCATATACCGATTCGTGGGCCGGCAGCGGTATTGACAAAAACCGCTTTATGGAAGCAACCGATGTGGCCAAAATGATTTTTGCAGCGGCACAGCTTTCAGCCAACGCCTGTGTGGAAGAAATCATCATCCGGCCGCTGTTGGGGGATATCTGAGTGAAAATTCCAAAATACAAATTTCAAATTTCAATTCGTTTTACTTCTGGTTTGAAATTTATTTGGTGCTTGTGATTTGTATTTTGGAATTTTTTACCCTGATCTACTCACTGTACTTATACCCCACTCCCCTCACCGAATGAAAGTACTGCGGGTTGCGGCTGTCTTTTTCAAAGTATTTGCGGAAGTTGAGAATGAAATTGTCAATCGTTCGGGTGGTGGGGTACACATTGTAGCCCCACACCACCTGTAAAATTTTTTCACGGGGCACCACTTCGTTTTTATTTTCAATCAGCAGCCGCAGCAGCATACCCTCCTTCTTGCTCAGTTGTATTTTTTCGCCACTGAACGATGTTGCTTCCTGTGCTTTGAAGTCAATAAAATTATCGCCGAAAGAATACGTGTTACCGATACTTTCCTTATCCTGTATTTTTTTATTCTTTTCAATCAGCTTTTGCACACGCAGCAGCAGTTCTTCCAGGTTAAACGGTTTGGTCAGGTAATCATCGGCGCCTTTTTTCAGGCCCAGCACCCGGTCGGCGCTGCTGTTTTTTGCGCTCAGTATCAGGATGGGCACTTCATTATTGCTGAGGCGGATGGCTTCCGTCACATTAATACCGTCCAGTTCCGGCAGCATCACATCCAGGATGATGAGGTCAAAGTATTCGCCCTGCACGGCTTTCAGTGCGGCTGCCCCGTCAAAAGCCGAAGATACTTCATAACCCTCCAGTTCCAGGTTCAGCTTCAGTGCATCGTGCAGGTTCTCTTCGTCTTCCACCAGCAGGATGGATGCTTTTGCATTATTGCGGGTCATGGTCACAGATGAAAATGAATGCCAAAATTAATGCCTGCAGGTATATTGTCTGTCACCACAATGTCGGCATTATGGTCTTCAGCAATTTTGCGGCAGAGATAAAGACCCAGTCCCGTGCCCTGTGTTTTGCGGGTGGCTTCGCTGCCGGTGCGGTAAAATTTTTCAAACACTTTCTTTTTTTCTGCATCAGCAATGCCACAACCTTCATCAATGATATTCAGCAGCACGGTACTGTTAATTTTTTTCAACCGGCAGGTAACGGGTTTTTCTTTGGGAGAATACTTAACGGCATTCTCCAGCAGGTTGTTGATCATAATTTGCAGCAGCAGGGGGTCGCCGGCCAGTTCAATTTCCTCTTCCACTTCTTCCATAAACATTCTTTCGGGATAGCGGTTCTTTGCTTCGCGGATGCAGTCCATTAGCAACGTTGAAAAATCCAGGTCTTCTTTGGAAAAAATATAACCGCCACCCTCCAGCTGCGAGGAAACAAGAATATTATTGATTAAATCGTTAAGCCGCGACGTTTCCTGCAGCGTCATGCGGATGATTTTTTTCTGCTTTTCTTCATCCAGGTGATATTTCTGCAAGGTTTCCAGGTTAAGTTTTGCAACCGAAATGGGGGTTTTGAGTTCATGGGTGACGGCCATCATAAAATTCTGCTGCTGCTGCTGCAGCAGAAACTGGCGGCGAACAGAACGGTAAACAAAAGCCGCGCCGATAAGGGTAAGAATAAAAAAAGTAATTCCTTCGGAAATGTATTTGGTAGTATTTTTCCGGGTGTCGTTATCAAGGGTGGCAAGCTGCTCCGAAAACTGACCCGGGCTTAAAGAATCTTTTTTTATTGAAAGCTCGCTGTAGCGCAGGTCAGCTATTGCTTTATTTTGTTTTTCCAGCGATATAAACCACCATACCAGCGCTGCCACTATATAAATCAGCAGCAGCCCGTAAATGAAGGTAATGACCCGGAATTTTTTTGTAACAGACATTTCCTAACCGGCTATTTTATTTTTTCGAGCCTGATACCCACATTCATTACATGCTGCAGGGGGTCCTCACGCATGATGTTTTCCAGTGCGAATTTGTAATGACCTGCTTTCAGCTTAAAAGGTTTATCAGTAAGCTGAATGCGGTGTTCATACATATCGTCCATACCGGAAGCCAGCCATCCTCTCTCTGCTGTGGCGAGCTTCGACTCCTTCATTTCTCTGCGCAATGTATCGCCGGGAAGCTGGTAATAGAAATTTATCCAGATGTTATTGTAATTATATTTTTCCGTATGCCTGATGACAAAATAGGGCTGGTACAGCGCCGTGGTATCTTTTATGGTAAAATTAAATTCAGGTTTAAAAGCGCTGCTCCAGGCATGGCCGGGTACCGATACGGTTTTTTCATAAAGATCAATAGTGGTACAGGCGGTAAGGCACACGGTATAAGGAACAAGAAGAAAGAAAATTCTTTTTATGGCATTCATTGAACAAAGATAATCGGAATGGGAAACCCTGGCACCTTGTTTCATTAGAGTACATTCATCACCTGCTCCTTTGCCTTTTCCAGCTCATCCTTCATCATCACCACGCATTTCTGAATGGCGGCATCGTAGGCTTTGGCGCCGGTGGTATTTATTTCGCGGCCGATTTCCTGCAGGATGAAAGAAAGTTTTTTCCCTTTAGACTCTTCCGCTTCGGCCAGCACGGTTTTGAAATAATCGCAATGATTTTTCAGCCGCACCATTTCTTCGCTGATGTCAATTTTTTCGATGTAATAAATCAGCTCCTGCTCCATGCGGTTTTTATCATAGTTCTCCTTACCCACATATTCTTCCATAAGTTTAGTAATGCTGTCGCGGATGGTTTGTTTGCGCAGCGGCTCCATACTTATCACCTCCTGCTGCTGCAGCTGAATGTTTTCAATACGCTGCAATAAATCTTTTTCCAGCGAGCGGCCTTCATCGTAGCGGTGAATATTCAGATCGTCAATGGCCGCCAGGATGACTTTTTCAAATGCTGTCCATTCTTCATCAGTCAATGTTTCGCTGGTGGGGGTTATTACTTCCGGCAGTTTTACCAGCGTGCTGAGAACATGAGAAGGATCAAGTTTTAATTCTTCTGACAGCTGAGCCAGCGGTTTGAAATAGGCTTTGGCCAGCTCGGTATTGATAGTAACGGGTTTGGCATTACCGGTTTCTTTCAGGCTGATGGTGCAGTCCACGCTGCCGCGGCCCAGCCTGGCAGAAAGAATGCGGCGGATATCGAATTCAAAGGGTTTTAAAAAAGCAGGCAGCTTCAGCTGCAGTTCAAACTGTTTTCCGTTGAGGGATTTTATATCCACCAGGAAAGTTTTATCGCCTACGGTTTTTTCGGCTCTGCCGAAGCCGGTCATGGATTTCAACATGTGTAAATTTTGAAAGAGGTAAAGGTATTGTAAAAAAATTTGAAGACCGGTTAGATGCGAACCCGATTTCTCATTGGCAACATGGCGAATATTTCTTTACTTAATGAATCTGTAAAAAAATCTCCCCCGATGAATCGGGGGAGAAATATGTGGATGGGTTAGTAAGTACAGGGAAATAAATTTCCCTACACAATATTAATAACAAATTTTTCTAACTAAAAAAATATTTTAAAGATTTTTATTAACATTTTAATGTTGTTTGTGGATAAGAGAACAAATACTAGCTTAATGAAGCAATGAATTGAAGATGCTGAGTTTTTTTTATGAATTAAATTTAATGCGCAAGTTAAGCACCGGTTGATGAATCTTTATGTGCTCAACTGAAATCTGTGGTTTTTAAAAAGCCAACCTGGTTGAGCAGCCGGGCTTATCATTTTTACTCCCCTGTTTAAAAGCTGGTTATCTTTAAACAAAAATTTTTTATGCGTTTTGATAAACCGGTTCCGGTAAAATGGATTGCTGAATTTATCGGGGCAACGATTGCAGGAAATGATTCGGCAATGGCCACAGGCATCAATGAAATACACAAAGTGGAGACGGGTGATATTGTTTTCGTGGATCATCCGAAATACTATGAAAAATGTATTCAGTCGGCAGCTACAGTAATTATCATCAATCAGGAAACGGCTTGCCCGCCGGGAAAAACGCTGCTGATAACCGGCGAACCTTTTGAAGCCTACTTAAAGCTGGTAAATCACTTCCGGCCTTTTACCCCTTCGGCCAAAATGATAAGCGATTCGGCGGTTATTGGCGAAAGAACGGTGCTGATGCCCGGCTGTTTTATCGGCCATCACGTAACTATTGGTTCCGACTGCATCATTTATCCCAATGTTACCATACTGGATCATTGCGTGATTGGAAACAACGTCATCATCCAGGCAGGCACGGTTATCGGTAGCGATGCTTTTTACTATAACAAAAAAACCAGCCGCGACATTCATTATAAAAAAATGAACAGCTGCGGCCGTGTAGTGATTGAAGATTTTGTGGAGATAGGCGCCGGCTGCAGCATTGACCGCGGGGTGAGCAGCGATACCGTGATTGGTGCCGGTACTAAAATAGATAATCTGGTGCATATTGGTCACGATACAGAAGTGGGAAGAAATTGTTTGCTGGCAGGACAAGTGGGCATTGCCGGTGCGGTAAAGATCGAAGACAATGTAATTCTCTGGGGCCAGGTTGGTGTGAGCAAAACGCTGACTATCGGCAAGGGGGCTGTAGTATATGCACAGAGCGGCGTGAAAGACTCTATTGAGGGCGGCAAAGTATATTTCGGCTCACCGGTGGAAGAAGCACGGGAAAAAATGAAAGAACTGGTATGGATAAAACGCATTCCGCAGCTGTGGGAGAAAGTGATGGGGAAAAGGTGAAAGGAGACTGGGACATAAGTCTATTGGGTGATTTGCTCCGTTGCCAATGAATTGTACCAGGCCATTAATATCCTGATCTCATCCTCACTCCGGCACATAATCATCCGGCACCTGGTCGGCAATGTTTTTCCAGCTCCAGTAGCCGTAGTTAATCCAGTCCTTCTGGTTGTAATAATAGCCGTTTTGTTTGATGGTGATTACATCCAGCAGATCCACGTAAGAAATCTGCACGCCGATGTCCATCGGCAGCTTGTATTTTTTCAGGTATTCGTTTTCCGGTGTTTGTTTTGTGTAGGTAATGCTGATGCGGCGGGGGAAATAAATATCCGCTTCGCTGAGGCTGTCCACGGGGTTGTACCACATCGTGTCATATGGTTCGGTTATTTTGATGAATTTCTTTTCATCCAACGCATCGAGCAACGTAATAACAAATCCGTCTTTAGTGAGTGTGCTGTCGTAATAACTGTGCATGAAATGCAGCCGGCTGCCGTAGTAAGCCTTCTTCCTGTTTTTTGTCCACAGGGTAACGCTGTCTTCGCTTCCGGTTTTTTCTTCGTAAAAACAAAAACCGGTGTAGCTGCACAAGTCTTTTTTATAATGGTAAACAAAAGAGTCGAGCTGGTAGCGGAGATTGTACCCGAGGGCATTGTTTGATATGAACAACGGCGTATCGGCCAGCACTTTCAGTTTGTCTGTTTTGCGGTAATAATAAAACTTCAACGCTTCGGGGTTCAGTAGTGTGCATTGGGTGGAAAATGGAGTGGTGCCGATAAAATTATCGAGAAAGAACTGCCCGTATTTTTCCCAGCCGTTCTTCACCTCATTGCTGCTGCGTATCACCACTTCTTCAATGCTTTTTTCTTCTTTTGCCAGTTCGATGATCAGGCCGGTGGTTTTTATTTCAGGGCTGATGCGGATGCGCTGCGGTTTATAACCGGTGAAAGAAATTACCAGGTCATACCCTCCTTCTTTAAGACCCAGGAAAAAATTTCCTTCTTTATCGGTGGCCGTGCCCTGCGTGGTGTTCTGGCAAAAAACCGAAGCGTAAGCCATTGGTTCTTTCGTAGCCGAATCCATAATTTTTCCCGATACAATAAAATTGGTTTGGCTGAACGATAAGCCGGCGCAGAGAAGCATCAGGGCAAACAGGTAACCGATTTTCATAGAATAATTATTTGTGCAATAAAGATAAGGCGCTAAAGTTTCAATTGCCCGCTGTTTATTGCCTGCCCGTAGTTTTTGCAGGCATGGGAGATGCTTTGTTCCAATGGCATGAAGGAAAATCCCGGCAGGGCGTTTAGTATTTTACCGTTTTCCCAGAACGTTCTGCTTATCCCGATTTTCGCCGTTTCTTTTGTAAGCAGTGGTTTTTTTCCTGTAAGCAATGATTTTATTTTTTCCAGCCGCCAGGCTATGCCGCTTAAAAACACACCCGCTTCCCGTGACGGCCGTTTTTTGCCGAAAGCGTCTGCAATTGTATTGAACAGTTTTCTGAACTCCCAGTTATCGCTGTTTACAATAAACCGATCGCCGCTGATGCCGTTTTCCATCAGCAGCACGGCGGTGCGGGCCACATCGCCCACATCCACAAACCCGTTGATGCCGGTGCTGTACCAGGGAAATTCTTTATAAATATTTTTGAAAATAGCGCAGCTTCCGTAGTGCCAGTCGCCGAAGCCCAGCACCGTGCTGGGGTTAATGATGACGGCGCTCAACCCTTCGCCCATGGCACGCCACACTTCCATTTCGGCTTTCTGCTTGCTGATGCCATAATGTGTGTTGAGTTTGCTTGTCACCCATTTTTTTTCTTCCGTCACATGTTCCCCGTTGGCTGTGCGCCCCAGCGCCGAAATGGAACTGATATGCACCAGCCGCTTCACCTTGTGTTCCAGAGCAAGGTTTACCACGTTGGCGGTGCCTTCCACGTTCACCTGGTACATTTGTTTTCTTTCTTTTTTAAAAAAAGAAACCAAAGCGGCTGAATGAACGACTGCATCCACACCCTGCATGGCTTCATCGAGCGACATCACATCGAGTATATCGCCGCTCACCCATTCCACTTTGTTTAAAATATCCGGAGAAATAAAAAAAGGCAGCTGGTTGCTGCGGCGTATGGCCCGCACGGAATAGCCTTTCTCTGCCAGTTCTTTGATGATATAAGCGCCGATGAAACCGGTGCCTCCCGTAACTAATATTTTACCCCCGACCCCTAAAGGGAAGTTTTGATGAGTCATCTACTATGCAATTAGCCGCAAACTTATGTGAAGTGTATGAATTGTTTCATGCAGGATAATCGTAATAGCCTTTGCCGGATTTTCTTCCCAGTTCGCCGTTATCAACTTTTATTTTTTGGATGGAAGAAGGTTTTAATCTTTCGGGCTTGCCCAATTGTTCATACACCGAGCAGCTTACAGCATAGTTCACATCATTGCCGATAAGGTCCATCAATCTGAAGGGCCCCATTCGGAAACCAGTAGCTTCCAACAGCGTGTCAATGGTTATAAAACCTGCAATGTTTTCTTCCGCCAGGCGCAGCGATTCGATGTAATAAGGACGGGCCACCCGGTTGACGATAAAGCCGGGAGCGTCCTGGCAGAGGACAGGCGTTTTATTCATCTGTTTTACCAGCGAAAGAATGATGCCGGTGGTATGCTCGTTGGTGAATTCAGTTTTCACCACTTCCACCAGTTTCATTACCGTGGCGGGATTGAAGAAGTGCATGCCGGTAACCCGTTCCGGATTTTTCACTCCCCGGGCAATTTGGGTAACGGGGAGGGAAGACGTGTTGGTGGCAAAAACCGTTTCGCTGTGGTTGATTTCCGCCAGCTGGTTGAAGAGTGCAATCTTGGCTTCGGGTTTTTCAATGATGGCTTCGATGATGACATCGGCGAGGCAGTCGAATAGGTTATTGGTGAAGTGAAGGTGGTTAAGCGTTTCTTTTTTTGCTGCAGCTGTAATTTTGTTTTTTTCCACCAGCGATTGAAGATTGTTTTCAATGGAAGCCTTTGCCTTTTCCAGCACAGCTTCATTCAGTTCGTATAAAATAGTATAAAAACCGGAAGCGGCAGCAGCCTGTGCAATGCCGCTGCCCATGGTGCCTGCGCCGCAGACTACTAAACCGGGATTCATGAAATTAACAGTATTGAAGGGATAAAGGTATGTGTTTGAAATTATCTTTTTTTTACCACATGGGCACATAGAAGTTTCTTTGTCAATATTTGAAATATAGGTTGAAATGATGAATAGCAGAATAGAATTGTTGCAGCACAAGAGTGCGACGCAAGAGGAGCTTAATAGAA
>CAYUJD010000016.1:0-53794 GCA_964444975.1 uncultured Chitinophaga sp. | reverse complement strand
AAGATTGGCAGTAGGGTAGCCGAGCTGTCGTCCCATTTTATTGCCATGCACCACTTCGCCTTCAAAAAAAAATTCATAGCCCAGAAGCTTGTTGGCAGTTTCAATATCGTGATGAAGGATGGCTTCGCGGATATTGGTAGAGCTGATGGCAATTTCATGCAGGATGTGTTTGGGAATTTCTTTCAGCTGGAAGTTATAAAGCGGCGCCAGTTTTTCAAGCAGGCGGTAATCGCCCATCCGCTCCCTGCCAAAGCGGTGATCGTAACCGATAATGACGGTATGCGGATGAAACTTATCAACAAGGAAATCCCGCACATAATCTTCGGCGGGCTGGTTGGCAAAGGCATCCGTAAAAGGAACCACCACGAGGTGATCAATGCCCAGCCCGGCCAGCAGGGCGGTTTTTTCTTCCAGCGTATTGATGAGCCGCACTCCAAGAATGGCCGAAGAAATCACTTTTCGTGGATGCGGATGAAAAGTAATGATGACCGATTCGCCGCTGATGCGCCGGGCTTCGTCACGCAGCTTTTTTATTATTTGCCGGTGACCCATGTGCACGCCATCAAAAGTGCCGATGGTGACCACGGCGTTGTGAAAGCGTGGCAGGTTCCCGATATCGGTGTGGACTTTCATAAAGAATTGCAAAACTAAGGGGCAGGAGATGATTTTTGATTTTCGATTTGGGATTTCAGATTTATCAGCAAAAACCTGCCGTGGTTCGGCAAGAAAATCCAAAATCCAAAATCTGAAATCTAAAATTAGAGTTTACATTTACGGCATGAGTCTTTATTCCAAACGGGGTGTATCCGCTCAGAAAGAAGAAGTGCATGCAGCCACCATAAATCTCGACAAGGGGCTTTATCCAAAAGCCTTTTGTAAAATTTATCCTGACAATTTATGCGGCGATATCGATTGGGTAAATGTAATGCATGCTGACGGCGCCGGCACCAAATCGGCGCTTGCTTACCTGTACTGGAAAGAAACCGGCGACCTGAGTGTTTGGAAAGGAATTGCCCAGGATGCCATTGTGATGAACCTTGATGACCTGCTTTGCGTGGGTATTTACGATACACTGCTTTTTTCTTCCACCATAGACAGGAATAAAAACCTCATCCCGGCAGAAGTACTGGAAGCTGTTATCAGCGGCACACAGGAGTTTTTTGATAAAATGAAAAGCTTTGGTGTAAACATTACTTACATGGGTGGCGAAACTGCCGATGTGGGGGATGTGGTGCGAACCCTGGCTGTGAATGGAACTATGACAGCCCGCTGGCCCAAGGCAAAACTGGTAACCAATGAAAAGATAATACCCGGCGATGTGATTGTGGGCCTCGCAGGCTTTGGGCAGGCGGGTTATGAAACAGAATACAACAGCGGCATAGCCAGCAACGGGCTCACCAGTGCAAGACACGATATGCTGGAGAAAAGGTATAGCCTGGATTTTCCGGAGTCGTTTGACAATTCTTTGGAAGAATCGGTTGTGTACATTGGCCCGCACCGGTTGCGTGATGAAATACAGTTTACCAGCAACCAGCAACCAATAACCAGTAACATTGGAAAATTGCTTCTGTCACCCACACGAACCTTTGCCCCGGTGATGCGGGAGCTGCTGGAAAATCATTTTGAAAAAATTCACGGCCTGGTGCATTGCAGCGGCGGCGGGCAAACCAAATGCATGAAATATGTACCGGACAATGTCCGCATTGTAAAAGACAATTTGTTTGAACCGCCGGCAGTATTCAAACTGATTCAGGCAGCCAGCGGCGCCGATGACCGGGAGATGTACCAGGTATTTAATATGGGCACCCGGCTGGAAATTTATACAAATGAACCAAATGCCGCTTCCATTATAAGCATAGCAAAAAGTTTTGGTGTGGATGCACAGGTTATCGGCAGGGTGGAGGCGGGTGAGAAAAAGGAACTGGTGATAAAAACTGAAAGAGGGATATTAGTTTATTAAATTATTAATTGTCCTGTGTCTTTGGCTTTGTATTTTCGGTTGGTTTCGCTGCATCTTTCACATCAAATATAGCGGCGCCGATTTCTTTCGCATCTCTTTTACGAAAAATGGTAATAATTACTCTTCCCGGCTTATTTACTTTCACTGCGTATTCATTGCCGCCGATATAAGTTATCGTTCCCTGGCTGATGCTTACATCAAGATTTTCGTTTTTTATTTTATCCACTTTTATCACCACATAGGTTTCTCTGCCTGTATAAAACACATTATCATTTTTGAGTGAAATTTCAAAACCATCGGCTGCAACAACAAAGGTGACGGGTTGTTTTCGATAAGCTTTTACTGCACGGCCGTTCTGGCTGGCCGGTACCCATTGCGGACCTTTATTAATAATCTTGACTACTTCCTCTTCCATACCATAGCCGTGATTGGTCAATGCCTTTACATTGGAAATATTTCCTTCCTTATCCACTATAAATTGTATAAATACAGTATAAGATCCTGCCGGGGCGCCATGATCAACCGGAACATTGGCATTCAGATTTTTTTCCAGGTATTTTCTCCATTCTCTTTCACCGCCCGGAAATTTGGCTTCAATATCCACCTTTTCAAAAATTCTTTCCACACCGCTGCTGTCAACAGCAACTACTTTTCCCTGGCCTGCTGCATTTTGAAAAAATAAAATCCCTGAAGTAAGGATAGTAATAATTCTCATCGGAGAATACTATTTTATGCTTCAATAAAATTATGCTTTTTTTTGATTTTTTAATTTTCTCCCCGATTCTTTCCTTTATTTTGCATCAAACCCATTGGAATGGCCGATAACATTATTGAACTGAGCCACGCAAATATTTACCAGGGCGATAACCCGATACTGCAGGATGTAAACCTCTCGGTGAAGAAAGGAGAATTTGTTTACCTGGTGGGTAAAACCGGCACCGGCAAATCAAGCCTGTTGAAAACGCTTTACGGTGAGTTGCCACTGAAAGAAGGCGAAGGCCTGGTGAATGGTTTTGATTTGCGCAAGCTCGACTGGAAAAAAGTACCCTACCTGCGTCGCACCCTTGGTGTGGTGTTCCAGGATTTTCAACTGCTTACCGACCGCAACGTAAATGAAAACCTCCGCTTTGTGCTGACAGCTACCGGCTGGAAGGATAAAAAGCTGATGGATGAAAAAATAATGGATGTGCTGGACAAAGTGGGGCTGAAAGCCAAAGGTTTTAAAATGCCCTTTGAACTGAGCGGTGGCGAACAGCAGCGGGTAGATATTGCAAGGGCGCTGCTCAATTCACCTAAACTGATACTGGCCGATGAACCGACAGGGAACCTTGACCCTGAAACATCGGATGAAATTATGAACCTGCTGATCCATATCGCAAGAGATTTTGGAACCACCGTGGTGATGGCTTCGCATGATTATATTGTAGTGCAGAAATTTCCCGCCCGAATGATTCGCACCGAAAGAGGGCGGGTGATAGACAACGCTACCATATCCATTGAATAAGCCGGCGGGCATTTTTCCTGTTGTCAAAAATCTGCGGCAACAGGTTTTTTCTCAAAACAATTTCTTCTTCTGAAAAAGGCTGGTGAAAAAGCTGTGCGGTGACGGATGCAAAGGATGCAGCATGGGTACCGGTGTAGCAGGCCGGCTCCATACCCGTGCCCTGTACCCCCGCATCATTTACCACGCAGTGCCTGCCATTGTACAACGCATTGATGAGTTTTAGCTTTACACCGGTTGTGTTAAAAGAAGGCAGCACATGCACCTGCGCATTTGCAATCAGTTCATCCAGCTCTTCATCATCGGGGTTGGCAACCAGGGTGCAGTTTTTATGCTTTTGAATTTTTGATATCAATCTCTTTGTTGGGTTTTTGCCGGCAATAAAAAAAGGAAGCCCGTTCAGGGAAAAAACTTTTTCCGCCAGCCATGCAGCGGCTTTTTCATTTTCTGCTACTGACAAATTTCCGTGATAAAGACAATAAGTACCCAACCCTTCCCGGCATTTTATTTCCGAATGCGGAATAAAAACCGGCAGGTAGCGGGTATCGGTTTTATCAAATTCCATTTTATAATAAGCAGCATCATTGGCCGAAACGGCAATCACCGGCAGGCTGGCAGGCAACTTTTTTTCATAGCTCTGCAGAAAAATGCTTTCGTTCAGGAAATAAATTTTCCTGAACAGGTTGCGTTCCCGCTGAAAAAGCTGGCTGTAATAGAGGCACTCAACATTATGCAGCCGCAGAAAAACTTTACGGCCGGCTGCAAGCAATGGCTTTAGAAAAGCAGTACAATGAATGCCCTCCATCAAAACCGGGTGTTCATCCTTCAGCAGGTTTTCCAATAGCAAAGGATTAGCTCTTGATTTCACAATGTAAGGCATGTTGAGTGATAACCCCTGCCAGCCCCTGAAGCGTTTGTAATAATTCACTTCTTCACAGTATTTATCCAGTTCCGGCTGAAATCCCCTGCCGTATTCAAAACAATGCAGTTTGATACCGATGTCTTCGGCCTGCAGTGCTTTCAGTTTGTAAAATAAATCCACTACGCCGCCGTAGTCGGCAGGCCACGGTACATCGTGACTGATGATATGAAGTGTTTTCCTGTTATTCATTTCGCAGTTTGCTGTAAAAATCCAGCAGCCATTGTTTTTCTTTTTGCCAGCATAATTCCCGCCTTGCTCTCAGGCAGTTTTGTTTTAGCCGGTCATAAAGCAACTTATCGTTTAAAAGTTTGTTTAGTGCTCCTGCAATTGTTCCGGGTTCAAGGTCATCAATCAGCAAGGCTACTTCAAACTGTTCATTTATTTTCCGGTACTCAGGGTAATTCATCGTCACCTGCGGTGTGCCGGCATGGATGTAGTCAAAAAATTTGTTTGACAAAGAAAGGTACTGGTTCAGCCCTCTTTTATTAAAAGGATTCACAGCAATGAATGCCGCTTCCGTTTTTGCTCTCAAAGCTTCCGGCGCCAGCATACCAAAAAATTTCACTTTATCCGAAACCCTGTTTACTGCCACGGCAGCTTTCATTTCATCCATGAAATTTCCATCGCCACAAACCCACAGCAGAGCGTTTACATCTTTCATGGCTGCCGCCAGGTATTCCAAACCTCTTCCTTTGTTGACGGCACCCTGGTAAAGAACAATGCCCGGTAATTTGTTTTGCGTATCAGTTTCCTGCAATACAGGCACATTCCTGATGACTTCATAGCTGGCTCCGTAATATTTTTTAAACTCCACCGCAAGACTTTCACTCACCGTATAACCATACCTGAAGCGGGGAATCATTTTTCTTTCCAACCAATGCCAAAACCGGTAAATGGCAGGGCGGCTGACCACTTCATCCAGCTGCGAAAAAAATTCGTGTGCATCATAAACCCTCTTTGCCCTTTTCAAAACAGAAACAAAATAAACGGGCAGGATAGTATCCAGGTCAATGGCGCAAAAACAATCTGCTTTTTTAAGCAGGAGGTAAAAAAACAACCGGATATTGTACTCTGCATAAAAAAATTTGCCTTTTGCAAACCAGCAACCAAGCCGCCGTTGCCGGTATGATGCAGGCGGAAAAGGAGGGGAGTGTTTCAGCCGTCTGCCCACCAGGAGCACATCATAACCCGCCGAAGCAAGTGTGCTGCAGATGCGCTGCATCCGCTGATCGTAGGCAAGATCATTGGTTACAGTAAAAATTATCTTTTTCAAACCGGTTCAAATATAAACGAAAAGCCCCGACCATTTGACCGGGGCTTACAGCAGGAAAAGAATTTATCAGAAGTTCATATCCGTATTGTTCATGCTTTCTCTTTCGCCTCTCATGTTTTTGCGCTTGAAAAGATTGGGGTCGAATTTTCCGAAACGCCAGTTGAAGTTCAGGCGTAGCACCTGCGGGTCGCGGCGGCGGAATATATCCTGCACAAAGTAGAGCGACTCGGAATGAATGTACGAACGGCGGGTTCTGAATATATCGTTTATATTAAGTGAAATGGATGCAGCACGGTTTTTCAGAAACTCATATCGAAACCCAAGGTCAACAAAATAATTTGACCGCACATAACCCTGCGCCGAGGACTGGGGGCCAAACATGGGGCCCATGCCAAAACGCTGAGCACCGCCGCTGCCGCCGGGGGGCAAAATGGTTTTTGAATTGTATTCACCTGTAAGCTGGATGGAGAAATTCTTTGGCAGCTTAAAAGTGTTGTTCAGTTTGCCAAACCAGCTTGCAAACTGGTCAGGTTGCGGCTGGGCAGCATCTTCCAGTTTTATTTTCGAGGTATAAAGGTTCAGATTTGATGTCAGGTCCCACCACTTGGCCACTTTGTTTTTCATCGTCAGTTCCAGGCCTGTTACATAACTTGAATTAGCATTGATGTACGTATTAATCACATACTCTTTGGCATTCACCGGGCTGGTAAATTTTTCCTGGAAGCTGGTGATAAGGTCATTGGTGTTTTTATAGTACAGCGTGGCCAGGAAATTGTCTTTGTTTTTGAAAATTTTCTGGTACGAAACTTCGATGGAGTTGGTAAACTCCGGTGTCAGGTCGGGATTGCCTTTGCGCAGGTTCAGAAAATCCGATGAATCAGTGAACGGCGTCAGCTGGAAAAAGTTGGGCCGGTTGATTCGTCTTGTATAGTTTAGCTGCAGCTCCTGGTCATTCTTCAGTTTCTGGCTCAGGAAAACACTGGGGAAGAAACTCACCGGGAAATCGTTGGTGAATTTTTCACCCGTTTTCAGCAGCTTGCCTGTATAGCTTGAACTTTCCACCCGCAGGCCAAGCTGGTAGCCGAAATTTTTTATTTGATTTGAATACGTGGTATAAGCTGCCAGCACATGATCATCACTTTCATAATCCACCTGCGATGCCGGTTGCAAAATCAGTTCGCCGGTAGTGGGATTTACAATATAAAATGCATTGGTGCTGCTCGACCGGTTGAATGCGGCTCGCAGTCCCGTCTCCACTTTTGATTTATCGTTTATGGGGTTGGTGAAATCAGTTTGCAAAACAAGACTTTCGCCGCTGCCGGTTGCTTTTTGTTGTTGCAAAAAACTGTTGGTAACAGTACCGCCCGGGGTATTAAAATAATCCGACTGAATTAAGCTGTTGTTTTTATTGGTTCGCTTGTTGTAAGTCACATCGGCCGTCCAGTCTCTGCCTGCTTTAGGAAAATTGTGTTTGAAACTAAGCTGTGCGCCACGGAACCGGAATTTGCCTTCGGAATTTGTCAATCGTTCGCTGTATGAACTTGTTTTTACCGTGTATAAAGAATCAACCAGTAATTCGCTGAAGTTTTCAGGATTAAAATTGCCGCCGCCATAACTGCCGCTTGCAGAAAGTGTATTCCTGTTGTTGATAAAATAATCAATACCGCCCCTGAAAAATCTGAAATTGCCGGGGCTTTCATTCCTGTCGTCCTGGTGAAGGAGGGTGTTGGGCTGATCCAAAATATTGTATCGTTCAGTAAAACCAGTGCCGATGGATTTGCGCTGGTTATAATTGGCACTGCCAAACAGGTTCACTTTATTCTGGCGTAGGTTAAAATCGCCGCCGAAGCCCACCTTCGCTCTTGAATCAACATTGCTGCGAATGCTTCCGTTGTAACCCACTTTTTTGTTTTTCTTCAAAACAATATTCAGAATGCCTGCGGTGCCGCCTGATGCATCATACTTAGCCGAAGGATTGGTAATGATTTCAACCGATTCAATGGCATCAGCCGGTATCTGGTCGAGCTGCATGGTGGTGGGGCGTCCGTCAACAAAAATCTGTGGCGCATTGTTGCGCATGGTCACATTGCCGTCAAGGTCCACTGAAACCGAAGGCACATTCTTCATCACATCTACAGCGGTGCCGCCGGCCGAAACCACATCTTTTTCTACATTATAAACTTTCCTGTCAATACCAAGCTGAAAAAGCGGTTTCGAAGATGTGACGGTGACGGTACCAAGCACCTTTGCATCAATTTCCAGTTTTATATTTCCAAGATCTTTATCAATGGCATTCAACATGGCGCTCATATCAGCATTGCCGGGCTGCATTTTTATATCGAAGCTTACATTCTGTTCCAACGTTTGAAAACCGATGGCAGATATTTTCAGTTTTGACTGGCCAAAAAGAGGAATATTTTCTATGCTGAATTCGCCATTGGCTTTGGTCAGCATACCGCCAATAATCACATCCTTTCTTTTTTTGGTGGCGGTATCAAACCTGCTTTGAATCAGTTGAACCGAGGCCGCATCTACCGGCTTCCCGGATTGTGTTTCCACAATCTTGCCATACATACGACCACTCATTTGCTGGCCGTTTCCAAATCCGCCGCGGTTGCCATTGCCACCCGGCGAAGAGGGTATTTGTGCTGCTACTCCAAACCCGATAAAGCTTAATAGTAAACTGAAAACTAATTTGTTCATTTTGTGAATTTTAGTTTTAGACGTGCAAAGGTGTAATAACCTTCCCTCAATTCATTTTTTTAATGATAAATGGCAAAGGCAACTCATAAATGGAGAATGCTACTGACAGAAAAAAGAATATGAACAACCCTACGTACTGAACCGTGTGATGAAAACCTGGACCAGGCCGATGATAAAGCCAATAACACCGCCAAGAATTTCCACAAACCGGAATTCTTTGCTCATAATCTGGTAGAGGATGGATTCAAGTTTATCAGTAGAAAATGAAGCTACTTTTTCCGTTACTATTTTTTCCAGGTCCAGCTCTTCCTGCAGGTGACCGGCATAATTTTTCATTACCTGCGGAAAAAGCGTTTCCAGTTCCTGCATAAAAATTCTTTTAAGCGAATGGATGGTTCGGTCGCCGATAAACAGGCTCAGGAAAGGCATTTCATCGCCGAGTTTTATGCGCAGAAAATTGTCCACATGTTTTTCTATCATCGGCAGCAGCTTTTGCAGGTTTTGCGGGCTGGCAATTTTTTGCTCGATATCTTCAAATGAAAGGAACTCGGCACTTACCATCCTGCCAAGTTTTTCGGCAAAAATCTGCTGCCGCTTAGGAAAAACACCCTGAAAGCTGAATCCTAAAAACCGTTTCGGCTCTCTTGGATGAAAAAGCATTTTAATCGCAATCCAGTTTGTCACCCAACCGATGAACGCAGAGATAACAGGAATAAGAAGGAGCCAGTAGTTCATTTAAAAAGTTGGACAAAGAAACAGAATCAAACCGGCGGTTCAAAATCTCATTTTGGCTGCAAAAGCTATTTATTTATTTTTGCGGTTACAAAAAACGGTGGCTGTAGCTCAGTTGGTTAGAGCATCAGATTGTGGTTCTGAGGGTCGTGGGTTCGAGCCCCATCAGCCACCCAAAAAATCAAAAAAGAAAACTTCCGGGTCACGGAGGTTTTTTCTTTTACCATCTTTCCACCAATCATCAAAAAGCGTTGTTAAAAGCCATCCTGAGTAAGAAAACCCGTGATTTTGCGTTATTTTTACTGCCATGTTAAAGCTGGTTACGTATATGACAAATCTGAAACGACTTCCCTTGCTTATCCTGTTGATTATTACAGGCGCCTTTCTTGCAGCATCGGTAAATAAAAGCAATGACCCCGGCGGCAAGTATGAAAAAATACTTCACAACGTGACGGAGATGCTGAAAGAAGCACACTACAGCCCGAAGATGATTGACGATAGTCTTTCCAAAAAGATTTACTTCCGGTACTTTGAAAACCTTGACCCCAATAAAAACATTTTTCTGAACGAAGACATCGAGGCATTAAAAAAATTCCAGTACCGGATTGACGATGAAATGAAGGGCGCCAATGTGGAATTTTTCAAAGCGGCAGGACAAATTTTTAATAAAAGAATGGAAGAATCCGCTTCGTTTTACAAGGAAATACTCAGCCAGCCTTTTGACTTTTCGGTTGATGAAAATTTTATAAACGACCGGTCTAAAATTTCTTTTGCCGCCAGCGAAACAGAACGCCGCGAATACTGGAGAAAATGGCTCAAGTTCCAGAGTCTTGAACGTTATTTCGACCTGGTGGAAACCCGGGAAAAAAATAAAGACCGCAACGATTTCGTGGTAAAACCGGATGCAGCGCTTGAAAAAGAAGCACGGGAAAAGGTAAGTAAGGTGATGGAAAGAACTTTTGAGCGGTATCGTTTCAAGTTTTCTGAAGATGACAAGTTTAACCTGTTTGTGGGCACCATCACCAACATTATGGATCCGCACACTGAATTTTTCCCCCCGGTTGATAAAAGATATTTTGATGAGCAGATGAGCGGCCGTTTTTTTGGCATCGGCGCATCGCTTATTTATGATGAAGGAAATATTAAAATTAATACCTTGATTGCCGGCAGCCCTGCATGGAAGAGCGGTGAAGTGCAGGTAGGAGATGTGATTCTAAAAGTGGGACAAGGGAAAGAAGACCCGGTGGAGTTAACCGGGTTTGTGGTAGAAGATGCGGTAAAACTTATCCGTGGAAAAAAAGGAACTGAAGTAAAACTTACACTCAAGAAACAGGATGGCACTGTAAAAACAATCAGCCTGGTAAGAGATGAAATTGTGCAGGACGAAACCTTTGCCCGCAGCGCTGTGATTAAAAACGGTACTACAAAACTGGGCTATATCTACCTGCCGGAATTTTATGCCGATTTTGACCGGCCAAACGGTAACCGATGCTATGTAGATGTGGCTAAAGAAATTCAGAAGCTGAAAGAAGAAAAAGTGGATGGCATCATCATGGACCTGCGAAACAACGGCGGCGGCTCGCTTTATGATGTGGTACAGATGGTGGGTTTGTTTATTGAAAAAGGACCGGTAGTGCAGGTAAAAGACCGCGACGGAAAACCCAACATACTGGAAGATAAAAACCGGGAAGTGCTGTATGATGGCCCGCTTACGGTGATGGTAAATGAATTCAGTGCCTCCGCATCGGAAATATTTGCTGCTGCCATACAGGACTATGGCCGTGGCATTGTTATTGGCAGCACATCCACGTACGGAAAAGGCACGGTGCAACGTAATATTGGCCTCGATCCCGGGTCGGGATTCCTGAGCGCCAATTCTGATTTGGGAACCGTAAAACTGACTTTACAAAAATTTTACCGGGTCAACGGTGGCTCCACCCAACAAAAAGGTGTGGCTTCAGATATTGTGCTGCCCGATAATTATGAGTACCTGAAACTGCGGGAAAAAGATGATCCCGATGCGTTGCCCTGGGATGAAATAAGCAAAGCATCCATTAAAAACTGGACCCCCGGTTATGATATTTCCTCACTTAAGAAACTTAGCGAAACCAGGCTACAATCAAACATTGCTTTTAAACTCATTAAGGATAATACTGACTGGCTGGCAAAACAGAATGACAAAGATTATCCGCTGAATTACGAGAAATACAAAAAAGAACAGGCAACCATCAAGGCCACCATTCGCCAGATTGAAACCCTGAAAAAGCTCCAGGATGAAATGGAAATTACCGCCTTGCCGCAGGATGCCAACCGCTTCAGCTACGATAAAGGCAAACAGGAACGGTTCGAGCAGTGGATAAGAAACCTGCGCAAGGATATTTATATTGACCAGGCCTCGAAAATAACTGATGATATGGTAGTGCAGCGCAATATGGCCCTGGGTAAAAAAAATGAAGACGCCAAAAAGGCGTTCTGAAAATTGAATATTCCCGGTAAGAAGTATCCTGCCAGTTGGCGGGATTTTTTTTACAGGTATCTTTCTTCAATTACCTGCCGGTGATGATTGACATGACCTGCGCAGATAAACCCGATGCCGAGCACATAAACTGGTTTGCCGCTGGCTATGCCATCCGCCTCCAGCTGCTCGTTATCAAAAGAAGCAAACATCAGCCCGGTCGCGTTTCGCAATGATGTAAATTCATGAATCAAATCATCCCAGTTCCTGTTTTCTGCTTTGGCATTTTGAGCAAACAGATTTTCATCAAAGGAAGGTAGGGGAGTCGGGTCTTTTCGTGAAAAACGCAGAGCCCGGTAACTGAAAACCCGCTCCGAGTCAATGACATGCTGTACTACTTCCTTAATGGTCCATTTACCATCGGCATACCGGTAGTTTTGCTTTTCTGCCGGAATGGAATGCAGCAAAGAAATAAAAGAAGACCCGCTGTTTTTTAATGCAGCCACCAGGTCATCTTCCTTCACTTTATTGATATAGCCGTGATAAAATTCCGGCACACGGTTCAGATCAGGGCGCGGCATAGGCTTATTTTTTTAATTAAAAATAAAGATCGGTAGAGTTTGAAAAATAAAAAAACCTCCGCATTTAGCAGAGGTATAATTTGTACTTCATTATTATTTCAGAATGGTTTTAATTGCTTAGCTGCCCCTCTTTCACCTTTTAAAGTTGATGCAAGTTTCAGGGCCTCATAAGCGTTCACTACACCTCCTGTTTTACTGATGTCTGAAAGATTCACTTTGCTTTCAGTGCCCGGCACATTTACCTGGTAAGCAGGAGGCACCACCGATTTTTCAATAACAAATTTTACCTGCTCGGCGCTCAGGCTGGGAAAATACTGTAGTATGAGAGCGGCGATACCGGTTACCACCGGGCTGGCCATGCTGGTACCCTGGGCATTGCCATAAGTGTTGCCGCCGGGAATGGTGGAGTAAATTTTCATACCCGGGGCGAAAACATCCACTTCATTTTTGCCATAATTGGAAAAACCGGCAGTCAGCGAAATATATTTTGAGCCATCGGTGGGTAATACCTGGTCAATAGCCAAATCGCCGCTGGCCCCAACCGTAATCCAGTTGCCGGCTCTTACGCCGTTCGATTTGTAAACCGGGCTGGGAAAATTCCATGTGGTATCAATGTTCTTATGGTCATTGCCTGCTGCGTGTACCAGCAAAACGCCTTTTGACCTGGCATATTCCACGGCATCATCTACCCAATGTTTTTCAGGTGAAAAACTTTTTCCAAAACTCATATTGATTACCTGTGCGCCATTGTCCACTGCATAGCGTATGGCAAGGGCAATATCCTTATCATGCTCATCGCCATCAGGCACGGCTCTTATCATCATGATTTTTACATTATCGGCAATTCCATCCACACCAATTTTGTTGTTTCTTTTGGCCCCGATAATACCTGCTACATGGGTGCCGTGGTGAGCCGATTTATTGTCAACAAACACATTGTTGTTTCCATAAAAGCGGTCGGAAAAATCATAGTAATTATCCTTCACCACTTCGTCACGGAAGTTTTTGGGCGCCTTTTCTTTGGCATCTGCTTTTCTTTGCTCACCATCCAGGTAATCCTTAAAGCCCTCCATAAATTCCTTATTAGTGACATCAAGGGCATCGTTGGCTTTCATCAAGCCATACAAGGCGGTTTTGGCATTTTTAGTTTTATTGTCGGAAAATTCTGCGCTTTCCAGTTCTTTGCCGGTGAACTCTGCTTTGCCCAAGGCCGCCTGCAGTATGCTGTCGCTTCTTGAAAGATTCAGATAAGCCATTTTCAGTATAACTAAATCAATGCTTTCCTCACCACCCGACCCATAAAGCTCTTGTCTTGTTTTTATCCACATTTCATACTCAGCCGCTTCATCTTTTGTCAGTGTTTCAGGATTGATTTCTTTTCCTTCATATTTTTCTTTGTACTTGTGATAAACCCGGTCTCTTTCATAAGAGTCGACAGTCACATTCTTACCGTCCTTGCCGCCAATAAAATTCCATCCGTAAATGTCATCTACGTAGCCGTTTTTATCATCGTCCATCCCGTTGCCGGGTATTTCTTTGGGGTTTCGCCAAAGCACTTCCTTCAGGTCTTCGTGCAGGGTATCAATGCCGGAATCAATAACAGCCACTATCACCGTTTTACTCTTTTTCCCTTTCAAAAACTGGTAAGCTTTGTCAAGACTGATTCCAAAAGCACCGGTTTCCTTCAGGTCAAGCAGGTGCCATCCATTGGGCAGGGGTTCTTTCACCCCCGTCTGGGCAAAAGTGCCGATGCTTAAAAATCCGAAGACCATTATCACTATTCCTGCAAAGATTCTATTCATAAATTTTAGTTTTAAATACAAAAATTAAGAATGGGTAAAAATAATTGAAACCTTCCATAAAAATTTGATAATTACTAACAGGTAAATATTTTTAGCGCCAACTCAAAATGAAAATCTCCCCTTTCAGCAAGGGGAGATTTCAGATGATAATCGCTTTAGTTATTTCTTAGTTTCAGCTCAACACGCCGGTTGAGTGCCCGTTCATCCTTTGTTTTTCCCGTGTTAAGTGGCCGGGTAGGGCCAAAGCCCTGCGCTTTCAGCCTGGAGGCATCCACACCATTTTCTACCAGGAATTTTTTCACCGTTTCTGCTCTTTCCACCGACAATTTCATGTTGGCATTGAAACTTCCTGCATTGCTGGTATGACCTTCAATATCAAGCATAAGTTCGGGCTGCTTTATAAGTATTTCAACCACTTCATCCAGAATTACTTCGGATTCTTTAAGCAGCTCAGCCTTTCCGAATTCAAACTGGATTCTTTTAGCAGCAAATTCCACCTTCTCAATAATCTCTTTCTTGATTTCGGGGCAACCATTGTTCTCCTTTATGCCGGGTTCGGTTTTGCACTTATCTTCTTCATCGTTTATTCCATCGGCATCCGTGTCGGGAACCGGACAACCCTGGTAACGGGCAAGACCCGGTACATCGGGGCATTTATCTTCTTCATCATTCACTGCATCTTTATCCCTGTCGGGCACGGGGCAGCCATTGTATGTCGCCACTCCGGGCACTGTCACGCATTTATCCTTATCATCAGTAATGCCGTCGCCATCCGCATCACGCAGCGGGCAACCGGCGTTTTCAACCAATCCCTTTTCTGCCGGGCATTTATCTTTATTGTCAGCCACTCCATCCGAATCGCCATCGGGACAACCTTTGGTTACCAAGGGCCCGGGGTCGGTTTCACAATAATCGTCTATATCGGGTATTCCATCCTTATCACTGTCTTTTAGTTTTTCTTCAAGTGCAATGGGTTTACCTATAAAAATTCCCAAAGTGGCGCCGGCCACCTGGTTTTTAAAATTTCCATCGTAAGCAGCCGTGTACATATCGCCAAGGCTCCGGCTGAAATTACCGGCAATGAAAAAACTGCTGAACTCAATGCCAGCCGTTCCGTTTACCCCGAGGTCAAGCGTTTTATATTTTCCGGGTGCATCGCCTACCGGCAGGTCTTTATTTTCATCGGTAACAAAAGAACCTGACTTCAAGTAGGTTTCGGTTTTTTCAAACCCGTTGTAAAAAAAAGAAAGATAGGGCCCGCCGCCGATAAAAAACTTTGCTTTTTCGCTAATGGGAATTTTGTAAACAAGATTCAGCGGCACATCCACATAATTTATAAACTGCTTTGCATCTATGCTGAAATAATCATACACGGCAGTATCGTATGTACTGGAAAATTTTCTTCCCTTGTTGTAAAACAATACGCCTGGTTGCGCATAAAATCTGGATTTGAAACCCAACTGAAGATCGGCGATAAATCCAACATGTGCACCGGTGCGGCTGCTGTATTTGCTTTTCAGTTCCGTCCAGTTGGGCAGGTTATTGGTTTCAACTATGGTGGAAGTATGCCCGCCGCCTGCGAGGGCAAGCCTTAATTGTGCGATTGAAATTTGCCAGGAAAAAAGCAGGATTACTCCGGGTAAAATTATTTTTTTCATCAGGATGATTTTTCAGAGATATTGACTGGTATTCAACGTACAAAGGTGGAAATTATTTCGCAGAACTCATAGTGTTTTAGGTAGTTCTTTGGATTGTTTGTGGGTAGTAAAGAATAAATCAGATTAAATTAACAATCAAACCATCTGTCAATTTTTATACTTCAAACTTTATCCCCTGCGCCAGGGGCAGGCTGCTGCTGAAATTAATTGTATTGGTTTGCCTGCGCATATAATTTTTCCAGGCATCGCTGCCACTTTCCCGGCCGCCGCCGGTTTCTTTTTCACCGCCAAAGGCACCACCGATTTCAGCGCCGCTGGTGCCGATGTTTACATTAGCAATGCCGCAATCGCTGCCAGTGGCAGAAAGAAACTGCTCGGCTTCACGCAGGTTCAGCGTCATGATGGCTGATGACAATCCCTGCGGTACACCATTCTGAATAGCGATGGCCTCGTCCAGGGTTTTATATTTCAGTAAATAAAGAACAGGAGCAAAGGTTTCATGCTGCACTATTTCATTATGCGGTTCCACTTCAGCAATGCAGGGCTTCACATAGCATCCGCTTTCATAACCGTCACCCTGCAGCACTGCGCCTTCCACCACAAATTTTCCGCCTACTTTTTTGCATGTTTCTATCGCCGCTTCATACATTTTCACCGCATCTTTATCAATCAGCGGGCCTACATGATTTTTTTCATCCAGCGGGTTACCAATGCGCAGTTGTTTGTAAGCCGTGGCCAGTTTTTGTTTTACTGAATCATATACTTCATCCTGAATTATCAACCGTCTTGTAGTAGTGCAGCGCTGGCCGGCTGTACCCACAGCGCCAAACACGGCGCCCCGCACCGCCATATCAATGTCGGCGTCTTTCGAAATGATGATGGCATTGTTGCCACCAAGTTCCAGCAGTGCTCTTCCCAACCGGGCACCTACGGCAGCGCCAACCGCTTTTCCCATCCGTGTAGAACCCGTTGCTGAAATCAATGGGATTCGTTTGTCATTCGCCATCCATTCACCCACTTCGCGGCCGCCGATAACAACACAGGATACGCCTTCCGGTACATTGTTTTTTGCAAATACTTCAGCTACGATTTGCTGACAGGCAATACCGCATAAGGGAGTTTTTTCCGAAGGTTTCCATACACACACATCACCACATACCCATGCCAGCATGCTGTTCCAGCTCCATACAGCCACGGGAAAATTGAAAGCGGAGATAATGCCGACGATTCCCAGCGGATGCCATTGCTCATACATGCGGTGGCCAGGCCTTTCGCTGTGCATGCTGAGACCGTACAACTGGCGAGACAAACCAACAGCAAAATCACAGATATCAATCATCTCCTGCACTTCGCCATAACCCTCCTGCAGGCTTTTGCCCATTTCGTACGAAACGAGTTTGCCCAACGGTTCTTTGTATTTTCTTAATGCTTCGCCAATCTGCCGCACAATTTCGCCACGGCGAGGCGCTGGTATCAATCGCCATTGCTTAAATGCTTCTTCTGCAGTTTGAATAATTTTCTCATAGCTTTCTTTATCGGCAGATAAAACCGAGCCGACAAGCTGGCCGTCAACAGGGGAGAAGGAATCAATTATTTCACCGAATGTTTTTAACCACGTAATGCCGGTACTTGCGCCAGCATTTAATTGCTCCACGTGTAAAGCCTTAAGAAAATCCATAAAAATAATTTGAGGAGCAAAAGTACAGATAGCGTCGCATATTAAACTTGTGAAGGTGCTTTAAGAAGTATGAATAAAACTTTTTTAAAAAGGAATTAAAGAATGATTGTATGCGATGTCCACAATGATGAAGTTTTTTCACCCGTTTGCTGAGGCGGGTTTGTTGTGGTTGTACTTACCGGGCGATTGATAACAGCGCCGCCACCCTGTGGCCTGCCCTGGAGTGTTGTAACCACCCGGCTGGCGGGTGCAGTATTACCGGTAGTGGAAGACTCGTCGCCCTTAATCTTCCAGCCTATGCTTATTTTTTTGTTGTTTAATCCGGCAATGTCTTGTTCCAGTATTTTTATTGGAATAAGATACTCCACATGGAAATTATAAGCGCTGTCCCACCCCGTGGCAATATTAATCGTCCCTTCCGTTTTGATATCCTGGGCAAATGATTCCAGTTTGGAAAAACCGAACAATTTCATTTTTGTCAAAATCTCCTTCCGGGTGTTCCAGTCAGCAGTATTTACCATGGCTAAAGGAAATTCAACGCCACGGGTTTCTTTTTTCTTCCCCCTGGTATCAATATAAAAAAATAAACCTTGCTGCATTATCCGCTGCTGTATTTTTTTATCGGAAATAACAAGTGCGACAAAAAGGTTTTCTTGATTATTGTCGGTGGCATAGCGGATACCGGTTTGTTTATCGGTACCGAATTTTTCAGCGGGCCACTCCGTTATATTTCCATCCAGCTGATGATTGACAATTGCAGAGTCTGCTCTGCCGGCAGCTAAAAACCGGGAAGCATTGTTCTGAAATAGCATCAAGCAGGCTATGCCCGGGATTAAAAAAAATATTCTCATGGTTAGCTGTTTCTGATATTTGATTTAAAAAGAACCTGGTTCAGTACTGCTCGCTTTCATTCGGAAAATCTTTCTCTTTCACATCTTTAATATATTGCTTCACAGCCTGGGTTACCTGTTCATGCAGGTCCAGGTATTGCCGTAGAAAACGGGGTTTGAACTCGGTGTTGATGCCGAGCATATCGTGCATCACAAGCACCTGCCCGTCGCAGTGCATACCGGCGCCGATGCCGATGGTTGGAATATGTAAACTTTCCGTCACTTCTTTTGCCAGCAAGGCGGGAATTTTTTCCAGCACGATGGCAAAGCAGCCGGCTTCTTCGAGCAGCTTGGCATCGGATCGTAGTTTGTTGGCTTCCGTTTCTTCTTTTGCCCGCACGGTGTAGGTGCCAAATTTATAAATGGATTGCGGCGTAAGACCCAGGTGGCCCATCACCGGGATGCCGGCGGATACAATCCGCTTTACCGAATCCATCACTTCTTCACCGCCTTCCAGCTTTACGGCATGTCCGCCGGTTTCTTTCATAATGCGGATGGCCGAAGCAAGGGCAATGTCGGAATTGGATTGGTAAGAACCGAAGGGCATATCCACCACCACCAGGCAGCGATTGATGCCGCGAATGACCGAAGCGGCATGATAAATCATCTGGTCGAGGGTGATGGGCAGGGTGGTTTCATGGCCGGCCATTACGTTGGAAGCCGAATCGCCTACGAGTAATATGTCAATGCCGGCGCCGTCAATTATTTTTGCAAAAGAAAAATCGTACGCCGTGAGCATGGAAATCTTTTCCCCGGCTTGTTTCATCTTCTGGAGTGTGTTGGTGGTTACTTTTTTTACTTCTTTGTTTGCAGACATAAACCAGGATTTATAGGATTGATACGATTTGTGCGGAAAAGATACTTCTATTTTTAATAATTCATTTGAATGAATGAATGACTAAAAAGATGTGCTGTTTTAAAAAGTGAAGTTTCCGGTTTTCATCATTAATCCTAATAATCATGAAAATCCCGGTTTATACTTCTATTTCCTTCAATCTTATTTCTTCATACAACGTATGAATCAGCCCGTCGGCCAGGCCGATTTTGGGAACATAAATTTCCCCGGCATCGGCCCAGCGCATTACATTGATGTAAATAAGCAGGGCGGGCACTATCACATCAGCCCGGTCTTCCCGCAGGCGATAAAGACTCATTCGCTGGTTGACAGAAAGGTTGCTGAATTCCTTGAAGTTTTCACGAAGCAAATCAAGCGACAGGGGCTTACCTTCCTTTCGCTTGGATAGGGAAAATATCTTGTTGATGTTGCCGCCTGACCCGATGGCCGTCACATGATGAAAGCCTTTTGTCCGGTCTTTGATAAATTCTTTCATTTCGTCCCACTGCGCTTCACTCACCTGGTTTTTCAGCAGGCGGATGGTGCCGATGTTGAATGAATCTTTGAAAATAAGTTTGCCATCGCTGAAAAAAGTAAGCTCGGTGCTTCCACCACCCACATCAATGTACAGGTAGGATTCTTCCCGTGTCATATTATCGGCGATGTGGTTTTCATAAATCAGCGAGGCTTCTTCCTGGCCGGAAATAATTTTGATTTCAATGCCCGTTTCCGATTTCACTTTACGAAGTATTTCCTCTGCATTCACAGCATCACGCATGGCCGAAGTGGCGCAGGCTTTCAGGTGCTTTACCTCGTACACATCCAGCAGCAGTTTATAGCTCCGGATGGTTTTGATGATTTTATCCACCTTGGTTGCGGATATCTCACCTTTATCAAACACTTCGAAGCCGAGGCGCAGCGGCACCCGTACCAGCAGGGCTTTGATGAATTCTTTGTTGCCCTGCGGGCCATTAATTACATCGGAAATGAGGAGGCGTGCTGCGTTGCTGCCTATATCAATTGCTGCCAGTCTCAACGGTTACTGAAGTTTGAGTTTGTGTTTGTCGATGTGTTTTTTTGTACAAATACTTATACGTTTCTACCTGGCTGCGTATTTTTTTTCTGCCGGAGTTCACATAGTCGTTGCTGAGTTCATTGTTCAGTCGTCTTGCCTTTACATTATCGCCCAGTTGTATGTTAAGGATATTTATCAGTTCCTGCTTTATTTCTTCGTCCGTTACAAGACAGGTAGCTTCTACCCGGTGATCCAGATTACGCACCATCCAGTCGGCCGAAGATATATAAACTTTCTCTTTGCCCTGATTGTGAAATACCCACACCCGTGCATGCTCCAGGTATTCATCAACAATGCTGATGGCATTTACCGGCTTTACATATTTTTTACTTTCTGACCGCATACAGAAAATTCCCCGTACAATCAGGTTGAGTTCTACACCGCATTTGGCTGCTTCATTCAGTTTCATTATGAGCGATTCATCGGAAAGCGAGTTCATCTTAAGCGTCATGGCTGCCGGCTTGCCCGCTTTGGCATTTTTAATTTCATTTTCAATCAGGGCAAAAAGTTTTTTGCGAAGCATCACCGGGCTGGGAATCACGATGGAGCAATCCTTGAGGTAATGGGTGCCCAGCCGCGGGTTTTCCAGGAAATTAAAAATACGGTTTACGTCGGCCATGATGTCTTTGTGGCTGGTGAGCAGGCAATGATCACCATAAATTTTTGAAGTTTTTTCATTCAGGTTGCCGGTGCTTACAAAGCCATACTGGATGGTTTTATCATGCAGCCGCTTTTTTATAAGGCAAATTTTTGCATGCACTTTCATATCCGGCAATCCGATGGTTACCTTGGCGCCTTCTTCTTCCAATCTTTCTTTCCATTCCAGGTTGGCTTCTTCGTCAAAGCGGGCACGCAGCTCCAGCATCACGGTCACCTGTTTGCCGTTTCGTACAGCATTTACCAGCGCATTCATTATTTTCGACTGGGGTGCCAGCCGGTACCCGGTGATTTTAATAGTGGTTACATCCGGGTCAATGGCTGCTTCACGCAGCAAATCAATCAGCGGGCTGAAGGAGTGATAGGGAAAATGAAGCATCAGGTCTTTCTCCATTATCACATCCGTCACCCGCCGGCCGTCGAGTAATGCGGGATGATCGAATGGTTTGCGGCGCTGGCTTTTTATACGGAAAATATGCTCCGGAAAATCCATAAAGTCGCGGAAATTATGAATACGGCCACCGGGTATCAGGTTATCCCGCTTGGAAAGATTGAGGCGCCGGATTAAATACTCCAGCATACCCGGGTCCATTTCCCGGTCGTACACAAACCGCACCGGTTTACCTTTCTTGCGGTTCTTTAAGGCTTTTTCCAGTTTTTGAATAATGGATGTGTGTATGTCGTTGTCAATATCTATTTCGGCGTCACGGGTTACTTTAAAAATATGTGCGGCATACTGATCATAACCAAAAAAAGAAAAAATATCGGGCAGGTTGAAGCGGATTACATCTTCCAGCAGGATGATGTGATGTTCATCGGCCCGGGGTGAAGGAAGCAGCACAAATCGGTTCAGGTGAAGCGGCACTTCGATGAGGGCATATTTCCTTTTCAAAGCGCTTTCTTTTTTCCACATCACCACACCCAGATATATGGACCGGTCACGCAGCGCAGGAAACTCCGGTATACTCTCAATCATCAGCGGAATGATGTTGGTACTCACTTCATCTTCGTAATACTGACTTACAAATTCCTGCTGCTCACGGTTCAGCTCATTTTCTTTTACCAGGAAAATTTTTTCCTGCTTTAACTCATGCAGAATATTTTCCCAGATGCGGTGAAACTCGCTTTGCTGGTTCAGCACCGTCATCTGTATTTCATCCAGTATCTCCTGTGGATTTTTTTCCAGGTGCATTTTACCTTTTTCACCAAAGCTTATCATTCGCCTGAGTGTAGCCACTCTTACACGAAAAAACTCATCGAGGTTATTGGAAAAAATGCCGAGAAAGCGGATCCTTTCCGGCAACGGCACAGTGGCATCGGCCGCTTCCTGAAGCACTCTTGCATTGAAAGAAAGCCAGCTTATATCCCTGAAAATCGTTTTGTTTTTTTTATCCGAAGCCATAAAAATTGCCCTCTGCGGCAGTGGATAAAATTAAGGAACGGCCGTGATGATTACTATTAATTTTTAAGCGCAGTTGCAGACGGCTCCTCTACCGGTGCTCTCATTTCACCATTGATTTTGTTTTTGTTGAATTTAGAAATCAATAAAAAACAAATAAGCCCGCCGATAAATATAATGATGGTTTGCGCCGACCACATCAGCCAGCCGGAGGCGTTGCCGGTAGTGTCCGGATTCAGACCGTACAAACCGAGCAGCTGGGCAATCAGCAGGGGATAGGCCCCGATGCCATTGGGAGTGAGAATAATTCCGATGGTGCCCACTGCGAGGGTTGTTAATCCGCCGGAAAAACCCAGGTATTGGGTTTCCCGCAGGGCATACAAGCCGGCTGTGGATGCCAGCCAGTACATGCACCAGATAAGAAAACTATGAAACAGGAAAAGCCTTTTGTGTTCCAGGTCGCGGATGCTGGAAAGTCCGTGCAGGATGTTTTTTATAATTCTTTTTATCCGGGCTACTATATCAATATGCCCGAGATGTTTCAGGATAAAATAAAACAGCAGCAAAAAAATGACAAAGCCAATGATTGCGATGAAAAGTTTTTCTTTTGACAGATGGCCTGTTTTATCCCTGAAGAAAGTGAGCATCAGGTCCCTCATCATCTGGCCAAAAATATCACCCTGCAGCAGAATGGCCAACAGGAAAACGGTGAACAGGCAAACCAGGTCAACAGCTCTTTCAACGAGAATGGTACCAATGAGCTTATCCACTTTAAATTTTTCGTAGCGGGCCAGCAGGGTGCATTTAAACACTTCGCCCAGCCGCGGCGCACCGGCATTTACCAGGTACCCTATCATCACGGCGGCAAATGCATTGGTATCAGAGGGCCGGTAGCCGAGGGGCTCCATCAGCAGTTTCCACCGCATGGCGCGGCTGTAGTGAGCTACCAGCAAAAAAATGACAACGGGAAGAATGACCCACTTGCGGCCGCGGGCTACCGCATGTTTTATCTGCACCCAGTTTTCATGATTGATATTGCGCACCGATAACCAAACGAAAAATGCTCCCAGCGAGAGATAAAAAAGATACTTGAGAATGGTTAGCACTTTTCGTTTCATAGATGCGGGTACTAAATTTTATTCCCTTCTTTAGGAAATATAATACACG
Organism: uncultured Chitinophaga sp.; assembly: GCA_964444975.1. Taxonomy (GTDB): domain Bacteria; phylum Bacteroidota; class Bacteroidia; order Chitinophagales; family Chitinophagaceae; genus VBAS01. The sequence goes on along the minus strand of CAYUJD010000016.1, from coordinate 30,506 downwards.
GTTGATATTTTTTTGCTTCTTCAAAATTCATGATAGCATAGGATATAATAACCACCACATCCCCCACCATGCCTTTTCGTGCTGCGGGGCCGTTGAGGCAGCAGATGCCCGAGCCTCTTTTGCCCCTGATGACATAGGTTTCGAGCCTTTCGCCATTGTTCACATTCACTACCTGCACTTTTTCATTTTCAATAATGCCTGCTGCATCCATCAGGTTTTCATCCAGCGTAAGGCTGCCCACATAATTGAGATTGGCTTCGGTAATGACGGCCCGGTGAATCTTGGATTTCAAAACTTCAATTTGCATAGAAAACAAAAGTACGGCTTTGGGATAAACGGGATAACCCGTTCTAGTTAATTAGCAAGTTGTCAATCAGCCTTACTTTATTTAAAAATGCCGCCGCCAGCGCCACCAGTTTTTGTTTTCCATCCCAATTATTCACTGCACTCAATGAAGCAGCATCGGCAATTTCGATGTAGTCAATGAAGAAACCATTTTCTTCAAGCATTTGTTCCGCTTTGCTTTTAAAAGAGGAAATATCGCCGGGTACCAGGTTTTGTTTAATGAACTGCAAAGCTTCCGAAACAACAGAAGCTTTTTTTCTTTCTTCCCCATTCAGTCTTGCATTGCGGCTGCTCATGGCCAGGCCGCCAGGTTCACGGACAGTGGGACAAATGACTACTTCAATATTTTCATGTACCCCGATTAGTTCAATCAGTTTTTTTATTACCATGCACTGCTGGTAATCTTTCTGGCCGAGGTACAAATAATCCGGCAAAACTATTTCAAGCAGGCGATGCATTACACGGCACACACCCTGGAAGTGCCCGGGGCGGTACAGGCCTTCAAGAACCGTTTCAAGAAATCCGATATCATACTGCCGGGCAACAGACGTTCCTTCCGGGTAAATATCCTGCACGGAGGGGATCAGAACAGCATCACAGCCCGTAGCTTCAAGCTGGTAAATATCCTTTTCCAGTGTTACCGGGTATTTTGCAAAATCTTCCGGGTCGTTGAACTGGGTGGGGTTGACAAAAATGCTGCATACGGTAAAACCGCTTTGCGCTTTTGATTTTTCAATAAGTGACAGGTGACCGGCATGCAGTGCACCCATGGTAGGTACAAAGCCGATGCGGGTTTGTATTTTTCTTTTTTGCTTAAGAAAATTATACAGTGCATCCGGTTTTTTAAAAACAATCATCACGGGTCAAATTAAATGCAGGACTCTTTTTCGCCGGTCAATATCGGAATAAAATGTTTACCTTTGCGGCCATCCGAAAAATTCAGGCCCTGTGCAACATTTTCCGGGCTTCATCAAACCATCACAACATGTCAGCAAAGAAAAGAATTTTGTTTATTGCCAATGAAATGTCGCCATACCTTGAGTTTACTGAGTTTGCTGAAACCGTCAACCGGCTGGCCATCAGGTCAAACGATTCGGGATTTGAAGTGCGCTGTATCATGCCCCGGTTTGGCGTCATCAACGAACGGCGTCACCGGCTGCACGAAGTGGTGAGGCTTTCGGGCATCAATGTATCGGTGGATAATGATGACCTGCCGCTGCAGATAAAAGTGGCCTCGCTGCCCAATGCAAGGCTGCAGGTTTATTTCCTGGATAATGAAGACCTGTATAAACGGAAATTTGTTTTTTATGATGAAAATGAAAAATGGTACGAGGATAATGATCTTCGTACCGTTTTCTTTTGCAAGGGAGCGCTGGAAACAGTAAAAAAATTCGGCTGGCCGCCTGATATTATTCATTGCAGTGGCTGGATGACCGGGCTGATTCCTCTGTACCTGAAAACTGTTTATAAAAAAGAACCTGTTTTTTCACACGGCAAGGTAGTGTTTACCATTGGTCAGAATATTTTCAAAGAAAAACTGGGCAACGGGTTTTTGAAAAAAGCTATGATTCATGCCAGCCTGAAAGAAAAAGACCTGGAAGTGTATAAAGAAACGACCAACACGGCTATGTACCGTGGCGGCGCCACGTATGCCGATGCCATCACCTTCGGCGCTGAAAAAATTGAAAAGAAACTGCTGGACGAATTCACCAAGGTGCGGGGCAAGAAAACACTGCTGTATAATGCAGCGTCTGATTTAACAGACTATTTACAATTGTATGGCGACCTTGCGGGCAAGTGAAACCCAAAACCCAATGCTGAACTATTTCCAAAAAAAATTGTTGTGAATAACCAACCTGTACGCATTATCCTGTTTGTTTTTTCCCTGTTCTTTGTTTTCAGTTCATGCCGGAGAATTAATGAATCTACTTCGCTGGGCGACGATATTATTCCCGGTGTGGATGGGGTGAACACTTTTGATACAACACTGACTGTAGCATCCTTCAACGAAATTTTTGCAGCCAATGAAGATTCCATCCGCGTGGGGCGGAATGATGAGCACCTGCTGGGAAATATTACCAATGACCCCTTCTTTGGCCCCTCCAATGCAAAGATTTTCCTGGAGCTGAAACCGGAATTTTACAAATGGCGCTTTTCAAATATTTTCAACCCCGACAGTCTTTTTCTTGATTCAGTGGTGATGGTGCTCGGTTGGAAATCCACCTATGGTGATACCAATGCCGTGCAGCGAATCAGGGTGTATGAAATAGATCCATCGAATGAATTTAAAATTGATTCCTTTTACCTGCTGCGTGAACAGTATTTTACTTACTCCAACCTGCTGGGTACAAAAGATATTTACCCGCACCAGCTGAACGACTCCGTAAAAGTTTATAAGGACACATCCAGCAACCAGCTGCGCATCCGGCTTAGCGATGCATTTGGCAACCGCCTGCTGGATTATGATACGCTGACAGCGTATCAATCTGACTCGGCATTTAAAACCAACTTCAGGGGATTTGCTATTGAAGCCGACCAGAATTTTGGCAATGCGCTGATGAGCTTCGGTCTGATAAGTGAGCCCAACACCAGGCTGGCAATTTATTACCGCTACCAGAAAGACGGTAAAATTGATACCACGGTAGATTATTTCCGGTTTACAGGTGCATCGGCACGGCATAATTATATAGAGCGGTATGGTTTTGCCGGCACACCCCTGCAGACAGCCGCATCAGGCAGCGGAGAAGACCCGCTTATCTACCTTATCAATGCACCGGGCAGCTATGCACGGGTTCAAATACCGGCATTGAAAAATCTCAGCAACAGGATTATTCACCGGGCTGAACTGGTAGTTGAAGAAGTGTATGATGTGTCGGATAATATATTAACAGTGCCCCAGGCTTTGTTTCTGGATGTATATGATTCGAGCCGCTCCAAATACAAGGTTGTTCCATACGATTATGTACCTGATGCAACAGGCGTGAGCCAGGCCCAGTTTGGCATGTTTGGAAAAATCGCTGCAGATGGTGGCGGAAACCCAATCAGGGTGTGGAAATTTAATATTACCCGCTATGTGCAAAACATATTAACGGGCAAAGAGCCACTGCATAATTTCAGGCTGCTGACACACCGTTTTGTGTTTGATGAAATAAAAGAAGATAATGCCAATAATGGGGGTGGTTATGTCGCGGTGCCCGTTACAATTAATTCCAACTATGCTGTTGGCCGGGTACGAGTAGGGGGTGGCAATCATCCCACGCAACGGATGCGGCTGCGGATTGTATATTCTAAAATTTAGTGGATAACACAAAAAGTTTGAATTCCTTCAGCTATTATCTTTGCAACCGCTGAGCCCCCGACTGTAAAGGGGCTTTTGAATTTCCCAATGGCTTAATAGCGAACAGAAAGTTGAAGTGTGCGACGCAACGGAAGTAAAATAGATATTCAGAAGCCGGGCTCATAATAAAAATTTTCAAACCTGAGACATCAACAATAAAATCTATTCCCGATAATTTCGGGACCAAAATCATAAATCGTAAATCAACATGCCATATCTTTTTACATCGGAAAGTGTATCGGAAGGTCACCCGGATAAAATTGCCGACCAGATAAGTGATGCGCTGATTGACAATTTTCTTGCCTTTGACCCCAACTCGAAAGTAGCCTGCGAAACACTGGTGACAACCGGGCAGGTAGTGCTGGCCGGCGAGGTGAAATCGAAAGCCTACCTGGATGTGCAGGAGATTGCCCGCAGTGTGATACGCCGCATCGGCTACACCAAAAGTGAATATATGTTTGAAGCCAACAGCTGCGGTGTGTTTTCAGCCATTCATGAACAGTCGCCCGACATCAACCAGGGTGTGGACAGGAAAAAGAAAGAGGAGCAGGGCGCTGGCGATCAGGGCATGATGTTTGGCTACGCCAGCAACGAAACAGATAATTATATGCCGCTGGCACTTGACCTTGCACACAAACTGCTGATTGAACTGGCAGCGCTGCGCCGCGAAAACAAACAGATAAAATACCTGCGACCCGATGCTAAAAGCCAGGTGACTCTGGAGTATGATGATGACAATAAGCCGGTGAGGATTGATGCCATCGTGGTTTCCACGCAGCATGACGACACAGTGAGCCAGGAGCAGATTCGCAAAGACATCATCAATATCCTGTTACCAAGAGTAAAAGCTAAGTGCAAACCTTCGGTTCAGAAATTATTCAACGACCGGATAAAATATCATATCAATCCCACCGGCAAGTTTGTAATTGGCGGGCCGCATGGCGATACAGGCCTCACAGGAAGAAAAATAATTGTTGACACTTATGGTGGCAAAGGCGCCCATGGCGGTGGCGCATTCAGCGGCAAAGACCCCAGCAAGGTAGACCGCAGCGCAGCATATGCCACACGCCATATTGCAAAAAACCTGGTGGCTGCCGGCATTTGTGATGAAGTGCTGGTACAGGTATCGTACGCCATCGGTGTGGCCCAGCCTACCAGCATCAATGTAAACACCTACGGTACGGCTAAAATAAAAATGACTGACAGCCAGATTGCAGAAAAGGTGAGCCGGATTTTTAACATGCGTCCTTACTTTATTGAAAAACGGCTGAAGCTGCGCAATCCTATTTACAGCGAAACAGCAGCGTATGGTCATATGGGCCGTGAACCAAAAACCATCGTAAAAACTTTTGTATCACCCGACGGCAGGATGGTGAAAAAGAATGTGGAGCTGTTTACCTGGGAAAAGCTGGACTATGTAAACAAAGTGAAAAAAGCATTTGGAATAAAGACCCCCTGAATCCCCCAAAGGGGGAGTTGGAAAGAACCTGTGTGTTTGATAATGCACGCAGGTTTTTTATTTGGCTAAGAGCATAAAAGAGAAGAAAGACAAAAGGAGGAATGAAGAAACGAGAATATTGAATAAGAAGCCGGAAATGATGAAGGACGAAAAGATAGACAACCGGCAAACCAAAACGACAAACGATAAACCATAAACTTTAAACAAATAACATTCCCCGCTCTTTACCTCGTTTTTCTCCTTTAAACTCTTAGCCCTACTTTTGATAGGTGAAAAGTTTCCGGCAAAAACAACGCCCAAAGAAAAATACATTGATTATTGGCCGCCATGCGGTGAAAGAAGCTTTGAAAAACGGGGTGCCCCTTGACCGGATTTATCTCGACACAAAAGCTGCAGGTGATGAAATTATTGCGGTAAAAAAACTGGCAGCACAATATGGAGTTCCGGTGAATTATGTTCCTGCAGCAAAACTCAACAGCTTTAATATTAGCAACCATGAAGGATGCGTGGCGCAGATAGCCAAAGTGCATTATCATAACCTGCAGGATATAATTTCCTTTGTAACTGAAAAAGGTGAAACGCCGCTTTTATTAATGCTGGATGGTATTACAGATATACGAAACATAGGCGGTATTGCCCGTACCGCATATTGCACCGGCGTGCATGCCATCATTATTCCGTATAAAGGCGTGGGGGTGCTGAATGAAGATGCGATACTGACCAGCGCCGGTGCCCTTGAGCAGATTGCCGTATGCCGCGTAAACAGTTTGATGAAAGCGATAGACGAACTGCACCTGAATGGAATAAAAGTATTTGCTGCCGAGATGAAAGCAGAAAAAAAATTTACTGATTGCAATTTTGCCGGGCCCTGCGCTATTGTAATGGGGAATGAAGAAAAAGGAATATACCCTGCCTTGCTTAAAATTTGTGATGAAAAAATAAGAATACCCATGGCCGGCGGTTTTGAAAGCCTGAATGTGTCCGTAGCCACCGGTATTATTTTATATGAAGCAATGAAACAACGATTATTCTAGCCGGCGGAGAACGTTTTTGTCTTTAAATAACATTGGATATTTTTTTGATTCAGCAAGTCCTTTTAGCAGGACCGCAGGCTTGTCTAGTATTAAGTAGTCATCTTTTTTCAGGTTTGCATAATGTAATAAAATTTTTTTCTGATCAATCAGTTTTATTAGTTCTTCTGTATCAGGAGCCGCCATCTCTAATACGTTAACCTCTGGGAACGATAACCGGATTATAAAATGCCGTGCTATCAACCAATCTTCATAATTTTTATCAATGGCATTAAGTTCGTTTTGTATAATAAGCCAGGAATCGAGATAAAGCCCTCCATTGATATTAACAAGATGGGCATTGAGCCTGGCTGTGTCAGTGGTACTTTTTTCTTTATTATAAGAAACAATTTTTATTTCATAAAGCTTACCACCCTCTCCACTGACTGTATCCACAGAATAATGGTCCGGGGAATCTTTACTCTCGCCCCACTTTCCTATCATTTCTTTTTTAAAAACGAAATCATTGGCATTCTGAGATAATGGATATAAGGTGCTTACAACTTTGCAAGAACTTACCAAAATTGAAACACTTAAAATAAATAATACTAATTGCTTTTTCATAAACTTATTTTTAGAGTTAATGAAGGAATAGTTTTGTAAACAAAACTGCTTTTCTGAAGTTGTGGGGCTGTTTCGTTTTTAAAAGATAAGTTCATGCCCTTCTTTTTGTTACGTGAAGAGGCAATAAAAAGAGGGATTCTGCCAAGAATTGCAGTACTACCAACTACTATTAGTGCTGCGCCGTCATTTAATTTTTTTTCATCCGGTGGCAATAAACCTGGCATGGGTATTAGCGTAATCTTTACTACTTCTTTTGCTGCAATAATTGTTCCTATGCTGCCTGTAATAATACCAGCTCCTAATAAACTCCAGGCGGTCGTTTTCTGATGTTTACTTTTTTTCAGGTAATCCTCTTTTGTTAATACTGGAGAAAGATTGTTTTGTTGGCTGAAAGTAGCAGTTGCTATTATCAGCAATGTTGTAAATAAGATGATTTTTTTCATGATAATTACTTGATTGTAATAAAAATTAGTTTAATGATAATACAACCAGTTCTTCCTGAAAATCATAAAACACCTGCCTCAGATTACTTTTGGAGTCTGTTCCGTAATTGATAAAGAAGATATGAATGATACCTTTAGCAGGGAAGTAAAATAAATTGGCCGTATATCCCAGGTCTCTGCCTTTATGTCCAATACCATAATTAGTGCCATGGTTCAAAAAGGTTTTTTGCAAACCATATCCGTAATAATTGGGCTCGTCTTTTTTCCCATAGATCTGCATCTGAGCCAGCGATGCAGCCTGAATTAAATTTTTTTGAACAAAAAGTGCCTTGCAAAATGTAAAAAGATCAAAAATATTGCTGTACAGTCCACCATAGCCATTCCCACTGCCGGTAACCAGGTTAGATACATTGACAATGCTGCCATTGTTGTACAAATCAAAATATCCTTGCGCCACACTATTGGGCAATTGATCGTGTGGCTGGTAGAAAGTATGCGAAAGCCCCAGCGGATTAAGAATATGTTTTTTTAACAAATCTGCATGATTTATTCCGGTTTGCGCTTCAATGATCAGGGTAACAAGAATGGTATTGGTGTTCGAGTATATGGCAGAATCGGAAGGATAAAATAACGCAGGTTTATCATAAACGAACTCCAATAGTTCTTCGGGCTTCCATTTCTTATTTGGATGGTTTAGTACAGCTAAATAAAAAGGGGATTGTTCAATCAGATCGGGTATTCCTGTTTCATGGTTCATGCACTGGCCAAGGGTGATTAAATTTCCATTGGCCAGCCGGTCTGTTATCCGCCGAGGGAGCCAGGTATTTATTTTTCTGTTCAGGGCAGCATACCCCATACCACTATGCACGGAGTCTTCTATTAATTTAAATACCAGAGTTCCGATAAAGAGTTTAGTAATGCTTGCTGCCTTTGATATTGTCCCCGGTACAAAATCAATATTATTTTCAATATCTGCTTTGCCCGATGCGCCTATCCATGTTCCCTTGTTGTCATGCACCAATAAAGAAATTCCCGGGAGTCCTTTTTTCCGGTATTTCTCCAGCAGGTTTTTGAAGATTGTGTTTTTGGGATGCATGCTGCTGCTATCATTCCATGGACAGGGAACCCCAATAGTCGTTGTTTTCCTGATCTGTACTTTCTGGCAACTATAAAATGCAATGCTGATAAGCAGTACAATAGTGATTACATATTTCATAACTAAATTATTTTTTTCTTTTTGAATCAAGCGGCCGGGTAATACCAATCATAAAACTATTATAGGGCAATAAGGGAACATAGGAACGGACAAAGGGCATTTGCAACCGTTGCTGATAATGCGTAAAAAGTTTTGGGGCTTTGCCGTATTTACCAGGCAAACTATAATTGAGCCCGATGCTGAAACTTGCCGTGGCCTGCATTCTTCCGGCCCCTTTATTATTTTCATAAGCTCCTTCGTCATTCAGTTTAAATTTTCCGGTTGCCGGTATGGAATGCATATAACCTATACCAGCCAGCGTTTCAGCCGATATGTTTTTAAAAATTTTATGCCGGTAGCCAATATCGGCATACAAGGGAATGCCATGCTGTACAAACCGGTGGTAGAAATAGGAAAGCCTTACATCTGCAAACCACTCATGTTTATTTTTCCGGTTCAGGATTTTCCCGGCTCCTATTTCAACACCGGGATGAAGAATCCCGGAGAAATGACCTGCAAATTTTCCAAACGGCAAGGCGGTTTGTGTGTTGTAAACAGCCAGGCTGATATAACTTTCTTTCTGTGCATACTGGGATAATGTAGTAGCAGAAATTAAAACAGAGAAGATAATTTTTTTCATACACTATTTTATAAATTGGAAAATTTATTGAAGAACTGATGTGGAAGCCGTATCAAGGTATCCCTTTTATACCCTCACATTTTTTTTATTTATATAACCAGGGTTGCAACTTTTTGACTTTTTCATTGATTTCTTTCTGTTTGGATTTTTTTGAAGAAAAGCTTTCCTGCGTTATTTCCAGGTTGCCGTAGCTGTCAAGCGTTACCGGATTTACTTTTTGAAAAACCTGATCATTTGAATTGTATTCATTCCATACCCCCACATTTTCCCAGGCAGGCCGGTAGCACAGATCCTGAAACAATTTGCGCCGTGGAAAACCAGCTACCGACTGCCTGTGATTGTTAAATAACCCAGGCTTTGTCATTACCCAGCTTTCGCTGCCATAAATTTTAGCCTTGCAAAAAATTTCACCCAGTGCTGTCATCAGGGAGTCCCCATTCATTCGGGTAGTATCCCGGTAGTCAACTGAAGCACGGAAGTAAGTGGCGCCGCCATAACATGAACCGATAACAACACTGGTTGAATTATCTGTATAATCAGTCAATCGCAAAAAGGACTGCCTGATGGCCGAATCACGGATGGTTTTATAATTTATTTCATCATGACCCACCAGGAACAGGGAGTACCCTTTTTTATACATGCCATGCGAATCGAACCAGATGGTGCCGATGGAGGCATGATGCTTTTTCAAACGGTGTTCCACTTTTGCACTTACCTGTTCGGTATTATTGGCTACAATAGCCACAAAATTTCCGGGCCGCATAAAGCTTTTTAATTTACTCCTCAGCACATTGAAGCGTGTTGCCAGGTCCAGCTTTCTTTTTTTTCTTTTGGATACAATAAAGAAATTTATCTTTTTGCCAGTAATGGCTTTTGCCTCCTGCCCGGTTTCCTCGTTTACTGTTATAGTATTTTCTTGTGCCGAATTGCGCAAAGCAACTATTAAAAAGAAAAGGCTGATAAAAAGAGGATGGGGTTTCATATCAGTTGATTTTAGTTCCGGTCCCAAACCTATATTACCAGGATGCCGGTTCATAATTGATTACTGACGGGAATAATGGTTTTAAATGAATGGCTGCAGAAAGTTGTTAAAAGAAAATAAAATGAGGGGAAAATTTATGTATGTACAGTAAATAAGATATGTTTATTATGGAAAATCCGTAATCAGGAACAGGCTGTTATGGATTTTCCGTAAATTCACACCTATGGAAGCCAACGGGTTGCAGCAGCAATTGTTTAACCACCTGAAAGAAATTCTGCCGCGTCATCTTTCACTGGCTGATGAATTGAGCGATCTGCTGAACATCAGCGCTGACAGTGCTTACAGGCGAATACGGGGCGAGAAGCAGCTTACCATTTCAGAGATGAAACTTATTTGCGGAAAATATCATATTTCACTCGACCAGTTTCTGCACCTTGATAATGACACCGTGGTTTTCCGTGCCCCTGATTTGTATGCTCACTACGAAGGCTTTGCCGGTTACCTTACCGCGATGCTGAACAATGTCAAAAATTTTCTGCAGTTCAAAGAAAAGAAAATGATGTACCTGTGCAAGGATGCTCCTTTCTGGGATTTTTATCTTTTCCCGGAGCTGGGTGCTTTTAAAACTTTTTTCTGGATTCGATCGATAAAAAATGACCCGGCATTTCTTCAGAAAAAATTTTCTCTTGAGGAGCACCTCTTTGATGACTGTATTGCAATCGGCCAGGAAATTCTGAATTCGTTCAACGAAATTCCCAATGAAGAAATCTGGAATAATGAAAGCTTCAACAGCACCATTAACCAGATTTCGTATTACCGTGACGCAGGATTGTTTTGTTCTGATAATGATTTCCTGGCTGTGATAGACTCCTTGCTTCGGACAATTAACCACCTGGAGCAACAGGCAACGGCGGGTTTTAAATTTACGCCCGGGGGAAGCGAACTGACCTGGCGCATGCCCATCAGTTTTTATGTGAACGACCTTATCATCGGCAACAATACTATTTATGGCCAATGGGATGGCGCCAAAATCTCGTGGATTACGTACAGCGTATTGAATACCCTGGCCACAAAAAATATCAGGTTCAATGAACACCTTTTTGCTCACTTCAATACGCTGAAAAGCCGTTCTACACTCATCAGCGGAACAGGTGAAAAGGAAAGAGTCCGCTTCTTCAATTCACTCCGGGAAAGAGTGAATACTTTAAAAAAGTAACAGCCGGCATTTACCTTTGCAGTTAAATGGAAAATACAACAATCAAACTGATTGAATGCCCCCGTGATGCCATGCAGGGCTGGAAAAATTTTATACCTGCGAAAAAAAAGATTGCATACATCAATTCATTGCTGAAAGTAGGGTTTGATACCATTGACTTCGGAAGTTTTGTTTCGCCGAAAGCCATTCCGCAGATGGCGGATACCAAAGAAGTAGCCAGGAGCCTGGTGTCTGGAGCCAGTAGTTCAAAACTGCTCGCAATTATTGCGAACAAAAGAGGTGCTGAGGAAGCAAGTGAGTTTGAACAAATTTCTTATCTCGGCTTCCCGTTTTCTGTGTCGGAAACATTTCAATTTCGTAATACCAATGCTTCTATTGCCGAATCGCTGCGCAGGGTGGAAGCGGTTCAGAATCTTTGCGTCAACAAAAAAAAGAAACTGGTCATTTATATTTCGATGGGCTTTGGCAATCCGTATGGCGAGCACTATAATGAAGAAATTGTTTTCGGTTGGGTGGAAAAACTGGTGGCACTGGACATCGAAATTATTTCGCTGGCCGATACGGTGGGTGTGGCCACTCCCGAACAGGTGTATGATATGACCAGCTACCTGGTGGAATCGTTACCGGGCACTGAAATCGGAGTGCATCTTCATTCCACTTACCAGAACTGGCAGCAAAAACTGGAAGCAGCAGTGCGGGCAGGCTGCAAGAGATTTGACGGCGCCCTGAAAGGAATCGGCGGCTGCCCTATGGCCAACGATGAACTGGTAGGAAATATGAACACCGAGTGGATGATAAATTATTTTGAAAACAAAGAATTGAATACCGGTATTAACAAGGAAGCGCTGGCAGAAAGCATCCGGCTGGCCGGTGAAATTTTTGTTTAAGTTGTATGCAGTTTCAGTTACCCATACAAATAAAACCTCCGGAAAAGAAAATCAGTTACCGTGACAGGTTGCTGCTTATCGGATCTTGTTTCACCGAACACATCGGCAATTCGCTGGAGGAATTAAAGTTTTCCGTACTGCAAAATCCCAATGGCATCTTGTTTGACCCCGCCAGCGTTTGCCGCAGCCTGCAAACTTATATTGATGACAGGCGCTACACGGCAGATGAATTATTTTACCTGAATGAAGTATGGCATAGCTGGAACCATCATTCCCGTTTTTCGAATGTTGACCGGCAGCAATGCCTGGATACAATCAATGCTTCACAGCAGCAGGCACATCAATTTTTGAAAGAAGCAGATTGGCTAATCATCACGTTGGGCTCTTCCTTTTCCTATCGCTTAGTCAAATCTTCGGAGTCTTCAAAAGCTCCCTCCTTCGGAGGGAGTTTGAGGGAGGTTGCCAACTGTCACCGTGCCCCTGCCCAATGGTTCAATAAACATTTGCTGGGCATTGATGAAATTATTTCAATGCTGGATAATATTTACCATCGCCTGAAACAGTTTAATCCCGGCCTGGAAATTATTTTCACCATCAGCCCGGTGCGGCATATCCGGGACGGCGTGGTGGAAAACAACCGCAGCAAGGCAAGACTGATTGAAGCGGTTCATCATATCGTCAATAAATTTTCCGGCCTTTATTATTTTCCCGCTTATGAGCTGGTGATTGACATACTGCGTGATTACCGCTTTTATGATGTGGACATGGTGCATCCCAACTACCCGGCCACAGAGTTTGTGAGGGAAAAATTCAGGGAAAGTTTTATTGATGAAGAGTCGCAGCAGCTAATGGATGAAATCAGGAAAATAGTGATAGCCAAAAATCATAAACCCTTTCATCCTTCCACAGAAGCGCATAAGGCGTTCCTGAAAGCAAACCTGGAAAAAGTACGGGAGCTGCAGACAAATTTCCCCTTTCTGCAATGGGAAGAAGAAATAAGCTATTTCACCTATGCCTGAATAATCTTATACACATTTTTCTGATAATACTTTTCACCCGGCCTTAAAACTGTGTTGGGAAAATGAGGGATATTGATGGCATTGGGATGCTTATGTGTCTCGAGGCAAAAACCTGAATATGGTCCATATTGCATTCCCTTCTTGCCTTTCAGGCTTCCCAATCCCTGCCCCGTATAAAACTGCACGGCAGACTCCGTGGAAAAAATCTGAAGTGTAATTCCGGATTGCACAGACCTTGTTTCCGCAACAAGACGTAAATCATCCGTTTTGTTGTCAACAACAAAGCACTGGTCGTAGCCGGAAGCCTTGTCCCATTCTTTTCCGATGGCTTTAAAATTTCTAAAATCATACTTTGTATTGGCAACGGGAATCAAATCGCCGTTGCACACCAGTGCTTCATCCTGCGCCAGAAAGCTGGAAGCAGGAATTCTCACTTCATGATTCGCAATGGTACCTGTTCCGTTGTTTAGATTGAAATAACTGTGATGGGTCAGGTTTACGGCAGTCGGTTTATCCGACGTGGCAATAAATTCATAACTCAGTTCATCATCATCTTTCAGTTCAAAGCGAAGGATGGTTTCCAGGTTGCCGGGAAATCCTTCTTCACCGTCTTTGCTCCGGTAGGTAAGTTCAAGCGCAGCAACCGGCGATTCAGAAAAAGAAACCACCTGCCAGGTTTTTCTGTCAAATCCCTCATGACCGCCGTGGAGCTGGTCGCTACCCATATTTTGCGTGAGGCGGTATTCTTTTCCATCTAAAAAAAATCTCCCGTTTTTAATCCGGTTGGCATAGCGGCCGCAGGCGGCACCGAGATAAGCATATTGTTTCAGATAATTTTCAGAAAAATAATCCTGCACAGCTTCAAAACCCAGCACAATGTCATTGTAACTGCCATCAGGCATTTTTATTTTCAGCGAAGTGATGATGGCGCCGTAATTGGTGATACCAACTTCCGTGCCTCTTTTATTGCAGAGCGTAAACAAATAAATATCTTCACCGGATGAATCTTTCAAACAAAAGTTTTTGGAAACAGGCATAAGCTTTGGCGATGGATATGAATGCAATGATAAAGGAATTTTCACAGCGGTTTGGCAATCCGCCCGAACATATTTTCTTTTGTCCCGGCCGGGTAAACCTTATCGGCGAGCATATTGACTACAATGGCGGTATGGTGATGCCCTGTGCAATTTCACTGGGCACATATCTTGCCATTTCAAAAAACAAAGACAAACTGCTGCGTTTTCATTGCCTCAATTTTCCTGAAACGGCTAATCTGCATTTGCAGGAATCCTACTCAAAGAGCGGAAAGGAATGGTATAACTACCCGCTGGGCGTTATCAATGAAGTTGTGCAGGGCAGTCATCCCGTTTCGGGACTGAATATGCTTTTTTACGGCAATCTTCCCATCGGTGCCGGCCTGTCATCATCCGCTTCCATCGAAGTGCTGATGGCTTTTGCATTAAGTGAAATGTTTGCTTTGAAAATTTCAAACAAAGACATTTCCGTAATGAGTAAAAAGGCAGAGAATGAATTTATCGGCGTTAACTGCGGCATCATGGACCAGTTTGCCGTGGCAATGGGAAAAAAAGATAAGGCCATCCTGCTCAACTGCGATACGCTGGAATTTGAATACCTGCCTTTTGAAACCGGTGAATATTGTCTTGCCATCATCAACAGCAATAAACCGAGAACGCTGGCCGATTCAAAATACAATGAACGCTTTGCCGAATGCGGCCGTGCACTGAAGGCGCTAAAAAAGGAATTAACGGTTCAGCATCTTTGCGATGTGAGTCTGCATGATTTCAATGCGCATCGTCATTTGATAAATGATGCAGTACTGGAGAAGAGAGTATTGCATGTCATCAGCGAAAACTTCAGGGTAGGGGAGGCGAGGGATGCATTGAAGGCCGGCGGGCTTTTCACTTTCGGTAAAATGATGTATGCTTCACATCAATCATTGAAAGATTGGTACGAGGTAAGCGGCAAAGAGCTGGATACGATTGTGGAATTCTGTAAAACTTTTGACGGTTGTATCGGTGCAAGAATGACCGGCGCCGGCTTTGGCGGTTGTGCCATAGCCCTGGTGAAGAAGAACAGCTTTAATGATTTTGCAGAAAAAATTTCTGCTTACTATGAAAAAGAAACAGGTTACAAACCGCAGGTGTTTGCTTCGGAAGCGGAGGACGGTGTGAAAAAAATCATACCTTAATATTATATTCTTTCTCCAAAAACTCCTCCAGCCGCTGCAATAAAACCAACTGGTTCTTTGCCCGGTTAAAATTTTGTTCAGGATAAGAAGTGCTGTAATAAATATCACCATCCAGGTAATCGGAAAGATAGCGCAGCGCCTGCATGTAAATCATCAGCAGGCCGCCATAGTGTATGTATTTTTTTTCCGCATCGGTTAAATATTTGCTCATCACGCTGAGATAGCCGTCAATAATTGCCGTGTAAAATGTTCTGCGTATTTTGATGCGGTCAAAGTCCGTGCTGTTTTCTTCCTCACTGCAGGCCATGGAGCGTATCATATCCCCAAGATCGGAAAAGAAATAGCCCGGCATCACCGTATCGAAATCAACCGGGCAAATCACTTTCCCGTTTTTTTTGCTGAACAGCACATTGGCAATTTTGGCATCGTGGTGCATTACCCGCTGCGGAAAATTTTCCGGTGATTCCGTAATGAGTTCGTAAAAGTGAATGTAGCGTTCCCGATTCTTCAACTCTTCAATCAGTGGCAGGGCTTTGGGCATGCGTTCATACCGTTCTGTGTTCAGCGATTTTTCAAATTGACGATAGCGGAACCAAAGATTGTGAAATTCCGGGATAACTATTTTTAATATCCCGGTATTTAATTCATCAAAAGCCGCCGTGAATCTTGCAAAGGTTTTTGCCGTGGCTTTAGCCTGCGATGGTTTTTGCGCTATGGAAACACTGTAAGCATTATCAATAAACTCAAATGCCCGCCAGTAATGTCCCTGTTTATCTATGTAAAGACTGTCCCGTTCATTCAAATACTTCGGATAAGGCAGCCGCAGGCCGGTGAATTCATATTCGGCATACTGGGAAATGGTAATATAGTTATGCTGCACATCTTCAGGGCTGGGAAAAACATGGGTATTGATTTGCTGCAGAAGAAAAGGAACTTTCAGCTCACTTTGTACCAGCCAGCTCCGGTTGATAAGCCCGCCCTGCAGCGGCGTAAAAGAGATGGCGCCGGCTTCATGCGGCGGTAATCCCGGTGTGTAATTATAAAAAGCCGTGGCTGCATTGAGTAAAGTAATTTCTTTCATGTTGCTGGTTACTTGTTGCTGGTTATTTGTTGCTACCCCCGGATGAACCCCGCCTGAATGACTCTGTCAGGCAGGCAAAGGCCAGGGGTTGTTGGAAAATTGTCTGTTGCAAATTGCTAACCGAAGAATCGGGGGCCTGTTTCTTGTGTCAATCAACAACATATCCTGTTCCCGTTCTCTGTTTAATACTCTTTTCTCATTTCCTCTTTCTCTCTTTTTTTACTCTTAGCTCAATGCATCCTGTCGCCCCGCACTTCCAGGTTCTGTATTACTTCCGCTTCATAGTCCAGCCATTCTTTCCAGCGGCGGCGTACAGTTTCTTTGTCCATGTAAGTCTCGGCCAGTTCAATGAAAAGAGTATAATGGCCTGCTTCGCTTTCCATAAAACGGCGGTAAAAGCGGCAGAGATATTCATCATTCAGCCCTTCGCTTAATCTTTTGAATCGTTCGCAGCTCCGGGCTTCAATCAATGCCATGATGAGCAGCTGGTCAAGCAGCCTTTCGTCACGGCTGCCGCCTTTTTTCTGAAATTCGAGCAGCTTGTTTACATATACATCTTTGCGCTGACGGCCCAGTTTCAGGCTTCTTTTTTCCAACTCCGCAAGCACCTGGCGAAAATGTCCCCATTCTTCAGTAACAACCGGTGAAAGTTCTTTTACCAGTTTTTCCTTTTCGCTGTAGCGCTGAATAAGTGATATGCAGGACGTAGCCGCCTTCTGCTCACAATAGGCATGGTCAGTGAGAATTTCCTGTAATGATATGGCTGCCAGGTTTACCCATCGCGGATCGGTGGGTAGTTGAAGACCAAGTATGTTTTTTGTATCCTGGGTAAGCTCCATCGGGCAAAGCTAAGGTTTATAGCCTGCCCTTTGAAGATTATGCGAAGGAGGCCTGTTGTATTCTGGTATCTGGGTTCGGAAGGATTGCTTCGCTCCGCTCGCAAAAATTGCTTTGCCATTCGCCGTCATTGCCCTACCTTTGCCGCCACTTAATAATGGGATGAAAATCGGATGACATTTAAAAAAAGCAAAAGATGCCATTAACAAAAGAAAAAAATGCAACTCTTTTCGCCCAGTATGGCGGGAAGGAAACCAACACCGGTTCAATCGAAGGACAAATTGCCCTGCTGACAGAACGAATCAGCCAGATTTCCGGTCATCTTCAAACCAACAAAAAAGATTTTTCAACACACCGCGGCCTGATGAGGCTGGTAGGTAAGCGTAAGCGCTTGCTGAATTACCTGCAGAAGAACGACCTTACCGGGTATCGGCAATTGATTGAGAAACTTGGAATCAGGAAATAAAAACCCCTAACCCCCTAAGGGTGGAATTTTATTTTCCCTTTTTTTTGAGCTATTATGTCAAAACAGAAGTTATCAGATTTGTTGAGTAGCGATTTGGATGTATAAGTCCCGATAACTATCGGGAGCGATGCAACAGAAGCATAATAGTAATAAGCCAGCCGGGTACACAATCATCATTCTTCAATTTAAATGAGGTTTCAAAACAATAAACCTCGAACAAAAAACTTCAAACAACATGTTACAACAACCTATCCGTAAAACGTTTGATATGGGCGGTGGCCGTATGGTTACCATTGAAACCGGCCGGCTGGCCCGCCAGGCCGATGGTGCTGTGACGGTGAGCATGGGCAACTGCATGCTGCTGGCCACAGTGGTGGCCAACAAGGAACCTAAAGAAGGCCAGGAATTTTTTCCGCTGACAGTGGACTACCAGGAAAAGTTTGCCGCTGCAGGCCGTATTCCGGGTTCATTTTTTAAGCGGGAAGCAAAACTCAGCGATTACGAGGTGCTCATTTCAAGATTGATTGACCGGGCCCTGCGGCCGCTTTTTCCCGAAGATTATCTCTGTGATGTACAGGTGCTGGTAACTCTCATTTCCAGCGATGAGCAGGTAATGCCCGATGCATTGGCTTGCCTGGCCGCTTCGGCCGCTCTGGCTGTTTCCGATGTTCCTATTAAAGAGATTATTTCAGAAGTAAGAGTATCGAGGGTGGATGGAAATTTCATTGTAAATCCCAGCCGCAATGAACTGGAAAGAGGCGACCTTGATTTTATAATTGCTGCTACAGAAAAAAACCTGATGATGGTGGAAGGAGAGGCGCAGGAATGCAGCGAAGCGGATCTGATAAAAGCGCTGGAGATAGCGCATGATGCCATCCGCATCCAGATAAAAGCGCAGCGGGAATTGCGTGAAATGGCCGGAGTGAAAGAAAAAAGAGAATATAAAAAACCTGCGGAGGATGAAGCCCTGCATGAAAAAGTAAATGCATTTGCCAAATCAAAAGTATACGAGATTGCTAAAGGGAAGCACAGCAAGGCAGACCGCAGCGAAAAGTTTGAAGCGTTGGAAGAAGAATTGATGGATCATATCAAAACCGGGCTGACCCTGCCGGAAGGTGAGGAAATGCCGGATGAAATAAAAAAGCTGGTTAAAAAATATTTTGGCGATGTGCAGTACGATGTAGTCAGGGATATGATACTGGATGAAAAAGTAAGGCTGGACGGCCGCGGGCTTGAAGATATCCGCCCGCTGGATATGGAAGTGGATGTATTGCCTTCGCCGCACGGAGCCTCATTGTTTACACGGGGAGAAACTCAATCGCTGACAACCGTAACCCTGGGCACCCCGCTTGATGAATTGCTGATTGAAAGTGCAGCAAAATCTTTCGACTCAAAATTTTTCCTGCATTATAATTTCCCGCCTTTCAGCACCGGCGAAGTAAAAATGATGCGGGCGCCGGGAAGAAGAGAAGTTGGCCATGGCAACCTGGCCATGCGTTCGCTGAAGCAGATGATGCCAAACAGCGATTTCCCGTACACGGTTCGTGTGGTAAGTGATATCCTGGAATCAAATGGGTCTTCATCCATGGCCACTGTATGCGCCGGCTCGCTGGCACTGATGGATGCCGGTGTACCCTTTCCCAAACATGTGGGCGGTATTGCCATGGGGCTGATAACAAAGGATGACAAGTATGCTATCCTTAGCGATATTCTTGGCGATGAAGATCACCTGGGCGATATGGATTTTAAAGTGACTGGTACACGGGATGGAATCTGTGGTGTGCAAATGGACATCAAAGTAGATGGCCTGAGCATGCAGGTGATGGCGCAGGCGCTGGAGCAGGCCCGCCGGGGAAGGCAGCATATATTGGATGCCATGTACCAATGCATAGAAGAAGCAAGACCCGAAGTGAAGCCGCATGCACCCCGAATGATAAAGATGTTTATTGACCGTGAATTTATCGGCGCTGTCATTGGTCCGGGCGGTAAAGTGATACAGGAAATGCAGCGGGTAACCGGCACCACCATCAATATTGAAGAGATAAACAATATGGGTGAGGTGAGCATTTTTGGTACAAATAAGGAAGGGGTTGAAAAAGCAGAGAACTGGATTAAAGGAATTGTTGCCATTCCTGTTGTGGGTGATGTATATGAGGCCACGGTGAAATCTATCATGCCCTTTGGCGCATTTGTAGAGTTTTTGCCCGGTAAGCAAGGGCTGGTGCATATAAGCGAAGTGAGCTGGAAACGCCTGGAAACACTTGACGGTGTGCTGAAGGAAGGTGATGTAATAAAAGTGAAGTTGATTGGAACCGACCCGAAATCTGGCAAGTTCAAACTTTCGAGAAAGGCCTTGATACCAAAACCCGAAAGACAGGAGAGGCCGCCGGCAAACAGGTAAATATAATTCCAAATTTTTCCCCGTTTTTACGGGGATTTTTATTTACAAAATAAAAATCAGGCTTTGAAGACAGTAGTATTTTTGTGCCGGCATGGATTATATACAAATTACATTTCAGAATCTGCAGCCGGAACAAATTGAAATGCTGGTTGCGCAGCTTTCTGATGCCGGCTACGAAGGATTTGAAGAACATGAACAAAGCCTGGATGCCTACATCCGCCAAAAAAAATTTGATGCCCTGGTGCTGAATGAAGTGGCCTACAAATACCAGCTGGGTTATACAACTTCACTGCTCGCAGAAACGAACTGGAACAAGCTCTGGGAATCGAATTTTCAGCCGGTGGTGGTCAACGATTTCGTTTCTGTTCGTGCCGATTTTCATCCCCCGCTGCCGGGAACCGAATTTGAAATAATCATTACTCCGAAAATGAGTTTTGGCACCGGTCATCATGCCACCACCCACATGATGATTGAGCAGATGCGTAAAATTGATTTTAAAGAAAAAAAAGTTCTTGATTTTGGTACCGGCACCGGCATCCTTGCCATACTGGCTGAAAAATTAGGCGCCGCATCGGTGATTGCAATTGACAATGATGACTGGAGTATTGAAAATGCGGCTGAAAATTTTGCAAGAAACAAATGCAGCAAAATTTGTCTTAAAAAAACATCGGAACCTGCAGGCGAAAATACTTCAGACATCACGCTGGCCAACATAAGCAAGAATATCATACATACAAACTGGAAATCGCTGTGCAGCGGGTTGCCGGCCGGCGGTGTGCTTTTAGTGAGCGGACTATTGACAGCAGATAAACCTGCAATAAATGATTTGGCAAAGCAAGCAGGCCTTCAACTTACACATGAACTGACCAGGGAAGGATGGATTTGTATTCAGTATACTAAGTAACTGCCGCTCAAATGTGTATTAAATTAGTGTTAACTCTGACCGTTTTTACCCTAAATTTGTCCTCCTACTTCAACCAAAGGTTAAATGAACGAATTCTTACTGATCGTTCTGGCATATCTGATTGGCAGCATTCCCTCCTCCGTTTGGGTGAGCAAATATTTTTTTGGAATTGATATCCGCGACTACGGCAGCGGCAATGCTGGCGCCACCAACACTTTCCGTATACTTGGCCCCAGGTGGGGCACTTTTGTGATGCTTGCTGACATGCTGAAAGGTATCATAGCCGTAAAACTTTCCTTTCTTTTACCCTATTACCTTGATCATGAAACACAGCTTACCAACCTGCAAATCGGGTTGGGACTGGCTGCTGTAATTGGTCATATATTCCCGCTTTGGGCTGAGTTTCGTGGAGGAAAAGGAGTGGCAACTCTGTTCGGAATGGTGCTGGGCATACAGCCCCTGGTGGCTGTATGCTGTGTCGGTGTTTTTTTGCTTGTATTATATCTTACCCGTTTCGTTTCTTTAAGTTCCATTCTTGCCAGTATTGCTTTTCCCATTTTCATCCTTGTCATCTTCAATGAACCGGAAGACCTCTACAGAATTTTTGCCATTGCTGTGGCGCTGATGGTGCTCATCACTCACCAAAAAAACATTGGCAGGCTGCTGCATGGCAACGAAAGCAAAGTTCCTATTCTGAAACACCGCGACCGCAGGCGCCAGCGCAGGCGTGAAGGCACTGAAAGAAACAAGCTTTAGAAATTCATTAACTTTCCTTCACATTGCATCCAATTTCAGAGTTGAAGTTGGTATAATCATTGAATCTTTTATGAAAACAAATGCAGCTATGACAAGATTTATTATCTCATCAATCCTGGTAGCCGCGGTAGCCATTGCATGCAGCCGCAATGCCCTTACAGGTAAGCAGCAGCTCACTTTACTGGCCGAGTCTGACCTGCAGGCAATGGGTACACAGCAATACCAGCAGTTCTTATCATCAAACAAAGTAGTGGCTGCATCAGGCAACCGCGATGCAGAAATGGTAAGAAGGGTAGGGCAGCGTATTACCAAAGCCGTAGAAACCTACTATGCTGAAAAAGGACTTAGCAATAAGTTGAGTGGTTATAAATGGGATTACAACCTGGTAGAAGATAAAGCCGTAAATGCGTGGTGTATGCCCGGTGGTAAAATTGTCGTTTACACCGGTTTATTGCCAATAACTCAAAATGAAGCAGCGCTTGCAGTGGTAATGGGTCACGAAGTTTCTCATGCGCTGCTCCAGCACGGTAATCAAAGAATGAGTGCCGGCCTGTTGCAGGTGGCAGGAGATGTGGCCCTGCAGGTAGCACTGTCAAATAAACCGGCAGAAACACAAAACCTCTTCAGGGCAGCTTATGGTGCCGGCTCCACGGTGGGACTTATGCTGCCATTTTCCCGAAAACATGAACTGGAAGCAGATCGTTTTGGATTAATATGGGCAGCAATGGCTGGCTACAATCCACAGGAAGCCATCGGCCTGTGGCAGCGGATGGAAAAAGCATCCGAAGGTCAAAAACCACCTGATTTTCTGAGTACTCACCCAAGTGAAGGCAAAAGAATTGAGCAAATACAAAAATATTTGGACGAGGCGCTGAAATATTATAAGCCGGTGACTAAATAGCAGTTATTAAAGATGCCTGAAAAAATTGATTAGAGTAAAGAATCCAGCCAATTAATGGCATTGCCTGATTTTCTTTTATCGAATGGGTGTTTAGAAATGAAGAATCCCTAAATTTGTGCCCCGCAAATTTGTGACACTGAATCCGGTTATCAAACCGGGCGGTTTCGGAAACCCCAAAAACACCAATTTTCAGGTATGTCTCAAACGATTCTTGAAAAGCTTCAACTGGCAGATGAAAAGAATCTTCTGATTCAGGGTTTACCTTCTTCCATCGAAAAACAGTTCAGCAAACTTTCCTTTGCAAAAAATGTTACGCCGCTTCTCAAAAGCCGTAAGATTGATTTTGCCTTGATTTTTGCCGTGAACGAAAATCAGCTTAACAGCATTCTGCAAGAGGTAATGCCTGCACTGAAGAAAGATTCCAAATTCTGGGTTGCATTCCCCAAATCCACATCCAAAATTGTGACCGATCTTAACCGCGAATGCAGCTGGCTTAAGCTGACTTCAGCAGGCTATGAATGTGCCGACCAGGTGGCGCTCGATCACGTTTGGACAGCCACACGCTATTGCAAAGGAGCTTATGTGGAAGAAGAAAGAATGAGCCGTAGGGTAGTAGCTGCAATGGAAGCTTAAAAAGTTTTATTGGAAAAAAAGGGTAACCATGATATTTTCATGGTTATCTTTTTTTATGCCTTACCTGAACGTAGAAATAAAAGCCCGCTGCCGGCAGCCTGGAGTCGTACGAAATTATTTAATGCAACATGGCGCTTTGTACAAAGGCCTGGATGAACAAACAGATACCTATTTTAATGTTGCCATTGGCCGGCTGAAGCTGAGAGAAGGTAATATTGAAAATAACCTGATTTTTTACAACCGCAGCAACCGGCCCGGGCCAAAAAGCTCCCATTTTCAGCTTGTAAAAATCAATGACCCGGCCGGACTAAAAGAAATATTGACAAAAGCCTGCGGAATAAAAATGATCGCCAGGAAAAAACGGGAGATTTATTATATCGGCAATGTCAAGTTTCATATTGATGAAGTACCGGGGCTCGGCTCATTTGTGGAAATAGAAGCCGGAAATATCCTGGCTGATAAACCGGAAGAGCAGTTGCTGGAGCAATGCAGATTTTATATGAAGGAATTGGGTATCCGGGAAGAAGAATTAATAGCAGAGTCGTACAGCGATTTGATGTTGGAGAATGCATAAGAAATGCAGTAAATTTAAGCTATGGAAATAAGAGAACCGGCCGTTGCATATGGCAAAAATAAATTTACCGAAGAAGAGTATCTCCAAATGGAAAGACAGGCAGAGGAGAGACACGAATATTACCGTGGTGAAATTTTTCGTATGCAAGGGCATGGAGAGTTATTGGCCATGTCCGGCGCCGGTTATAATCATAATGAAATTTTCACCAGTTTATTCGGAGAGTTAGCTTTAAAATTAAAAGGTAAGCCCTGCAGGCCTTATGGACCCGATATGCGGTTGCATATACCTGAAAATACCCTCTACACTTATCCTGATATAACCATATATTATAATCCTGCAATTGACAATCCCGGCGGTGATGTTGCTGTCAATCCATCAGTTATTATTGAAATACTTTCTCCTTCTACTCGCGACTATGATATGGGTGGCAAGTTCGCTTTATACAGAGAAATTCCGTCACTAAAAGAATATATCCTTATTGATTCGATGGCAATCGCTGTTTATGTTTTCCGGTTAAACGCTGTGGGGCATTGGGAATTAGAAGAAATGAAAAAGATTAATGATGTGTTAACTATAAAAACTGTTTCAATTACGATTGCACTCAGTGATATTTATTCCGGTACCAAATTGCCTGCTGGTTAATTTTTTTATTTCAGAATAACCGTCCCCATTTTTCCCGAAATTTCTTTTTCCATTAGCTTCAGGTGTTCGTGAGTTCTTGCCAGGTTCAGATACTCGTCAGGAGTGTGCGGCTTTTCAAGGTCAGCCTGGTTTTCGAGCATCATCTTTTTTATTTTCCGCAGCTTCAGGTAATTCACTGCTGATTCCACCTCGATTTGTGTTTTGTCTTCATCCATTTTCAGGTACGTCATCAGTTCAGCCTCGTTGCCGGCGCTTACCGAACGCAAAAAATCTTCATAGCTTTTTTCAAACAGCCTGGGCTGGTAGCCGGTGGAATTGCTGAACTCCCTTTTCCAGTGCTCACTTTCATCGTAAGGAAAATTGAGCAGCGAAACAGTAAAAGCGCTGATGACATGATCAGGATGGTAAACAAAAAGATTTTTATTGATGCTGTTCTTGTCTTTTTCAAGCAGCACCCGGTATTCACGCAATAACTTCAAAACTTCAGCATTGTCAAACAAACTTTCATCCATAATTTCTTCCAGCATGTATTCGGCAATCAGTTTATCTGTCCATTGTTTATTGCCGTGCTCCAGCAATACCCGGGCAAATTCTTTTTCCTGCAGCTCATCTTTAAACAACAATGTGAAGGTAGAGTCCTCGTAATCGGTTGCCGCTGCTTTTTGTGCCTTTTCTTCAAAATGCGTTGTTTCTTCGTCCCGATAGCTATCGGGAGGCAACGCTTTTTCCTGTGTGCTGATGCGGTTGCGGATAAATTTATTTACCAAAGCATGTAATCCGCCTTCATCAATTTTTAAAATCTCTGCACATTGCTTGATGTAGTCCTGCTGTTTTGTAAAATCTTCCGCCTTGTTGATTTTAGAAATGGTTTCAGCAATGCTGTTTACCACTCCGGCTTTTTTATTGCTGTCGGCACCGGCATCTTTCAACGCCACTTCCAGTTGGAAGAGTATAAAATCTTTCTTGCTGCTTCTTACAAATTCAGTAAAAGCTGAAGCTCCGACCTTGTGTACATAGCTGTCCGGGTCTTCATTATCGGGAATCAATACCAGTTTTACGTTCAAGCCCTCTTCCAGCGCAAGGTCAAGACCGCGGAGGGCAGCTTTCACACCCGCCGGATCGCCGTCGTAAATAATGGTGAGGTTGTTGGTATATTTTTTTATCAGCCTGAGCTGTTCATGCGTAAGCGATGTGCCACCGCTGGCCACCACATTTTCAATACCGGCCTGGTGCAGCGAAATCACATCGGTGTAACCTTCCACCAGCAGGCATTCATCGGCTTTGTCAATAGCCTGCCGGGCTAAATAAGAGCCATAAAGAATTTTGCTTTTTACATAAATCTCATTCTCCGGCGTATTAATATACTTGGGTGCCCTGTCGGTGGCTTTTAAAACCCTTGCCCCAAAACCCAATATTTTTCCGCTGTGATTGTGTACAGGAAAAATAACCCGGCCGCGGTAGTTGTCCACCAGTTGTTCATTGCGGTTTACCACCAACCCTGTTTTTAAAAGCAAATCCTGGTTATACTGTGCTGCGAGTGCTGCTTTTGCAAAACTGTCTTTAGCCTCAGGGTTATAACCTAATTGAAATTTATTGATGACATCTTCCCGGAAGCCCCGTTCTTTCAGGTAACTCAGCCCGATATGTCGGCCTTCTTCGGTTTCAAATAGCTGTTTGGTAAAAAACTGTTGTGCAAAATTGTTGATGATATACAGGCTGTCGGCCGCCTGCAGTTGCTGGCGCTGCTCATCCGTGACGAAAGTTTCCTCAATTTCGACGCCATATTTGCTGGCCAGCCAGCGCAGCGAATCCACATAGCTGTATTTTTCATGCTCCATCAGGAAGCTGATAGTATTGCCGCTGCGCCCGCAACCGAAACATTTATAAATTTCTTTGGTAGGCGACACGGAAAAGGAAGGAGTTCGTTCATTATGAAAAGGGCAAAGCCCCAGGTAATTGGCACCCCGCTTTTTCAGTTTTACAAAACCACCAATCACCTCCACGATATTGATGCGGCTGAGTATCTGCTGTATGGTTTGCTGCGAAATCATCTGCCGCAATTTAGGGTGTTTTTTTATTGAAAGTCTTCACAATTCCCACACATGAAAATCCTCAAAGTAATGATTTATCTTACAGAAAAAAGCAGCCGATGTTGATAAGTTCCTGTACTATTTTTTGAGGGCGGGCTAAACGATTCAAAAACTCAAATGTCTCAAACCTAAAAATTATTTTATGAAATCATGCCGTTACATACTGCTCATAGCAATTCTATTTGCATTGCCGGTAATTGCACCGGCGCAAAACCGTCCGGCTATTGATTCTACCGGATTGCCGGGTGATAACTTCAGCCTGCAGGGCGCCCTGCAGCTCTTTCAGACAGCGGCCACCATTGAAGAATTTGAAAAAGCAATTAATACCGAAGGTAATCATGTAAACAACCTCGACCTGAATGGCGACGGGGATATTGATTATATCAGGGTGGTTGATAACGCCGATAAAAACAATCATGCTTTGGTGCTCCGGGCTGTGGTTTCAGAAAAAGAAAGCCAGGACATAGCAGTGATTGAACTGGAAAGAACAGGAGATACAACAGCCATATTGCAAATCGTAGGCGATGAAGACATTTATGGCGAGCAGGTGATAGTGGAGCCTGATGGCGGTGGCGATGATGATAATGCGGATGATAACGGCCGCGGCCCAAGTATCGGTTTGGATTATGATAATGCAAGAATTGTTGTCAATGTCTGGTTCTGGCCATCGGTAAGGTTTGTGTATGGCCCGGTTTACCGGCCATGGATTTCGCCCTGGCGCTGGATGTATTACCCGCCCTGGTGGCGTCCCTGGCGGCCATTTGCATGGCATGTTTGGCATCCTTTTCACATACACTATCACCGCAGTTTTGCAGTGGTGCATACACACCGGGTGGTGCATGCCCATGCCATTTATAAACCCCACAGAACCACTTCAGCCATTGTTCACACACGTCATTCGGCATCCATTGGCAAATACCGGGTTTCAAAATCAAAAACAACCGTTACCGGGCCTGGAGGCAATAAAACCACGGTAAAGAAGACAACTGTAAAAGGACCGGGCGGAAAAGTGAAGGGACAAAAAACTACCGTGAAGAAAAAGAAAGGATAGTAAATCCGGGTAAGTGAAATAAATTAAGCGGCTGCATTTTTGCAGCCTTTTTTGTATAAAAAAAATCTTGAGACTTCTGAAAATCTATACTAAATTTAATACGCCAAGATACCCGCCCTGGGAACCGGACGGTTTTTATTCACCTTTTAAAATTTACATCCCATGGTTACAGTTGACATCTCACAGCTCTCCGGGGAATGCAACACCTGGAGAGAGTCGTTGCGTTCCTTCCGCGATGAATTAAACCAACTAAAAAAACAACTTCAGCAGGCTGCCAGCCCCCAACTCTCCAAAGAACATCTGCACGATGTAGAACATTACCACAACCAGTTTCACATCCAGCTCATCAACGTTCATGACCTGAAGCAGGCTATCAAAGCCCATGACCGCAGAGTGCAGTTTGAAACCGCCGCCAACAACGGGCAGCTTACAGAAGATACGCTTGCTGAACACGAAAGGCTTTTTGAAGAATACCAGGCGCTTGAAAGCACATTGAAGCACCTGAAGGATGAATTCAACAGATTTGTTCAAAAACTGAATTAACAAATTGCCATCTGAACGAATTGCCGAAGTCCGCCGGTCATAATATTTTCACCCGGGCCGGCGGCCTTCTTCACCACCTGCCCGTCTCTTGATGGATATGTGAACCCGATTAAAAACAACTAAAAACACTTGCCATGGCAGAATTTGATACCTCACATGTAAAAAATATTGTCTTGCTGGGCCACGCCGGCTCCGGTAAGACCACCTTAGCGGAGTGCATGCTATATGAAGCCGGCCTGATAACACGCCGCGGCAGCATAGCCGAAAGAAACACCACCGGGGATTACCACGAACTGGAACAGGATCGTGGTAATTCTATTTTTAGCAAGCTCCTGCACAGCAAATGGCGCGGCTATAAAATAAATATCATTGACACACCCGGCTACGACGACTTTGTAGGCGAAGTGATTTCCGCACTGCGTGTAGCCGATACCGGCGTCATGCTGCTCAATGCAGTGATGGGTGTAGAAGTGGGTACCGATATCATCTGGTCTTATACAGAAAAATTTAAAACCCCGATGATTTTTGCCGTAAACAAGCTGGATGATGATAATGCCGACTTTGACAAAACGGTTCGTGAAGCCAAAGCGCATTTTGGAAATAAAATAGCAGTAGTGCAATACCCGCTGCAAACCGGTGCCGGTTTTCATGAAATAATTGATGTGCTGCGTATGACGATGTACAAATTCAAAGACGGCGGCGGCAAACCCGAAAAACTGCCGATACCCGATGCTGAAAAAGCAAGGGCCGACGAACTGCACAAAGAACTGGTGGAAGCTGTGGCCAGCAACGATGAAAGCCTGATGGAAAAATATTTTGATAAAGGCGAACTGGATGAAGATGAAATGAAGCAGGGATTGAAAAGCGCCATGATTAATCATGATTTGTTCCCGCTGTTTTGTATTTCGGCTGAACGCAACATGGGCAGCGGCCGCCTGATGGGTTTTATTGATAATGTGTGCCCCAGTGCCAATGAGATGCCGCCGCAGACTACAAAGAGCGGCGAAAAACTCGCCTGCGATGCCAGCGGGCCAGCCTGCATATTTATTTATAAAACCATCAGCGAACCCCATGTGGGCGACCTGAGCTTCTTTAAAGTGTACTCCGGCACCATCAAAAGCGGCATGGAGCTGGAAAATGAAAGCACCAATGTGACCGAAAAAATCAACCAGCTTTTTTTGGTGGAAGGAAATAAACGCACCGCCACCAACGAACTGGTGGCCGGCGATATCGGCGCCACGCTGAAACTGAAAAATACACATACCAACAACACCTTGCATGCAAGAGGAAAAAACTATGAACTGCATCCCATCGAATTTCCCCCGCCAAACATGACCGTGGCAATTGAGCCCTTGAAAAAAGGAGAGGAGGAAAAACTTTCACAGGCCTTGCATCAGTTGAGAGAGGAAGACCCCACGTTGATTGTAGAAGTTTCACCGGAACTGAAGCAAACCCTTATCCATTGCCAGGGCGATATGCACCTGGCGGTGGCAAAATGGAAAATAGAACATAACCACCGGCTGGAAGTAAAGTTTATAAAACCGAGAATACCTTACCGGGAGACCATACGCAAATCAGCCGATGCCACTTACCGCCACAAAAAACAAAGCGGCGGCGCCGGGCAGTTTGGCGAAGTGACACTACGCATTGAACCCTGGTATGATGGATTGGCCGAGCCAAAAGACCTTACTGTTCGCGGCCGTGATACTTACGATTTGGACTGGGGCGGCAAACTGGTTTTTTTCAACTGCATTGTCGGCGGTGCTATTGATGCAAGATTTCTGCCTTCCATATTAAAAGGAGTAATGGAAAAAATGCAGAATGGTCCGCTCACCGGTTCGTATGCCCGCGACATCCGGGTTTGTGTATATGATGGCAAGATGCACCCGGTGGACAGCAATGATATCTCTTTCAAGATTGCGGGGCTGCAGGCTTTTCGCCAGGCATTTCAGCAGGCCGACCCGCAGATACTGGAGCCGATCTATAAAGTAGAAGTGCTTTGCCCCGACGACCTCACCGGCGCCGTGATGGGTGACTTGCAAAGCCGCCGCGCCTTAGTGGAAGGCATAGACAGCGAAGGACATTTTCAGAAAATCATTGCCCGTGTGCCGCTGGCTGAAATGGATGGTTATTCATCCTCGCTTCGTTCTATCACGCAGGGCAGGGCAAAATTCAGAAGCACATTTCTTGAATACACCCAGGTGCCGTTTGAAATACAGCGCCGCCTGATTGATGAACATGCGAAGATGGCGAAGGAAGAG
>CAYUJD010000015.1:40989-54408 GCA_964444975.1 uncultured Chitinophaga sp. | reverse complement strand
GACAACGCTTCTTATGAAAACATTGCTTCGTATCTTAGGTTTTTAGAGATGCCCAAAATATATATCGCCGGTAGCACGGTTATCATTGTAATATAAATAATAAACATGCCGCTCATCTTTTGTTTGCGGGCTTTGCCTGAACCATTCAACCGGCAGCCAGGTAATGTCGGCCGAAACCAGGTTTTTCACCAGTACATAATTCGCCGTCAGCTTCAGGTTTTGCGTATAATCGCCCCGGTTGAGAAAAAATACACTGTTGAATGAAATATTATTTACACTGTCAAGCTAACCGTTAGCTAAAGTAGGTACGGGGAGTGCATTCGGCCCCATAAAACCCGCAGCGTATATCATATAGTTTTGCCAGGGACTGTAGCCATCCCATTGCACCAGGTTTGCCCATTTTTCAAAGGTTTGTGCCTGCACATTGAAAGCAATAATAAACAGGAAACCAGGCAGTGTTTTTCTCATAAGCCGGTTTTCGTTGTTAATGATTCGGGATATCCGGTTAAGTTTTATTTCACAGGCGGGATAGCTTCAAATTTACAATTTTGTTTCTTCGGTTGAAATTTTTTTTTAAACCGGAATCCAAGACTGAACCTTGATGTGATTCTATTTTGCGATGTTGGTTTTAATTAATACTTCGGCAATATTTTGAATTCTTTTTTCCCGTAGGGATCCCGGTCACAACCGGGAGTGGGTAGAATATGTTCAAGGAACCATTCATGCATTCCTTCGGAACACCGGGTGTTTGTTGCCAGAGCACCCAACGTTCCTACGGAACGTAAAAAAACCTTCGATATATTTTACCCGCCTGTCGTTCCTACGGAACGAAAATAACCTGGAATTTTACCAAACTCGCCATAAAGCTGAGTTGATGAAAAAAAACGTACCTATACTCACATTCTTATATAAAACTTCAGCAATCCACTTCAAAAAAATTACCGGAGTATTATTTTATTTAAAACATGAATTTATCTGAACGTGATTTTCATTTTTCCTTTATTAAAAACAAAACAACCGGCCAATAAAAATCAGCCGGCTGTTTTTTTACCTCCTAAAATCATTTCTCAATTAAAATAGTCTTGGTTACCTGCACTGGCCCCCTCCTGATATTGACAGTGTAAATTCCAGAAGGCCACTTGAAACGGTTCACCGTCAGTAATCCTGTAATCGTCCAGTCAGCAACTTTTTGCCCGAGGGTATTAAATACCACAGCCCGGCTGCCCAGCATGTCCGGCGTCACCACTATGATTACTTTTCCATCTGTTGATGGATTTGGATAAAGATTCACAGGGCTTGCTTTCGGTATTACCGTAAATATATCCACGGCCGATGAGCTGCATCCGTTTGCATCAGTGTACCTGTATGTGACAACATAATTGCCATAAGCAAGAGCTCCGGGCACAAAGCTGGTGCCGCTGATTCCCGTGCCGGAATAAGTGCCCCCGGATGGCGAGCCGCCGCTCAGCGTTTGTTGTGTATTTTTCATGTGCAGGGTATCAAACGGAAGATTGAGCGTAACTACGGGCAGCGGGTTCACCGTTAATGTGGCTGCATTGGATGTTAAACTGCCGCTGACCATGCATCGATAACGGTTGCCATTCATGGCAAGGGTAACTGCATTCAATGTAAGCGTGGAGCTGGTGGCCCCGCTGATATTGGCAAATGCTCCACCGCCTACACTCACCTGCCATTGGTAAGTCAGGTTGGCCCCGCTTGCCGATATACTGAAGGTAGCATTGGCTCCCACACATACGGACCGGTCGGCTGGATGCGTGTTAATGACAATCGTCAGCACAGTTAATGTGGCAATGTTGGATGTAGCAGGCGGTGAACAAGTGCCGCTCACTACCACATCAAAGTTTCCCGCATCGGCTGTTGTCACGTTGCTGATGGTGTAGCTGCTGCCGGTGGCGCCTGCAATATTCACACCTCCTTTGCGCCACTGATACGTCAAACCGCTGCCGGTGGCAACCACGCTGAAGGTTACATTCTGTCCTACAAACACCGTCTGGTTGGCGGGCTGAGTAGAAATGGCAGGAGACTGCAAAACTGTTAGCACCGCAGTATTGGATGTGGCTGCCGGTGTGCAGGTGCCGCTCACCACCACATCGTAGTTGCCGGCATCGGCGGCTGTCACCCCGCTGATGGTATAAGAGGCTGCCGTAGCGCCGCTGATGTTCACACCGCCTTTGCGCCACTGGTAAGTAAGCCCGGTTCCGGTAGCTGAAACACTGAAGGTGACATTAGTACCCGGGCAAACACTCTGGCCTGCAGGATGTGTATTTATCGCCGGCGCCGTATTAATTGTCATTGCAATTGTGTTGGATGTGGCAGTTGGCGCAGTCAAACAGGGGTAGGATGAAGTCATCACACAACTCACCACATCGCCGGTGGCAAGTGAAGCATTGGAATAAGCCGGACTGTTGGTGCCCACATTGTTTCCATTCAGTTTCCATTGATAGGATGGGGAAGCGCCGCCATTGGTGGGTGTGGCTGTGAATGTCACATTGGTGCCTGCACAAACGGTGCTGCCCGGTGACGCTGCTATGCTTACTGATGGTGCCAGGTAAGCATTTACCGTCATGGTTATTGCATTGGAAGTAGCCGTTGCTGACGTAACACAGGTAACAGATGAGGTCATCACACAGATTATCACATCGCCATTGGCAAGCGAGGCGTTGGAATACGTGTCACTGTTGGAGCCCACATTATTTCCATTCAGCTTCCATTGATATGATGGCGAAGCACCACCGTTGGTGGGTGTGGCAGTAAAGGTCACATTGGTTCCTTCGCAAATCGTATTGCCCGGGCTGGCTGCAATGCTTACTGATGGAGTAACATTTGCCGTAACAGTCATAGTAATGGCATTGGATGTGGCCGAAGCCGGGTTGGCGCATGCAAAGGATGATGTCATCTCACAGGTAACAACATCTCCATTTGTCAGTGATGCATTGGAATATGTGTTGCTGTTAGTACCCACATTGTTTCCATTCAATTTCCATTGATACGATGGGGAAGCGCCCCCGTTGGTGGGTGTGGCAGTAAAGGTTACATTGGTTCCTGCACAAATCGTATTACCGGGGTTAGCTGCAATACTGACTGATGGCACTACTGTTCCTGTTACAATCATGGTAATATCATTGGAAGTGGCGGTGGGTGTTGCCAGGCAGCTGGCATTGCTGGTCATTACGCAGCTCACCACATCGCCATTTACCAATGCTGCATTTGAATAAGTATTGCTGTTGGTACCCACATTGCTTCCATTCAGTTTCCATTGATACGATGGGGAAGCGCCACCGTTGGTGGGTGTGGCAGTGAACGTAACATTGGTGCCTGCACAAATCGTATTGCCCGGGCTGGCTGCGATGCTTACCGATGGGGTCAGCAGTGGATTCACCGTCATGGTAATGGCATTGGATGTGACGGTGGTTGGGCTGGCACAGTTGGCGTTGCTGGTCATCACACAGGTTATCACGTCGCCGTTGGCAAGCGATGCATTGGAATACGTGTCGCTGTTGGTGCCCACATTATTTCCGTTCAGCTTCCATTGATACGATGGTGAAGCACCGCCATTGGTTGGCGTGGCTGTAAATGTCACATTGGTTCCTGCACATATTGTGTTGCCGGGGTTTGCTGCAATACTCACTGAAGGAGTAATCAGCGGGTTCACCGTCATGGTTATGACATTCGAAGTAGCCGTTGCCGGGCTGGCACATGCAAAGGATGATACCATCTCACAAGTAACCACATCACCGTTTGCCAGGGTGGCATTGGAATAAGTATTGCTGTTGGTGCCCACATTGTTTCCATTCAATTTCCATTGATACGATGGGGATGCGCCGCCATTGGTGGGTGTGGCTGTAAATGTCACATTGGTTCCCGCACAAATCGTATTGCCCGGATCGGCAGCAATACTGACGGACGGCACTACGGTGGCTGAAACCACCATAGTGATGTCGTTGGATGTTGCAGTTGGCGTTGTCAAACAACTGGCATTACTGGTCATCACACAGCTTACCACATCGCCGTTTGCCAATGCTGCATTGGAATATGTATTGCTGTTGGTACCTACATTGCTTCCATTCAGCTTCCATTGATACGAAGGCGAAGCGCCTCCGTTGGTAGGTGTGGCAGTGAAGGTAACATTTGTGCCGGCACAAATCGTGCTACCCGGACTGGCTGCAATACTCACCGATGGAGTAACCAGCGGGTTTACCGTCATGGTAATGGCATTCGAAGTAGCCGTTGCCGGGCTGGCGCAGGTTGCATTGCTGGTCATCACACAGGTTATCACATCACCGTTTGCAAGCGATGCATTGGAATACGTGTCGCTGTTGGTGCCAACATCATTTCCATTCAGCTTCCATTGATACGATGGCGAAACGCCACCGTTGGTGGGTGTGGCAGTGAATGTCACATTTGTTCCTGCACATATTGTGTTGCCTGGGTTGGCACTGATACTCACCGATGGTGTAACCACCGCGTTTACTGTCATTGTAATTGTGTTGGAGGTAACCGTAACAGGATTGGCGCAGGCAAGCGACGAAGTCATTTCACAACTTACCTGGTCGGCATTTACCAGTGCGTTGTTTGAATACGTATTGCTGTTGGTACCCACATTGTTTCCATTCAGTTTCCACTGATAAGTTGGCGTACCGCCATTGGTGGGTGTTGCGGTGAATGTCACATTGGTTCCCGCACAAATTGTATTACCCGGGTCGGCAGCAATAACAACCGATGGCGTACATGGCGCCGATTTGGTGACAACTACATTATTACTGTTATAAGTGACGGAATACTGGGGCGGCAGATTAAGTGTTGAGAAAGTTCCGCTTACTGTGCCGGATGTAAGTGACAGTATGGTGTAACTTCCATCAGGCACTGCACCGGTTTCAGTCACCGTCAATGTTCCGTTCAGGGTAATATTGCCGGCTCTTTGTAACTGGTCATGTCCCGTTGGTTGGCCTGCCCCACCATTACCGGCAATTTCTATACTCAGTGTACTGTTGGCTGAAAAAGGCTGAGCTGTATTTATAGTAATAATCCCGGGCGATAAACCCGGAGCAATAATACCATTGCTGTTAAATGTGGCGCTTCCGATAACAATAGTCCCCACACCTTTTATGGTAGCTGCCGCATTGTTATTGAAAGTAGCTGCATTGTTAGTAGTAGTGCCTGTACTGCTTTTTGAAATCGTTCCTGTATTGGTCAGTGTCGCATTGCCTGCGGCATTTGATAAGGTATTGTTTCCACTGATATTAAAAGTGGATGTATTGGATAACAACGTACCATTTGACAGCGTGACATTTCCATCCACCCAGTTCAGGGTGCCGTTATTGGTAACAGTGACCGCACCAATCGTTTTGGGACTGGTGGTACTTATAGTCATTGTTCTTCCCGGTGCATTGGTAAAATTTCTGCTCAGTGATCCGGAAGTCCATGTAAGATTTCCATTTACAGTAAATGATCCGTTTCCAGAGATATTATTTACCAGGGTAAAATCATTGTTGACAGTCAGATTGCCGTTACCGGTGATTTGACTGGCGCCGGCTGTGGTCAAAATAAGTGTGGAGGGAACATTCCAGTCAATATTCAGGTTCAGAAAATTATTATTGTTAAATGTACCGGTGCCGCTGATTACCGAACCGGTATTATGATTGAATGGATTAGTAGATGTAGAAAAAACACCGCCGTTGAAAGTTAAATTAGCTGTATTGGTAAAGGCGGATTGGTTTATGACGGTTCCTGCATTCAGGTTCACTGTTCCGCTATTATTTATTTGCGAAAAAGCCAACGTGGTGGTGCCGGCGCTTAATTTTGAAATCGTACCGTTATTATTGAGTATGCCAAGAAAGGCTGTGGCATCCCAGGTGGCAGCGCTGTTGATATTGAATGTAGCATTATTGGCAACCGTTACATTAGCGCCCTGTGTGATTGCTCCGTCCTGCCAGTTGATGGTTCCGTTGTTGGTAATGCCGGTGCTTATTGTTTTTGCCCCGGCAGTGGCAAAGTTGAATATTCCCGGTGTAGTTATTTCAGTTGTACCCGCGCCGGCAAATGTGCCGCTGTTAAAATTAACGGTTCCGTTAACTGAAAGGTCAGTACCCGTGCCGTCATTTAAAGTAAACGTTGAAGTAATAGTTAATGTACCTCCTCCATTAACAACCACCTGGTCGGCAGTTGCTGCAGCAGCTACCGTTACAGTATGACCGTTCCGGATTGATATTACACCATCTGTATTTGCCGGAGCTGAACCCGCATTTACCCAGTTTGTACCATCAAATCTTTCCCAACTGGATGCATCAGCCCAGTTACCCGTTTGCTTGCTTCGATAATCGCCGGTAGAACTAAAAGTGCAGGTGCCCATAGTCAGGGCAGTCATTACCGTCTGACCGCAAATACTGCTACCCGTACTTCTCGTCATTACCGCATTACCGCCTGCAATGTCATTAGCACTTAATACCCTGTTTTGTGCACCGTTTGCGATTGCATAATGCATAACAGCACCCGGGTCAATCACATGTCCTAACTGGTGACCATGACCCAGCTCATGCAAAGCGACGGACTCAAAATCAAATTGGGTAAATCCCGGGCTCCCCAGTCCATAGTACCAATCAGTACCGTCATCAAAACGGATATCCATCTCCTGCAAAAACCAGTTGTTGCCTGCACAACCAGCCCAATAACTGCCACACTGGCCCAGTACCCCGGCAGACAGTTCAGCGCCGATATCAAACCGTACTACATTGATACCATCTGCAGCCTGTACGTTGGTAGATGTTGTGCTTCCAACCTGCCAGTTTACCAGTGTGCCGCACCGCCAGTTGATAAATGCCCTTTCAAATGCATCTCTTGCTGTTGCATTGTCATTAAACCCGGTGAAATAGCTCCAGGTATAGCCTCCCATGCTGTTATCATTAACCATCCTGGTAGGCCACTCGCCGCCGGAGCTAACATTCAGATTTGAAAATGTAATCACCAGTGTTTCCGCACTCGTGGCTGTTCCTTCGCCCGGCACATCCACCTTTACCTGTCCTGTACCTGCCCGTGTAGGCACATTCAATACAATTTGTGTATTGCTCCACGAAACAATTTCCGTGTTTGGTACAGTATAATCGGTAGCTCCCCCATTATCCGCATTTTTGAATAATACGGTGCTTGTGCCCTGTGCAGCGCCAAAATTATTGCCATTGATGGTTAATTGGGATTGTGTTCCGGCAGAAATGGTTGTAGGGGAAATGGATGAGATGGCAGGAGGCACCAATATATTGTTGCTTCGCTGGTTGTTCTGATCAATTGAATAGGGTTTTACAATACGGTAATCATTTCCTGTCCGCTGAACAATTCTATTATACAACAGCGCCGGGATATTGTCATATTTATTAAAAACATCAGTAGCGGATTTTGTGGCTTCATTGTATTTTACAAAGCCCTGCAGCAAAGCATAAGCCCGGAATGTAGCGGACACCGGGATGGTGCTTGTCCCACTTTTTTCATAGGCAGCAGGCTCCAGCATAAAGATGCCCACATCGCCTGCCAGCATTTCCAGGTTAGGTTCAAAACGGTGCAACACGGCACCAACAATGCCGCCTTCCGTTATTATTTCCACGATGGTTTGCGAAGGGTCTCCTTTGAAAATTTTGTACACCTCGACCGTGTATGCCGTATAAATCAGGTTGTGTTGGGAATTCCAATATGAATTTTTACCAATGACCCTTCCTTCAATTATTGCAGAAGAGTTATCAATCCGTTCATTCAGTTCAACGGGGCGAAGCAAACATTGTGTGGATGCAGTGAAGCTGCAAATAATAAGCGGAAATACCCACAGCAGTTTTGAAGCAAATCTCATAGCAGTTTTTTTGGTGATTTTTGATAAATGGACCACCCGGATTTACCAGGGGTAAATCATGCTTTTCAGAAAATAACTATGGAGAATTATTCAGCACCCGGATTTCATTGACAGGCTTTTTATACGCAGTCATTTTTCCTATGTGGACTGATTGCCGGCAATATACTTTTAATTTAACAGCCCGTTTAAGCATAAAAAGCTTTCAAATTGTCGGTTCGTTCATTGGTGGATTGGTCAGGAATATTTCAAGAGGGGGAATTAGCAGATGCAGATGGCGGTAAACCACCAAATAGCTTAAGTAAGGTATTGAAAAAAAATATTTCCCGGAAAAATATTTGGTTGGAAAAGTATCGGGAAGCGCATCACCTTGTATTATTCCTGTAATTAACCCACGGCAAATGATCAGGCATTAGCCAATAGCGCAGCGGCCACCACAGCGGCTGTCTCGCTTCTCAATCGTGTTTTGCCAAGACTTACGGGCAAAAACCCGTTATGCAAAGCCAGCTTTGTTTCCTTCTTGGTAAAATCCCCTTCCGGGCCGATGAGAATAAGCTGATTTGATGATCGGGAAATGTATGGATGATCTAAAGCCTGTTTATTTTCTTCAAGGCAATGAGCAATTTTTTTTTCAAAATCATCAAATTGTCTCATCACCAAATCATCAAATTGAACCGGTTCATGAAGTAATGGCAGCCGGGTTTGCTGCGATTGAAGCATGGCGCTGATGCAGATGGTAATCATCCTGTCATACCGGAATTTTTGTTTTTCTGTTCTTTCGCAAATAAGCGGAATGATTTCTGAAACGCCAATCTCTGTTGCTTTTTCCAAAAACCATTCAAAACGGCCGGTGTTCTTGAGTAATGAAATCCCAATAATTATTTTTCGTGAGCCGTGAATTGTGAGACGTGAGTCAACTACGCTCACTTCACAATGCCTTTTGTGTGCTTCTGCAATTTCGGCTGTAATTAAATTTCCTTTCCCGTCCGTCAGGTTCAGCTTCTCTCCTTTTTTCATTCTTAACACCTGCACCACATGACGGCTGGTATCTTCATCCAATACAATTTCTTTTTGTAACGGATTAAATTCTTTGATATAAAAAAAAGGAAGTGTCATACAAAAAAAAATCCCGCAATCTGCGGGACAAATCTAAAATCAAATCCCGATAATTATCGGGACCGAAATCCGCAATTCAGAACGGTGTTTCTCCCTCTTCATCACTGAATGGCAAATCGTTCATCCTGCTCCCGGTTTGAATGTAAAGTTTGGCTCCGCCTTCGGTA
The DNA here is from genome assembly GCA_964444975.1 of uncultured Chitinophaga sp. GTDB lineage: Bacteria > Bacteroidota > Bacteroidia > Chitinophagales > Chitinophagaceae > VBAS01. Next base: position 45,276 of record CAYUJD010000015.1, on the reverse strand, counting down.
TCAGCATCCGGTACCGGTTTCCAGCTGCCGGGCGGCAGACCAAGGCCGGCCAATCCGCTGCCGTCGTCTTCCACAAATTTCTGAATGTGCAGCAGGGCTTTCAGCTTCACGGTATCCAGTGCTCCGTTCCGGTGCTTGGCAATGCGTACATGGGTTTCACCTTTATTGCTTTCACCCATTTCGTTGGCAGTAATATCGTAATACTCGGGACGGTACAGGAACATCACCAGGTCGGAGTCCTGTTCGATGGCGCCTGACTCACGCAGGTCGCTCAGTTGCGGAATTTTGGCACCTTCTTTTCTTTTCTCCACTTCGCGGCTCAGCTGCGAAAGGGCAACAATGGGAATATTCAATTCTTTTGCCAGCGCCTTCAGGTTACGTGAAATATTACTAATCTCCTGTTCCCTGTTGGCATTGCGGTTTTCACCCGTACCGCTCATCAGCTGCAGGTAATCTATCAGTACCAGGCCGATATTGTGTTTGTTTTTCAGGCGGCGGCACTTGGCCCGTAATTCAAAAATATTCAGCGCCGGTGTATCATCAATAAAAATTGGCGCCTTTGCCAGCCTTTGAATACCCCGGGCATAGAGTTGTTTCATTTCATGTTCTTCCAGTTTGCCGCGGGCAATTTTCTCCAGCCATATTTCACTTTCTGCCGCAAGAATCCGCTGTACCAGCTGCCCGGCACTCATTTCAAGGGAAAAAAAAGCAGTGGGTGTGGGTTTACTTGCATGCAGTGCAGCATTGCGTGCCAGGTTCAGTGCAAAGGCCGTTTTACCAACCGAAGGCCTGGCTGCCAGGATGATGAGGTCGGTATTTTGCCAGCCGTAAGTAATGCGGTCAAGCGAAGCAAAACCGCTGGGCACACCGGACACATCTTCGTTTTTATGACGCAGGTCTTCTATGCGCTGAATGGTTTTTACCAGCACCGAATCAATGGTATCAAAATTCTTGCGCAGGTGTGTGCTGGTTATTTCGAACAGTTTGCTTTCAGCATCATCCAGTAAATCGAAAACATCTGTGGAATCTTCGTATGCATCGCCGATAATCTCACCGCTGACTCTTATCAGTTCACGCTGTATGAATTTTTGCAAAATGATTCTTGCATGGGTTTCCACATGCGCCGAAGACACTACTGAATTGGTAAGCTTGGTGACATAATAAGCCCCGCCGATCATATCGAGTTCTTCACGGGTTTTCAGTTCTTCGGACACCGTGAGTATATCTATCGGCTTATTTTTTTGGGCCAGCCCCTGCATGGCCCGGAAGATGCGCTGGTGTGCATCCACATAAAAACATTCCGGCTTCAGTATTTCAATCACCACATCAAATGCATTTTTCTCCAGCATGATGGCGCCCAGTACGGCTTCTTCCAGGTCTTTTGCCTGCGGTGGAATTTTGCCATATAATAAGCTGCTGAGATCGGCGCTTGTTTTTCTTCTTTGCTTGCGGTCTTTATTGAGATTGGTAAGTTCCATCGTTGAAGCAGGGCGATAAAAATTTTAACCATTGATTTTTCACCAATGACTATCGGGTTAGTATTCCAGCCTTATAAAACTGATTAGTTGGTTTTGGTTCGGAACGTTCTCCCTCAGTCAGGCAGCGAATATAAAATCCAAATGTGTTATCAAAAAAATTTTTCTTTCTGCACGAAAACTTCACAGGTTTTTCCACAAATATTTTTTATATGCGACTGTGTAATTTATAAAAAATAATCCGCCTATCCTATTTAAATTATTACCACACCTGAATAAAAATTCTTCTGGCTTCAATCTTTTATCTTTGCCTGCCTTCCCGTACGCTGACAATCCGGAGCGGGGAAGGCTCAAATTTTAACCCGGCGGATTTATTTTATCAAATGACTATTTCTTATAAATGGCTGAGTGAATATTTGCCTGTAAAAATTGAACCCGATCGCCTGGCCCGCATTTTATTTTCCATCGGGCTTGAAGTGGAGGCTTTTGAAAAATATGAAGAAATCAAAGGCGGGCTGAAAGGTCTTGTGATTGGTGAAATACTGTCCACTGAAAAACATCCCTATGCAGATAAGCTCACCCTTACTAAAGTTAGTACCGGCAACAGCGAGCCTTTGCAGATAGTTTGTGGTGCACCAAATGTGGAGGCCGGTCAAAAAGTGCTGGTGGCAACTGTAGGCACTACTATTTACCCCATCAACAGCGAACCCATCACCATGAAAATGGCAAAAATCCGCAATGTAGAAAGCTACGGCATGATTTGCGCCGAAGATGAAGTGGGTCTGGGTACTTCGCATGAAGGCATCCTGGTGCTGGACAGAAAAGCAAAAGTAGGATCGGCTGCTGCGGAATATTTTCAACCGTATGAAGACTGGATTTATGAAATCGGCATCACGCCCAACCGCATGGAGGCCATGAGCCACTGGGGCGTAGCCAGGGATGTGTGTGCTTACCTGAATCATCACGAGAAAAAAAATATCAGGCCGCATCCCGTAGCCTCGGGACCGAATCCGGATAGTTTTAAGCCCGACAATAATTCGTTACCCATCGCCGTATCGGTAGAAAATAAAAATGCCTGCAGGCGGTACAGCGGCGTAAGCATTGCAGGTGTCACCATAAAAGAATCGCCTAAATGGCTGCAACAAAAACTGAAAGCCATCGGGCTGCGGCCCATCAATAATATTGTTGACATTACCAACTTCATTCAGCATGAAACCGGTCAGCCGCTTCATGCTTTTGATGCGGATGAAATACGGGGCAAAAAAGTGATGGTGAAAAACCTGACTGAAGGAACAAAGTTTGTGACCCTGGATGAAAAAGAAAGAACGCTGAGCAGCGAAGACCTGATGATTTGCGATTCCGAAGGAGGCATGTGCATTGCAGGTGTGTTTGGCGGATTGCATTCGGGAGTAACGGAAAAAACAAAAAATATTTTCCTGGAAAGCGCCTGGTTTAACCCCGTTGACATCCGCAAGACCAGTTTCCGCCACAACCTGCGTACCGATGCAGCCACCCGGTTTGAAAAAAATATTGATATCTCAAATACTGTGACGGTACTGAAACGTGCCGCACTGATGATTAAAGAATTGGGCAGCGGAAAAATTGCATCCGGCATTGTTGATGTATATCCCGAGCCGGCCGATAAAACACAGGTGTCGCTCAGGTATCATTATTTGAAAAAGCTTAGCGGCAAAAACTATCATCCCGACACGGTGAAGGACGTGCTGGAAAATTTAGGATTTGAAATAGTGAAAGAAACTATTGATGAAATACGGGTAGCGGTGCCTTACAGCAAACCGGATATTCTGTTGCCTGCCGACCTGGTGGAAGAAGTATTGCGAATTGATGGCCTGGATAATATCGAAATTCCGTCGGCAATCACCATCACACCGGCTGTGGAAGAAAACTACTTTGGGTATGCACTGAAAGAAAAAGCAGCCAACTACCTGGCCGGTCTTGGTTTTCATGAAATGATGACCAACTCCATCACCAACGCTGCATACTTTTCCGGGGAGGAGCAAAAGCACATGGTGAAAATGCTGAACAGCCTGAGCGCCGAACTGAACATCCTGCGGTCTTCGCTTTTTGAAACCAGCCTGGAAGTAGTAACCCATAACCTGAACCATCGTAATTCCGATTTGAAACTTTTCGAATTTGGCAAGGGATATTCCACTACCGGGCCGGGTAAGTTTCATGAAATGGAGCAACTCTGCCTGACAGTAAGCGGCAACGTGAATGAACAAGGGTGGAAATTAAAAAGCCAGCCGGCAGATTTTTATTTTTTGAAAGGTGCACTGTCATCAGTATTCAGGCTGCTTGGAATAAATAATTATGTTGTTGAATCATTGCGGGATCCGAAACTCGATAACCACATTATATATAAAGTAAACGGAGAAATAATTGCCGGCACCGGCGAGGTCACGAAAAAGGTACTTGCACAGTTCGACATCAAACAGCCTGTGTTTTTTGCCGTACTTCACTGGGATGCGGTGCTGAAACTGTCAGCCCCGCTAAAGCTTGCCATTAAAGAATTGCCCCGCTTCCCGTCGGTGATGAGGGACATTTCAATGGTGGTGCCAAAGCAACTGGCTTATCATGAGGTGGAGAAAACGGTGAATAAATTACGGCTTGCCAAATTGCAGGAGGTGAAACTCTTTGATATATTCGAAAGTGAAAAGCTGGGCGCCGGTAAAAAATCCATTGCCGTCAGCTTTACCTTCCTTGACGAAGAAAAAACGCTGACCGATAAAGAAATTGACGGCTGGATGGAAACAATCAGGACGGCGCTGGAAAGAGAGCTTGGCGCTGAAAT
>CAYUJD010000015.1:0-40889 GCA_964444975.1 uncultured Chitinophaga sp. | reverse complement strand
ATGTCTGACCTGGAAGTTCAATTAAAACGTATTCAGGAAAAGCTGCAGTTACTGCTGAAGCAGCACAGCGCTTTGCAGAAGGAAAACCTGCGCCTGAAAGCCGAACTGGAAACCAGCTCCCGCAACAACCTGGTACACCAGCAGCTGATTGACGACCTGAAACAACAGGTGGAAGTTTTAAAAATTACTTCCGGCGACTGGAACGAAAAAGACAAACAGGAATTTGAAAACCGGATTAATTCTTATATCAGGGAAATAGACCGCTGTATTGCGCTTTTAAGCGAATAAATGAAATACCGGGTAACAGGGAATACGTTTTTTTTACTCATTACTCATCACTCATTACTCATTTATGACCGAACAACTCATTCCCGCCACCATCGTAATTGCCGACCGCAGCTACCGCATCAAGCTACAGCCAAAAGATGAAGAAGTGGTGCGGAAAACGGTGAAAACCATCAACGACAAAATTCTTGAGTTCAAAACCCAGTTTGCCGGCAAGGATATGCAGGATTATGTGTCCATGGCACTGGTATGGTACGCCACCGAGCAAAATGAAGCCTCGGCCATTGAAGTGGAGAAAGAAAATATTGCCGATAAGCTGAACCTGATTGAACGGATGCTGGATGGGCAGCTGCCATCCTGAATTCCTGCCATTATTTTATAAGGAATATTAACTTGTAACACTGCAAGGTATATTGAAAACCCTTCTCACCGGTAACTACAAGTTTGTTTTCCTCCCCTTCATCCCTTTTTGTATCTTCGCTGATTACCCGGCCGTTAGCAGTGAAACTGCTGCCTGGCAGCCGGGAAAATTTAAAACAAGCATCGTGAACATTTTCAAACACAAAATTCATGGATCCGAATATATTGTTTGCCATCATTGGAGGCGCTGCCCTTGTCACCGGCATTTTAGCGGGTAAGCTTATTTTCTCCAAAAGCACCAAAAGAAAGATTGCCGAAGCCGAACAACAATCTCAAAAAATCATCAAAGAAGCCGAACTGAGAGCTGAAACCATCCGGAAAGAAAAAGAACTGGAGGCTAAGGAACGTTTTGTACAGCTGAAAGCCAATCATGAAAAAGAAGTGATGGAGCGCAACCGCAAGCTCAACGAATCGGAAAACCGCATCCGTCAGAAAGAACAATCCATCAACCAGAAAGAAAATAACCTCGACAAACACATCAAGGAAAACGAGGCCATCAAGGATAACCTCAACCGGCAGATTGAGCTGGTGAACATCAAGCGTACCGAGCTGGAAAAACACCAGGAAGAACATATCCGCCGCCTGGAAAAAATTGCAGGCCTTACGGCCGAAGAGGCAAAGTCGCAACTGGTGGAAAGCCTGAAACATGAAGCACAAACTAAAGCGCTGGCATTTCAGCAGGAGATAATTGAAGATGCCAAACAAAAGGCCAACAAGGAAGCAAGAAAAATTATTATTCAAACCATACAGCGTACTGCAGCAGAGCAGGCCATAGAAAATTCCATCACGGTTTTCAATCTCGAAAGCGACGAAATAAAAGGCCAGATCATCGGCCGTGAAGGACGAAACATCCGCGCCATTGAAGCCGCCACCGGGGTTGACTTGATTGTGGACGACACTCCCGAAGCCATTGTACTATCATCCTTTGACCCGCTGCGCCGCGAGATTGCCCGACTGAGCCTGCAGCGCCTGGTTGCCGACGGCCGCATACACCCGGCAAGAATTGAAGAAGTGGTAGAAAAAACTAAAAAACAAATTGAAGAGCAGGTAATGGAGATAGGTGAAAGAACGGTTATCGAACTGGGTATTCACGGATTGCATAAAGAACTGGTGAGAATGGTAGGCCGCATGCGGTTCCGCTCTTCGTATGGCCAGAATCTCCTCATGCACAGCCGCGAGGTGGCAAACCTATGCGCCATCATGGCTTCAGAATTAGGTCTAAATCCCAAACTGGCAAAACGTGCCGGCTTGCTACACGACATTGGGAAAGTACCCGATGAAGAAACTGAATTGAGCCATGCACTGCTTGGCGCCAAGCTGGCCGAAAAATATGGTGAAAATCCAGCCGTGGTAAATGCCATCGGCGCCCACCACGATGAGATTGAAATGCAATACGTCATTTCACCCATTGTGCAGGCCTGTGATGCCATCAGCGGAGCTAGGCCGGGTGCCCGCCGCGAAATCATGCAGCAATACTTGCAGCGCATCAAAGACCTTGAAACCATGGCCATGACCTACAACGGGGTTGAAAAAGCCTATGCCATCCAGGCCGGCCGTGAACTGCGGGTAATAGTGGAAGCCGATAAAGTAAGCGACCAGGATTCGGAAAAACTTTCTTTCGAACTGGCGCAGAAAATACAAAACGAAATGACCTTTCCCGGCCAGATAAAGGTGACGGTTATCAGGGAAAAGAGAGCTGTTAATGTGGCGCGATAAGGGATTTTCAGATTGTAGGGAGAATCCCTGTTAGTCAATGAATTCTTGCATTGCCAGGGTGCTCTTTAAAAATCTGAAATCTGAAATCCGAAATCTAAAATCTTTACCTTACTTTTGCGACCCGCAAAAACTGAAGAATATGGACGCCATAGCATTTGTACACGAGCAACTGACTGGTAAAAAAGAAATGCCGGATTTCAGACCCGGCGACAATATTACCGTTCACTATAAAATCGTCGAAGGAAACAAAGAACGCATCCAAAGCTTTAAGGGTGATGTTATTAAAAGACAGGGTAAAGGCGCCACAGCCACCTTTACCGTCCGCAAAATTTCTGACGGCATCGGTGTGGAAAGACTTTTCCCCCTTTACTCGCCCAACATTGATTCCATTGAAGTAAATAAAAGCGGCCGGGTACGCAGGGCCAAACTTTACTACCTGCGCAAACGCAGCGGCAAAAGTGCAAGAATCCGCGAAAAGCGACTTGCAACCGAGACTGCCGAATAAGCCAGCACATCTTTATACAAGCGGCCCGTACTACCGGCCGCTTTTTTTTAGTTGGCAGGCGATTAACAAATAAATTAAAAGCGGAGTGCAATTTGTATTAACTTTGATACTCTAAATTTTCAGATATGCCAAATCTTGGATGGACCGAAATTCTTCTGATAGCCTTTATTGTTTTACTGCTTTTCGGCGGCAAAAAAATACCCGAGTTGATGCGTGGCCTTGGCAGAGGCGTCCGTGAATTCAAGGATGCCCGCGACAATGTGAAAAGGGAAATTGAAGAAAGCGTGGAAAAAGACACTAAGACGTCTTCATGATAACCGAAGCGCAAAACATTTTTTCTTATCGTTCATAAAGGCCCCAGCTTTTGTTTGAATACTCCACTGTTCAACAATATCATCTTGAATTAAACCAGGAGAAAACTTCCTGCACGGAAGCCGTTCGTTTTTTCCTTGACAAAATTGAGGGTTCAAAACATCTCAATGCATTCGTGCATGTGTTTGCCGGGGAAGCATTACAACGGGCTGCCGAGCTTGATAATAAAAGAAAAGAAGGTAACCCGCCTGGTAAACTGCATGGTGTGGTGGTGGCCATTAAAGATGTTATTTGTTACAAAAACCACCCGGTGAGTGCTGCATCCGGCATTCTCCGAAATTTTACTTCACTCTATAACGCTACAGCTGTTCAGAAACTTTTACAGGAAGAAGCCATCATCATCGGCTGCACCAACTGCGACGAATTTGCGATGGGCTCCACAAACGAAAACTCGGTGTATGGCAAGGTGCTGAATGCCCTGGATGAAACACGGGTGCCCGGCGGCTCTTCTGGTGGTTCGGCAGTGGCCGTGCAGGCAGGGCTTTGCATGGTTTCACTCGGCAGCGATACAGGAGGCTCGGTTCGCCAGCCGGCCGACTTCTGCGGTATCGTGGGGCTGAAACCCACTTATGGCCGCGTATCCCGCCACGGACTTATTGCCTACGCTTCATCATTTGACCAGGTTGGAATTTTTGCTAATACCGTGGATGATGCAGGCCTGGTGCTGGAAACAATTGCCGGCGCCGATGATTACGACAGCACTGCTTCGCAGAATCCGGTTGAAAATTTTTCAGACCTCCCCCTAATCCCCTCCAAAGGAGTGGGGCAAGAGCAGGCAAAATTCCGTTTCGCTTATTTTAAAGAAACACTGGAGCATGCTTCGCTTGACCCCGAAATAGCATCATCCGTTTACCGGCTGCTACAGCAGCTAAAAGCTGATGGCCATGAAGTAAATGAAATGCATTTTGAATATCTCGATTACATCGTACCTGCTTATTATATTCTCACTACAGCCGAAGCCTCTTCCAACCTGGCCCGCTACGATGGTGTGCGGTACGGCTACCGTTCAGAAAAACCTGCCGCTGATTTGATTGAATTTTATAAACACAACCGCAGCGAAGGTTTCGGCAAAGAAGTAAAGCGCAGAATTATGCTCGGCACTTTTGTGCTCAGTACCGGCTACTACGATGCCTATTTTACCCGGGCACAAAAAGTACGGCGCAAGCTGGTGGATAAAACCAATGAAGTTTTTCAAACAAATGATTTTATCATCATGCCCGTTTCGCCATCCGTAGCATTTAAGATTGGCGAAAAAGTAAATGACCCCATTGCCATGTATCTTGCTGATATTTATACCGTGTTTGCCAACCTTACCGGTATTCCGGGTATTTCACTTCCTTTATTCACTCACTCCACCGGCATGCCCTTTGGTGTGCAGTTAATGGCAAAACAGTTTAACGAGCTATCTTTGCTGCAGGCTTCAAAACAACTTATGCAAAGAAAGAAAATACCGGAAGAAACCCGTGGCTAAAAAATTTCCCGTTCATGCAGAAAACAGCGGCGCTTATAGGTTTTATTCTTTTTTTCATACCCGGCATTGCACAACAAACCGCAGGGGATACTTCGGTTAAAAAAAATACTGTACTCCCCGGCGCATCTGCTGATTCTCTCACTCCCGTAGTGATGCTGCACGACCCGAAAGAAGGCTTTAAAAACCTTTTTGTGTCAAATCCAGGCGAAGCGCAGGAAATTAATACTGCCCAACTCAATCCGCGTGCCATCAGCTTTGTGCAGGATTACATGCTGAAGCATAAAAAGAATCTTGAAAAACTGAAAGGCCGGGGCCGCCCTTATTTCGATATGATTGATGCGGTACTTACCTGTCATGGACTTCCCCGCCAGCTGAAATACCTTGCCGTGATTGAATCGTACCTGAAAACCTATGCGGTATCATGGGCCGGCGCTGTGGGGCCCTGGCAATTTATGCCTGCTACTGCCCGCCGCTTTGGACTCCGGGTGAATGCCTATCTTGATGAAAGAACGGATTATTACAAAAGCACTCATGCGGCTGCCCGCTACCTGGCCGAACTTTACAATACTTATGAAGACTGGCTGCTGGTGATTGCGGCTTATAATGGTGGCGCCGGCAATGTGGATGCAGCAATAAAAAAAAGCAAAAGCCGTGATTTCTGGAGCCTGCAGCATTACCTGCCGGCCGAATCGAGAGATCATGTAAAAAAATTCATCGCTACGCATTACATTATGGAAGGGCAAGGCGGTGTAACCACACTGACTAAAGAAGAAACTAATGAACTGAAACTGGCATCGGCAATAAATCCGGCAGCAAAAAATTTAAGCGAAGCTGAACTGAACAATTCAAAAACCCAAAACATAAGCGGCCGCTACAATTCGGTTGTTATTGCCAGGCACACTTTGTTTCCCATCACCGAATTTAACCGCTACAATCCCGACTTCGACAAGCTGATTTCACTAAACGGCAAATACGAGCTGCGGCTCCCCGCCGACAAAATGGATATCTTTATTGCCAGGCGCTTCGACATTCTGAATGAAAGCTTACAACTGCTGCTGGACAATTTCAGGCAGTCACTTTCTGCGCCGGAAAAAAATTTACCCGAGAAAAAGTCCGGGAAGTAATTGCACAGGAAAAGTTCAGGACATCAGTGACAATTTCATCGCCTCCGCTTTCAGCAAGCACTCCTCGTATTCTTTTTCAGCATCACAATAGAAAGTAATACCTGAACCGGCCTGGTAGGAAAGATACTTTTCCGCGGCATTGTACATAATGCTCCTGATGACTACATTAAAATCAAAATCACCCGGCGGTGTGATATAACCCACAGCACCGGAAAAAATTCCCCGCCTGGATTTTTCATACCGCTCAATCAGTTCCATCACTTTTCGCTTCGGGGCGCCGGTCATGGAGCCCATAGGAAATGTGGCGCGGATGATTTCTGTAAAGGAAATATCTTCCTGCAGCTCCCCGCTCACCGTCGAAATCATCTGGTGCACCTGCGGAAAAGAATAAATGCCGAACAGTTCATCCACCTGCACCGATCCTTCTTTGCACACACGGGCCAGGTCGTTGCGCACCAGGTCCACCACCATCACATTTTCCGAGCGGTCTTTTCTGTTTTCAAAAAGCGACTGCCGGCTTTTTTCATCCTTCTCCGCATCCTGCAAAAAACGTTTTGAAGTGCCTTTGATGGGCTGCGAAAAAATTTTATTCCCGGTTTTTTTCAAAAACCTTTCCGGGCTGGCGCAAATAAGAAATTTATCATCCAGCTTATACAAAGCGGAAAAGGGATTGGGCGAAGCGGCGCTGAGTTTTTGAAAAACGGTCAGCGGATCAATCACCGCCTGCCCGGCAAAAAACTCCATGCAGTAATTGATTTCATAACAATCGCCGCGGAGAATATGTTTCCTGAGCTGCTCAATCGTTTGCACATATTCTTTCCTGGAAACCCGCTGCTGAATTTGAAAATTTCTTTGCGCCGGAATGGAATCTGCGATTTCAACCTGCATTATCTCCCGGAAAATTCCGGCTGCATCTGCAGTTTGTTCCACTTCGATTTCCATCCGCCAGCCGGCAGATTCGTTTTTAGCGAGTCGGATAATACATTCCGGTTCAAAGAAAAAAACACCGGGATAACCGGTATGGTCAGGATGCGCAGAAGTGAGGGATTCAATTTCGTTTTTCAAATCATAGGCAAGATGCCCGAATTGCCAGCCGGGGTTTGTTTCGAGATATTTCTGTAGTGCAGGCAGCGCATTACCTGTATCGGCGGTAAACCTTTTCTTTACACCGGCAGCCAGCAGGCACTCCAGCGAATGATGCTGCGACGGGTAACCATGATTGTCGAGGAAACAAAAAATGCTGAACCGGTCGGCCCAGTTCAGCATTTTCTTCTTCACCACACCAAAATCATTAACAACAAAATGGCAGTTAGTATTGGCGGCATTCAAATTATAAACGCAAAGAAAAATCCGTATTAAAAATCATCCTCTTCTTCGTCATCATAGGAATCATTGAAAAAACCCATTTCCTTAAACTCTTCATCTACTTTAAAGTCGTCTTCATCGGCGGCACCTTTTTTACCTCCTCCTTTTTTGCTCTTGGAAGCAGGCATATCAAATTCATCAAAGTCCGGATCCCACTCCTCTTCTTCTTCAGGTTTTTCCCATTCATCCACTTCTTCATAATCCTCGTCATCATCATCGTCTTCATCCCGTGCTTTTTTGGGTGCGGCTTTACCGCCCTTATTCGATGACTTCAGTTCCATTTCATTCTCTTCCGGGTCTTCGTCCTCATCCTCTTCTTCTTCCATTTGTTTCTTAGGCTTCGATGAAGCTTTTTTATCTTCATTACCGGAAGATGGCTTATGAATTTTACCCGCAGCCTTTTTACCCTTTTCAGATTTCATGGTCATGTTCCAATAATTTTATCTGTGTAAAATTTCAGCGAAGTTTTAAAACTTCCAAATTTTTATAAATTATTTTTTGGTGTCTTTTTTTTTTCAGGAAAGTGATACAATCTGCTCCCGGCCCGGCCCGTTGGAAATATACCGTACTTTCACTCCGAGGTATTGATTGATAAACGAAACATAATGCTGCATGGCCGGCGGCAAATCTTTTTCACTTTTTACGGCTGAGGTATTGGTTTTCCACCCCGCAAAGCTGCGGTAAACAGGTTGCAGGTTGATTCCGGTCATCTGGTAAGGTATTTCATCGCATGGCTTTCCGTCAAGCTGGTATGCTGTACAAACCTTCAGTTGTTCAAATGCATCCAGCACATCGGCCTTGGTCATGATGAGTTGAGTGGCTCCATTTATCATGCAGGCAAATTTCAGGGCCACCAGGTCAATCCATCCGCAGCGGCGTGGCCGGCCCGTGGTTGCGCCGAATTCATTTCCGATTTTTCTTATTTCATCACCGGTGGCATCGTGCAGCTCGGTTGGAAAAGGCCCGCTGCCTACGCGGGTGCAGTATGCTTTTGTTACACCCAGCACTTCTCTTATCTTCTGCGGCGCCACACCCAGGCCGGTGCACACACCTGCCGAAATGGTGCTGGATGAAGTGACAAATGGAAAAGTGCCGAAATCAATATCAAGCATACTGCCTTGTGCGCCTTCGGCCAGCACTTTTTTTCCGGCGCCCAGCAGGCTGTTTATAAAATATTCACCATTCACAATGTTGAGTCCCTTCAGAAACTCTGCCGCTTCAAAAAAATCATTTTCCCAGGCAGAAATGTCTTCATCAAACCCGTAAGTATCGAGTAACTGGCGATGTTTACGGTAAAGTTTTTCATAAGCTTGTTTGAAATCCGGCTTCAGCAGGTCACCCACACGCAGCCCGTTGCGGCCTGTTTTATCCATATATGCCGGCCCGATGCCTTTCAATGTGGAGCCTATTTTTTCATTGCCTTTCGAAAGTTCGGATGCTTTGTCGAGTGCACGGTGGGTGGGTAAAATAAGATGTGTACGGTCGGAAATAAAAAGATTTTTTTTCAGCTCAACACCGAACGAAGTTACCGTGCCTGCCTCTTTTTTCAGAATCACAGGGTCCAGCACCACACCATTGCCTACGAGGTTAAGTGTGTTTTCATGAAACACACCGGAAGGAACCTGGTGCAGCACTACTTTTTTATCGCCTACATACAATGTGTGCCCCGCATTGGGCCCGCCCTGGAAACGGGCAATTACATCATACCCCGAAGCAAAAAAATCTACAATTTTCCCTTTGCCTTCATCGCCCCACTGCAAGCCAAGAATTACATCTACCATAATACTCCCTGCCCCAAAGGGGGATTCAAGCTCCACCCGTCTGGGTTACATTATTTTTATTGTTTCAAAATATATTTTATAGCCAGCTTTCATACTGCTATGAAGCTTCGGTTGCGACGCTCCGTTCAGCATTTTCAATTCTGTTGAACAATATTTAATCTGCAAGCAAAACGCGGCAAAAATAAGGGAAGGAAAAACAGCCGGCGAAATAATTTCTTTGTCATTTTATATACCAGGCCTGCTGAACGAATTGTAAAAAACCGATTTCTGTAAGAATCATTCCGGGTAATCAGTTCTGATTCTGCTTCCTGAAGCAGAGGTTTATCTTATTAATGTCACCGTTCCCTTCTTTGTAATCAGCCTTCCGTCTCTTGTCACTCCCTGCACCATCCACACATAAGTGCCGCTGGACTGCTCCACTCCGCCAAAGCGTCCATCCCACCCTTCGTGTAAAACATTGGTTGAAAAAATCAATTGCCCCCAGCGGTTGTACACCCTGAAATAATTCAGCTTCACAATGCCGACAGGGAAAGGTTTGAATTTATCATTTTTTCCATCGCCATTGGGAGTAAATCCTGTGGGCATATAAATGTCAGGGCCTTTGTACACTTTGATGGTAACTGTGCCATCGCCGCGGCAGCCGGCTGAGGTGGTGGCAATCACATGGAAGCTAACATCGCTTGTTACAGTAAGCACGGGGTCAGGAACAAAAGGATTGCTCAATCCTGCCGGCGGACTCCATGTGTAATTGGTGCCGGCCGATGTAGCAAGCAATTGGAACTGGTCGCCGGCAAAAACAACTGTATCGGAAGGATACGTTCTTACTACAATCGGGGGTGTCACCTTTACTACCACCTGGTCCTGTACAAGTGAGGGGCATCCATTGGCATCAATTACACTCAGGCTGTAAGTAGTGGTTTGCGCCGGCGTGGAAAGCGGATTGTAAACCGAAGCGCTGCTTAACCAGGCAGATGGCGACCATGCAAACTGCACGCCACCCGAGCCCTGCAGGCGATAGCTTTGCCCGTAGCAAATATCTCCATCAGCTCCGGCATCAGGGACAGGCGCCCGGTTTACATTAATAATTATCGTATCATTTGCACTGCATAAACCAAATGTAGCTGTCACTATGTACTGTGTTGTAGTCACCGGGTTAGCCACCGGGTTTTGAATAGTTGCATTGCTCAGTGCCGTAGCCGGCGACCACGAGAATTGGTTGGCATTACTGTTTACGTTCAGTTGTGCAGAGCTTCCCTCACAGATTGTTACATCTGGTGCTGGCGTAATATTAAGGTTGTTGCTAAGCCCGACTGTGATGGATTGCGAAGCGGTGCAGTTATTCGCATCCTTCACCGTTACCGCATAAGTTCCGGACAGCACATTGAAAATGCCTGAAACCTGGAAATTAATACCATCAATAGAATATTGCAAAGTACCGGTGCCTCCTGAACCTGTAGCAGTTATTCTTCCATCAGCTCCGCCATTGCAGCTGGCATCCTGCATGGTAAGATTCAGCATCAGTTGTGCCGGTTGGCTGACAGTAACTGATTGGGTACTTATACAACCATTATTATCCCTTACATAAACAATGAACGTGCCTGCGGACACTGCGAATGAATTTGCAGACTGGTAATTGACGCCATCAATAGAATACTGGTACGGCGATACCCCGCCTGATGCGGATACACTGATTTGCCCGTTGTTTTGCCCAAAACAAATTACCGGCTGCGTGGTTACCGATGCCGTGATGGCTGCCGGCTGATTGATAGTTACAGATTGCGAATTGGCGCAGGCATTATTATCACGGTAATAAACGGTGTAAGTACCTGCCGGCAGACCGGTGAAAATATTACTTGCCTGCCATGACACATTGTTCAGCGAATACTGGTAAGGAGCTGTGCCATTTGAAATGTTTACGGTAATCGTTCCGTTTGTTCCGCCGTGGCAGCTTACATCAGTTTTGGTAACCGTTGCATTCAATGCTGCGCCGGGGCTCACTGTTACGGAATAACTGGAGTTACACCCATTCACATCTCTTACCGTTACTGTATAAGTGGCAGCAGCAAGCCCGGTAAACACATTGCTGTTCTGAAACGGCCCGCCGTTGAGTGAATACTGGTAAGGTGCTGTGCCGTTTGCTGCGGTCACGGTAATTGTTCCGTTGTTTGCACCAGAGCAGGAAGTTGCTGTCGTATTAAAATTAGCTGTTACTCCCGGTCCTTGGCTTACTGTTACAGTAGTGGAACCGGTACAACCGATGGCATCAGTAACGGTAACAGTGTAAGTACTGGCCGCAAGACCGGTAAATACATTACTTGTTTGCGGCGCTCCGCCATTCAGAGAGTACTGGATGGGTGTATAAACGGAAGGCGGCAAAATGGTAATACTGCCGTTGTTTACGCCTGCGCAACTTGTATTGTTTACCGAAGTACCCACACCAAGATTTCCGGTTCTGTTAATGGTGACGTTCATGGTGGAGCTGCAGCCATTGACGTCGGTGGCAAACACAATATAGCTGCCGGTGCCAAGGCCAGTGAAAATATTGCTGATTTGCAGGGGCCCGCCGTTCAATGAATATTGATAAGGTGGCACACCGCTGTTGGGTGGCACATTTACCGTAATGGTTCCTGTGGCGCCTGTAGTGCAATTGATATCTGTAGCTGTTGCTGTGGCGTTGAGCGAGGAAGTTTTGTTTATCGTTATGGTATCTGAAAAAGTAACGGTAGTAGCTGTATCGCTGCAGGATGCATAAGTTGTTTTTACTACAAACTGTTCTGAATTGCCGGTGGGGCAAATATTGGGAAAGCTGAGATTAATAAATCCCGGTGCAGAAAATGAAGCAGAGGCTGTAGCCATCAGTGTGCCGCTCAAAGTAAAAATCTGTGAATTGATAAACCGGCTGCTGCCGCCTGACGGAATGAAGCGGTACGCTTCATTTTGGGCAGTCCAGGAGCCGGCGTTTCTTGATGGTGCAGCCACGCCTCGTGTTCTTGTCCAGTCCTGTATGCCAATGATGGCAATGTTTCCATTGAAGCTGCAAAACGGTTTGCTTTCAACATAGATATCAATGATGCCTGTGTTTTCATGCAAAACCATCTGGCTGGTAACCCTGCTTGCCGAACAGTTGTACATAGCTACCTGTGAAAAACTCACAACGAATTTGCGGCAGGGCGCTGCACCTTCCGTTCTTGTTTCTATTTTGTATATGGGGTCTGTTGTTTGAGGAAAAATATCAACATACGGACCCATGATGGCGGCACGGGGATAAAGCGTACCATTGGGAAACGGGCAGGTACCGGCTCCGGGGTTACCTGTTCCCGTATTGGGTATCGATAAAGGCGGATCAAGATCCCAGTTATTTCCTGAAAGCGCATTGCTCATATCGAATGTAACCACTCCATTGGTGCCCAGCACGCATCTGGAAAACACGCTGTCGTAAAAACAAAATGAAAAAGGAAGAAAGCTGGTGTCGAAAAATTTATCATCCTGGCTGGCGCAGGGCACCGTCATAGCCGGCGCTGATGATACAAACGGAAAGGGACTAAAAGAAATGGCCGATACGGTATAATCCGATGTGGTTCGCAGGTCGGGCACCTGCAGGTTTACCGGGGCACAGTTGATGCCGCAGGAAAAATTGATAACAGCATTGTTATTGGTGGAAATACAGTTCTGTGCATTCGTAATCACTGATAACGGACACAAGAAAAGAAAACTCGATATTCCTGCAGTTAGTTTTTTCATTTCATCATCGCATCTGTATAAGCCGGGTTTTGGAAATTGAAAGTTAGCAATTATTCCCGGCAGCTCATAAAGCAAAAAACAAAAAACCCCTCTCATCGGAGGGGTTTATTAAAATCCTGATTGCAAACGATGGGCGTTCTATTGCTCGGTGGCTGGTTTGGGAAACTCCGTCCACACATCATCGCCGGTGCGGTCAACAGGCAGAGTGTTCAGCCGGTTATAGCGACGCATGTCAATCCAGCGATGGCCCTCGCCATATAAAGCGTAGCGTCTTTGTTTCAGCATTTCATCTATCACTGCTGATTGAGTAACCAGACCGGTATAATTTGCAAGCCCGGCAGCATTTCTTACTACATTCAGCGCTGTAATGGCGTCATTCAGGTTGCTAACGCCCCCAATTTGTGCTTTCGCCTCCGCATAAATCAGCAGCAGTTCTTCATTGCGGATGATGGGGACAGGATCTACATTGGTTTTGTAAACAAAGAAATCATAAGCGCTGGTCAACCCGTCCTGTGTAGTCGGCGATGTACGCAGCGAAACTTTGTTCAGCCTGCTGTCGCCGCTTTCTGCCTGGCTTACAAACGAAGGATGAGCCACACGGGTTTCGCCACTTGAATTCAGCGGGAAAAACATCGGGTTCAGCAGGTCGCCACCGGCTGATGAAAAAAGATAATATACACCGGCTTTTAAATCGCCATTCAGATTGTAAAATGAATTACCCAATGCAGTCAGCGCATTATTCCAGTCGGCTTTGTACACATACACTCTTGCTGCCAACGCCCTGTTGAACTGGGCAAACTGGCCGGCCACTTTGCTGTACAGCGTAGTATTAAACGGGAACGATGTGCTTCCGTTTGCACTAAGATCGGTATAGGCCTGGTTCAGCAGTCCCAGTATGGCATCAAGCGAAGCATCCTTGCTGAGAAAAGGACCCAGGTTATCCGGGTCGGCCACATCCACCCGCACACCGTTGTTGTAAGTCAGGTTCAGCACAATCAGCAGCTCATGTGCCATCACAGTACGGGCATAAGCTATCCCCACTTTCCGCTGCGCATCACTGATGGCTGCTTTTGTATTGGTCAAAGCGCTGATAAGGATATTGCAGTTTTTTACTACCCTGTACCTGGCTGCAAAAGGGTTGGTGATATAAAAAGTGTTGTTGTCAAGCGTGGCGCTTCCCTTGCCCAGCAGGTCTGATGTAAAGCGGGGGTCAGAAGTGGAGAAGCGGTAGAATTCCCTGCCAATGACACCCACATCATCCCAGTAAAAGGCCTGTGATTCACGCATGGCTGCTTCGGTGCCGGTCACTACATTTTGAATTTCGCTCAGCGTAGCGTTGGCTGAAATGCTACCTGCCCCGGGCGCATTGGGATCGGGTATCGCATCAATCTTGCAGGACGACATTACCAGCAGGCCTGCTATTGCAATTGATTGCAGGAGAATGAGAAATTTATTTTTCGGTTTCATAAAAAGTTTTTTTAGTGTTGATGCCCTTGTTTCAGAAATTGACGGTTACATTGAAGTGAATGCTTTTAGCTGAAGGGAAGGGTGTTACTTCCACATTGCTCGAAATTGCATTAGCTCCAAAGTTGGACACTTCCGGGTCGTAACTGTTGTAATCAAACTTGTTAATCAGGTTGCGTCCGCTGAATCCCAATTTTACGGCGGCCACATTTTTAAACCATGTTTTGGGAAGTTTATAACTAAGCGCAATTTCCCGCACCCTGAAATAGGAAGCATCTTCAATCCATGGACTGGCTGTCACACCCAGTGCATTCAGCCGGTACTGGCCATTGTTCATGGCGCCTGACGGATCAAGTGTTTTTTCATCAAAATCAGGTGATGTACCGAAAATATCTGAAAGCAGCGTGGAAAGATTCACATTATCGCCGCCCTGTTTCCAGTGCATCAATACTGCAAACTCCCAGTTTTTATATGTCACATTTTCTGTAAAGGAAATCTGGAAATCGGGCTCGGCATCACCAAACACACCAAGTCCTGAAACCGGG
The DNA here is from genome assembly GCA_964444975.1 of uncultured Chitinophaga sp. Lineage (GTDB taxonomy): Bacteria > Bacteroidota > Bacteroidia > Chitinophagales > Chitinophagaceae > VBAS01. The sequence goes on along the minus strand of CAYUJD010000015.1, from coordinate 26,100 downwards.
TCTTTCTTATCACCGGGGCCGGGAATACCTACCAGTTGTGTCGGGCTTCTGTCCTGCTGAATGCGGTAAGTGCCCAGGGTGGCGCCAAAAGCGCCGGTATTAAATGCAGGCACATCCAGTCGTGCCACATTGGCTTTATTCTTCCAGAAATTGATCAGCGATGTCCATTTTATTTTAGAAGTATTCACCGGCACGGCATTCAATGCCACTTCGTACCCGCGGTTTTCAATTTCCGCCACATTGCGCCAGTTGGTAGAAAAACCGGATGAGGTGGGAACCACTACGTTGAGCAACAGATCCTGCACATCTTTTTTATAATACGTAAATTCAAGTGTCACCCTGTTGCTCAGTATCCCGATATCCAAACCGGTTTCCAGTTCTTTTTGTGTTTCGGGTTGCAGCTTTTCATTTCCTCTTGCTGTTGTGATGAGGGAGCCTGTCGTACCATTAAAAACAGCGGCTACCATTGGCGTATAAATGGCGCCAAAAGGAGCAAAGTTTCCTGACTGGCCATAAGCCACACGCAGTTTCAGCTGGCTTACATCATCCCATTTCCAGGATGGCAGCTCGTGAAAATTAAATGCGCCGGATGCTTTCGGGTAATAATAATATTTATCAGCATCGCCGTTCCGCGATGATTTATCGCCACGCAGCCCGGCAGTGATGACAAACAAATCGCGGAAAGAAAATTCTTCCTGTACAAAAAAGCCCCGGTCATTCTGCAGGGTTCTTGCCTGGTCTACCTGTATAGAGCCCGCCTGGTTCAGGTTGGTTTGTGTGCCGATAAGTTGTGTGGCTGTATTCAGCACATTATTGATATTGATATTTTCTGCTGTGCCGCCAACCTGTGTGCGGAAGCTCAAATCGCTGGTGGGGGTAAAAGTATGAACAAGAAAACCCGCATAGTTTGAGTTGCGTGTAAGGGTTGTACCATAAATGGAGGCGCCATTGGTTCCGTTGCCGTCTTTTTCAAATTGAAGCTCCCGGGGAAACAGCGCCAGGGTGTTCAGCGTATAATAATCAATGCCGCCGCGAAGGATGGCCTTCAGGTCGTGCCTGTCATTATTAAAAATTTTCCAGGTAGCCTGCCCGCCAAACAGGGTGCGGTTGATTTTTTCTTTATTTTTCACCAGATCTCTTGTCTGCAGAAAATTGGATGGAGCAAAAGGGTTATTGGGATAGTTGCCGTTGGCATCAGCAAAAAGATTTACCCACGAAGGCGTGGATACAAACGATATGCCCAACGTGGTGCTGGTGTTGTCGTTGTTAAAATAACCCCGGTTGGCTTCCGACTCCACATAGTTGGCATTTAAAGTAAGATCAAGAAAATCGAAAACTTTTTGAGTCAGGTTTAAGCGGAAAGATGATTTCTGGTAACCTGTTTTTTTCACAATGCCCTCATCATCTTTGCGTGTGAAACCAACATAGTAGGTAGTATTATTATTACCGCCGCTTATGCTTAAGCGGGTATTATTCATCAGCCCGTTATTACCGTACAGTTCTTCTTCATAGTCGTACGTCTTGCGGCCATTTGCCTGGTAAATGGCCAGACCCGAATTGCCGAATGCAGCCTGCACTTTAGCATCATCCCACTGGCGCTGGCCCAGTTTTCTTAATTGCCATTGCTGGCCGATGGAATGTGAAATTTCAACTCTTGGTTTTCCGCTTTTCCCTTTTTTGGTAGTAATAATTACAACGCCTGCTGCAGCACGGGAACCATAGATGGCTGCTGCTGAGGCACCTTTCAGCACTTCAATCCTGTCTATGTCTTCCGGATCCAGGTCAGCAATGCGGTTGGATGGATTGTCCTGGTTGGAACTGCTGCCCTGGCCTGCCGCTTTAGATACAATATTCAACCCGGCGGGGATAGCGGAGTTGTCATAATAAATTCCATCCACAATAAACAGCGGTTGCGAGTTTGCTACCAGCGAAGTGATGCCGCGAAGCTTGACTGAAATGCCACCACCCGGTGCGCCGGAGTTGGCCGAAATATTGGCCCCCGTAAGTTTGCCATACAATGCGCCATCAACTGTTGGCTGCACCGTTGTGCCATTTAAGTCTTTGGCAGAAATAGAAGAAACAGCATTGGCCAGGTTGGTTCGTTTTACAGAGGTGGCAAGACCAGTTACTACCACTTCGCTCAGTTTGGAGTTGTCCACTTCAAGACTTACAGAAACAGTGCCGGTTGCATCTACTGTTTTTGATGTAAAACCAACATAACTGATTACCAGTTTAGGACTGGTTCCCGTTACTACTATGCTGAAATTACCATCTGCATCTGTAGTCACAGTTTTATTGGTTCCCCGAAGTGTTACTGTAGCTCCGGCAAGCGGAGCATTTGAGCTGGCTTCGGTCACCTTTCCGGTAACCGTGGTTTGCGCCATCAGCCACAGGGGTACAAACAGTACCCCCATAAGCAATTTGAGTTTTGCTTTCAGATCTCTCATGGTTATTTTTTTTTGGTTAAAAAAACAATGCAGGTCTACAAACTGCAATTACAAGCTAAATAAAAAATCTCACCTGCAGAAATACATTCCCGGTTACAGTAAACGCCTTCCACAGGTATGACAATAGAGTAAATAAATCAGGTAAGTGCTGCATCGGTATCGTACCGGTCCACCTTTTCAATTCCGGGGAGTGATTTCAGGCTGGTAACCAGCTCATCCAGTTCTTCCTTGTCATGCACATATAATTTAATATTGCCTTCAAATACCCCTTCTTTTGCTTCGATGGTAAGTGCCGCAATGTTGATGCGCATTTCACCGGAAATAAGGTTGGTTATTTTGTTTACCACACCCACATCATCGAGCCCCACAATTTTTAATCCGGTGAGGAAGGAAATTTCTTTGTTCTTGGCCCATTTGGTTTTCACAATGCGGTGGGCAAAATTGGCCATCAGCTTGGCGGCATTCGGGCAGTTGGTGCGGTGTATGGTTAATCCTTTACCGGTGGTGACAAAACCAAACACATCATCGCCGGGAATGGGCTTGCAGCAGTTGGCAAGATTATAAACAATCCTGTCACCCGTTTCGCCGAAAATAATCAGTTCGGTTTCCTTTTTTGCCAGCGGATGCGGTATGCCGTCCACCCTCACTTCATGCATCTTTACCGGCCGGGGGGGTTCTATTTTATCTCCAAAAACTTTAAAATCTTTGAGCTCCTTCAGGTCAATATTTTTTATGGCCACCTGGTAATATAAATCGAGAGCCGAACTGAGCTTGTAGTACGACCAGAGTTCATCAATATTGTGCTGGTTGAATGCGGCGCCCATTGCTTCCAGCTTTCGCTGCACGGTGTATTTTCCATCATCGGCAATTTTTCTTTTCTCTTCCTTCAGCGCATCTCTAATCCTTCCTTTGGCTTTCGATGTGACGACAAAATTCAGCCAGTCTTCATGCGGTTTTTGCTTGGTGCTGGTAATTATTTCCACCTGGTCGCCGCTGCGCAGCTTATGACTAAGCGGCACCAGTTTGTGATTCACTTTGGCGCCGATGGTTTTTACCCCGATGGCGCTGTGAATGGCAAATGCAAAATCAAGTGTCGTACTTCCAACCGGCAGCATTTTTACATCGCCTTTCGGCGTGTACACATATATTTCTTCGGTAAGAAAACTTGTTTTAAAGTCCTGCAGGAAATCAACCGAATCGGTATCCTGGCTGCTGATTACTTCCCGTATCTGTTGAAACCATTTATCAAAACGGCTCTCATCCCGATAGCTATCGGGACTTCCTTCTTTGTATTTCCAGTGAGCAGCAAGACCCTTTTCGGCGATTTCATTCATGCGGCGGGTGCGGATTTGCACTTCCACCCACTTGCCCTGCGGGCCCATCACCGTGGTGTGCAGCGCTTCATACCCGTTGCTTTTCGGATTGCTCAGCCAGTCACGCAGCCGCTCCGGCGCCGGTGTATATTCATCAGTAATCAATGAATACACTTTCCAGCAATCTTCTTTTTCTTTATCTGCCGGCGAATCGAGAATGACACGGATGGCAAACAGGTCGTACACTTCTTCAAAACCCACTCCCTTTTTCTTCATCTTGTTCCAGATGGAATGAATATGTTTTGGCCGGCCATACATGTCAAATTTAAAATCCGCTTTTTCCAGTTTTTCTTTCAGCGGTTTTATAAACTCGTTTATGTATTTTGTTCTTTCCTTTTTTGATTCGGCCAGCTTGCGTGCAATTTCTTTATACGCATCCGGCTCCAGGTATTTCATCGCCAGGTCTTCCATTTCGGTTTTAATGTTGTACAAACCCATGCGATGCGCCAGTGGTGCATACACATACACCGTTTCGGAAGAAATCTTGAGCTGCTTATCGCCCCGCATATGATCCAGCGTACGCATATTGTGGAGGCGGTCAGCCAGCTTGATAAGAATTACCCGCGGGTCATCAGTAAGTGTAAGCAGAATTTTTTTAAAATTCTCCGCCTGCTGCGAAGCATTCACATCAATCACGTTGGAAATTTTTGTAAGCCCGTCAACGATTCTTACAATTTCATTGCCGAATTCCCTTTCTAAATCCTCGAGGCTGATATCGGTGTCCTCAACCGTATCGTGCAGCAATGAACAAATAGTGGAGCGGACGCCGAGGCCAATTTCTTCCACGCAGATTTTAGCCACGGCAATCGGGTGCAGCACATAAGGCTCACCGCTTTTGCGGCGCATGGTTTTGTGTGCTTCCACTGCCATTTCAAATGCAAGACGGATAAGCTTACGGTCGCCGGGTTTCAGTTTGCTTTTCAGCGAACGCAGCAGCGAACGGTATTCCCTCAGGATCAGTTTCTTTTCCTGCTCTTCATTCAGATTGTATTTGGGCAATTGTGCTACGGTTTCCATACTCAATGCAGAAAGCGAATTTACTGAAAAACAGCCGTTATTTTTGATTGAAAAGGCTTAGTTTTGCCGCCCGTTTTACAAGTCAAAAAAGTCATATAAGTCAAATTAGTCATAAGAAGCATATACGGCAGTTCAAAGCTGCACAGGCTTTTATGATCATTTTGATTTACTTGATTCAATGACTATTTTCACTCCGGATGTGGTGGAATTGGCAGACACTTCAGACTTAGGATCTGATGCCGCAAGGCGTGGGGGTTCGAGTCCCTCCATCCGGACAAAGCCCCCAGCCCCTAAAGGGTGTAATAAAACAACATAACTAACCACTGTATTTTTTTCATTAAGGGATGCAATGAAAAAAATGAAATTTAAAAAAATCCCCTTCAGGGGTTTTGAGTATGGCAACAATTACAAAAGAAAACATCGGCCTGCTGAACGAAAAACTTACCGTGAAGCTGGAGAAGACCGATTATCTGCCGGCATTTGAAAAATCGCTGAAAGATTATGGCAGGAAAGCAAACATTCCCGGGTTCAGAAAAGGAATGGTGCCCGCATCGCTTATAAAAAAAATGTATGGCGCCTCCGTGTTTACTGATGAAGTACTCCGCTCGGTAGACCGGGAGCTGATCAAATACCTTGAAACAGAAAAGCTCGACATTTTTGCCCAACCGCTGCCGGTGGAAATGGACATCCGCCAGCTGGATATGAACAACCCCGCCGAATACACTTTCCATTTTGAAATCGGCATGAAGCCGGAATTTTCGCTGGCTGATCTTTCAAAAGCTAAACTTACCCGCTACAAGGTGAAAGTGACCGATGAAATGATCAGCAACGAAATAACCCGCCTGCAAAACCGCTACGGCAATATGACGGAGCCGGAAACTGTGACTACCGGGGACAATGTGCTGAATGTGACGTTTACAGAAACAGATGCTGCCGGTAATGAAATGGAAGGAGGAATAAAAAAAGACAATTCGCTGCTGGTAAAATATTTTACCGAAAGCTTCCGCAGCCAATGGATGGGCCGGAAAAAAGACGATACAGAAGTGCTGCAGCTGAAAACGGCTTTTGACGATAAGGAAAGAGAATGGATTCTTGGCGATCTTGGACTGGATAAAGAAGATGCGGCCGCCGCAGAAAAATATTTCAAAATCACCATCAGCAAAGTGGGGCTGCTGGAAAAAAGAGAACTGAACGAAGATTTTTACCACCAGCTTTATCCTGACCAGGATGTAAAGACGGAAGCAGACTTCAGAAATAAAATCAAAGAAGAAATACAGGCCTACTGGGACAACCAGTCACGAAATCAACTGCAGCACATGGCTTATCACGAATTGCTGGACGGAACCCGGATTGATTTTCCCGAAGTATTTTTAAAAAAATGGCTGAAGACACAGGGTGAAAAAGAAAAAACCGATGAAGAAGTGGAACGAGATTTTACTATGTTTAAAAACCAGCTGAAGTGGACGCTTATCACCGAAAAGATTTTACTCGAAAACAATATCCAGGTGAAGCCCGATGAGGTACGAAGTTTTGCCAAACAACAGCTCTTTGGTTACATGGGCATGTCGCCCGGTATGGAAAACCAACCCTGGGTAGAGAACTACGTGGAAAAGATGATGAAGGACCGCAAGTATATCGAAGACGCCCACAACCGCATCAAAGACCAGAAAATACTGGAATGGGCCGAAAGCCAGCTTACTGCCACAGAAAAAGAAATCGGCATGGAAGAGTTTGTGAAAATGCAGGAAGAACACCAGCATCAGCACTAAAAGCGAAAAGTAAAAAATTAAAAAAGGTTTGGAGTTGCTTCCGAACCTTTTTTGTTTGTGTCAATTCGTCTTGCCCCGGTTGTGTAAACCAAATTTGTCGGAGTTTCGTGTCAGCTATTTTGTGGTTTTGGCAATTGGACGGATATTTGATGAACTGATGGTTTAAAAAAGATTCAAAAGTTTAATTGGCTCCTTCGCTTCATAGTGAAGATAATAAACCAATTAAACCCATAAAACTTTTTAAGCCTGTTAAAAACTAAATTGCATGAGCTCTAAATCAGAATTTGAAAAATATGCGGTGAAGCACCGCGGGCTTTCCGGCAACACGCTGCACAGCTATGCCACCCAACTGGTGACAGGTCTTACTCCCAACATTATTGAAGAACGCCCCATGAATGTGGCAGTAATGGATGTGTACAGCCGCCTGATGATGGACCGCATCATCTTCCTTGGCTATCCTATCAACGATGAAGTAGCCAATATTGTAACAGCCCAGTTGCTGTTCCTCGATTCTACTGACAGGGCAAGGGACATTAACATGTACATCAACAGCCCGGGCGGCAGTGTGTACAGCGGCCTGGGTGTATACGATACCATGCAATACGTGACTCCCGATGTGGCTACTATTTGTATTGGTGTTGCTGCTTCCATGGCTTGCGTATTGCTGGGTGCAGGCACAAAGGGTAAAAGAGCGGCCCTGAAGCATGCCCGCATCATGATGCATCAGCCCAGTGGCGCCATTGGCGGGCAGGCCAGCGATATTGAAATAACCGTGAATGAAATCAGGAAACTGAAAGGTGAACTGTACGAAGTAATCAGTTTCCATTCGGGCAAAGAAGTAAAAGTGATTGAAAAAGATTTTGACCGCGACCACTGGATGACGGCTACCGAAGCCAAAGCGTATGGCCTGGTAGATGAAGTGCTGCTGACCAACCCGCGGAAGCAGAAGAAGGACCAGTGAATGAATAATGGTGAATAAATTAAGTTTGTGGTTTCACCATTGCTCATTGACCACCCGATAGCTATCGGGTTTCCACCGACGACCAGGCCGAATAGCGGACTGAAAGATGAAAGGAGCCCCGAACGGTCGGGGCAAGGGACGCTGATAAGAATTACTAAAGCTGACTACATCCAACTTCGCCATGTAATGAAGATAAAACTTGTTGTTCCGGGCTTCGTTGGATAAATAAAAATTAAAAACTATGAACAGAAAGAATTTTCAATTCAATGCATGGAGGATGGACGATGAGGAACCTGAACGGGAAGATACCCGTGACGAATTGCGTATGCTGAACAAACGGCTGGAAAAATATTTTTTTGAAAAAAGGGCCGTGCACCTGTGGGGCATGGTAGATGATAAATCGGCAAAAGAAGTGGTAACAAAATTTCTGCTGCTGGATGCCGACAAACCCGGCGAAGAAATAAAATTTTATATCAACAGCCCGGGCGGCATAGTGACCAGCGGCATGGTGATGTACGATACCATGCAGATGCTGAAAAGCCCGGTGAGCACCATCTGCATGGGGCTGGCTGCATCCATGGGCAGTATTTTGCTCAGCGGCGGAGTGAAAGGCAAACGGTTTATCTTCCCGCATGGTGAGGTGATGATTCACCAGCCATCTATCGGCGGGTATATACAAGGCGTAAGCGCCGACCTGGAGATACAGGCCGAACAAACCAAAAAAGTAAAAGAAATAGGAGCCCGTATCCTGGCCGAAAACTGCAGCAAAACAGTAGAACAGATTATGAATGATTTTGACCGCGACTACTGGATGGATGCCAAAGAAGCAATGGAATACGGAATAGTGGATGGGATTGTGGACAAACTCTAAAACCGTGAGTGTAAACCTGTAAGATTTACAGTACGGAAACAAGCAAAGGAAAAAAATTACCGTTATAAAATAAATCCGCCTTCTTCGGGGCGGATTTATAATTTTGCAGATTACGAACCGTTTAGTTCCAAAGGGTTCTCTTTGAGATAATCCAATCCTTACAAGCATGGCAAAAAATCCTTTACACTGTTCTTTCTGCGGCCGCAACCGCGACGAGGTGAAAATCCTTATCGCCGGCCAGGAAGGGCATATTTGTGAAAACTGCGTAGAGCATGCCCGGGAAATAATTGAACAGGAACTGATGACCAAGGATGAGAGAACTCCCACCTCATTCAAGCTTACCGTAAAGAAACCCGTTGAAATAAAGAAATTCCTCGATGAATATGTAATCGGGCAGGATGAAGCCAAGAAAGTGTTATCGGTGGCTGTGTATAATCATTATAAGCGACTGCAGCAAAAATCAAACGAGGCATCCGCTGCCGAAGTGGAGATTGAAAAAAGCAACATCATCATGGTGGGTGAAACGGGTACAGGTAAAACGCTGCTGGCGAAAACCATTGCCCGCCTGCTGAATGTTCCATTTGCTATTGTAGATGCCACCGTATTTACCGAAGCAGGTTATGTGGGTGAAGACGTGGAAAGTATACTTACCCGGCTGCTGCAGGTTTGCAACTACGATGTACCCGCTGCCGAACGCGGCATTGTGTACATTGATGAAATAGATAAAATAGCCCGCAAGGGTGACAACCCCTCTATCACCCGTGATGTAAGCGGCGAAGGGGTGCAGCAAGGTATGCTGAAACTGCTGGAAGGCACCGATGTGCTGGTGCCGCCACAGGGTGGGCGCAAGCACCCGGAACAAAAACTCATCAAGATAAACACTCAGAATATTCTTTTTATCTGCGGCGGTGCGTTTGACGGTATTGATAAAATAATTGCCCGCCGGGTGCAAACCAATACGATTGGGTTCAACGTGGATAAAGAACACCAGGAAACCGTGAAGAAAAACCTGCTGCGCTATGTGAATGCTCCCGACCTGAAAACTTTTGGTTTGATACCGGAACTGCTGGGCCGCCTGCCTGTAGTCACTCATCTCGATCCGCTGGATGCCAAAACACTTCGTGCTATCCTAACCGAACCAAGAAATGCGCTGGTGAAGCAGTACAAAAAATTATTCGAACTGGAAGGTATTCATCTCAGCATCGAAGAAGCGGTGCTTGACTTTATGGTGGAAAAAGCAGTGGAATACAAACTCGGGGCAAGAGGCCTTCGCAGCATCTGCGAAAGCATTCTCACTGACGCCATGTTCGAAATGCCCGGTACCGGCGAAAAAGCCTTTGTGCTGGATATTGATTATGCAAAGCGGAAGTTTGAAAGCAGCAAGATTAGTTTATTGAAGGTGGCTTAGAACCACGTACTAAACTATTTAAAAAATTAGGATGATATTGGGTCAGAGAAATCTGGCCATTTTATTTATAAAAATAATCTATGAAGGAACTAATTGATCGTTTAGTTGCAACAGGCTTAACAGAACAACAGGCAATGAAAGCAATTGAAGTGGTAAAAGATTTTGCCAAGGAAAAATTCCCTGTTTTTGCCGGGGCTATTGAAAAGATGTTTGATAAGTACCGGCCGAAGGAAGAAGAAGATTTCCTGGAGTAATTATTTCTTTTGCCCATCATACCCTCTCAAATAATGCCTCACAATTATTCCCCACTCTTTAATGTCTTCGTCTTTCCAGTTGCCATCGGAGCTTGCTGATGGCCGAAGCACCGAGCAGGTTTCGTTTTTATCAGACACTGACCATGCGATCCAGCTCAACCCTCTTTCATCCATCCAGCGCACATAACGTTGCCATTCGGTATGGTTAAGCGGGCCGTCGCCGGTGGCTTCCATGCCGGCGCACTCTGAAATAAAGATAGGCAGCCCTTTCCTGATCGCTTCATCGGTACGTTCACGCAGCCATTGCTTGTGCGTGCCGGCATAAAAATGCATGCTGTACATCAGGTTCTTAAACCCTTTGATCGGATCGGCAGCCGGCAAATGAACATCCTGACTCCAGCGGGGCGAACCGACCAGGATGATATTATCGGGGTCGAAAGTGCGGATAGTATTTATTACTTCTTCCGAATACGCTTTCACTTCCGGCCAGCTTTCATGATCAGGCTCATTATAAATTTCATAAATAACATGCGGGTAGCTGCCATATTCTTTTGCCATCTGGCTGAAAAAAGATTTGGCTTCGCCCAAGTGAATATTATGGTCGTGCCAGTCAATAATCACATACACTTCTTCTTTGATACAGGCATCCACCACATTCTTCACCAGCTTCACCGATCCTCCGGGATCTTTCAGATAGCCTTTATCATTCAGTTCAATACCCATCGAAGCACGGATGACGCTGCAGTTCCATTTTGTCACCAGTTCATGCACGCCGCCGGCATTATAAAACCGCGGCCACAGGTTGTGCCAGCCAAAGCTCATGCCGTGCAGCACAACCGGGTTTCCTTTTTCATCAACCAGTTTGGTACCCTGCACTTTCAATTGTCCGTGGTCTTTTACCGGCTGTGCATGCGAAGCTGATAAAAAAACAAGCAGGGATAAAAAGACAAAAAGTGATTTCATTTTTAAAAAAAATTTGAAGCAGCCATCTTAAAGCGAAAAAGAAGTAACACAAAGTCCACAAATTTGAACTCAAAGTACACAACGCCCTGAACCTAAGCGATGATTTCTTTGTGACCGTTGTGCTTTCTTGGTGTACGTGGTGTTACTTATGACTTTTAAGGTGACTTGAAAATAATTTTTCAATACGGTAGGGAAGATACAATGAATTCAAAAAGCTGATTTGCCCTAATGGCAAAAAAAACCCCGAACTTAATCGGGGTTAGTAAGCGGGTACTTCTTATTTGGTTTTCCAGTAGCAGACTAAATCCCATTAAAAAGAACGTAGTCTATACCCATCCAAAATTATTTTTTTCCACCCCCTTCTCCCTCAGGAGAAGGCCCGGGGATGAGGCTTAACTGCAGCCAAGACTATTTCCGCAATTCAGACACTTGTAACAGGTGCCGCTGCGGATGGTAATATGCCCGCACACATTGCATGCCGGCGCATCGCTTTGCATCCCTTTATTGGCCGAGCTCATAGCATCCATTCCCGATTCTGCTTTTACGGCTGCAGCTTTTTGTGCTTTCACGGTTTGTGCTCCATTGCCCGGATTATTTACTACCCGTACACTCGACAGCTGCGGCGATTTTTCATATTCCAGCCCGCTGGGAATTTCGTCCCAGTCGTCGGCTCCGGTGTTCAGCACTTCGGGCTTGTCAAGCACATGCACCAGGTCAGTACGGCCCAGGTATTCATAACCCAGGGTGCGGAAGATAAAGTCAACAATAGAAGTGGTGGATTTGATGTTGGGATGCTCCACAAATCCCGCGGGGTCAAATTTGGTGAAGGCGAATTTATCAACAAACTCCTCCAGCGGCACGCCATATTGAAGACCGATGGAAATGGCAATGGCAAAACAGTTGAGCATGCTGCGCATGGTGGCACCTTCTTTTGCCATGTCAATAAAAATTTCACCCAGGGTACCATCGCTGTATTCTCCTGTACGCAGGAAGATGGCCTGCCCGTTGATCTTTGCTTTCTGGGTAAAGCCTCTTCTTTTTGCCGGCAAGGAACGACGCTCAACGATGGTAGCCAGTTTTCGCTTCAGCTTGGTATCCGGTGATGCCTGCACCCGCCTTTGCACTTCTTCAAACAATTCTTCCACTGTCAGCTTGCTCAGGTCAACGATGTTGGATTCTGGCTTAACCGCAGTTGCCTCGGCGAAGGTGGGCTGTTGTTCCTGCAACTTGTCACTGGTGCCTTGTTCTTTTTTCTTTTTATCCGATTTATTACTCAGCGGTTGCGACAGTTTGGATCCGTCGCGGTACAGTGCGTTTGCTTTTAATCCCAGTTGCCAGCTCAGGTAATAAGCATCGGCAATTTCTTCCACGGTTGCTTCATGCGGCAGGTTGATGGTTTTTGAAATAGCTCCGCTGATGAAGGGTTGCACGGCGCCCATCATCCGGATATGGCCACTGGCATGAATAAACCGCTGACCTTTCTTTCCACATTTGTTGGCACAGTCAAAAACGGGCAGATGTTCTTCTTTCAGGTAAGGGGCGCCTTCCAGCATGCCGGTGCCGCACACATAATCGTTGGCAGCTTCAACTTCCTCATCACTGAAACCAAGTGTTTCCAGCAGGCTCCATTCCGCATCATTATATTGCTCAGGTGTAAATCCAAGCCGTTGCAGGCATTCTTCGCCCAGGGTGTATTTATTAAAAATAAATCCTATTTCAAAAGCGGTAACAGCCGCTGCATCCAGCCGCTTTATTTCATCGGCTATAAATCCTTTTTCGCTCAGTACCTGGTGATTGATGTAGGGCGCCCCGGCAAAAGAAGCAGTACCTATTGTATATTTGACGATAGCATCAATTTCCTTTTCGCTATAATCCAGATTTCGCAATGCCACCGGCACACTCTGGTTAATGATTTTAAAATACCCGCCACCGGCAAGTTTTTTAAATTTCACCAACGCAAAATCAGGTTCTACTCCCGTAGTATCGCAATCCATCACCAGGCCGATGGTGCCCGTAGGTGCAATCACGGTAGCCTGTGCATTTCTGTAACCATGTCTTTCACCCATTTCAACAGCTTCATCCCATGCTTTACAGGCAGCTTTTAATAAGTAGTCGGGACAATGTTCTGCTTTTATGCCCTGTGGTTTTATGCTGAGCTTTTCATATTCATCGGCATCGTAAGCAGCCAGGCGGTGATTGCGCATTACCCGAAGCATGTCATCCTTATTTGCTTCATACCGGGGGAAAGAACCAAGCACCTGGGCCAGCTCGGCTGAAGTTTTGTACGCAACGCCGGTCATGATGGCGGTGATGGCGCCGGCAATTGCCCTTGCTTCTTCACTGTCGTAAGGTATGCCGCTTACCATCAATAAAGTGCCGAGATTGGCATAACCCAACCCTAAGGTTCTGTATTCATAACTGAGCTGTGCCACTTCCTTGCTGGGAAACTGTGCCATCAGCACGGATATTTCCAGCACAACCGTCCACAGGCGGCAGTTGTATATGTACCCTTCTACATCAAATATTTTTGTTTCGCTGTCGAAAAATTTCATCAGGTTGGCCGAGGCAAGGTTGCAGGCTGTATTGTCCAGGAACATATACTCGCTGCAGGGATTTGATGCATTGATGCGGCCCCCTTTCGGGCTGGTATGCCATTCATTGATATTGGTATCGTATTGAATGCCGGGATCGGCGCAGCGCCATGCGGCATAAGCAATCTGCCGCCAGAGTTCCCGTGCCGGTATTTTTTTCATCACTCTTCCGTCCATCCGGGCTTTCAGTTCCCATTCACCATCTTCCTGCAACACGTTGAAAAATTCATTAGGAATGCGGACAGAGTTGTTGGAATTTTGCCCGCTCACAGTCCTGTATGCTTCGCCTTCATAATCGCTGGGATAGCCTGCGGCAATCAAAGCACTGACTTTCTTTTCTTCTTCCACTTTCCAGTTGACAAACTCGACAATCTCGGGATGATCCAGGTCGAGGCAAACCATTTTGGCAGCCCGGCGGGTTGTACCGCCGCTTTTGATAGCGCCGGCAGCACGATCACCGATTTTCAAAAAGCTCATAAGGCCCGATGATGTGCCGCCGCCGCTGAGTTTTTCTCCCTCGCCACGCAGCGAAGAGAAATTCGTTCCTACTCCCGAACCGTATTTGAATATTCTTGCTTCACGCACCCACAGGTCCATAATGCCGCCTTCATTCACCAGGTCGTCATTCACACTTAATATAAAGCATGCATGCGGCTGGGGGCGTTCGTATGCTGAAGTAGATTTTTTCAATTCACCGTCGGCTGCATCTACATAGTAGTGCCCCTGCGGTTTGCCCTTGATGCCATAGCTTTCGTACAAGCCCGTGTTGAACCATTGCGGACTGTTGGGTACACACATCTGGTTCAGGATGGAATAAACAAGTTCGTCGTAAAAAATCTGGGCAGCCTGCGCTGAAGCAAAATAACCATAGCGTTCGCCCCACACCCGCCAGCAGTTGGCAAGGCGGTGAGCCACTTGTTTAGCCGATGTCTCACGGCCAAGGCTTCCGTCGGGCTGCGGCACGCCGGCTTTACGGAAATATTTCTGGGCAATAATATCGGTTGCAATCTGGCTCCAGTGCCTGGGCACTTCCACATTATTCATTTCAAAAACCACTTCACCGTTCGGGTTGCGGATGATGGATGTACGGTAATCATATTCGAACATATCGAACACCGGGATATCTTCACGGGTGAAGCGACGATGAAACTGCAGACCCGCCGGGCGGGCAGCTTGTTTTTTAACGGGCATAGTAAAAAAAGATTTTGTTGGTTCTGGTTGATACCTTCCGGGGCGAAAGGTGCTAACGAAAATATTTTTATATAAATGAATTTCAAACCTTCAAATATCAACACAATGTGGAAAAGCAATGTGGATAGATGGCTAATTCAGGCCGGAAGCCTGTTTCAGGATTTTTGCACAACCCGGCATAAGAATTTGTACAAATTTTTTTTGGCAAAACGGCTGTTAATGCTTAAAAAAACGATCGGCCCCGTGAAACACAAAGCAGGCAGGCATTTATATTTTTGCTTCCGCTGAAACCTTTGCGGGAACACTGTTTCGAAATAGCAGTCCTTTGAAAGCCGTGCAGGTCACGGCCTTTAAGCAATTGTAAAAAAAAAAAATCATAACGATGCATTACAGGCGAAAATTTCCTGACAAAGAACCGGGATGAGTGCCCTGCCATAGCTGCGATGTAAATCCATTTTTTCATTTCACAAATACAGTATTTATGCTTCGTAAATCTGTAGGAATTAAAAAACATAAAAGCCGAAAAGTTTTTGCATTTTTGCAACTGACCAATACCACCCGGATGAAGCACGGCATTTACCAGTCATTAATCCTGAGAAAAAAAGAAGGGAAAAAATCGTTTGCGGTTCTTATTGATCCGGATAAAGCAACAGCTGCAGTACTGGATACACTGATTGAGCTTTCACTTACTGCCAACGTGGATTATTTCCTGGCCGGCGGCAGCCTTGTCATCAGCAACAGGCTTGATGAAGTGGTGCAATATATCAAAAGCAGGTGTGCCATTCCTGTCATTCTTTTTCCCGGCAGCCCCAACCAGGTGAGCAGGTATGCTGATGCACTCTTATATCTTTCACTAATATCAGGCCGTAATGCGGAGTTGCTGATTGGTCAGCATGTGGTGTCGGCACCTTTTGTAAAACAAAGCGGGCTGGAAATTATGCCTACCGGCTACATGGTAGTGGATGGCGGGTCGCCAACTACGGTTTCTTATATCAGCAATGCTACTCCCATACCGCACGATAAAAATGAAATTGCCATGTGCACCGCTATGGCCGGCGAAATGCTGGGCATGAAACTTATTTACATGGACAGCGGAAGCGGGGCTAAAAGAGCCATCAGCGAGAGTATGATAGAAGCCGTGGCAAAAAGCATTGAAGTACCGCTGATCATCGGCGGCGGCATCCGTGAACCGGAAAAAGCATACCTGAACTGCAAGGCCGGCGCTGATATGATTGTGGTGGGCAATGCCATTGAAAAGGATGCTTCGCTGATTAAAGAGATGAGCGATGCGGTGCATAGTGTGCCGGTGAAAATTGCCTGAACCTTCTTTTATAGCTCCTTCATTTTCTATTCACCGGGCTTTTCTGTCCATACGTCAAACATAATTTTATACCCACCCGTGGCAGATTAGGTTTGTATAAAATAATTATGATGCAAATCGTTTCTCCTTCCCGGCAGGCCTATCTGGACTGGCTGCGGATTGCCGCCATTCTTGGCGTTATTTTCTTTCATTCGGCCCAGCCTTTTGTGCAGGATGAAAACTGGCATATCACCAACCCGCAGCGAAGCGATTTGATGAGTGAGTTTAATTTCTGGCTTTCGCGGTTCCGTATGCCACTGTTGTTTTTTATTTCCGGCGCCGTGAGCTATTACATGCTTATAAAATATGACGGCAGATATTTTATCAAGCAACGCTTCCTGCGACTGATGATTCCGTTGTTCTTTGGCATGCTCGTCATCGTGCCGCCGCAGATTTACCTGGAAAGAGTGAACCAGGGCTATACCGGTTCTTACTGGCAGTTTTACCCTTCTATCTTCGAAGGCAAACCTTATCCTGAAGGCAATACCAGCTGGCACCACCTGTGGTTTATCCTTTACCTGTTTATTTACGATTTAATCAGTGTGCCGCTTTTCAAATGGCTGCTGTTCGGAAAAGGAAAACAATTTACCGAACAAAAACTCGGCTGGCTGGGGCGGGGAAAAAATATTTACCTGCTGATGCTCCCGAGCATGATTGTTTATGCCGCATTGATTTTAAAATTTCCGGGTACCAATGCGCTGGTGGGCGACTGGGCTATGCTGATTTACTTCTACCTGTTTGTGATTCTCGGTTATCTCATCATGTGTAACCAGCAACTGGTGGAAAGTATGGTTCGTAACAGAAGGTTCTCTATGTTACTGGCATTCGGTTCGCTGATATTGATAAATTATATACGCTGGAATGACTTAAGGCCGTCACAAACATTGGGTGAATCCTGGCAGAGCAACCCGCTTACTTATCTCTATCTTTCCAATTATCCTGTTATTGCATGGAGCTGGATAATGATGCTGGTGGGTTATGCCAAAAAATACCTGGACCGGCCGCATCGTATTCATCAATATGTGAACCAGGCTATTTACCCTTATTATATTTTGCACCAGACAATCATTGTCATTCTTGCATTTTATGTGGTAAAGGTGGAAGAATCCATCCTGGCAAAATATCTTTTCATCCTTGGCTTCACGCTGGTGCTCTGCATGTTTTTCTATCATATTTTCATCAGGTCATACAATGTCACAAGAATTTTATTTGGCATGAAACCAAAGAAGAAAATAAAAGCAGCAGAGCCGGCAAATGAATTAATTACTGAAAAGCCCGTGGCGCCGGCCGTTAAATTTTTGTAACTTCCTATCGTGTTATGAAATTTTTCTGGCGATATGTTTTCCCGGTCATTTTCGGTTTCCTCATTTATACCAGCATCCGGCTGGTAAATGATACCACAGCCAAAGCAAAATTCTGGGAACGGCCCTGGCAAACCAATGCCATTGAAATTACCGGCGTGGTGGTGGTAAGTTTCCTGCTCTACTATGCAGTAAACCGGCTTATTCATTACTTTCAAAAAAAACAGGGTACCGTTATCAGCGGCAAAAGCATTCTGAAAGAGTTCGGGCTGGTGCTGCTGGTTACGCTGCTCATCATTCATGCCACCATTATTCCGCTGGTTGCGCTTACTGATGACGGCCTGCAGCTAAATGATTATGTGATTGCCAACATCATCCCTCCCCTCTTTGTGTTGCTTTACTTTGCCATGGTGCGGGGCAACCAGTACCTGAAAAACTTTGTGCACCAGAAACTGCTGCTGGAAAAAATCAGCAATGACCACCTGCAGACAGAACTGAAATTTCTGAAAGCACAATATCACCCGCATTTTTTATTTAATGCTTTGAACACGGTGTATTTCCAGATGGATGAAAATGTAAACGAGGCTAAGAAGACAGTGGAGAAATTTTCTGAACTCCTTCGCTACCAGCTCTACGACCAGCAGCAAACCGTACCCATCAGCCAGGAAATACATTACCTGCAGAATTTTATAGACATACAAAAAGTAAGAACATCGGAAAAACTGAAACTGCAAATCCATTTTGATGCTGCACTGAACGGACAACAGGTGTATCCCCTGTTATTTCTGCCATTGGTTGAAAATGCCTTTAAATATGCAGGAGGTGATTATCATATCAATATAGATGCCAAAGCGAAAGCAGATGAAATAGAATTTATCATCACCAATTCATTACCGGCGCAGGCTCTTCCCCAAAAAGAAAACGGAATCGGGTTGGAAAATTTAAAAAGAAGACTGGAACTGTTGTACCCGGGAAAACATGAACTGTCAATTAAAAAAGAAGCAAATGCTTTTACGGTATCCCTGAAAATAGTAGTAGCATGAATAACACAAATCAACACGCCCCCTTTAAGGGGCTGGGGGGCCAGATTAAGTGTATCATCACCGATGATGAGCCCGTAGCCCGCAAGGGCTTGCAGGGCTATGTGGAGAAAATTGACTTTCTTGAACTCATTGCCGTTTGTGAAGATGCCCTACAACTCAATTCATCACTCAAAGAAAATAAAGCGGAATTAATTTTCCTGGATATTGAAATGCCCTATATGACGGGCATTGATTTTCTGAAAACAGCCGCTAACCCGCCAAAAGTAATTTTCACCACCGCTTATGAAAAATATGCCATTAAAGGATATGAATTAGATGTGCTGGATTACCTGCTCAAACCCATTTCCTTTGAGCGGTTCTTGAAAGCGGCCAACAAAGCGTTTGATTATTTTAATGCCGGCGAAATAAAACCGGAAGATTACTTCTTTGTAAAATCAGAAAGCAAATTAGAAAAAGTAAATTTTGCTGATATCCTGTTTGCCGAAGCCATGGAAAACTATGTGGCCCTTTATTTGCCTGGCAAAAAAATGATTGTGCACTCCACCTTAAAAGGAATCCTGGAATCCCTGCCTGCCGCTCATTTTATCCAGACACACAAATCGTATATTGTAAACAAAGCCGCCATCCAATCCATAGAAGGAAATATACTTAATGTATCAACTTACCAGGTGCCGGTCAGCAAATACCTGAAAGAAGAAGTGATGAAAAAGATTTTACCGGCAAAAGGATAATGGGTTTCGATTCCCTATCGAAGCTCCTCCACTTTTACCCTCGACGGCGTATCTTTTCCGGCAATAATGCTACGGGCACTCAGTGCAATGGATTTGATAATCTGCGTCATATTTTCCATATCCAGGGTTTCTATATGATCGCTTACTTTATGATAGTGCGGCTCGCCGTCCATCTTCGCTGTGGAAATGGTATGCGCCGGCACTCCCAGCCGGGCCAGCGTGGCATTGTCGGACCGGTAAAACAAATTTTCTGAAGTGTAGGGGTCGGGGTAAAAACTAAATCCCGTGCCTTCCAGGTTTTTCTGCATGATGGCGCCCATGTCCGATTTATCGTAACCGGTGATGTAGGCTGAATTTTTTCCCCACTTACTTTCGGTGCCTATCATTTCAATATTAAACATAGCCATTACTTTTTCGGGTTCAAATTGTCTTGAAAAATACTGGGAACCAAAACCACCCATTTCCTCGGCTGTAAAGGCTGTAAATACAATAGCCCTTTCATTAGTGCCAAGCGCTTTAAAGTATTTTGCCAGCATAATGACAGCCGTAGTGCCTGCTGCATCATCATTGGCTCCATTGAATATAGAATCACCATTCACCGGTTTACCGGTACCAATATGATCATAATGAGCTGAAAAGATAACATACTCATCTTTTTTGCTTTTTCCAGGAAGCATCCCCACCACATTGGTAAGTTTTTGCTCTGTTATTTCATGTCTTGCTTCTACAGTAAATGTGGCTGGGTTTTCCGTCGTAAGAACAAACACCACGCTGTTGTCAATCTTAAACATGGAGCGTTTTAAAAAAGAAAGCCGGCTGAAATTTTTTGAATAACTGGTATCTACCAATACAAGGTAGTTTTTTCCGGTACGTATTAATTTCTGTGCTTCTGAATTCAGATTTTTACCCGCCTCGAGTTTTATCTTTTCATACCCTGATTTTTCATTTATGAAAAGACCGGGCTGGCAGGTAATGACCATTACGTTTTTAAAGTCCACCTCATTATTATCAAATGTGCAGGAGCCGTTTGAGAATTTTGGTGTGACCATTGTAAACTCCTGTTTGTAACCTGATGCTCCATTAAAGGTTTGTATGCCGGCTTTTTTAAATTCATCGGCAATAAAATCAGCAGCTTTCTCAATAGAAGGAGTAAATGCCCGGCGCCCCATCATATCATCGGCGGCAAGAATCTTTTCAATCCGCTCCGCTTCTTTTGCATTCAGAATCTCATCTGCATTTTGCCCAAAAACAAAAAAGGTTGTTGATAATAACAACCCAAATAAAAAGGCTTGTTTCGTGTATTTCATGTTTTAATAAATCTAAAATCTGCAATCCCAAATCTAAAATTGTTACAGGCTCATCATCTCCTTAAATTTCACCGTTTGCCGGCGGCTTACTTCAATTTTTTCGCCGCCTTTCAGTTCCAGCAGCAGCCCTCCGTTGAAGTAAGGTTCTATTTTGTCAATCATGCGCAGGTTGACGATATGCTTGCGGTTGGCCCGGAAAAATGTTTTGGGGTCCAGTCTTTCTTCCAGCGCATTCAGCGATTTCAGAATAAGCGGCTTGTTGGTTCCAAAAAACACTTTGGCATAATTGCCCACGCTTTCAAACAGGCGGATGTCGGAGAGTTTTACAAACCAGCAGCGTTCGCCGTCTTTTACAAACACCTGGTCGGCCTCCGTGAGCATGGATTGATTGATGTTTTCCGTGGTGATGTGGTTTTCTTTCGACTCTGCCGCATGCAGTTTTTGCACGGCGTCGGTCAGCCGCTTGGGTTCGATGGGCTTTAATAAATAATCCAGCGCATTTACTTCAAATGCCTTCAATGCATACTCATCATAAGCTGTGGTAAAAATCACATGCGGCGCTCTTTCCAGTTCGTTCAGCATATCAAAACCCGTCTTGCCCGGCATCTGGATATCGAGGAAAATGAGGTCGGGCCGCAGGTTTTCAATTTTGGCAATGCCTTCATCGGCATTGCAGGCTTCGTCTATCACTTCAATTTCAGGAAAATCCTGCAGCAGTTTTTTCAATTCGGTCCTGGCCAGTCGTTCATCATCAATAATGATTGCCCGCATAAGAAGTTAATTTAAAAATTCAATTGAACCGGAAGCAGCACTTTGGCTTCCACTATTTCAGGTGTCAGTTGCGTAATGCTGAACTGTGCTTTTTCGCCATACAGCAGGCTCAGGCGGCTGAGGGTGCTGGGCAAACCAAAGCCCTCATCCATCAATGTGCCATTTAACAGTTTGCCTGTGTTCTGTACAGCCAGCTCATGATAATTTTCTTTGAAGTCGGAAATAATTTTCACCTTGCCGCCGCCAACCTGCCGGCTGATGCCGTGCTTAATGGCGTTTTCCACCAGGGTTTGCAGCATCATGGGTGGCACGGGCTGATCCAGGGTGTCTTCATCAATATCATATTCCACTTTCAGCCGATCTTCAAACCGCATATTTTCCAGCGCCAGGTAATCTTTTACAATGTTCAGTTCCTTTTCAAAAGGCACCGCTTCCACTTTTTCGGTTTGCATGCTGCTGCGCAAAATATTACTGAGCTCTGTCACCGCCGCCCGGGCTCTTTCGGGATCTTCATCTACCAATGCCCGGATGCTGTTGAGCGAATTGAAAATAAAATGCGGGTTGATGTGCGCCTTGATGGTTTTCAGCTCCAGCGCCTTTACCAGCGACTCCAGCTTCAGCGTATCCATCTGCTGCTTCTGGCTTTTGGTGATAAAATGATACATGAAATAAATCAGGTTCCAGATAAAAAAGTAGAGGAAGAAATAAAAGGCGCCGCTCAGGGTAAGCAGGAAAAAATTGTTTTGAAATTCCCTCTCCGTTTTTGTCAGCAGTTCAAAGCGAACCAGTAGCAGGTTGTCGAGCGTGGAAGCCGACGTAGCAAAAAGCAGGGTGATGACGACAAACTGCAGGAGTTGTTTTTCCAGTCGTTTTTGCAATACATTCATGCCAATGATGACATAACGCATCAGGTGAGTAAACACAAACCCGGTAGAAACAAATATTGCCAGCCTGCCATAAAAAAGCTGGCGGTCTTCCGGCGTGCCCAGTTTATCAAAAGAATAGGCAAAAAAAACATTGATGAGGGCAAAAAGCCCCCATCCACCCAGCTGAAACAACCAGTACCTCGTATTTCTTGACATAGCGGCCATAAATATAGTGTCAAAATTAAAAGTTTCCGCCGCCACCGGTCTTATCTTTTGATTAGTGGCAAATAAGTGAGGTAAAAGGAAACTCCTGGAGGCCGGTAAACAATTTTATGACTGAATTGTTAAAGTACACCATGAACCTTTCAAATCACTAATTTTACAACGTAAATCAACCCCATGCAGATTGCAGCAGGACCGCTTCTACAAACCATCAATTCGCCGGACGACCTGAAAAAACTACCCCGGGAAAAACTGCACCAGCTTTGCGACGAACTGCGTCAATACATCATTGATGTAGTGAGTGTGCATGGCGGCCATTTCGGCGCCAGCCTTGGCGTAGTGGAGCTTACCGTGGCGCTGCATTACATTTATAACACACCATACGACCAGCTGGTATGGGATGTGGGCCACCAGGCTTATGGCCATAAAATACTCACTGGCCGGCGAGACCGGTTTGTAACCAACCGCAAATACAGGGGGCTGAGTGGTTTTCCTAAAAGAAGCGAAAGTGAATATGATACTTTCGGCGTGGGTCATTCTTCCACTTCTATCTCCGCAGCGCTGGGCATGGCTATGGCTGCAAAGTACAAAGGTGAAAAAGACAGGAAGGTGGTGACCGTTATTGGCGACGGCGCCATGACGGCGGGTCTTGCATTTGAAGGACTAAATCATGCCGGCGTAGCAGACACCGACCTGTTGATTATTCTAAATGACAACTGCATGAGCATTGACCCCAATGTAGGTGCATTGAAAGAATATCTGACTGACATTACCACTTCACCCACTTACAATAAGTTTCGTGATGAGGTCTGGAACCTGCTTGGCAAGCTGCCCGTGGGTAAAAATTTTTCAAGAGAAATGGCATCCAAGCTGGAAGCAAGCCTGAAAGGTATGGTGAGCAAAAGCAGCAATCTATTTGAATCGCTGAACCTTCGGTACTTTGGGCCAATTGACGGGCACAACATAACCAAACTGGTGGATACCCTCAAAGACCTGCGCAACATGCCGGGGCCGAAGCTGCTCCACATCATGACGGTGAAAGGAAAGGGATATGCCCTGGCGGAAAAAGATCAGACCAGGTGGCATGCACCCGGGCAGTTTGATAAAATAACTGGCGAAATACACAAAAAGAAATTTGACCTGCCGCAGCCGCCCAAATACCAGGATGTGTTTGGATACACTATTCTTGAATTGGCAGAAAAAAATGAAAAGATTTTCGGCATTACACCGGCCATGCCTTCAGGTTCATCATTAAAATACATGATGGAAAAAATGCCGCACCGGGCATTTGATGTGGGCATTGCCGAGCAACATGCAGTTACCTTAAGTGCCGGCATGGCCACGCAGGGCATGAGGGTATTCTGCAATATTTATTCTTCCTTTATGCAAAGAGCTTATGACCAGGTGATACATGATGTGGCGATTCAAAAACTGCCTGTGATATTTTGCTTGGACCGTGCAGGTTTGGTTGGCGATGACGGGCCCACCCATCATGGATGTTATGATATTGCCTATATGCGTTGCATTCCAAACATGATTGTAAGCTCGCCGATGAATGAAGCGGAGATGAGAAGCCTGATGTACACGGCACAGCTTGACTCTACCCATCATCCCTTTGTAATACGGTACCCGAGAGGCGAAGGCGTGATGCCGGATTGGAGAACAGAAATGAAGGAAATTAAAATCGGTACGGGAAGAAAATTAAAAGACGGGCAGGATATTGCCATTCTGTCTTTTGGTCATCCGGGAAATTTTGCCGCTGCCGCCATCCGCGATTTGAAAAATGAGGGGCTGAATCCTGCCCATTACGACATGCGGTTTGTAAAACCTCTGGATGAAGAATTGCTGCATGAAGCGTTCAGTAAATTTGATAAAATCATTACCGTGGAAGACGGAACGGTAACAGGCGGTTTCGGCTCCGCCATTCTGGAGTTCATGAATGAGCATCATTACAAAGCGGAAGTAAAAATTCTTGGTATTCCAGATCGTCTTGTTGAACATGGCACACCAAAAGAACTTCATCATGAATGTGGTTATGATGCTGAAACAATAAAACAAGCTTTGCTGGACATAATGAAAGGGAAAATTACTGTAACCGATTCATTGCTACAATAAGATTACTGCTTATTAGATCCATTCCCTCATATTTTTTTGTAGATTTAGTTTATGGAAGTTAGAAAGCCCATACCGGTTTACGGAAAACAAAAAATATCCATTGAGTAATACCTTGAAATGGAAGAAGCTTCGCAGGAGAAACATGAATATTACCAGGGAGAAGTTTTTGCTATGAGCGGCCCTAAAGTCCCACATAATATTATTGCAAGAGATATACTTACATCATCGACTCAAAAGTTGAAAGGCAAGTCTTGTCAACCATTCGGTAGCGATCAACGCATTCATATTGAAAAGAACAGCCTATTTACTTACCCTGATATTTCAGTAATATGTGGTGAGTTAAAAACCCTGAATGATGAGGAATGGAATATATTGAACCCGACTGTTCTTATTGAAATTTTTTCTCCTTCCACAAAAAATTATGACCGGGGAGAAATGTTTTATGCTGTACAGAGACATTCTAACCTTAAAAGAGTATATTCTTATTGATTCTGAAAAAATACATATTGAAACATTTCGCCTGAATGCAAGTAATCATTGGGAGTCGGAAGAATACCGGATATTTCAGAAATATTACAATTACCATCATTTAATATTTCGATGGCCCTTTCAGATATTTATGAGGGAACGAGATTGGTTTAAAAAAAATCAAAAAAATTTACTGTGAATAGACATGTCAAACACTAGTTGCTGACAATTTCACAATTTCATTTCAAATCTGGAAAATGAAAGGTGATGCAACTATATGCATCACCTTCAGACAATTCGTCTTTAATTCCACTTATTCAGTAATCAGTAGCTGACCTGAATAATATGTTATTGAATTATCTTTTTCTTTTACTTGTATTCGATAGAAATATATTCCTGTTGCAAGTATTGATATGGAGAAGTTATTGTGATAATTTTTCAGATTGGCAACCGTTTTTCCATTTGCGTTTACTAACAGCACATCAAAACTTCCGGCAGGTAAGCCATAGAAGCGGAGAAATTCCTGTTTACGTTGCGGATTAACTACGATAAGTTTTGTTTCACCCTTACTTTGAACCCCTGTTATGTAATTATTTGTATTGCGAAGAGGAGTACCTGTCTCTGTAATGGTAACTGTAGCGTTTCCATCGCTGATAGTTGCATTGGTAGGCTTACTCAAACTAATAAAGAAATTTTCATCACCTTCTACAATGGCATCTGCATTAATCGGGACGCTGATATTCATGCTCAGCTGCCCCGGCAAAAACGATAGAGTACCTGCCGTAGTTGTATAATCTCTCGGGTGACGTGCCGTTCCGTTCATTGTTTTATACTTAACCGTAATGGTGGAAGCGGATGATGCAGATAAAGTAACCGGTACCAATGCAGGCCCTGCAGATTCCCATACAGTAATATCGGCAATGCTTATTGTAACCTGGCAACCCTCATTAATCTGTCCGTCGCAGTTGTCATCAATAGCATTACTGCACACTTCAGTTGCTCCCGGATTGATTGATGCATTATTATCATTGCAATCACCCTGACAGGTCGTATAGCCATCGCCATCCGCAT
>CAYUJD010000014.1:0-56691 GCA_964444975.1 uncultured Chitinophaga sp. | reverse complement strand
TGCCTCCGTGGCAATTATTTTCTCATTCTATTTCTCAATTCCCCAGTCAGGCAATCCACCACCTCATTCCATCGCCAGTTATGAACCGGGTTACATTTTCTGCCAGCAAGAAATGCTTTCTTCATTTTACTCCAATGCACCGGCATGGTGAGCAGGCTGAACGATACGGTTGCCAGCACAGGAAATGAAACCCGGCCATTGCCCAGCATAAAGCTTTGCAGGCAGGCCTCGCCTTCTTCCGTGCTGTCGTATCCAAGCAGCACATGCTTCAGGTCGTGACGGGCATAATGCTTCAGCAATGGCAGGTTTCTGCTCCGCAGAAAATGATAAAGATCATTACCCAGTGTTCCGGAAGCAAAGGATTTCAAATCATCCATGCTATAAGTAAATGCATTGGGTTTTCGCAGACGCCGCAGCATGGGTAAAGCAATTCTATGGGTTAAAAAGACAAGCATACCCATTCTTAATTTTACCAATACTTTTTTCATACATCTTTTATTGTGGCGGAAACTAACCTACCATTGCAGCTTTCTTGAAAAATACATGATGATGGCAAGTGCAATAAACAAACCGATGCTTCCCATCAGCAGTGCATAGTCCTGCAACTGGATAATGGTGAAAATATAGCCATACACCACTGCCAGCACAAACCCGATAAAAGTACCCAGCTTCCCGCTTTTCATAATGCTGCCCACAAACCAGGTAACCAGGCCGATGGTGGCCGCTGCCGCCACCAGGTAAGCGGAATTAAATCCCAGGTACTCTGAAATGGATAAAAGCAAGGTATAAAACAGCACCAGCGCAAATCCTGCCAAACCGTATTGCACAAGGTGCAAACTCTTTTT
The DNA here is from genome assembly GCA_964444975.1 of uncultured Chitinophaga sp. Classification (GTDB taxonomy): domain Bacteria; phylum Bacteroidota; class Bacteroidia; order Chitinophagales; family Chitinophagaceae; genus VBAS01. The sequence continues at coordinate 55,846 of CAYUJD010000014.1, read as the reverse complement.
ATAAATGGACTCTATCAGGAAAAATGCTGCAAAGGTGAGGATGATACATAGCAGCGCATATTTTACCGAACGCTCTGTTTTATCATAATTATCCACCGGTATCAGCAGGTCAGCGCCAAACGTGGTTTGCGACAGGTCGTAAAAATTATTATCCCACACCTGCGGCACCGAACGGTTCATGAATTTCCAGCTGGCTGAAAAACCACTTTCATTTATCACCCGTTCATCGGGCAGTTTGATGCCGGTAAAACCTGGGTCTTTCCATGTCGATTGCATCTGCAATTTGTTTTCTCTTGCAGCCGCAGCCATCATCAGCTGCTGCGAGCCGTTGAGCGAAAACTGCATGGAGAAAGAATGTTCTTTTCCCGCTGCTTCCTGTGTCAGGTTAACTGCCGTCATAAAAGCATCCTGCATGCCCGAAAACCCGGCCGGCTGCGAATAAAACACCTGGCTGCTGTCATTCCATTTAATCTGGAGGTCTTCATTAATTCCGCGAATGTTGTCCTTCACACCAAAAAGCAATACCGCTTCATTCCATAAAATATTTTCTGCCGGTATTTTCAATTGCTGCCATTGCAGCGGGTTAAACTTTCCACTGAAGGCAATTTCGCTGCGGTAAACAATCACCTGGTAAATGCCGCGGTATCTTTTTTCCGGTAAAATTTTTGCCTTTATTTCCGATTTATCCGGCAGGAAATAAATTTTCTGCTTCAACACTGCCAGATTTCCCTTATCATCTTTTGCATAAAAATTATAAGGCACCATCAGTACCGGCCCGGTTATCGTTTGCGCCCCGGCCCACTTGCTGCTGATGTCGGCCACGGCTTCTTTCTGCCGGGCTTTCCTCTCCTTAACCAGGTCCATAATCAATACGGCAGGAATCCACAACCCGAGCGCCATAAAGAAAATGATGACGGCTTTGATGAATAGTTTTCCCTTGTCGAACAAGGAAGACAGCGTAGTGCCTGTTCCTTTAGTTTCCATGTTATCAGGTTTTACTTGTTTTTGTATAAATAAAATTTTTGAGTGTGAAATAGGTTATGTACAGGAATGAACCGAACAGTAAGGTAACTGCCCATGTTCTGAAATGAGCAAAAGGATTCAGCAGGCGGTCGGAAATATCGCCGGCTATTTCAGCGGGATTCAGAAAAACATCCCAGCTGTTCCAGCGCAGCCAGCGGCCGGCATAAATACCAAAGGCGCATAGAAAAAACGAGCACAGGATAACAAAACCTGAAACCCGCTTGCTGAAGCGCCGGGTCAGAAATTGTTCCACCGTGAGCAGGGATGCAAAAGCAAGTATCAGCCCGTTTAGCGCTGCGCTGAAGAGTAGCAGCACATCATACCAATATGGCACCGGTGGTCTGTGCTTCAGGTGCAGCAGGTCGGTGATGATGTATGGGGCATTGGGCAAAAACAAAAGCCACAAACCAAGCAATGCAAATTCTTTCCATCGCTTCCGCTTAATTCCGCCCGCAACCGTTTGGCTGATGACATAAGGTAACCAGGCAAGAAAGAGATTCCACGCAAGAAAAATATAAGTAAGCTCGCCGGTGATAATAATCCGGGCTGCCAGCAAAAGGCATGTAAAACCAATGGGGAGAATGATTCGTTTGTCCATATTTAACTAATATGACTAAATAGCTTAAGCAATGCAGGAATAAAAATGGCAAGCCCGATGATAAGGCTGAACAAGGCAGCGACAAGTACGGCGCCTGCCGCTACATCCTTGATGACTTTTATTTTCGGATGGAAACCAGTTGTCACCATGTCACAAAATCTTTCCATAACCGAGTTCATCATTTCAAGCGAAAGCACCACCCCGATGCAAAGCAAAACGAACAGCCACTCGATAGCTGAGATTCTTGTTATCCATCCCAGCAGGATGGCAACAGCAGCGAGGATGAGTTCAATTTTTGCATTCCGGTCTTTCAGTATAAACAGGCGGATGCCGGCAAGGGCATTTTCAACCGATGTAAAAAACTTTTTCATTACTCCTCTTTTTTAGCAGTTACAGTTTTCCCCGAGCATATAAATGAAAAGTATGGCCAGCAACCCGATGCTGAAGGCAGTTACCAGCAACGGGAACCATTTTTTCTGCACAGTAAAATGCAGCACCCATTCGTGTTTATCAAAACGAAACCCGACAGCCAGTACCTGGAAAATACCAAGCAGGAATGCCAGCACGGGGCCGAATAGAATCAAAAGGTTAATATTCCAGCCCAACGACTCCTTGATACCCCAGCTTTCAAGGGTGGGGGGCAGGGAGTCAAATGGTCCGTCAATACCCAACCCGTATTTCAAAACGGCAATCAGGATAAACCAGGCCGTGGGCAGCGCCAGCAGCAAGGCCAGCACTGTGAGCCCGTCACTTTTAAATGATGTTGTTTTCATGATTATTCATTTTAAAATTCAAAAAGCACTTTCGCCAATGCAGTTGTACAAAAAATTATTTTACCCCCTTTATCATACTCTCCAGGGCTGTAATGTGTTCAGTAAATGCCTTTTCACCTGCCTTGGTTACAGAATAAGTAGTATTGGTTTTTTTTCCGACAAATCCCTTCTTTACTTTGATGTACCCATTCTCTTCGAGGTTCAGCAGGTGGGTGGCCAGGTTTCCGTCCGTTACCTCCAGCATCTGCTTCAGGTCATTAAAATTCACCTCCTCATTCACCATCAATATGCTCATGATGCCGAGGCGAATGCGGTTGTCAAAAATTTTATTTAAACCAAGAATCGGATTTTTCATATTATTACTGACTATTAACTATCCACTCCTGACTTTCTTTCATATTTCCACCACATCATAAATCCATACACAATATGGAGTACACCAAAACCTGCAGCCCAGAAATAAAGACCATATCCCGGCCATTGCGTATTTATTAATCCGAGAATAATCTGGCAGAGCCCGAGGTAACGGATGTCAGTCAAAGTATACTTGCTTGCATTTACAAGCGCCAATCCATAAAACACAAGGCAGGCTGGCGAAATGAATTTCCACTCATCGTACTGGTACATGGCCAGTATAAACAACCCGCCCGCAGTCAATGGAATCAGCAGATTTATTGTCAGTCGTTTTGATGTCAGGTCCCATACCGGGAGTTTATTATGCCTTGCCTTACGCCAGGTAAAATAAAAAGCGGAAATCCACGCTGCAGCCAGCACTGCCAGCGCTATTATCAGCAGGCGAAGTTTTAAGTGCTGAAAATCTTCACCGGCAAAGCCTCCCCTGTTGTTGTAATCATCATAATAAGGGGCAAATTCTTTTGCAGCAAACCAGGCACCTGCCAGGGCACAGATACCCGCAGCCACGCCGCTCAAGCCGCTGAGCGAGATGAACCGGGATGACCGCTCCATCATTTGTTTTATATCCTGTATTGACTCGAGAGATTGTTGGCCGCCCTGCTGACCGGGCTGAACAATGTTTAGGTCGTCCATAAAAAGTACTTTGAACTACAAAGTAGAATCATTTTCCCCGCATTTCCAAATAAAAAATAGCAGGCAGCAGACGCTGCCCGGTAAATTAACGGGCTGATAAATAGTTATCCTGCTACTTTTGCAGTAATATGGCGAAATACCGGTTGAAAATTTCCTTATCCCTGTTGATTCTTGTTTTGCTTTATGCCTCTGCCGACGGCCAACGGAAAATTATTAGCGGAATAATTAAAGATTCTCACAGCGAAGAACGGATACCCTTTGCTTCCGTTCAGTTTATGAACACCAGCACCGGAAAGCTTTCCGACTCGGCCGGCGCATTTTCCTTTTATTTAAGCCAATGGCCTTCCGATACGCTGCTGGTAACCTGCGTGGGTTATCAGCCTTACAAACTATTCATCCCCCCCTCAAAAGATTCCGTACAAATTGAAATCATGATGGAGCGGGGCACTTTTCTTGAAGGAGCAAAAGTGAAGTCGAAAGTTAACAAGGGATTATTCCTGTGGCGGAAAATAGTGGAGAACAAACCCCGCAATGATAAATTCAGGTTTGATAATTTTTCTTACGAGGTTTACAACAAGCTGGAAGTTGATATCAAGAATATCAACTTTAACCGGTTTTCAAAGTTTAAACCGCTGAAGCCGGTAACCGATCTTATCACCGGTAATATTGATACCTCCGAAGGGCTTCCCTTTCTGCCCACTTATCTTACCGAGGCCCTGTCAGATTATTATTACCAGAAAAAACCGCTGAAGCGCCGTGAAGTGATCAAGGCAGTAAATACCAATGGTGTAAAAAATGAGAGCATCATCCAGTTTCTCGGCAGCATGGACCAGAATGTGAATGTGTATAACAACTTTATCCCGGTAATGAACAAGCAGTTTATTAGTCCCGCCAGCGATAATGGCGACGGCTACTATAATTACCGCGTGCTGGATACGCAGGTGGTAAATAAAAACCGGTATTACCATCTTGTATTTACACCCAAACGCCGCGGCGAAAACACGTTTGAAGGTGATTGCTGGGTGCATGCCGGCACTTATGCCATTCAGAAGATGAACTTGCGGCTGGGTAAAGACGCCAATGTGAATTTCCTGGAAACACTTTCGCTTATACAGGAATACCGGCTACTGGATGATTCTACAACCTGGTTCCTGTCGAAAGACAAATTTGTAGCCGATATAACACCCGTAGGCAAGGAAAACCTCGGGTTCATCGGCCGCAAAACAACCACCTATAAAAATATTGCGGTGAATGACAGCAGCATAGTGAATGAGCTGGGCAAAAATAAAATTCTGGAAGAAGTAATAACCCTGCCTGAGGCTACACAAAAGGAAAAAGAATTCTGGAGTTCGGCACGCCACGAAGAACTGACGAAAAACGAACAGGGTATCATTAAGATGATTGATACGCTGACAAAAGCCCCGGTATTTAAAAAATTCACCAATACACTCAACTTCATCGCAACGGGTTATCTCAACACCGGTAATTACCAGCTGGGGCCCTGGTTCAATTGGATTACAGGAAATTCATGGGAAGGTTTCCGTGTCCGCTTCGACCTGGGCACCAATTACCGCTTCGATAAAAAATTCTGGTGGCATTCCTACCTTGCGTATGGCTTTAAAGACCAGAAACTAAAAGGAAAAGCCGAGCTGTTCTTTTTGCCTGCCAAACATCCGCGGACTTTTTTGTACGGTTCATACACCCATGATCTTGATTTTGGCCAGAGCTATTACGGCGAAGTGACCAGTGATAACATTTTTGCACTGGCTATCCGCAAATCAGGCATTCCTATTAAGTTTATGAAGATTGATGAAAAGCGGTTTGAATTTTTTCACGAAACAAAAAGCGGTTTTTCGGGGCTGCTGGCAACAGTGCATAAGCAATTCAACCCGCTGCAGAACATACCACCGAAAGATTCCTTTGCCGTTGACGGCGCCAAACCGCTGCGTACTTTTGAACTCTCACTGCGTTTGCGATTTGCTTATCTTGAAAAATTCCTGGAGAATAATTTTTTCCGTACCAGCCTGGGCAGTCCTTATCCTATCCCGGAGTTCAGAGTTACGAAAGGAATTTCCGGCATTGGCAAAAGCGCTTACAACTACACCAAGCTCTCAGCCAGCGTTACCGATTTTATAAAAATTCCGCCGTTTGGCAACATTGAGTTTTATGTATATGGGGGCAAAACATACGGCACATTACCTTACACTTTTCTTGATATTGCGCCCGGCAATGAATTACACTATTATAACAAGTATGCCTTCAGCCTGATGAATAAATATGAATTCATTCATGATAAATATGCCGGCATCACTTTCGAGCACAATGTCGGCAACGGGTTGTTTCGCTTTATTCCCAAGCTGAAGTTCCGCCAGTTTTATACCGTTAAAACGCTCTGGGGTAGCCTGGGCGAAGCAAACATAGCGCTAAACTTTAAACCAGGTTACGACTTTCAAACACTGAACGGCAAGACATATCTTGAACTTGGCACCGGCATTGACAATATTCTCCGGGTCATCCGTCTCGATTTTGTTTGGCGGGTGCTGCCTACACCATTGCCAAAAGAAACGAGCAGAAGGTTTGGTGTGTTCGGCAGCTTCCGGTTGACGTTTTGATTATATTTTCAAAATTACCCCCGGGCTTATTTTAGCAGTCATATTCTATAAAAGAAACCCTGGCAGACTGTATTGCTATCAAAAACCGGGTATATCCTGCTTGTCTTTTCAGTTTTCATCATCTCTTAATCCTGCTCCGATAGGTTAATTACTGCTTATGATTAAACTCCTATTTTTCCTTGTAGAAGAATCTTTATTAAAAGATAAGCATGTCCCCGAATTTTTAAGGTTATTACTGCTTTCATTTTAAATACATAAGCCTCCGGCAGTTTGTAACCTGAAAGAGGTGAAAAGAAAAAAACCAGGAAAAATTTTTCCCTCCTTGATATGACGAAAATCATTGTCGAACAATCCCAATGTCATACAACTGTCACAAAGGAGCAAATAACTTGCCCCGGATTAAAAAGCAAAAAATATTTTTCAATAAAACCCTGGTATATGAAACTCGTAAAATCAAAACTTGTATGGGTAGCTGCCACTTTGATACTAGCGCTGGGCTATGTAATCAGTTGTACTAAAGATGATCAGGTGCTGGATGTAACAAAACCAGTAAACAGCTCCACCGACCTGGTTTCAATAAAAGTAACTACCCCGCCATCAATTGATGGCACTGTAGATGCAATGTGGGCCAACAGCCCCAAACTTCAATTCAGCACAGTAGTGCCGGAAGTCACTGGTGATATTTTCAGAGGCTATACCGGTAATATTATTCCATCAGTTACTTTACGTTCTGCTTATGATAATGACAATATCTATTTTCTGGCAGAATGGGATGATCCAACTGAATCGTTGGCCCGCGGACTGTGGTACTTTAATCCTGTAAGCAAAAAATGGCTTCAGGAAAAAGGTACTTATGATTTTGATCCCGCTACAAATGGAAATGTTACAAAAAGGAATCCTTTTTATGAAGATAAGCTGGCTTTTCTGTGGAATATAAACAATTCTGTTAGTGGCTGGAATAACGGCACCTGTTATAAATCCTGCCATACCGGTTTACCAGCTTTAGATGGATCAAGCCGTCACTACACTAATTATCCTACAGAAAAGATTGATATGTGGCATTGGAAATCTGTAAGAGGTGGTGTAAATGCAGCCTTCCAGATTCACGACCAATTACAGGACAACACCTATCCAAACGGCAGAAAAGGAGATATTGGAGGTACTGATGTGTATGTTGATAATAAAATATCCTTTAATGGCATAACTGTTCCTAAGTATGTTATTCCAAACAAAGCAAACAATTACTGGATCTTAAATTCTGAAATTACAAATGGTACAGCAAAATTAGTTACAGGAGTAGATGCTAACGGTGTCCTTACTTTTTCTGATAACAGCACCCTGGATCCAAATATTGGAACCGATTATCAAAGGGCTGGTGCAAATACAGCACCAAAAGCTATTGCCGGAGTTACTATTAATGATGCTGGTTATGGTGGCCCACAAGCTGATATCAGCTGTAAAGCTGTATGGGCAAATAGTAAATGGACAATGGAGTTCAAAAGAAAATTAACAACAGGAGATGCTTCAGATGTTGATTTTGCTTCTCTTGCTGATCAATACTTCGGGTTTGCCATTTTTGAAAATGCGCAGATTGCACACTCCATTAAAGCCAACCTGGTATTAAAATTTAAAAAATAGAAACATCCATTCCGGAAAATTCATAAAACCAGATATATGTTATACAATAAATTCATAACAGGAATTATTTCGGCAGGAGTTTCGTTATCCCTGTTATCCGGATGTTATCAGGATAAAACGGTACTGCTGGATACCGGTGAAGAGATTACCCGGACGGTAACCTTCAGCAATGATTTGATTCCCATTTTCAATGCCAGCTGCAACAGCAGCGGCTGTCACAGCTCCGGTGGCAAGGCGCCGGATCTTACATCTGCCAATGCCTTCAATGCTCTGAACAGTGGCAATTACATTAATATATCAGAACCTCAGAACAGCGAATTATATCTATGGATGACCGGCAAAAAAGGTACACCCATGCCGTTAAGCGGTGCAAACAAGGAGTATAATGCATTGGTACTTGCCTGGATCAAACAAGGAGCTTTAAACAATTAAAACTATAATTATGAAAAAGAAGAATATCATCTTACTGTTCATTTCTGCACTGTGTATTACCGGCGGTATGCTGGCACAGGATGCAGAAAAAGCAGCTCCTGCACCCAAATCAAAACCCGTTAAAAACACTTTCGGCAGTGTGTGGCTCATGGACAATCAAACCGTAATGGCACCGGTAAAAGGTACATTAGAAATGGATATCCAGCACCGCTTCGGAACAGTTGATAATGGCTTTGATGATGTGTGGGGACTTTATGCACCTTCCAATATCCGGCTGGGTTTCATTTATACACCAATTAATAAACTGAATATCGGCGCCGGGCTTACTAAAGAAAGAAAACAATTTGATTTTAATGTTAAGTATGCATTGCTGCAACAAACTACCGACAACAAAGTGCCTGTCAGCATCGCTTATTTCGGCAATATGGTTATTGATGGCAGGGATAAAGAGAATTTCCGCTATACCGTACACCGTTTTTCCTATTTTCATCAGCTGATGGTGGCAAGAAAAATTACCGACAAGTTTTCTGCGCAGGTGGCTCCGAGTCTGTCCTGGTACAATAATGTGGAAGCTTATGTGGACAGCAAAGGAGAAATTCAGAAAAAAATGAATAATGAACATTTTGCCGTATCTGTGCTTGGCCGCTATAAAATCACTGAAAAATCAGCCATCATCGCAGGGTACGATCAGCCGCTGACCAAACATACTACCAATAACCCGCATCCCAATATTTGTTTCGGGTTTGAAACCACCACCAGTTCTCATGCTTTCCAGGTATTTTTTGGCAACTACTATGGAATTGTTCCGCAAAGCAATAATGTGTTTAACCGCAATAATTACCGCGATGGTCAGTTCCTGATAGGTTTTAATATTACACGTCTCTGGAATTTCTGATGCAGTAGTGGTAAAAGTTTCATTTTATAAATCAAGCCACCGGATGCTACCGGTGGTTTTTTCTGATCTTACAATTTAATTGTAATGATCGGGCAACAACTATTGCGGAGCCATTTTTTGATAAATATCATCAGATATGGTGATGAAAATCACATAATTTTTTCAATGTATCATGCCTCTCCATCGTTTGCAGAATTACTTTAGCTCAGTCAAAGCCTTATTGAAACGCTGCAAAAACAACCAAAAAAAATCTCATGGGAAACAATAATCAAAAAAATAATAAATCCCGCCGGTGGTTTCTTACCGGAGGCATGCTCGGTTCAAAAAAAGAAAAGGTAAAAATGCTTACCGCTGATGGCAAACTGGTGGAAATTGATAAGACCGTTCTGGACGGAGCTATCAAGCAAAAAGTAAGCAATAAAGAAATTCTGCAATGGATAAAAAATCCATCCAAGAAAGACGAATAATCCCATACAATAACATTTAAACCTGCATAATGAAACAGGAAGAAATAAATGACCAATCACGCCGCGATTTTCTTAAAACCGCTGCTATTGTTGCAGTAGCCACTACCGCTTGTGGCAGTCTTGCCTGTTCCAGTGGTGCTAAAAAGCAACAAGCTGCCGGTGAAAAAGTAAAATTATTATCACTCGACGGGCAGATGATTGAAGTGGACTCATCTCAACTCAATCATCACCATCACCACGGAGCTATGATATCAAGGGCCGAGGCCCGTAATGGAATACCGGGTAAAAAATTTGTAATGGTGATAGACCTGGGCCGTTGCAAGAATGCCCGTAAATGTGTAACTGCCTGTCAGAAAATGCATCATCTGCCGCCAGAAAAAGAATGGCTGAGTGTAAAACTGATGAAGGATAATGATAAGTCAGCCCCGTATTGGTTTCCTAAAACCTGTTTCCATTGTGATAATCCTCCTTGTGTAAAAGTTTGCCCTGTTAATGCCACTTTCAAACGCCAGGATGGATTGGTGCTGATAGATAATGTGCGTTGCATCGGTTGTAAGTTTTGTATGGCAGCCTGCCCTTACTCCACCCGTGTATTTAACTGGGATGAACCGGAACTGGATATAGACATCCGAAACCTTGCCGCTACTCCAGAAACAAGTGTACCCAGTAAAATAGGCACGGTAGAAAAATGCGATTTCTGCCCGGATATGGTAAGGCAGGGATTACTGCCCGACTGTGTAACAGCATGCCCCAATGGAGTTTTTTATTTTGGGGATGAAAATGAAGATACCGTAACCAATGGCGATGAAACTATCAGTTTCAGACAACTGATTAAAGACAGGAGCGGCTACCGGTATATGGAAGAACTGGGAACTCAGCCAAGAGTGTATTACCTGCCGCCAAGAGACCGCATGTTCCCGGTAGAACGTGGCTATGATGCATTGCCGGAGGACCTGAAAGCCCGGTATAAAGATGTGATGGAAGGTGGGGTAAAAGAATAAAAACAAATTGGAATAACAGAAAAAATATTTTATGCAACTCAATTCATTTCAGCAAAAGTCTTTCGATCACCAGCGGGCCAATATCGAAAAGTTTGGAAGAAAGACATGGATGTGGACGAACTTTTTCCTGCTTTGGATTGTCGTTGGCGGTTATGCACTTTATTTACAGATAGCCGACGGACATATTGTAACGGGTATGCGGGATAATGTGGTCTGGGGTTTATACATAGCCAATTTTATTTTCTTTATCGGTATCAGCTATGCCGGCGCTGTTATTTCCGGCATTCTGCATTTGCTGAAGGTGGAGTGGCGGAAACCCATTATCCGTATTGCGGAAATGATCACTGTTATCGCCACTATCATCGGGCCTGTTTTTATCCTGCTCTGTGTTGGCCGGTTTGACCGCCTGCATCACCTCATTATTTACCCAAGATTGCAGTCACCCATTACATGGGATGTATTGGCCATCAGTACTTATTTTACCGGCAGTGTAATTTTCCTGTACCTGGCTTTGATAAAAGACTTTGCCATTTACAGGGATGCAAAACTGAATGTGCCGAAATGGCGGCAAAAAATTTATAAAGTATTAGCCATTGGTTACCGGGGCACGGAAAGCCAGAAAAAACATATTTCTGTATCCATGAACCTGATGGCCATCATCATTATTCCTCTGGCCATTATTGTTCACTCCGTTTTGTCCTGGATATTTGGTATGACACTGCGGCCCGGATGGCACAGCACCATCTTTGGTCCTTATTTTGTTCTTGCTGCTATTTACTCGGGTACCGGTGTATTGATAATGGCGATGTGGGTGTACCGGAGAATGTACCAGCTGTATGATTACATCAGCAATAAACATTTTATTTACCTTGGTTTTATCATGCTGGTGCTGGGCGCTGCCTATGGATATTTCACTTTTTCCGAATACCTGACCAGTTGGTTTGGTTCAGAAAAATGGGACAACGAAGTTATTCATAAACTATTCAGCCCTAGTGAATATGGCTGGTGGTTCCTGTTTGCCAACGTAGCCGGTATTCTTTTACCGATTTTTATTGTAGCATTTCCCAAAACAAGGAAACCTGGCTGGATCACACTCTCTGCCTTTTTTATGGTAATAGCTTTATGGGTAAAACGTTACCTGATCATTGTACCAACACTCGAATCACCATTGCTGCCTGTACAGGATACCAGGCTGGATTTTGTAAAATATTCCCCCACCTGGGTGGAATGGGCATTAACACTGGCCGGCATAGCCACCTTCTTCTTATTCTTTACCCTTATGTCAAAGTTTGTAACCATTATACCGATATCAGAGTTTGGTGATAATGAAAAGAAGAAAGAACAAGCAGCTGTAAAAAGTGAAACTGCTCCGGCATAAACGAACCTAGTATGAAAAAAATTATCCCAATACCAACCCAGCAAATAAGGAGAAGATCCGGATTTTTAACCGGGTTAATATTTACATCCTTATTTATTGTTTCTGAAAAACTGGTGGCGCAGAATGATACAATAGCGCCCCAGGTAACCGTACAGGAAACAAAAGAAGCAACCACCTATACCCCCCTTATAGAATTCACCACTATTCAGAAGAACGATAACAGTGTTGACCTGAAAGCAAGTGTAAAAGCAAAGATCAGCGGTACACTTACCAAACTACCAGGCTTAAAGATTGAATTTTTTTCGGGGACTGATTCTTCTGCTAAAAAAGCCGGTGAAGCCATCACCGACAGAAACGGCGTGGCCTTGTTCAACTGTAAAGCAGACCAGTTAACCACAGATGCTGGGGGAAAACTCAATTTCAAAGCATCGTTTGCCGGAAAAGATTCCATTGAAGCATCAGAAGAAGTTGCTTCGGTTAAAAGAGCAAGACTGGAAATCACTCCTGTAAAAGAAGATTCACTTTTATCCGTCAGCGTGAAGCTCATTGATCTCAGCACCGGTACGGAAACACCGGTTTCAGAAACAGTAATCGGCGTTTTTGTAAAAAGACTATTCCTGCCGCTGAAACTGGGTGAAGGAACCACCAATGAAGCCGGTGAAGCAACCGTGGAAATACCGGGCAACCTGCCCGGCGATGCCAAAGGCGATATTATCCTTTTGGCAAAGTTGGAAGAAAATGAAACCTATGGCAACATGGAAGCTTCCGTTGTACAAAATTGGGGAGCGCCGGTTTCCACTGAACTTAAAGAACTACCCCGTGCATTATGGAGCAGCCATCCTCCTCTCTGGATGCTTGTTACATTCGTGATATTAATGACAGCAGTGTGGGGGCATTATATCGTAATCATTTTTGAATTGTTCCGGTTAAGAAAAGAAGAACCAAAAACTATATCAGAAGCAACTAAATAATTCCTTTAAACATCCAAAAATAAAACTAAGCATTATGAAAAAGTATATTTCGTTTTACGCATCTGTTCTGCTCCTTTTTATTGCCGTGGCTTTTGCCCCAAAATCGCAAAGAGATCCGTGGCCGGTACCAGAGAAGTACCAGAAAATGGCTAACCCTGTAAAATCCGATGCTGCTTCCCTTGCTACCGGAAAAGAACTTTATATCCAGCATTGTAAATCATGCCACGGTACAAAAGGAAAAGGTGATGGCCCCAAAGCAGCACAACTGGATACCGAATGCGGCGATTTTACCACTGCCGATTTTCAAAAACAATCTGATGGCGCCCTGTTTTATAAAACATTTGAAGGCCGTAAAGACATGCCATCCTACAAAAAGAAAATTCCTGACCAGGATGATATCTGGGCTGTGGTAAATTATATGAGGACCTTTAAGTAATAAATTTAATTCTTTTAATTCGGCCGGCCGGTAACACGACCGGCCTTTTTATGCCTTTAATTTTCTATCTTCCAAATCACATTTAATCATCTTTCTATGTCCCAATATATTCTTGCCCTTGATCAGGGCACTACCAGCAGCCGCAGCATTGTATTTGATAAAAAAGGAAACATCATCAGTACGGCGCAAAGGGAGTTCAGGCAGATTTTTCCACAGCCCGGATGGGTGGAGCATGATGCGGAAGAAATCTGGAGCACACAATCTGGCACTATGGCTGAAGCAGTGGCAAAAGCAGGCATCACAATGAAACTGATTGCCGGCATTGGCATCACCAACCAGCGTGAGACGACAGTGTTGTGGGAACGCAGCACGGGCAAACCCGTTTACAATGCTATCGTGTGGCAGGACCGGCGCACGGCATCGTATTGCGATGAATTGAAATCAGCAGGCCATGCAAAAACCATTCAGCAAAAAACCGGTTTGGTGATTGACGCTTATTTCAGCGCCACAAAACTGAAATGGATGCTGGACAATGTGCCCGGTGCAAGAACAAAGGCTGAAAACGGTGAGCTGGCATTCGGCACCATTGACAGCTGGCTGGTTTGGAAACTGACCAACGGCGCTGTGCATGTCACTGATGTATCAAATGCTTCCCGCACCATGCTGCTGAATATTCATACCTGTACCTGGGATGATGAGTTGCTGAAGCTGTTCGATATTCCAAAATCCGTTTTGCCGGAAGTAAAACCCAGCAGTACTATTTATGGAATGACAGACAATGTGGTTCCTGATTCGCGGATTCCGGTTGCAGGCATTGCCGGCGATCAGCAGGCGGCCTTATTTGGCCAGATGTGTACCCAACCCGGCATGGTGAAGAATACGTACGGCACTGGTTGTTTTATGCTGATGAATACAGGAGAAAAAGTGATTGCATCAAAAAACAATTTGCTCACCACCATTGCATGGCAGCTTGACGGTAAAACGGAATACGCACTGGAAGGAAGTGTTTTTATTGCCGGAGCAGTGATTCAATGGCTGCGGGATGGATTAAAGATCATTCGCTCATCCGGAGAAGTGGAACAACTGGCAGCCACGGTCAATGATTCTGAAGGAGTATATATTGTACCTGCATTTGCCGGCCTGGGTACACCACACTGGAATCAACATGCAAGGGGAAGCATTTTTGGGTTAACGAGAGGAAGTACCCGGGCGCATATTGCCCGTGCCGCACTTGACAGTATTGCCTACCAGGTGTATGATGTGCTGAAAGCCATGGAAGCCGATGCGGGAATCTCCATTGCCGAACTGCGAGCAGATGGCGGTGCCACCGTCAATAATGCCCTGATGCAGTTTCAAAGCGATATACTGAACACAAAAGTGATTCGACCCAAAGTGACGGAGACCACGGCGCTGGGTGCTGCATACCTCGCCGGACTTGCTGTTGGCTATTGGAAAAATATAAATGAGATAGAGCAGCAGTGGCAGGTGGATAAAGAATTTTTACCGGCGATGAATGAGGTAACAAGAAACCAACTGGTGATAGGATGGCAAAGGGCAGTGAAAGCGGCGATTGCATGGGCGGATGAGAAGATTTAATTTCAACACAGAGTAACAGAGAATTTGAGTTGCACTGAGAATAAAATTATGATGATTAAAAACTCAGCGTGGTACAATTCCATTACGGAACGTATAATAAAATGTTCCATTGAGGTTCATAAAGAACTTGGACCCGGTTTGATGGAATCGGTATATGAAGTTTGTTTGAAAAAATTGATGATTGAAGATGGTCTGTCCGTAAAAAGCCAGGTTATTTTACCGGTAGTATTCAGGGGGATTCAGCTTGACAAGGATTTTATTATTGACCTCATAGTTGAAGATGAAATAATATTGGAATTAAAATCGGTTGAAGGAGTACTTCCGGTTCAGGAAGCGCAGTTGGTTACCTATCTTAAATTATCAGGTAAAAAACTCGGACTGCTTATAAACTTTAATGTTGCCTTGCTGAAAGATGGTATTCGCCGGCGTATTAATGGTGATTTGAACTCTGTGTAACTCCGTAACTCAGAAACTCTGTGTTGAAAAAAATGAACCGGAATAAATTTATACAGGCACTGAACTCAACCCCCGAATTCGACATCTGCGTCATCGGTGGCGGCGCCACGGGCCTGGGCATTGCCGTGGATGCGGCATCACGGGGATGTAAAACTGTTCTGTTCGAAAAATATGATTTTGCCAAAGGCACTTCCAGCCGCAGCACCAAGCTGGTGCATGGTGGCGTACGCTACCTGCAGCAGGGCAATATCAAACTGGTAATGGAGGCCCTGAAAGAAAGAGGGCTCCTGAAAAAAAATGCCCCCCACCTCGTAAAAAACCAGTCATTCGTCATTCCCAATTATAAATGGTGGGAAAATCCGTTTTACGGCATCGGGTTGAAAGTGTACGACTGGATGGCAGGCAGCCTGGGACTGGGTCCTTCAAAATTTTTGAGCAAAGAAGAAACACTTGCCCTGGCGCCTAACCTGGATGCAGAAGGCTTGCGGGGCGGCGTGCTGTATCACGACGGGCAGTTTGATGATGCCCGTCTTGCAATTCATCTGGCAATGACCGCCGCCGACTTTGGCGCCATTGTATTAAACTACATGAGTGTTGAGGGGCTGCTGAAAACTGATGGAAAGGTTTGCGGGGTGGAAGTGAAAGACAGCATCCATTCAAAAGACTACAGCATCAAAGCCAAAGCCGTTATCAATGCCACAGGAATTTTTTCTGACAATATTGCACGGATGGATGACCCCGGCGCAGCGCCGATGATAACGCATAGCCAGGGCATTCACCTCGTGTTTGATAAATCATTTTTACCCAGCGATACGGCCATCATGATACCAAGAACGGACGATGGCCGGGTTCTGTTTGCCGTGCCCTGGCATAACAAAATCATTGTGGGCACCACCGATACGCCAGTGGATTATGCCTCGGAAGAGCCGGTGGCATTTTCACAGGAAATCGAATTTGTCATGCAGCACATTCACCGCTACCTGAAAAAAGATCTCTCCTATGACGACATCCGCAGCGTGTTTGCCGGTTTGCGGCCGCTGGTGAAGAGCGGCAACAAAATCACTTCGGCCATTTCGAGAGATCATCATATTGCTGTTTCTGATTCGGAGCTCATCAGCATTACCGGCGGCAAATGGACTACCTACCGCAAGATGGCGGAAGATGTAATGGAAATAGCCATGTACAAAGCCGGAATGCCGGAAAAAGTATGCAAAACCAAAACCCTGCATATCCACGGGTATAGGGAAAAAGTGGATTACTATGCACCGCGATATTATTATGGCAGCGATAAAGAGAAAGTGGAATCCATTATTAAACAATTTCCGGGTATGGCCACTCCCATTCACCCGTCGCTACCTTTTATCAATGCAGAAATTCACTGGGCCGTGCATCATGAAATGTGCATGACGGTGGAAGATGCGCTGGCCCGCAGAACCCGTGCCTTATTGCTCGATGCCAAAGCCGCTATGGAAGCCGCGCCACTGGTAGCTTCCATCATGGCTAAAGAAATGCTGAAAGACAGTGAGTGGATGAAAAATCAACTTGATAACTTTATTAAAATTGCAAAGAATTATCTTCCGGCCGCAAACCCTAAACTAAAAACTATAAACTAAACTGCTTATGTCTCCATTCACAGGCGAATTCATCGGCACCATGCTGCTCATCATTTTAGGGGATGGCGTAGTGGCCAATGTAGTTTTAAACAAAACCAAAGGCCATAACAGCGGCTGGATTGTGATCACATTCGGCTGGGCCATGGCGGTATTTCTTGGTGTATATGCTTCTGTAAAACTCGGCGGCAGCGGCCATCTCAATCCGGCTGTCACCCTTGCTATGACTGCATTTAATGATTTTGATTCATCACTGCTGCTTACTTATATTGGTGCACAATTTGCCGGGGCCATTACCGGGGCCATCATAGTATGGCTTGCTTACAAACAACATTTTGATGCAACAGAGAATGCCGATGCCAAGCTGGCCGTGTTTTGCAATGCACCGGCCATCCGCAGCGTGGGGCACAATATGATAACAGAAATCATCGGCACATTTGTGTTGGTATTGGGCGCAATGGCCATGTCACAACCCGCCTCCACACTTGGTACACTGGATGCCTTGCCGGTTGGTTTGCTGGTGCTGGGTATTGGTTTATCTCTTGGTGGCCCCACCGGTTATGCTATTAATCCTGCAAGAGACCTTGGCCCACGCATTGCTCATTTTATTTTACCCATAAAAAATAAAAGAGACAGCGACTGGAGTTATAGCTGGATTCCGGTTGTGGGGCCGGTCATCGGTGGTTTAATTGCTGCTTACATTTTTAAACTGTTTTAATATGAAAAAGATTTTTTCATTGCTTTTTGCAATCCCGGTAACCATCTGTAGCCTTTTGCCTGTTGCACTACTTGCACAAGACCCCGAAGCCAGGCTGAAAGAAAAAGGAATTGTATTAAGTCAGCCATCGGCGCCGGTAGCCACGTATGTAAATGCAGTACGAGTTGGCACCCTGCTTTACCTCGCCGGCAAAGGGCCCAATAAACCCGACGGCAGTTATGTAACCGGCAAAGTGGGAAAAGATTTAACCATCGAACAGGGTTATGAAGCGGCACGGCTCACCGCTATCGCCCATCTTTCCGTATTAAAAGCGGAGCTGGGCTCGCTGAACAAAGTAAAGCGGATTGTAAAAGTGCTGGGCATGGTGAACTGCGCGGAAGATTTCAAAGACCAGCCCAAAGTAATTAATGGTTACAGCGATTTGATGGTGGAAATATTTGGCGACAAAGGAAAACATGCCCGCTCGGCGGTAGGCATGTATTCATTGCCATTGGGGATCGCTGTGGAAGTGGAAGTGATTGTGGAGGTGGGGGAATGAAAAGGCCAACCTGTAAAGATTGGCCATTAATAAAATTCTTTACCTGGTAAAATCAGGCTGCTACAAAGGCGACAATTACAATTACTGCATAAATAGCCCAGCCTATCCAGGCCCATTTTACACGGTTTCTTTTGTAATCATCTTTAATTAGATAAGCAATCAGAACACCGATAAGCCCAAGCAGGAAACCTAGAAAAAATCCTCCTGCATGAAACCCGGTTTCTCCGCCGTAATAATTACTTACAAACTTTTCCAGTTTTTTCTTATTGATAGTTCCATCCTCATCTATGCTCTTCTTCAGTTTTTTTTGCCCCGCTTTGAAAGCAAGCCGTTCAAAAAAATTCATCTTCCGGTTTGTGAGTGTTTGCAGGTCATTCATTGAAATTCTCGAAAGCTCCATGAGAGAGATTTTCTGGCCTGTTTTGCCAACCGGCAGGTAAATGTGATTGGCATTAAGAACCGGTTTGATTTCACTGGTGCTTGTTGCGAAGGAAACTGTGAACACTACAAGTGAAAAGAGAAGGAGAGATAATTTTCTCATAACATGTGGTTTTGGTTAATAATAGGACTAATATAAGAATAATAACAAATGACCAAAACAGTTCCACCGGGAATTTTTTAGTAAAAATTATTTTTCTATGCGGTGTCAAAAGCAGCTTTACCCGCCGGCTCTATGAAAAATAAAGCCGGGGAGATACAGTACAGCTTATACCTTGTCCAGTAAACCTACCAACCTGTTGCAGGCAATTTTAATCAGAGCTTCAGTAATAGTCAGGGGTGGTGAAATACGCAGGCACTGCGGGGCAAATAAAAACCAGTCGGTCATGATACCGTCAGCGATGCAGGCCGCAATCACTTTCCTGTTTGTTTCAAACGAATCAAACTCCACGGCCATCCACAAACCGGATGAACGCACTGCTTTTATTTTTTTATGAACCAGCAGGGAACGGAACAGCGCTTCTCTGGATTTCACTCCTTCTGCCAGTTTCTCTTCAAGCAGCATTTTCATTGATGCCCTGCCCGCCGCACAGCAAACCGGGTGACCGCCGAAGGTAGTGATGTGACCGAGCACCGGGTTTTCTGTAAAAGTATTCATCAGCTTTTTGTCAGCAATAAAAGCCCCGAGCGGCATGCCGCCGCCCAATGCCTTGCCAAGTACCAAAACATCGGGCACTATATCAAATTGTTCAAAAGCCCACAGCTTGCCGGTGCGTCCAAAGCCGGCTTGTATTTCATCCAGTATTAATAAGGTTCCGGTATCTGTGCACTTTTTTCTTAATGCCTGCATCCATTCCTTTGAAGGAACAATAATGCCTGCTTCTGCCTGCACGGTCTCAGCAATTACGCAGGCGGTTTGCACTGTTATTTCATTTAATGAATCAAATGAATTGTATTCAAGATGAAGCACACCGGGTAATAAAGGACGAAAAGCATTGCGCCAGTATTCATCACCCATTATACTCAATGCGCCCTGTGTGGAGCCATGATAAGCATTCTTAAAAGCAATGATCTGCGTTTTGCCGGTCACCCGCTTAGCCAGCTTCATCGATCCTTCCACGGCTTCGGCGCCGGAGTTGGTAAAATAAACTGTGTTGAGCGAAGAAGGTAAATGTTCAGTCAGCAGTTTGGCATACTGCACCTGCGGGCTTTCCACAAATTCGCCATACACCATCACGTGCAGGTAGGCATCCAGCTGTTTTTTGATTGCCTCCATCACGCTGGGATGGCGATGACCCGTATTGGCCACGCTGATGCCGCCGATGAGGTCAATGTATTCTTTTCCGTTTTTATCATACAGCAAACAACCTTCCGCTTTTGCAATTTCAAAAGCAAGCGGAGCCGGAGAGGTTTGTGCAATATGTTTCAGGAAAAGTTCCCGCTCTGTCACAGAAGAATTATTTCACGCAAAGAACGCAAAGGACACGCAAAGACGCAAAGAAAATCTCTAATTTGCAGCTGATGCTTCGGAGACACAGAATGCCCGGAGTATGGCTGAACAGAGTTCAGAAAGATAAACGGAGCCCCGAACGTTCGGGGCAACAAAAGCCTGATAGCAGTACAAATGCTGATAACCAAAAACGATAAACCTAAAACAATAAACTTGATTTATGCCTGTAGTACTTGCTGTAGAAGACAAATACCCGCAGTTTGGAAACAATTGCTTCGTAGCGCCGAATGCCACTATTGTGGGTGATGTGGTGATGGGTGATGACTGCAGCATCTGGTTCAATGCCGTTGTGCGGGGCGATGTGAATTTTATCCGCATGGGCAGCAAAGTGAATGTGCAGGATGGGGCCTGTATTCACTGCACCTACAAAAAATTCGGCACCAGCATAGGCCACAATGTTTCCATCGGTCACCATGCCATTGTGCACGGCTGCACGCTGCACGACAATGTGCTGGTGGGCATGGGCGCCATAATAATGGATGGCTCCGTAGTGAACAGCAATACCATAATTGCGGCCGGTTCGGTAGTGCTGGAAGGAACGATTTGTGAAGCAGGCAGTGTTTATGCCGGAGTGCCGGCCCGGAAAGTGAAAGATATTTCGCAGGAAATGATCAGCGGCGAAATCAACCGTATTGCCAATAACTATGTAAAATATGCCGACTGGTTCAGGGAGGAAAATGTTCCGAAGGGCTAAGGAGATTTCCCAAGCATAACTACCAGCTCCTTTTTTTAAACATTGAACTATTTAAACCTGCCGGAGCTTTTAATCACCTTCTTCCTGGTATATTTACTCTGGCAAATGCAATTTTTCCTGCGTAAATTCGTTCAAAGAAAATGCAGTCCATGAAGACCGTCAGAACCCTGTTGATATTTATTAGCCTGGTGATACTTTTGTCTTCCTGCAACCTTTGGAATAATCTTTTCAGACCGAAATATGGCTGCAAAACCGACGGCAGAAACATAGGCGCAGAAAAACTGGTAAGCGGTGATCCGGAATCGGCCAAGGCTGCCAAAAAAGCAAAGAAGTTTAAGTCATAGCAAAAATACTTTGCCTTAAACCCGGCTCCAATATCCTTTTCTAAAAACTAAAACGTACAAACTATGAGCCTTACCCTACGCATAGCCCTTGGCTGCACAGAAGCCATTATTGATGACGACGGCGGACTGAAGCGCTTCTACCAGGTCGCCGATATTCTCAGCAAGGAATTCCATATTGATTTCCGCCGCAAGGAAGATGACTTTGACAGCATTGACTGGAATTTCAGTTTCCATGGCAATCACCTGACACTGCATTACAACATTTACACCGGTGTATCGCTGTTCCCCACTTACACCAATAATGCAAGCCGCAATGAAAACAAAGCCGTGGTGGAACTGGCCAATGTGCTGGAAGGAAAGCTGATGAAAGTGGATCTGCAAAGACACACAGCCTGAACATCGTCAGCAGATAAATTTTTACTTCAAGCCGCACCAGGTTGTGGAATGAAATTCCTCCAGCCTCCCGGACTTCCGCAGGAATTCTGCCATCTGGTTTCCCGGATTTTTCTCATAGAAATTCTAAAATAATTTTTACTGGTACCGGTATTAATCAATGTCCCTTTTGAGATTTTGATGCTTCGCAATCACTCCTGGCAACTGTTCCTCCCCGCCCGGCAATGTTGTGGTATTTACCGTAACTGAAATTGTAATAAATTCATGGCATGAGAAAATCCATCAGCCGCAGGCAGTTTATTCATCTTTCCTCGTCGGCTGTGGCGCTTTCTTCCTTTTCATCCATTTTACCCAAACCCTCTTTTGCCATGAACAATAAATACGAACTGAAAATAATGGCTACCAGCTGGGGCTTCAGCGGTACGCTGGATGAGTTTTGTGCCAAAGCAAAAAAAGAAGGATATGACGGCATTGAAGCCTGGTGGCCTACCGACAATAAAAAAGCCCAGGACGAATTGTTTGCCGCACTAAAGAACCACGGGCTTGAAGTGGGTTTTCTCTGCGGCGGCTGGCAAAGCAATCCGCAGGAACACCTCGATTACTATAAAAAAATGATTGATGCCGCTGCCAAACAAAATATCCAGCGTCCGCTTTACATCAACAATCATTCGGGCCGTGATTATTTCAGCTTTGACGATAACCGGAAATTCATTGAACATACGCTTGCGCTGGCACGCATCACAGGCATCAGCATTTGCCACGAAACACACCGCTCCCGCATTTTATATTCGGCGCCTGTAGCAAGGCAATACATTGAAAAATATCCTGACCTGAAAATAACTTTCGATGTGAGCCACTGGTGCAATGTGCATGAAAGCCTGCTGGCCGACCAGCAGGAAACCATGAACATGACGCTGGAAAGAGTGGAGCATATTCATGCCCGCATCGGGCACCCCGAAGGACCGCAGGTGAACGACCCCCGTGCGCCGGAGTGGGACAACGCAGTGAAAGCTCACCTGGCCTGGTGGGATAAAGTGATTGATAGAAAAAAGAAGAAGGGAGAACGTATGACAATCCTCACTGAATTCGGCCCGCCGGATTACCTGCCGACGCTGCCCTACACCCGGCAGCCGCTGGCCAACCAGTGGGAGATAAATGTGTACATGATGAAATTATTGAGGGAGAGATACAGTTAACTAAATGTTCAATTTTCAATTTCCAATGCTCAATGTTCAGGTTAAGGACTCTTTGAAATTGAAAAATGAACATTGAGCATTGAGCATTGAACATTTAATTGAGTGTTTATAACTGATTTAGTCATGAATTTTTCTGAGCTGATAGGAAGATTGCATCCCGTGCTGGTTCATTTGCCCATTGGTATTTTGCTGCTGGCAGCATTGTTTTATTTCCTCTCGAAAAAAGAAAAATTTGCGGTGCTTCAGCCGGCCATCCGCATTGCATTGTTCTGGGGAGTTCTCAGTGCAGCGGCTTCCTGCATCAGCGGGTTGCTGTTGTCACGCAGTGGTGATTATGATGAACAGCTGGTGAACACACACAAATGGTTCGGTATTGCAGTGGCTTTAGTCTCGCTGTTTGCCTATTTATTTCACAGTTGGGAAAATGGTTTTGAAAAATGGCTGGTACCGGTTTTGGTTTTGCTCATCATCGTCACCGGCCATCTTGGCGGCTCACTCACTCACGGGCCTGATTATCTCAGCGCTGCATTTAAAACTGACAGCAGCGCCACAGCGGAGCCACAGCCGGTACCCGATGTGCAGGAAGCGGTGGTTTATTCCGATATCATTCAGCCGATTTTTCAAAGCAGGTGTTATACTTGTCATAGCGCCAGCAAAAAGAAAGGCGGCCTGCGCCTCGATAAACCCGAACTGATACTGAAAGGAGGAAAGGATGGTCTTGTAATCAAACCAGGTAATGCCGATGAAAGCGATATGATAAAACGCCTGCTGCTGCCACGCAATCACGAAGACCACATGCCGCCAAATGAAAAACCACAACTGAAAGAAGGTCAAATTGCTTTGATTCACTGGTGGATCAGCACCGGCGCTTCCTTTGACCGAAAAACAAAAGAACTGGAACAGCCTGAAAAGCTGAAACCGGTTTTACTGGTCCTGCAGCAACCGCTTCCAAAAAAGGGCCCGCCGGATGTACCGGAAGAACCCGTGACAGCGGCTGATGAAAAAGTATTGCAAAAATTAAAAGCAAGAGGCATCGTAGTGCTTCCGGTGGCTCGCAACAGCAATTATCTTTCGGTAAATTATGTTTCGGTTGATTCTTTGACGGTCAATGATATTTCACTTTTACTGCCGCTGAAAAAGCAGGTTGTTTGGCTCAGGCTGAGTTATAAAAATATTGCGGATAGTTTATTGAATACAGTCGGACAGCTCAGTAATCTAACCCGCCTGCAACTGGATAACACCCCCGTAACTGACAAAGGACTTTCTCATCTTTCATCTCTGAAAAAGCTGCAGCACCTGAACCTGGTGAATACGGCTGTGACAGGAAATGGAATTATGCAATTGAAAAATCTTCCCGACCTGCAGGCCGTTTATTTATATAAAACAAAAACCGGCAGCAACGATTGGATGAATCTGAGGAACGCTTTTCCCAATGTAACCCTGGACACAGGAGGATATGTTGTGCCTTTTTTGGAGACTGATACAATGATCGTGAAGCCCCCGAAAAAGAACTAAGATTTTTTTTTGAAAATTGATTACTGAATGAGAGTCTTACTGTTTCTTGTTTTATTTTTTTTCACAATGCAGCTCATTGCCCAGCCTCGGTCAAAACACAACCTCGTTTTTGATTCGCTTGCAAAACGGTGGGACGAAGGAATTCCGCTTGGCAACGGCTGGCTGGGTGCCCTGGTTTGGCAAAAAGAAAATAAACTGCGTCTTTCGCTTGACCGCGTTGACCTGTGGGATGACCGCTCCATGCCGGAGATTGACAAACTCAAATTCAAATGGGTGGTGGAGCAGGTGAAGAAAGGAGCGTATGATACAGTACAAAAACTCGGCGACCATCCTTATGAAA
Organism: uncultured Chitinophaga sp.; assembly: GCA_964444975.1. Lineage (GTDB taxonomy): Bacteria > Bacteroidota > Bacteroidia > Chitinophagales > Chitinophagaceae > VBAS01. Next base: position 31,227 of record CAYUJD010000014.1, on the reverse strand, counting down.
AATACCCGGCACCGACAAAGATTCCCGGCGCGGCGCTTGAGTTTGATTTAAATAAAATCGGCCAGGTGAAAAATGTTTCGCTTGATATTTCAAACGGGCTGTGTACGGCAGATTTTGAAAACGGAATCCGCTTCAACTGTTATATACATGCCACAAGACAAACCGGCTATTTTGGATTTGAAAACACAGATGAGGAAATTGTGCCTGAACTCATCATTCCAAACTATAATAACAGTAACCATGAAAACAAAGCTGGCGGCAATGAACTGGTAAGACTCGGTTATGAAAAGGGCCTGGTAAAAAAAGAATTCGAGTCCATCCATTACCATCAGCCCACCTGGAATGGCAATTATTATGAAGTGCTGGTGAAGTGGTACCGCTTTCCGGGCAAAAAAATCATCGGGCAATGGACCATTACCAATAACCAGCCCGCCGCTATTCCTGATCTGAATGTGTTGCACAAAGAACCCACCGGCTGGCCCTCGCATATTGCCTGGTGGAATGATTACTGGAGACGTTCTTCCGTTTCAATTCCCGATTCTGTTTTAGAGCGGCAATATTACCGGGACATGTATAAGTTTGGATGCGTGGCACGCAGCAATACACCGCCCATTTCGCTGCAGGCAATATGGACAGCCGATGATGGCAAGTTGCCGCCATGGAAAGGCGATTTTCATCATGACCTGAACACCGAACTGAGCTACTGGCCCGGCTATACCGGCAATCATCCTGATTTGACGGAAGGCTTTACCAACTGGCTTTGGAATGTGAAAGAAGAAAACAAACGATGGACAAAGCACTATTTTGAAGTGGACGGACTGAATGTGCCGGGAGTAACCACCCTCAGCGGCAAACCACTGGGTGGCTGGATTCAATATGCCATGAGTCCGACCACTTCGGCCTGGCTGGCGCAGCATTTTTACTGGCAGTGGAAATACAGTATGGATAAAAATTTTTTAAAAGAAAAATTATTGCCTTATTTGAATGAAGTGTGCAGGTATCTTCAAAACATCACACAATTAAACGACAGTTCGGTCCGAAAGCTCCCATTAAGTTCTACACCTGAGTATAATGATAACAGCATTAAAGCATGGTTTTCCGGTTGGACAAATTACGACCTGGCATTGGTAAAGAATGTTTTTGAAATGATGCAGACAGTTTACCTGAAATTAAAAAAAGAAGATGAAGCAAAATTCTGGTTAAGACAATGGACCACCCTTCCTGATTTTTTTACAAATGAAACCGGCCTCAGCATTGCCGTGAATCAAAACCTGGAATACAGCCACCGCCACCAGAACCACCTGCACGCCATACACCCGCTTGGCCTGCTGAACGTGGAAGATTCTGCACAACGAATCATTATTGAAAATTCGCTGAAGCATATTGAAAAACTTGGCACCCGGAAATGGGTGGGTTATTCTTTTGCATGGATTGCCTGTATGTATGCAAGGGCAAAGAATGGCGACTCTGCGGCGGCCAACCTTAAAAAGTTTGCGACCAACTTTGTTTCCTCAAACAGTTTTCATTTAAATGGTGACCAGCGGGGCGGTCAGTATGCTGACGCCACTTACCAGCCCTTTACCCTCGAAGGCAATTTTGCTTTTGCACAGGGCATTCATGAAATGCTATTGCAAAGCCATAAAAATTTTATTGACGTGTTTCCGGCAGTGCCTGCCGCATGGAAAAATATTTCGTACCATACACTGCGGGCCGAGGGTGCCTTCCTTGTTTCGGCCAAAAAAGAAAACGGCGTGGTGACGGAAGTAAAAATAAAATCAGAAGCCGGCGGCATGCTGCGTATAAAACTCCCCTTCAAAACATGGACCCAGGAAGGAATCGGGCGCAGCGAGATAATTGAAGTAAACGGAATTGCTGAAATGAAAACAGCAAAGAGACAGACACTGATTTTCAAAAATGCCTTTGAATAAGTTATTAGCCACGGAAGCACGGAAACCACGGAGTGATATTTCCATTAACTTTCGGGCTTCCTTGACACATTTTTATAGCTTATAAAATTCAATGGCATTTTCACCAAATACTTTTCGCCAGTCCTCCACCGGATATTTCTCCATGTATTTTTCCAACAGGCTTTTCCACTGCACATACATGCCCGATAACAAAATCACGGGCCAGTCGCTGCCAAACATCAGGCGGCTGGTACCGAAAGCTTCAAACACTACATCAAGGTAGGGATAAAAATCAGCAGCGCTCCACTGTTTCCAGTGCGTTTCGGTAAACAGGCCAGACAGTTTGCAGTAAACATTCGGCCGCCCTGCAATTTCCTTCATCAGTGTTTTCCATTCGGCAATCTTTTTTGTCCCGATTTCCGGTTTGGCGCAATGGTCAATCACAAACTGCTGGTCCGGGAATTTTGAAACAAATTCAATCGCCGCCTGCAGCTGGTGGTGGTAAATGAGAACATCATAAGTATATTCATACGGCGCCAGGGCACGGATGCCGTTTTGAAAACTTTCACGCAGCAAAAAATCATCCGGCTCCGACTGCACAATATGCCGCCAGCCTTTGATGATGGGATACTGTGAAAAATAAGTCAGCCTGTCCACAACATTTTTATTTTCCAAATCCACCCAGCCCACTACGCCTTTAATTTCAGGATGCGTTTTGGCAAGCTCCACCAAAAAATGAGTTTCGTATTCACTCTGCCCGGCCTGCACCGCAATGCAGCCATCCACCTGGTTTCTTTTCAGTGTCAACGAAAGGTGTTGCGGCAGGTAATCCTGTTTCAGGATTTTCATTTCATCCGTAATCCAGGCATCTCTTTTCCTGTCGTATTTCCAGAAATGAACGTGGGTGTCGATGGTCATAGAATTCAGGATTCAGTATTCGGTAGTCAGAATTCAGAATTGTTTTCTATTGCTGTACTATAAGCATCGGGAATTTTACTTACTTCTGCTATGCGTACAGAAAGGTGCTCATTTTCTCCGTATTTCAAATCCTATGAAAGCATGAGGTAATACCTGCACTCTTCAACAGACCCCGGGAGCTGTTATAAAATTTTATTTTATCCTTATCTGATTTTTTCCTGAAACCCTCTGCAATATTTGCAGCGATTGAAACTGCTGCTCTTCTGAATTGGGAAGTTAAGGCATATATTTCCTCTTTAGGGAATAGTAAAGTATATTTATAAGCTTCCAAAACAAATTTGTGCGCCTTTTGCCAAACGATGAAATCAGTGAAGATTTTTGCGGGTTTCATAAAAATTGTTTTACGGTTAAAAATTGTTTTCACAGCAAATCATCGACAATATTTCCACCCTCCTGAATCCTGACTCCTGACTCCTTTTTATTTCAATTCAAATATCCTCTCCATCAGCACCCATTTCTCACCCGGTTTGGCCCATGGCAATGCCTGCTGAAATTTCCACATCAGTGTTTCCCATTCCTGCACTTTGGAATTGGCGGCATCCATGGCCGCTTTCTTTTCAAAACTGAAATCATTATTTGCCTCTATAATCATAAACAGCCTGTTGCCGGTTCTGTAAATATCCAGCTTTTCAATTCCTGCATCTTTAATGCTTTTAATTATTTCAGGCCACACCTGCCGATGATACTTTTCATACGCAGCAATCAAAGCCGGGTCATCTTTCAAATCCAGGGCAAGACAATATTTCTTCATGATGGTGTTTTTTAATAACCAATAATCAGTAATTGATAATTATTGATTATTGTACGCAACAGCAACCTGCCTGCTGCTGCCCAATCCGTCAATACCCAACTCCACCACATCACCCGGTTTCAGAAATACGGGTTCCGGTTTTTGACCAAGCCCCACTCCCGCCGGCGTGCCGGTTGAAATTATATCGCCGGGCAGCAGCGTCATAAACCGGCTGATGTAAGAAACCAGTTGCGGTATTTTAAACGCAAGATTCTTTGTATTCCCATCCTGCATCATTTTTCCATTTACAGTAAGCCAGAGACGCAGGTTGTTTACATCGGCAATTTCATCCGGCGTAGCCAGCCAGGGACCGAGGGGCGCAAATGAATCACAGCTTTTTCCCTTCACCCACTGGCCGCTGCGCTCCAGCTGAAATTCACGTTCGCTGTAATCGTTGTGCAGCATGTACCCGGCTACATGATCCAGGGCGTCAGCTTCATCCACATACAATGCTTTTTTTCCAATCACTACAGCCAGCTCCACTTCCCAATCCGTCTTTTTACTGTTCTTTGGAATGATGAGATGGTCGAATGGCCCCGCCATAGCCGAAGTGGCTTTAAAAAAAATCACCGGCTCATCCGGCAACTTCATTCCGCTTTCTGCTGCATGATCGGAATAATTCAAACCGATGCATACAATTTTGGAAGGCCTTGCCACCGGCGCAGCCCACCTTGCCTTTTCATCCACCTTCTTTAATTCTTTTGCGCTGATAAGCTCATGCAGCACTGCCAGGCCGTCCTTTCCAAAAAACTGCTCATTGTAATCATAAATGTATTCCGACACATCGTAGCGGCAATTGCCGATGAGCACAGCAGGTTTTTCATACCCGGCATCGCCAAAGCGTATTAGTTTCATTTTACTTACTTTAATTCTACCTGGATAATGGTATCTATATCGTCAAGCTGTATATCTTCAAGGTAAATAAATGTTCCTTCGGCCTGTTGTTTATATTTTACTTCTCGTCTCCCGTCAAATAAAAACGCCTTTGCTATTTTATCTTTAAGCTCAGGAATAAAAATAAAAGAAGGATTCTCCGGCTGATCGAGTACGTGCAGGTAAACGGTTTTGTTTTTTATCGTCAGCATGCCCCAGTCTTTCGGCGGAATCACATTGCCACGTGTGCCGTAAATCGTTTCGCCGTATTTCGCCATCCACTCCCCTATTTTTTTCAGCGTATCCACAAACTCAGGCTGGATGCTTCCATCGGGCATGGGGCCCACATTCAGTAAAAAATTGGCATTATAACCCGCCGCTTTTACCATGTACTGAACCAGTTTTTTTACCGATTTATAATTCCGGTCGGTGATGTTGAAACCCCAGCTGTCGTTCATCGTTTCGCAGGTTTCAAGCGGCAGTTCCGAAACCGATGCGCCGCCAAAGCCCGTTGTGTTATGCCCCGGCAAATCTTTTTCAAAAGCCTGGAAATCTTCACCGGGAATGGGAGTCAAATGATGATTGTTGCTGATAAGGCATTTCGGCTGCAGGCGGTGAATCAGTTCATAAATTTCTTCGTAATGCCAGTTCACTTTCGATACGGCTTTTTTATCCTGGTCATTTTCCAACTGATCCCAGTGGCCATCGAACCATATACCGGCAATTTCTCCATAATTGGTAAGCAGCTCGGTCAGTTGTGCTTTCATAAAAGCGATATAACTTTCCCAGTTACTCTTTTCCGTGCGGCCCGTGCCCTTGCCCGTGCGGCCGGTTTCGTACTGGTAATCGCTGCGGTACCAGTCGAGCAAAGAGTAATAACAAAACAGTTTGATGCCTTCTTTTTGGCATTCATCGGCCAGCAGCTTCAGCACATCTTTGCCATAAGGCGTGTTGGTAATCTTCCAGTCCGACTGCTTCGTATCCCAGTTGCTGAACCCGTCGTGGTGTCTTGTGATGAAAGTAATGTACTTCATACCGGCGGCTTTGGCTGTGGCCACCCATTTCTTTGCATCAAAATTCTGCGGGTTAAAAATCTGCTGCAGTCTTGTATATTCCTGCACTTTAATATTCCGGTTGTTCATCACCCACTCACCGGCGCCCAGCACACTGCTGGCGCCCCAGTGAATGAACATGCCGAATTTCATGTCCTGGAATTCTTTTCTTGTGGAAAGATTTTCCTGCGAAGGCGTGTAGCCCTTCTGTGCCGGTGCCATAATAAAGGACAGCATTAGCAACAAACTGAATAACACTTTTTTCATAACAAATGCTTTTACAGAGCAGGTTTGTCAATAAGAATTTTTATTATGAGGTCATCTGCATTACTGCTATTGAGCTTTCGTTGCGTCGCACTCTTCAACGTCCGGTAATCCTACTGAGCCTGTTCGCAGCCCCTGCCTGTTCATACACTTTTTTCCCGCAGTTATCCAATCATTGTATTTATCCCCAGTCTCCTGCTAATCCATTTAAACCTGCTAATCCCGGTTCTTAATTGTTCAATTTCACAAATCCCCCGTCAATCGGGTAGTCGCAACCCGTAATGAACGACGCTTCTTCGCTGCACAGGTATAAAGCAAGGGCGGCCACTTCATCAGGCGTGCCCATGCGGCCAATGGGCTGTGTTTTCGAAAGCTTGTCAAACATATCCTTTTCCCTTCCCGGGTAATTTTTAGCAATAAATCCATCCACAAACGGCGTATGTATGCGTGCCGGCGAAATGGAATTGCAACGGATGTTTTCGCCTATATAATCTTTGGCCACACTCAGCGTCATCGAAACCACGGCCCCTTTTGCCGCGCTGTATGCAAAGCGATCGGGCAGACCCACCAGCGCCGCCACCGATGCAATGTTGATGATGGAACCACCGCCCGATTTTCTCAGTTGCGGAATGGCAGCATAAATACAGTTGTACACTCCTTTCACATTCACATTCATCACCCGGTCAAAATCTTCTTCCACGGTGGTATCAGCTTTGCCCACATGAGCAATACCGGCGCTGTTCACCAGCATATTGATGGGGCCGGTTTTTTCAAAAACAGCCAGCACTTCCTGCTGCTTCGTTACATTGCACACATGCAGCGTGACACTACCACCGGCATTTTTTATTTCTTCAGCAACAGACTGGCCGTTTACTTCATCCAGCTCGATGATGTGAACCGCAGCGCCCTGCTTTGCAAATAAAGCAGCAATCGCTTTCCCGATACCGCTGCCGCCACCGGTGATGATTGCAGTTTTATGATCAAGACGAAACATAATTATTGTTTTGTTTTACCAGGCTCTACGCATTTACCAAGCTCTTTTTCCCAAATCTCCTAAAGTGACTTTTGCCATCCGGATAAAACAAATATCCCTGGAAACAGGAAACTCTCCGAAAGCCCCCTTCAGCGGGTTGGGGGTTAGTTTATTTTATACCCCCGCCAGCCATACCAGGCTACCACCACAAAACAAAGTAAAGGTATGATATAAGCTTTCTGCATGCTGCCGGTATAATCGGAAATCAGTCCCATCAGCAGCGGCGCCAGGGCACCGCCCACAATAGCCATTACAATAAGCGATGAAGCCATCTTGGTTTCTTCACCTATTTCTTTTATGCCCAAAGCAAAAATTGTCGGGAACATGATGGACATAAAAAACGGAACCGCCATCACCGCATACACCGGTATGCTGCCGGATGTGTTCAGCGCTACCAGCAGCAAACCGATATTGATCAGCGCATACAGCAACAGCAATTTTTGCGGCCGGATGAACCGCATAAAAAAAGTACCGGCAAACCGGCCCAGCATAAAACCTACCATGGCAATAAATCCCCACCAGTATGCTGCCCGTTTTTCGGGCAGGTCCATCACCTGCTTTGAAAAACGGATAAAGAAACTGCCCACACCCACCTGTGCGCCGACATAGAAAAGCTGCGCAATCACCGCCCAGCGCACATGACTGTGCCGGAGCACCTTCAATGAAAACCCGGTATGCGTATCCACGCTGTCTGCTTCTTTTACTTCCGGCAGTTTCACCAGGAAAAAAAGAATAGCCACCAGTGTGACAACTCCCGCAATAATTAAATATGGAAGATTGACGGTGGAAGCTTCGCTCTGTAAATAGGTATTCAGCTGATCGGGCGTCATGGCATTAAGTTCTTCCTTGCTGTGTTCAATTCCCGAAAGAATAAACCGGCCGCCGATGACCGGAGCAATAAAGGCCCCCACGCCATTGAAGGATTGCGCAAAATTCAACCGCTGCTCCGAAGTTTCTTTCGGTCCGAGAATCGTGATATATGGATTGGCCACCGTTTCCAGGAAAGTGGCGCCGCTGGCAATGATAAAAAGAGCCGCGAGAAAAATAAAATAACTGCGCTGCGATGCTGCGGGCAAAAACAACAAAGCGCCGATGGCATAAAGAACCAGGCCCGTGCTGATTCCTTTTTTATACCCAAACTTATGCATCACCAGCCCGGCAGGTATGGCCAGCAGAAAATAACCAAAGTAAACAGCCAGGTCAATAAAAGAAGACTGTGTATCGGTAAGCTGCAACGCTTTTTTCAGATGCGGTATTAAAATGCCGTTTGAATTATGCAGAAAAGCCCAGAGGAAGAAAAGACTGGTCACCAGAATAAAAGCAAACAGGTAAGAACTTCTTGTGTTATTCATCGCACAGGTTTTTATGAAAAGCTGATGTTTACAGTTGTCTGAACGGCTAAAAATAAAACATTACCATGAACCCCCGGCAAAAATGCAGCAATCGTTTGCCTACCTTTGCGGCACCACTTTTTAAAATCTCACAATTGTTATGGACTACAGGATTGAAAAAGACACGATGGGAGAAGTGAAAGTTCCCGCCGATGCTTATTTCGGGGCGCAAACCCAACGCAGCATTGATAATTTTAAAATCGCACAGGACATCAACCGCATGCCCAAAGAAATTATCCGGGCATTTGCTTACCTGAAAAAAGCGGCCGCCATCACCAACCGGGAGGCTGCTGTGCTGTCAAAAGAAAAAGCTGACCTGATCGGTAAAGTATGTGATGAAATACTGGAAGGCAGGCTCGACGATTATTTTCCGCTGGTGGTGTGGCAAACCGGCAGCGGTACCCAAAGCAATATGAACGTAAATGAAGTGATTGCCTACCGCGGTCATGTGCTGAACGGCGGTAAACTGGCCGACAAAGAAAAATTTCTGCATCCCAATGATGACGTAAACAAATCGCAGTCGAGTAATGATACTTTTCCCACGGCCATGCACATTGCTGCGTATAAAATTTTAATGGAAACAACCATCCCGGGAATTGAAAAACTCAGAAATACGCTGGCAGAAAAAAGCAGGCAGTTCATGAAAGTGGTGAAGATTGGCCGTACGCATTTTATGGATGCCACCCCGCTTACGCTGGGGCAGGAGTTCAGCGGGTATGTGTCGCAGCTTGATCATGCACTGAGAGCAATAAAAAATACACTGCCGCATCTGAGCGAACTGGCCCTGGGCGGCACGGCTGTGGGTACGGGCATCAATACGCCGCCGGATTATTCAGAGAATGTAGCAAAGCATATTGCAAAACTCACAGGCCTTCCTTTTGTAACCGCCGAAAATAAATTTGAAGCATTAGCGGCACATGATGCCATTGTGGAGGCACACGGCGCTTTGAAGACTGCAGCAGTCAGCCTGATGAAAATTGCCAATGACATTCGTATGCTGTCATCAGGTCCTCGTAGCGGTATCGGCGAAATTTTTATTCCCGATAATGAACCGGGCTCCTCCATTATGCCGGGCAAAGTGAACCCCACGCAATGCGAAGCGCTGACCATGATTGCGGCCCAGGTGCTGGGCAACGATGTGACCATCAATATCGGCGGCGCCACGGGTCATTTTGAACTGAATGTTTTCAAACCGGTGATGATCTATAACTTCCTGCACAGCGCCCGGTTGATTGGCGACGGCTGCGTTTCTTTCAACGATAAATGCGCCGCAGGCATTGAACCGATTGAAACCAGCATCAAAAAGCATGTTGACAATAGTTTGATGCTTGTTACTGCCTTGAACACGAAAATCGGTTATTACAAAGCGGCCGAGATTGCACAAAAAGCCCATAAGGAAGGAACTACGTTGAAAGAGATGGCGGTGAAATTGGGATATGTGACTCCGGAACAGTTCGACGAATGGGTGAAACCAGAGAATATGGTTGGAAAGATTTGACTTGTCCTCCGAATCTTTAGCGCAGGAGGACGAATGGGTAAAACCGGAAAAAATGGGGGGAAAGATTGATTAACAGAAGAATTCGAAAATTTACGATGCAGGCAGGGAAAATTCCCTGCCTTTGTTTTTAAAATTGCTATGAATTGCAACATAAACTATTTAATTTAACGTTTCCAATTTATGCTATGAAAACATCAACCTTAATCCATGCTGTTATGAAAAAAATTACCGAACCCAATTTCAACTTTACAGCTTACCCGCTGAAGGCGCTGAACCTGCCTGAGAGTGAAAACAAATCCACGCTGCATATTTTTACAAAGCAAATAGGCAAGGCAAAATACGCTTTTGATACAAAAGTGTTCCCCATGGTGAATCCGTACAAAGAAATACCTGCGGATACCACAACAGCCAGGCCGGCAGAAAAGCCCCAACCGGATCATGTAGAGGAAAGAGAAGCGGAATGGTTTGCCAGTTATGAATAAAACCTTGAACCGATAATAGAAAAGCCCCCGATGCAGTCAGGGGCTTTTTTTTGCAAATGATTTACTTAGTAGATCACCAGTCGCCGGACTTCCATTCCAGAAATTAAGGCATTTGTATCATCATACAGATCTTGTTTTACAAGCCCTTTATCCCGTGCATAAAAATTTTTGAAGTATGCTACCAATATCCAATTGGCCCCTACCAGTTGTCTCAACTCCTGTCTTACTTCAATTGTGTTTGGATAATTAACTGTACCGGTACTTGAGGTGACTGCAACAGTGGCATTTTGCTGAAGGATTGAAAAATCCCAGCGCAGCGTTACAGTAGTTGTTGTGCCACCGGTAGGAGTATAAGGACCGGAAAACTGTGCTGAACTCCATGTGCTTCCTACTGTCAGGTTATCTTTCAGGAAAGTATATTCCATCCACAGCGGATCATCCAGGCCGACATAAGTTCCCATATCAATCCACTCGAAATAATCGGGGCCCGATCTTCGGTAATAACCAAATGTATCCAGCGGTTCGACGGGATCAGTGTACATAAAAATGTTGTACGTATTTCCAAGAGCCGTGTGTGTCTGTGGAATCACTTTTAACAATAGCGAATCATCTGAATCGTCATCAAACTCATAACTCCAGTTGCTGTAAGTAGTACGTGGGAAATAATCAGGAACAGCAGTAACGGTAACGCTGAAATTGCAGGTGGAGCCGCCAACCGTAACCGGGAAGTTGAAACTACCCGCTGCTGATGGTGTGCCGCTGCCGGTCAATGTAATAGTTTGAGCGCCGGTGGCAGTAAAGGTACCCGTGCCGGTAAAAACAATTCCGTTAACAGCCGGCGCCGTGGAAACACTCCATGTGCCGATAGTGGTAACATTTACATTTAAGGTAACCGTGTTGGAAGCAGTAAGTGCAGTACCCACCTGGTACACTCCGTTTATTACCGGGCTGGTGCAGCTTACCGTGAATACAGCGCTGCCGCCGGTGGCTGCTGTTACGGTTACTGAAAATTCGCAGGTAGTGCCATTGTAAGTAACGGTAAAAATATTGGTGCCGGTGTTCAGCGGCTTGCCGCTGCCAGCCAGCCTTACGGTTTGTGTGCCGGTGGCAGTAAAAGTACCCGTGGCGCTGAAAGAATACCCGTTTACATTATCGGTGGCAATGGAATAAGTGCCGGCCGTATCAACTGTGACGGTGATGTCGACATAATTGGAAGCTTTTAGCGTAGTGTCTTTGTAATAAGTGCCGGATACAACGGCGCCAAGGCAATTGCCCGAACCATCCACCGCCAGTGAACCAACAGACACACGTGTATTGCCCCGCTCAAAACTTACCTCCTTCTGGCAGGCAAAAAAAACCACTGACACAAGGGCCAGTAGCGATGAAATTCTGATTAACGTCTTCATGAGGTGAAATTTGGAACTATGAAAGTAGTAATTTTTTCGCATTGAAACCGGCAACGGGTTTACAGGCGGTTTATTGTACCTGCACCTTGTCGCTGATATCGGCGCTGGTTTCAACAGTGCTGAAAGTTTCCTGTTGTTTTTTCCGGTGAAAGAACCGCTTTTGGAAAACCAGCAGGGTAATGACGCCGACTGAGATGGATGCATCGGCGATATTGAAAATGGGGCTGAAAAATTCAAACTGCTCGCCTCCCCAGAAAGGAACCCAGGAAGGTAACGTGGTTTCAAAAATGGGGAAGTAGAGCATATCCACTACGCTGCCATGAAGAAATGAAGAATAGCCATTGGAAGAAATAGAAGCGATACCGGAATAACCGATATAATCCTTCACGTTCACCGACGGGTCAAACACAAGTCCTTTGTCGAAAATCATTCCGTAAAACATACTGTCAACCAGGTTGCCCAAGGCGCCGGCATAAATGAGCGCTGCACAAACAATAAAGCCACGGTGATAATGATGCCGTACAATGCGGCCCAGGTACCAGGTGCCAAAGATAACTGCCGCCAGCCGGAACAATGTCAAAACAACTTTCCCGGTTTCATTGCCAAACTTCCAGCCCCAGGCCATGCCGGGGTTCTCGATAAAATGCAGGTGAAACCAGGGAAATATTTCCATTACTTTACCCGTCGGGTAGCTGGTCTTGATCCAGATTTTCAATACCTGGTCGGCAAGGATGATTAATGCAATTATTAATACGACAGTCCTGAGTTTCACTGAAGTGGTTTAGTGGGCAAATATAAGGAGAAAGCTGCTCGCCGTTCGCTTCCAGCTTCACGCCGGCATTCTATATAACTATGAGTTTAGCTTCTGGGCAAAACCCATAAACATCTTCTGTTCATCATTTACATCGGTAAGAATTTTTGTCAGCAAATCCTGGTTGCCATATCCAATTCTTTGCGCTATCAATAGCTGAGTTTCCAGTTCATAAGACGAGCCAAGTGAAATCTCAATAAATCTTGAGTACTCTTTTTCACTGCTTCTGCTGCTTCCTTCGGCTATATTGGACGGGATAGACACCCCGGCTCTTGTTATTTGCATATTCAAACCGAATCTTTCTTCTTTTGGAAATTCTTCAGTTAGTTTAAAACTATTGACAGCAATGTCCATGCCTTTTTGCCAGATACGTAGTTCTTTAAAATTTTTCATTGTGTTTTATTTAATGGTAAAAAAAAGGAAATTTTAAGTATGCGGGAAGCGAGTAGCGTATAGCGAACAGCTATTCTTCAAAATACACCCTCTTCACCCGTTGCGAAATGCCGGTCATTATTTCGTAAGGTATGGTGCCGGCCCACGTGGCAAGGTTTTGTATGGGAAGTTCGTTTCCGAAAATGATCACTTCATCGCCTTCCTTCACACCGGCTATTTCGGTTACATCAATCATCGTCATATCCATACACACTGCCCCGGCCACTGGCGCCAGCTGGCCACGCACCAGCATTTTACCTGTGCCATTGCCCAGCCTGCGGCTGTAGCCATCGGCATAGCCGATATTTACTGTAGCAATCACCGAATCGCGGGTTACAACCGTTTTCCTGTTGTAGCTGATGGATTCGCCTGCTTTCAGGTGTTTAAGCTGGGCGATGGTTGATTTCAGAGTAGCTACCGGCAATAAATTCATCGTGCCCGTGCAGGCGCTGTCAATTCCATACAGCCCGATACCCAGCCTCACCATATCGAGGTGCATGTGCGGAAAGCGAACCATGGCGGTTGTATTGGCAATATGACGGAGAAATGAATAACCTAATTTTTTCTGCAAATCATCACAGGCATTTACAAACTTTTCATACTGCAGTTGGGTAAAGGCATCCTGTGCCGGTTCATCGCCGGCAGCCAGGTGTGAGAAAACAGACTGCACCCTGAAAGAAGAAGCAGACCGGATGGCAGAGATAAGATTTTCCAAATCAGCCATCGCAAAACCAAGCCGGTTCATTCCCGTTTCTATTTCAAGATGCACAGGATAATTTTTTATTCCTTCCTGTTTCAGCAGTATATCCAGCTCTTTCAGTTTTGCAAAAGAAAAAATTACCGGTTCCAGCTGGTATGCCAGCAGGGCTTCAAACGTTTCCCGCTCGGTGTTCATCACCATTACCGGCAGGCTGATCCCCGCTTTGCGCAGCTCCACAGCTTCATCGGCATAAGCCACAGCCAGGTAATCCACTTTATGAAACTGCAGGCTGTTGGCAATTTCGGCGCCGCCGCTGCCATAGGCAAATGCTTTTACCATTACCATCATTTTGATGGATGGCTGCAGCAGTTGCTGGTACTGCACCAGGTTGTGTGCAATGGCGTTCAGATTAATTTCAAGTTCCGTCTGGTGCATTTTCTGTTCCAGCAGGCGTACGATTTCTTCAAAATGAAAAACACGGGCTCCTTTTACCAGTATGGCTTCTTCCCGGAAATCGGAAAACCGGAAATGCGAAATAAATTCTTCGGTGGAAAGAAAGAATTCACGTTTTACCAAATGCCCGTTGTGAAATGAGTCAAACTTCAGGTATTCCGAAATGTGCAGCCCGATGCCAATCACACGGCTGATATGATGCTGCACCAGCTCGGCCGCTATGCGGGTGTAGAGTTCCTCGTTGTTCATGCCGGTTTGAAAAAAATCGGAGAGAATCACGGTTCTTTTTGCCGTGCCGCTTTTGTGGCGCAGAAAATTCAGCGCAATATGCAGCGAGCTCAGGTCGGCACTGTAGCTGTCGTTGATAAGGGTGCAATGGTTGATTCCGCTTTTCAGCTCCAGCCGCATGTTTACCGGCTGCAGCAATTTCATCCGTTTTGCAATCACGCCGTCGGGTATTTCCATGTGCAGCATCACACACCAGCAGGTGATGGCATTCTGAATGGATGCGTCGTCGGTAAAGGGAATGCTGATGCCGATTTCCGCATTTTTATACAATGCTATTATTTCGGTTTCAGCAAGGTCTTTATTTATTTCCAGTATCTGCAGGTCTGCTTTTTTTATTTTACCCCATGAAAAAATGCGGAAAGGATAGCGGCCCGTACGGTGATAAACGGCTTCCTGTTTCATGATTACGGCCTTATCGGCCAGCCAGTCGTCGCCGGGGTAAACTACCAGCTTTGCATTATTGAAGAGCTTGATCTTTTCTTCCGCCTTGCGGTCGGCGTTTTCAAAACCTTCGTTGTGTGCTTCGCCGATATTGGTGAGAATGCCGATGGTGGGCTGGATGATGGCATCCAGGTTTTCCATTTCACCCGGCTGTGAAATGCCCGCTTCAAAAATAGCAAGGCTGTGATGCCGGTTCATTTCCCACACACTCAGCGGTACGCCAATCTGCGAATTGTAGCTCTTGGGACTGCGGACAATGTTATAATTTTCGTGCAGTAGTTGCCACAGCCATTCTTTTACCATCGTTTTGCCGTTGCTGCCGGTGATACCGATGACGGGGATATGAAATTGCCGGCGGTGAAAGGTCGCCAGCCGCTGCAGCGCTTTTAATGTATCATCCACTTTTAAAATATTGGCTTCGGAAAAATCATCAGGCGGCAGCGCTTCACTCACCACAAAATTCCGGACACCTTTTTTGTACAACTCCGGAATAAAACTATGTCCATCTCTTCTTGTCCCTTTCAGAGCAAAAAACAAAGAGGTGGCAGGAAAAAAAACTTTGCGGCTGTCGAAGAGAAGATGCTCCACCGCTGTGTCAGAAACAATTTTTGTTTCTGCAACCAGTATCCTTGCGATATGACTGATAAAGTAAACCAAGAAAAAACAGGAATTGTAAAGCTAAGATTTGCCTCTCTCCTTTTCCGCCACTTCCGGCGGAATTCCTTTTTTCTGCATAAAAATGGAATAGAAAATTGAGCCGGAAATGCAAATCATGATGACACCGAGTGAAATGAAAACCTGTGTGGTTTTGTCGAGCCACTGGTTAATCCAGTATTCGCCCAGCATTTTCAGTCCGATAAAACCAAGCACAATGGCGATGCCCTGCTGCAGGTAATCGAATTTACTCACGGCGCTGCGCAGCAGGAAGAAGAGCGAACGCAAACCAAGCACAGCAAAAATGTTAGATGTATATATCACCAGCTTTGCATCGGCCCGGTGTTCGGGAGAATTGTCTACCAGGCCCATTACGGCCGGAATGGAATCGAGGGCAAATACCAGGTCAATAAATGCCAGCATCATCACTACCACAAACAGCGTGGTGTAGCGGCGCTTACCCCTGTCGTCTTTTACAATAAATTTTCCCTGGTGATCACCGGGTATCAGCGGAAGAAAGCGTTTGATAAAACGATAGGCTTTGGTATGGTGCGGGTCAAATTCCTCTTCCTGGTTCGTCGTAAACATTTTGAAACCTGTGTAAAGGAGAAATACACCAAATACATAAAGCACCCAGTGAAATTTCTGCACCAGCGCCACACCCACCGTGATAAAAATGATGCGGAAAAAAATAGCCATCAGGATGCCGATGAGCAGCGAACGCCCATAATCTTTTTCTTTTACATTGAAGGAAGCGAAAATGAGAATGAAGACAAAAATATTGTCAATGCTCAGGCTCCATTCCATCAGGTAGGCGCTCAGGTATTCCAGCCCGGTGCGCTGGCCCCGCTCAATCCACACAAAAACAAAAAATGCAAGAGCAAGACCCACCCAGAAAAATGTCTGCAACAAAGCCTGTTTGATGCTGATGGTTTTATTTTTCCTGCTGAGAAGCCCCAGATCAAAAGCAATCGCCAGAATAAGAACAACGCCGAAAACAAAATAGGTAACCTGCCCGGGTGTCATTTACAATTTTTAGGAATGGCAAAGATAAAGGAAAGGCGCCGGGTCAAGGTATAGGGTAAAAGATATAAGACAGAAGGGAAAGGAGAAAAGCACAAAGACAATCGCAAAAAGCAATGCATGACTTTGTCCCCGAAATTCAACAGGGGCAGGACGGGATATTTGAAAAATTATTATCAGTTTACGCGGTGTATTTCCTTTTTCTTGCCTGCTGGTAAATAAACCCGAAAAGAATGATAAGTAAAACAGGGGCGGCAATATTGATAAGTTGCCAGGAGGATTTTTGGGTATCAACTTTTTTGGGGTCAAGCAAACGAAGCGTATAATCTTTGGCCCTGGTCTCCAATATGCCGGAAGGATTTACAAGGTATTCAAGAGTATTGAGGAAAAAATCTTTATTGGCATAGGTATAGCGTGTATAAAAATTATACCCCATCGGCAGCGGGCCGTACTGCGGGCTCACCTGGTTAAGGGCAATGTCGCCATCAGCTACTACCACTATTTTTCCGGGTTTCTCTGCTTCGCTTAAAAAAGGCAGGTTCATTGCCCGCAACGTATCAGACATCAGTTTTGACACCCGTGCAGCATAAAGTGATTTGAACTTCCCTTCCAGCAGCACAGCTACTCCTGTGTCTTTTACTGTAAAAAGCCTGCTATCCGGTGCAATCTGCAAAAACCCGAAGTCAACCTTTGCCGGTGCCTGCAATGTTCTTGCATTGGAGGATGATTTTAAAAGGAAAGTTTTTTTAATCCCTTCTGCCTTTACTGTGTCCAGGGTATTGGGAAACATGGCCAGCACACCGTCAAGATTTTTACTGATGGGATGATGGGTGCCGTTCAGTATGGGAAAAAATGGCCAGTCAACCAGCCGTGCCTGGGGATTATCCGGATTGCTGCTCATCTGGCCCAATTTATCACACTGCATATCCTGCAGCAGATTCTGGTTTATTCTTACACCATATCTGAATAAAAGGTCTTCGAGATTAAGGCCGCGGTCAAAGGCGATAAATCCGTTGGATTTGTACAGGCTGTCAAACTCCGCATACATATTGTCCACCATCATAAACAAACGGCCGCCCCGCAACAGGTACTGATCTATCTTGAGCTTATCATCATCAGAAAATGATTCGGTGGGTTTTAAAATAACCAGCGCATCCACCGAAGCCGGTATATAAGCCGCCTGCCTTATATTAATTGTATCAAAGCGGTATTCCCTTACCAGGCTGCGTACGGCATCATCTGCATGATAACCCCATGCTTCGCCATGACCAAGCGCATAGGCCACTACCGGCTTTTCTTTAGCAGTAATTTTTTGAATGGCGTCTGCAAAGCGGTATTCAAGTGTTGCTTCTACGTTGTTGTACAAAACAGCCCTTTGTTCCCTTTCGCTTCCAAACCCTTTCAGCCCTTTTAAAAAATTAATGCCGATAGTTGTATCCCTGTACTTTGCAACAGCCCCATGTATCACTTTACTTATTTCCAGTTTGTCGCCCACTTTTTCGGGGGCATCCAGTATAGAAGGATAAAGCCCGTAAAAATAGTTGAGGGAGTCTTCAAGTCTTGTTTGCAATGAATCGCTCAGCCCGGTATAAGGATTGATAAACCGGAATTGCAGTTGTCCTTTGCTGTACTCCCTGCAGGTAACCAGGAATTCATTGATTGTATTTTTCAATCGCCGCACTTCCGATGGCAACCCGGATCCTTCAATGAACACATTCATCATCACCGGCTCATCAAGGCTCCTGAGCAAATCCCTGGTAGCCTTGCTCAGCGTAAATCTTTTTTCTTTTGTCAGGTCAAGGCGGGTATGAAAAACAGAAGCAAGAAAATTGATGAGAAAGATAATTGCGAAAAGAACCAACCACCACGATTTCGACGACCATATTTTAACAGCAAACTTTTTCATCGGCAGGTTATCTTTTTACCAGGTTACGGTGGGTAATGGCAAGAAAAAGAAAAATAAGGCTGAGAAAATAAACCAGGTCTCTGGAGTCCACCACCCCGCGGCTGATGCTGCGGTAATGAAAATCTATGCCGGCCATTTCCACATAATAATCAGCCCCGCTGATCAACCCCGGCAGCCGGCTGATGGCATGAAAGCCGTAATAAAATAAAGCACATGCAAGCAGGCTGGCAATAAAAGCAATCACAGCATTGCTGGTGAAACTGCTGGCACAAACCCCCATGGCAGTAAATACGGCGGCAAGAAAAAACAGCCCGATATAAGAGCCCATCGTGGCGCCGGTATCAATGCCTTCGCCGGAAGAAAGCCGCTGCACAGAAAAATAATAAATGATGGTGGGCAGCAGGGCAATGAGCACAACCAGCAGGTTGCCGAAGTATTTTCCAAAAATGATTTGCCAGCGGGTAAGCGGCCGGGTTTGCAGTATTTCGTAGGTCCCCGTTTTGAATTCTTCGGCAAAGCTGCGCATGCTGATAGCAGGCACCAGCAGCAGCAGTATCCATGGCGCCAGCTGAAAAAACCGGTCGAGTGTGGCATAGCCGAAATCAAAAATGTTGTTTTCGAAAACAAAAAGCATCAGCCCGTTTACTACCAGGAAAACGACGATGGCTATATAACCGGTAAGACTGCTGAAAAACTGGCGGAGTTCTTTTTTGCAAACAGACCACATAGGCATGGATAGATTGTGCAAAATACGGCTTTGATTTTTGATTTTTGGATTTTGGATTGCGGATTTATTGTACAACATCAGGCAGCAAGCTTTACAGGAACAATAAAAAAAATCTCCCTGAAAGGAGATTTCATCATAATAAAACCAGGAAAAGTAATTTACCAAGCCCCCGCCCGGGATCCGGGTGTTACACCGCAAAGCTCTCCCCGCATCCGCAGGTGCGGCTGGCGTTGGGATTGCTGAAGTAAAATCCTTTCCCATTCAGACCGTCAGAAAAATCAAGCGTGGTATTGACGAGGTAAAGAAAACTTTTCAGGTCGGTCACCACTTTCAATCCATTGTCTTCAAACACCTGGTCCATCGGTTTTTGTTCGTTGTCGAAGTCGAGTTTGTAGCTGAGACCCGAGCAGCCGCCGCCCACTACACCTACCCGCAGAAAATAAGACGGGTCGTTGGCAATGCCGGCATCTGCCATCAGCTGCTGTACTTTGGCCTTTGCCTTATCGCTAATATAAATGCTATTTTCCAGTGCCACACTCATAGTAAGTCAAAAGTCAAAAGTGAAAATTCAAAAACATTAAAACCGGAGTTGTACTTTTTACTTTTGGCTTTTTAATTTTTACTTTTAATGAACCACACTTTCCTCAAACTTCAGTTCCGGCAGGCCATTCTTTTTACGATAGTCATTCACAGCTGCTTTGATGGCATCTTCGGCCAGCACTGAGCAGTGAATTTTTACCGGCGGCAGGTGAAGTTCTTCTACTATTTCCATGTTGTCAATCTTCACCGCTTCATCAATGGTTTTTCCTTTCAGCCATTCGGTAGCCAGCGACGAGGAAGCAATGGCTGAGCCGCAGCCAAAGGTTTTAAACTTGGCATCCTTAATCAGGCCGGTAGTATCATCCACTTCAATCTGCAGGCGCATTACATCCCCGCATTCAGGAGCACCCACCAGGCCGGTGCCCACGTTTTGTTTGCTTTTATCCAGCGTGCCCACATTTTGGGGGTTCTGGTAATGGTTAAGCACTTTTTCTGAATATGCCATAAAAAATTTTTTTAGGTTTTCGTTTCAATACAAAGTACTGAAAATTTAATGATGTGCCCATTCAATCGTATTCAGGTCAATTCCTTCCTTATACATTTCCCACAGGGGGCTCATCTCCCGCAGACGATTTACTGTTTTGGTTACCTGCTCTATGGTGTAATCAATTTGTTCTTCGGTTGTAAACCGGCCCAGGCCAAAACGAAGCGAACTATGTGCCAGGTCATCGCCAAGCCCCAGAGCTTTCAGCACATACGAAGGCTCCAGTGAAGCCGAGGTACAGGCTGAACCGGATGAAACGGCAATATCTTTATTAAAACCCATCAGCAATCCTTCACCTTCCACAAACTTGAACGAAATATTGGTTACATGCGGCAGGCGATGTTGCTTGCTTCCGTTCAGGTGCGCTTCTTCAATACTCATCAATTCATTTTCAAGCTTATCTCTCAAAGCGCTCAGTCTTTTCGATTCTTCTGTCATTTCATTGTAGCAAAGCTCGCAGGCCTTGCCAAAACCCACTATACCCGGCACATTCAGCGTGCCGCTGCGCATGCCTCGTTCATGACCGCCGCCATCCATCTGCGCTGTTACTTTCACCCGCGGATTTTTCCGGCGCACATACAATGCACCGATGCCTTTTGGCCCGTACATTTTATGTGCGGTGAAGGCCATCAGGTCAATGCCGTCTTCATTCACGTCCACCGGAATTTTGCCTACGGCCTGTGTGGCATCGCTGAATACAAGCACCCCTTTCTTTTTTGCGATGGCGCTGATTTCCCTGATGGGCATCACGGTTCCTATTTCATTATTCGCATACATGATGGCCACCAGGATGGTGGTGGGCCTGATGGCGGCTTCCAGTTCCTGCAGGTCTATCAGCCCATCATCCGTTACTTTTAAATAAGTAACCTCCGCTCCTTCCTTTTCAAGATGCTTGCAGGTATCCAGTACGGCTTTGTGTTCGATATTGCAGGTGATAATATGATTGCCTTTGCCGGCATACATTTCAAACACACCTTTCAGCGCAAGGTTGTCGGCTTCGGTGGCGCCGGATGTAAAAATGATTTCCTTGGGGTCGGCACCAATGAGCCTGGCAATCTGCTCGCGGGCATAATCAACCGCTTCTTCAGCCTGCCAGCCAAAAGGATGATTGCGGCTGGCTGCATTGCCAAAGCTGTTTGTAAAATAAGGTATCATTGCCTCCACTACCCGCGGATCGCAGGGTGTGGTGGCGTTGTGATCAAGGTATATGGGAAGTTTCAACATAGTTTCTTCAGATGATAATTTGACCGGCTACAAAATTAGCCTCAAAGTGGCTTAACCGGAAGGCAAATTTCATTGAGTAACAGTAATTTTACCAAAATCGTAAAGCTTTCCAGAACCTGAAATAAATTCTTATGCTAAAAGCTGAACATATCGGGATTGCTGTAAAAAGCCTGGCTCTGTCGGTACCGCTTTTTGAAAAGCTGCTGAACAGCCGTTGTTATAAAACAGAAACGGTGGAAACCGAGCAGGTAAACACTGCTTTTTTCCGGTGCGGCGACACAAAAATTGAATTGCTTGAAAGCACCGTACCCGGCGGCATCATTGCCAGGTTTATTGAGAAAAAAGGCGAAGGGCTCCATCATATCGCTTTTGAAGTGGAAAACATAGAAGCGGAAATGAAGCGGCTGAAAGCGGAAGGATTTATTTTATTAAATGAAAAACCAAAGCAGGGGGCCGACAATAAACTGGTTTGTTTTCTTCATCCTAAAACGACGGGCGGGGTGCTTGTTGAATTGTGCCAGGATGCGGTATAAATAGTTTTACTTTTCCTCCTCCGCATCCGTTGCATTTTCCATATTCATTATTCCCAATATTTCCACAGCGCTTTGTGCCGCTATTTGGGAAGCATCTTTTTTATTAAAAGCCTTCCCTTCGGCTATTTTGTTTCCATCTACTACAGCGGCAATGGTAAAGAGGCGGCGGCCATTTTCCATTTTTTCCTCAATAGTTTCAAACTCCAGCACTTTACCGTTTTTATTGGCCCAGCCATACAGTTTGTTTTTGTGATTTATTTCCAGAATCTCCAGGTCGTCAATAAACATGTGGGGTAAAATAATCCGTTCTGTCACCCATTTGGCTGTTTTTTTATACCCCCGGTCAAGGTATATAGCGCCAACCAGCGCTTCGAGTGTGTTACCAAAAATCTGGCTTATTTTCAGCGAGCCGTCCGTTTTGTTGTAAAGGGTAATTTTTTTCAGTCCCATGCGCAGGGCAATTTCATTCAGCTGCTGGCGGTTAACCATTTTGCTACGCATTTCGGTAAGAAACCCTTCTTCGCGGTAGGGATACCGCTTGAAGAGATAATCCGCAATCAGGGCACTGAGCACTGCATCGCCAAGGTATTCGAGCCGCTCGTTGTTTTCATCGGCGTTTTCACGCACCGAGCGGTGTGTTAGTGCAGTTTGATAAAGTGCAATATTTCCGGGACTGAACCCCAGCACATTTTTCAGCTGCTTTTTGAATGATGTCCCGGTTTCTTCCTTGAAAAGCTGTTTAAAAAAATCCACGGAGAAAAGCTACGAAAAATTTTCCGAAGATTTTCAAATGACGGCCTCAATGAAAATTGTGATACTGAAAAGTTAATAGCTTATAAAATAACTGTATTTCAAATTGCGGTTTGTTGCTTGTTCTTTTTGTTGGAATTTGAAATTTGTAATTTGCTACCGGTATTTTTTCACAATCACACAGGCATTGTGCCCGCCAAAGCCGAAGGTATTACTGAGTGCTGCTCTTACTGTTCTTTGCTGTGCTGTATGGAAGGTAAAGTTCAACCGTGGATCAAGTTCAGGATCGTCAGTAAAATGATTGATGGTAGGCGGTACGGTATCATGTACCACGCTTTTGATGCAGGCAATGGCTTCTATTACACCGGCAGCGCCGAGGCAATGGCCGGTCATTGATTTGGTGGAACTGATATTTAATTGAAATGCTTCATCGCCAAAAACATCCATGATAGCTTTTACTTCTGCCACATCGCCCAGCGGTGTGGATGTGCCATGTGTATTGATATAATCAATGTCCCCGGGTTTCATGCCTGCATCTTCCAACGCTGCATTCATTACATTTTTGGCGCCGAGGCCCTCCGGATGTGGCGCTGTAATGTGATGTGCATCGGCAGTAGCGCCACAGCCGGCTACTTCACAATATATTCTTGCACCTCTTGCCTTCGCATGTTCCAGTTCTTCCAGCACAATTACACCGGCACCTTCTCCCATCACGAACCCGTCGCGATCTTTATCGTAAGGGCGGCTGGCCGATTGGGGATCATCGTTTCTTTCGCTCAGGGCTTTCATGGCATTGAAACCGCCTACGCCGGCTTCGCTAATCACACTTTCAGAACCCCCGGTTAAAATAATTCTGGCAAGGCCAAGGCGAATCAGGTTAAAAGCTTCCATTAGTGCATTGGTAGAAGAAGCACAGGCACTAACCACGGCAAAGTTGGGACCGCGAAAACCATGCCGCATGGATATATGCCCGGCGGCAATGTCGAGAATCATTTTTGGGATAAAGAATGGATTGAACCGCGGCGTACCATCACCTTTTGCAAAATTCATTACTTCTTCCTGGAAGGTTATCAGGCCGCCTATGCCGCTGGCAAAGATGACGCCTACCTTGTCAGTATCCACATTCTCTTTTGTAATGCCGGCATCTTTTACAGCCTGGTCGCTTGCCACCAGGGCAGTTTGCGTGAACCGGTCAATTTTGCGTGCCTCTTTCCGGTCAAGAAAGGCGGTGGGTTCAAAACCTTTTATTTCACAGGCAAACCGTGTTTTGAATTTAGTCGCATCGAACAGGCTGATCATATCAGCACCGGATACACCATTAACAAGGCCGTTCCAGTAATCATCAACGGTATTGCCGAGTGGGGTTAA
Source organism: uncultured Chitinophaga sp. (assembly GCA_964444975.1). Lineage (GTDB taxonomy): Bacteria > Bacteroidota > Bacteroidia > Chitinophagales > Chitinophagaceae > VBAS01. Next base: position 7,159 of record CAYUJD010000014.1, on the reverse strand, counting down.
TGCACCCAGCCCTGTAACTACTACTCGTTTTAAAGCCATATTATCCGGCGAAAAATTTATTAAAGATACTGATAGCAGCCAGTAAGTAAAACCGCCTTCGCTGTATGCCAGTCAGAAGGCGGAGTTATTTTTTTCCTGCACTCACCCAAGGTGGGCCGGAATTTACTTTGCGTTTTCTTCCAGGTAAGCAATAGCCTGACCTACCGTAGTAATGGTTTCGGCCTGCTCGTCAGGAATGGAGATATTAAATTCCTTTTCGAATTCCATAATCAGTTCTACTGTGTCGAGTGAATCGGCGCCTAAATCATTGGTGAAAGAAGCTTCATTGGTAACTTCAGCTTCATCAACACCTAATTTGTCAACAATGATTTTCTTTACTCTTGATGCAATGTCTGACATGATGAGATGGTTTAGTTAAATATGGCTGCAAAAATAGAATATTTGAACTAATCACCGCATTTGGAGCATATTTTTTTACACCCCAAAAAGGCCTGTATATGAAGCAATAAACATAAAATCGGCCCGGAAAAATTAAATGGCAAACAGTTGATAGTATTGATATAAGTTGTAAATTGAAAACCTGCATTGATAACCCGCAAAACCAACCAATGGCTCTGAAGATAATAGACTTTGGCACGCCGGAATACCGTCAAATGGTAAAGCTGAGGGACGATATACTTCGTAAACCGCTTGGGCTTAGTTTTTCTCCATCCGAACTGGAAGAAGAAAAAAATAACCTGCTGATTGGTGCATTTGAGGATGAGCAGATGCTGGGTTGCTGCATGATTGTGGAGCTGGAACCTAAAGTGGCCAAACTGCGACAAATGGCTGTTCTAAACAATCTGCAGGGTAAGGGTATCGGCCGGGCACTGATTCAGTTTGCAGAAAACCTGGCAAGAGATCATGGCTATAAAATAATGACCATGAATGCCCGCAAACCCACGGTTCCTTTTTTTGAAAAAATGGGTTATAAAATCAGCAGTGATGAGTTTATCCATATCACCATCCCGCACTATGTAATGGAGAAGGTGCTTTGAGATGCTGACTAAATCGCTCCTGTGTCAAATAGTGGATGATTTTTTCTTCCACATCTTTCCCGGAGGCACTAAAGCCGGACAGCCACTCAACCATACAACCTTTACCCGGTTATTTTCTGATTTTTGATTTCAAAAGATTTCGCAACTGAAAAATTTCATCGGTGGTTTTACAGCCGGATTTGGGAACCAGGAAAAAAGAACGGCTGTCGAAATAGAGGTGAAAAAAATGGGGACTCTCCGTATATGTGCTCAGTGCTTTCCAGGGCCAGCTGCGTGAGCCCCGTTCGTTGCCCAATGTAAAACCATCTTCTTCAAAGTTCATTTCAAAATGATCCCTGAAAGTTGCGGTTCTCCTGTATATCACGGCCGGCATGATAAACCAAATGCTGATCATAAGCATGAACCACAGCACGGAACCAATCATAAAAGCAAGCGGTGTTACTCTTTTAAAATAAAACAATGCAGCTGATAACAGGGCAAATACATTGACAAGAATTATCATAAACCGCAGCTCAGGCCGGGTGAAGAAATGATACCGCAGCGCCTGCATCACTTTGCTTTTTTCGTATGTAAAATGTATAGTCATGCAGCTGGTTACTGGTTACTGGTTACCGGTGTTTTCAATTCTTTTTCATTCACGGTCCATTGGCCAGCCGGTTCGCCTTTTATGCCACAAAACTCAACAATAAGTTTCCTTTCATTTCTTTTGCCAGTGATAGTTACCCGTGCATAATTCTGTTTTTCGGGCAGGCCAAATACACGATAAGGATTATTGGCTTCTTCCACACCGAATTTATGGGTGGCGGAAGTAAGCGGAGAAACCGTAATATCATACAGCGGGTAAGTTCCCGGCCTCTCTGCTTTTATTATTTCACTGTGATGCCGGTCGCCGGTAAGAAACAGCACACCGTTGATTTTATTTTCTGCAAGAAAATTCATAAGCTCATCATATTCGGCGGGAAAATCCCTCCATTTGTCAAAAGGAGAAACAGGATTCAGCACCTGGCTGCCCACCACAATAATTTTAAACGTGGCGCCGCTGTACAGCAATGCATTTTTCAGCCATTCCATCTGCCGGCTGCCCAGCATTCTTTTTCCAGGATTGGGTTTGCCATCCACCGAATCTTTCATACGGTCGGCGCTGCGCCACCAGCGGTCGTCGGTAAGAAAAAAATCCACATCGCCCCACGAGTACATGGTGTAGATGCCTTCTTCATTTTCGCCGTATGACGGATTGCACCAGTAATGCTTCCAGATATCCCTGCTTACATTTTTCAGCGTATAATTTTTCCCGATGTCGTTCGGGCCATAATCATGATCATCCCAGGTGGCCACATGCGGCATGGCTTTCCAGAAGTTCTGCAGCACGGGTTGCGCCCTGTCTCTTTGCGCCCGGTACCAGAGGCCCCATTCGCTGAAGTAGTCTACTTCACGAGTGTACCAGTTATCGCCCAGCCAGATCATGAAAGCTGCTTTTTCCCTGGCCATGCTTTCAAAAATGGACGAATCTTTTCCGTATGGTGTGCCGGGCCGGTCATAAACAGATTGATTGAAATAAGCACAGCTGCCGGTAAGAAAAGAAAAATCCGGCGCCGGTTTTCGGTATTGCCAGAGATCCTTTGTGGTAAACCCGCCTTTTGCTGCCGAGGGTTTTCCGTCAATAATAAATTGATATGCGTAAGCCGTATTGAAATCCAGCCCGCCGATGGTTAGTTGCAGGGGGTTGAATTCATTTCCAAGCTGACCTTTGTAAATAATTGTCCTGGGTTTTATTTCTCCCTTTTTTTTATACTGAAGTGAAACCGATTTTACTGCCGGGGATACTTCAATCCAGATTTTTGCATCCCGCAATTCCACCGGGCCAAGCATGGGGCCGGAAACTATACCGGAAGATTGGGCAAAAATGATCAATAAAAAAAATTGGCAAAAAAAGGCAGTCAGGGTTTTTTTCATAATTTAAAATTGGCGTCACAAAGTAAGGTAGAATAGAAAAAAAATAAAAAGAAAAGCCGTCCTGCACTGGGCGAGACGGCTCTCTGATTAAATAATAAATTTATTGCGGAATATTCAGCAAACTGCAGATTTGAGAATACGGCATGGCCTTTAGCTGGCTTTCAGTATATAGTTGTCCGTTAATTTCTACTGTCGGCTGTGAAGTGCGGCCTCCGGCTACACCACCCGGAATAATTATATATCTTATTTGCGCTGATGTCTGCGCACCAGAAGCATCCCCGGTATTTGCATTAGAAAAATAATAAAATATTTTACCCACGTCTAATAGAAAATTAAACTGTAAAGCATTAGCGCCGCTATTAACAATAATGGGAATCGGGCTTACACCGCCTGAACCTGTAGCTTGAACAAAACTTAGAACAACTCCCTGGCTGATTATAGAAGTAGTAACACCCGGTGCTAATCTAATAGCTCTGGAACAAATACCTAATGCGGAGAAATTTGTAAAAGTAGTATCTGCCCAATCAGCAGATGCGAAACTAAACCAGGGAGAATAAATCACATTGGCAGTACCGGCAGGACCCTGCGGACCAGCAGGACCTTGCGGGCCAGTGGGACCTGTGGGCCCAGTAGGGCCGGTCGGACCGGTGGGACCTGTTAATCCAGGGGCGCCCTGTGGACCGGTGGGACCAGCAGGACCTTGCGGCCCTTCTTTAGTACAATTAACAATAACAAATGTAAAGGCTACGAGAAGCAGTGAAAGCAATCTGTACTTTCTCATAATAGTTAGTTAGAGGTTTAGGAATGATTTTCAGGTTAAATGTAAAGCCTTTCACTCAAACCGCCAATACCCGAAACCAGATTACGAAAAAATTCTTTCCGGTGTGAATAAATTGCCGGTGCAGATAGTTTGCTTATTTTCGGCAGCACTTACAGCATCAAACTAAGCTTATGAAAAAAATATTATTTCCCGTTTTAGTGGTTATGCTTTTCAGTTACGAAACGGCAGCACAGTTTAAAAAAGGAAAGAGAATGGCCGGTGCTTCTGTCGGCAGCATCCTGTTCAGTTCCGGAAAATCGGAGTACAGCTATCCGGCTCCCACTACCGGATTTACTTCCACCAATAACCGCTTAAGTATATCCGCCAATCCGAGTATGGGATGGTTTGTTTCTGATAATACAGCTATCGGTGCCCAACTGGTTTTCGGTTACACCAGCAGTAAATTAACAGATGAGTCGGCCGCCAACGGAAATACATTTAATAAAAATAAAAGCAGCAGTTTCAACCTGGGTATAGGTGGTTTTGCCAGAAATTATTTTTCTTCCACAGGCATGGCAAAACCATTCGGGCAGTTCAGCCTGAATTTTGGCACCGGTTCATCCTCCAGCGATGGATTTTATTTTGCAGCAAACGATAAGAGCACTTTTGATGGTAAATCGTCAGGTGATTTTTTTATCAACGCATCGCTGGCTTTCGGGTTTACCAGGATGCTGAATGACCATACCGGTCTTGATTTTTTTGCCGGCTACAATTATTCCTACAATAAAAACACTTTTAAAACCACTACGCAGGTTGACCTGGGCAATAATGGAAGTATTGACCAGACTGCTGTTTCGGAACCTACCAATAAATTCACCGGGCATGGCTTTACCATTGGAGTGGGTTTCCAGGTATTTCTTGACAGGAAAAAATAAAAAAGTTCAAAAGGAATTTTTTGAACTTCACCATTGAATTAACGGGTAAAAATTATTTATTCATCATCTGCTTGGCTTCAATGCTGAGCGTGGCATGGGGCACGGCACGGAGCCTGGCTTTATCAATCAGTTTGCCTGTAACGCGGCAAATACCGTAGGTTTTATTTTCAATGCGCATCAGCGCTTTTTCAAGGTGATCAATAAAAGTAATCTGGCGACTGGCCATCTGGCTCAGTTGCTCCCGCTCCATACTTACGCTGCCGTCTTCCATTGTCATATAACGGCCTTCATCCATATCGCCGCTTTCATCTTTACGGGTAATGAGCCCTTGCAGGTAAGTCAGTTCTTTTTTAGCTGCATCCAGTTTTTTCATAATTATTTCACGAAACTCGGTCAGTTCGGCATCAGAATACCGCAGCGCCGGTGCACTGGGGTCCTGTATCTGCGAGTCCAGTACGGACTTGGTAAACTCGGGCTCATATTTTTTTACTGACTTGGTTGTTGTTTTCGGAATCACAACTTTCACGGGCTTGGGCGGTTCTTTTTTCACTATTGGTTTTATTTGGGGTTTTACTGAAACTAATGACCGGACAGCAACACTTACCGGTTTTTTTTCTGCCGGTTTTTCGGTTGATTTTTTTGCTGCAGGTTTTTCATGTGCTTTACCCGCTTTCGGGGGTGCGGTTTTTTTTACAGCCGGTTTAGCTGGCTTGTGTGAAGCATTTTTTTTGGCCTGCTTTTTTGCTGCCGGTTTTTTTGCTGCTGTTTTTTTCACTGGCTTAGCCGCTTTTTTCGCTGCAGGCCCGCCTGCTTTACGAGCAGGCTTTTTCTTGTTAGCCATACGATTAAGCTTTTTTTGATACAAACACTTTCAGTTGAATATCATTCACTTCAATCTCAATTCCGCTGTCGGTTTCGGGTAAAAACTCCAGCTTATCCGCCAGAATTTCGGCGCAAATATAGTCTTTAAACTGAGCTAATGAATTTTTTAATCCCTGTCCGTTAGGCAGACCGGCATTGCTGGCTGCTACTATTACTTCAATCCTGTCAGTCAGTTCAAAGCCGCTGTCTTTTCTGATTTTTTGAATACGGTTAACAAACTCCCTTGCGTTGCCTTCGTGTTCCAGTTCGGGAGTGATGGTAACATCAAGCGCCACCGTCAATGCCCCTTTTCCCGCTACCAGCCACCCGGGAATGTCTTCGCTTGATATTTCTGCTTCCGAAGCCTGTAATATTAATTCTTCGCCATCAACTGACAAATTATATTGGCCATCTTTTTCCAACATTCTTATTTGTTCCTGGGTAAACCGGCTCAGAAGCGAAGCAACAGTTTTCATTTTAGAACCCAGCTTTTTACCAAGCGCCACAAAATTGGGCTTCACTTTTTTCCTGATAAAAGTATTATCGGCATGGAGGTACTCAATTTCCTTTACATTCACTTCGGCTTTTATTAAATCTTCCACCCGTTGCAGTTGTTCTTTCATCGCTGCATGTACTACCGGTATCAATACTTTTTGCAGCGGCTGCCTCACTTTAATATTCTGTTTTTTGCGAAGCGATAAAATAAGGGAAGATGCATCCTGCGCCAGTTGCATTCTTTCTTCCAGCTGTTCGTCAATGGCTGCTTCATTTGCAATGGCAAAATCCAGGTGATGAACCGATTCAGCATTGAAACGCCTGGTTACTGCATTCAGGTTTTGGAAAATGGCATCGCTGAAAAAAGGTGAAATGGGCGCCATCAATCGTAAAACAGTTTCCAGGCATTCATACAAAGTCTGGTATGCACAAACTTTATCATGCTCATACTCTCCTTTCCAGAAGCGGCGGCGGCAAAGACGGACATACCAGTTGCTCAGGTGTTCATCCACAAAATCCTCAACAGCACGGCCGGCCTGCGTGGGTTCGTAGTCATCCATGTAATCATTTACTTTCTTTACCAGCGTATTTAAGGAGGAAAGAATCCAGCGGTCAATCTCAGGTCGATCACCAAGCGGTACATATTTTTCTGAAAAAGAAAATCCATCCACGTTTGCATACAGGGCAAAAAACTGGTATGTATTGTAAAGTGTACCGAAAAATTTGCGCTGTACTTCTTTAATGCCATCGAGGTCAAACTTCATATTTTCCCACGGCGATGCATTGGTAACAAGATACCACCGTGTGGCATCGGCGCCGAATGTTTCAATGGTTTTGAAAGGATCCACTACATTGCCGAGGCGCTTGCTCATTTTGTTTCCGTTTTTGTCAAGCACCAGCCCGTTGGATACACAGGTCTTGAATGATACAGAATCGAAAACCAATGCGGCAATGGCATGCAGGGTGTAGAACCATCCTCTTGTCTGGTCCACGCCTTCGCAAATAAAATCGGCAGGAAAATTCTGTTCAAATGTTTCTTTATTCTCAAACGGAAAATGCCATTGGGCATACGGCATGGCGCCACTGTCGAACCACACATCAATCAGGTCGGGAACCCG
>CAYUJD010000013.1:54380-56802 GCA_964444975.1 uncultured Chitinophaga sp. | reverse complement strand
CTAAATAGTAGTACTGCAGTTGGGTACAAAAAAGATTACTTGCTTTGCAGGGTATAACAGGATTGAATACGAGAATTCATTGCAATGCTCTTACTAAATCCAAAATCCAAAATCCGAAATCTGCAATTTCAATAATGCCATCGCACAAATGCTTCCATGGCTGCATAGTGAGTGAGGCCGAGATCGGCGTAGAGGTTGGCGGTGGCGGCGTTACGTTCTTCGGCCCGCTGCCAGAACTCCCGTAAGTCGCTGCCCTGGAAAGGCACCATGTCTTTTTGCGACTGGTGAATAAAAATGCCGAATCGTTTGCGCATCACCTGGTCGGGGCTCATGGGCACGGCCATTTCAATTTCTTCGATGTTCCATTCCTGCCAGGCGCCTTTGTACAGCCAGAGCCAGCAATCGTTAATCCATGCATCGCCGGCAGCTTTTATGCGGCGCAATGACTCAAGCACAATATTGAAACAAACGATATGTGTGCCGTGCGGGTCGGCAAAATCCCCGGCACAATACACCTGGTGCGGTTTCACTTTGCGCAGCAGCTCCATGGTGAGTTTAATATCTTTTTCACTCATGGGTTTTTTCTCCACGCTGCCGGTTTCGTAAAATGGCAGGTTCTGAAAATATATGTTTTCTTCTTGGATGCCCACGTAGCGGCAGGTAGCTTTTGCTTCGCATCGCCTGATGAGACCTTTGATGGCACGAATGGTTGGGGTGTCAGTCTGGTTGTCTTTTTTGCGGGCAATAAATTTTCTTGCATCAGTCAAAATCTTTCCCGATTTTTTTGTGTCAATGCCGGCAATCTCTTCGAAGCCGACGGCAAAATCGAGAAACCGTGTTACAAACTCATCAGTGACGGCGATGTTGCCGCTGGTTTGGTAAGCCACATGCACATCATGGCCCTGGTCGTGCAGCCGCTGAAAAGTGCCGCCCATGCTAATGATGTCGTCATCAGGATGCGGTGAAAATATTAGGCAGCGTTTGGGATACGGCTTGCTGCGTTCGGGATGCCCAGGCAGGTACACATCGGGTTTGCCGGCGGGCCAGCCGGTGATGGAGTCACGCAGCATGTAGTACACTTTCAGGTTAATCTCGTACGCATCGCCTTCTTCCACCAGCAGGTCGCTGAGGCCATATTCATTATAATCGCTGTTGGTGAGGCTGAGCACCGGTTTTTTCAGCTTGAGGGCCATGTTCACCACGGCTTTTTTTATCATCTTGGGTGTCCATTCACATTCGCCGGTGAGCCAGGGCGATTTGAAGCGGGTGAGCTCAGCGGCGGCTGCTTCATCAATCACAAAGGTGACGTCATCGTGATGCTGCAGCAGCGAAGCGGGCACATGCTCGGTGTCGTCATCTTCCACTGCTTTTTTTATTACCGGCGCTTTGCCGGGCCCCCATGCCATCAGGGTGATTTTTTTAGCCTTCATGATTTCGCCGATGCCCATGGTGATGGCCAGCCGCGGCACTTCGGAAATATTGGCAAACTCGTACGAGTTGGCCAGCCGGGTGGAGTTGTCGAGAGTGATTAGCCTGGTGCGTGAATAAATGCTGGAGCCCGGTTCATTGAAACCGATATGGCCGTTGTTGCCGATGCCGAGTATCTGCAGGTCAATGCCGCCGGCGTCCTGTATCTTTTTTTCATACTGGCGGCAATGCTCCTTGATGTCTTCTTTGCTTATTTCACCGTCGGGAATATGAATGTTTTTGGGGTCTATATCAATATGATTAAACAGGTGCAACCGCATGAAGCGGTTGTAGCTCTGCAGTGCATTTTTGCTGATGGGGTAGTACTCGTCGAGGTTAAATGTAATTACGTTTTTAAAGCTCAGTTTTTCTTCCTTGTGCATGCGAACCAGTTCAGAATAAAGTGTTTTTGGGGTGGAGCCTGTGGCAAGACCCAGCACGCATTTTTGTTTTTTCTTTTGTTTTTCGCGGATGAGGGCTGCAATTTCTTTTGCCACTGCTTTTGATCCGGCTTTTAGATCAGGATAGATTTTTACAGGTATCCGTTCGAAGGTGTCAACCATGCTCATGGTGTCTTATGTTTAGATGTTCGAAAATACCGAAATGATTTGTTATGGTGAAGTAGAAAGATTATTGCCACGGAGACACGGAATACACGGAGAAATAAAACTGTTCTGAAATTTCCTTTTTTCTCCGTGTCTCCGTGGCAATAAATGCTCAAAAACCTGATAGCTTCTTAAGCATACTATAAATGATTACTGAGGGAAATACAACAGTAGAAATCAAATTCCAGGTGTTCAATAAAGATTTATGGTTAAAAGCCCCTTCAGGGGGTTGGGGGTTTAATTTCTATTTCATCTACAAACAACCAGGCGGCCTCACCCTCTGTCTCCCTCTCCGAAGGAGAGGGAGAACCTGGTTAGTTAATTTCTATTTCATCTACAAACAACCAGGC
>CAYUJD010000013.1:0-54280 GCA_964444975.1 uncultured Chitinophaga sp. | reverse complement strand
AAGGAGAGGGAGAACCTGGTTAGTTAATTTCTATTTCATCTACAAACAACCAGGCCTTGTTGCCTTCACCCGGATTACCGGCGTGAATTTCGCCCCAGTTTTTTACCACCACTTTTACAAAGCGAACGGGGCTGGCTGTAATAAATTCCACTTTCAAGATACCGTTGCCGCTTTTTGTTTCGGTAAAATCATCGGTGAGGCCAATGCTTGAAAAGTTTTTGCCATCGGCGGATAAAAACACTTCAACAGTAAGCGGCCGCCAGATCCAGGAAGCTTCATTTCGGTAAGCATGCACAATGACGGATGAAAAATTTTCTTCCTTGCCAAGATCAATGATGGCTTCGCAATCAGTGCTGCTGAAGCCGAGAAACTCTTTTGCTTTGGCGAGGCCTTTTTCATTCCACACTCCGTTTACCAAAGTAAAAGCGCCATCGCCCCTGTATGCCGATGCCGGCGGAATATTGAGAGTTATTTTTTTGCCGGTGGCTTTATTGAAATGAAACTGCTGATTAACTGAGCGTATAAATTTGTTTTCCAGGTATAATCTTGCGGAAAGAGAAGTTGGATTGTTTATTTTAATTGGCTCTGTATATGTCAGATCTAATGAACTGACATCTCTGGCGTATCTTATTATTCCACCGTTGAGCTTACTTTCCAGCTTCCATAAAACTCCATTGTTGTCTGGTGAAGGAAGAACAACGGCTTTCAAATCATAAAACGCTTTACTGTAATTCGCCTTCCACAAATCATATCGTTTAAACAGCGCCGGCAATCTTTTTTCAAAATCCTGCCAATCCCGGTTTTCTTTCGGGCTCCAGAGCACTTCGCTTAAAGCGGTAAGCCGGGGAAACAGCATATACTCAACCTTCCGCGGATTGTTCATGTATTCGGTCCACACGTTGGCCTGGGCGCCTAAAACATATTTTGCCTGTTCGGGGTTCAGTTCTGCCGGTATGGGTTCATAACTATACACTTTTTCCACCGGCAGATAGCCGCCGATTACCAGGCTGTCTTCATTCTCGGTTTGCGAATAATCAAAGTAAACATGGCTGGTCGGTGTCATAATCACTTCATGTTTTTCTTTTGCCGCTTCAATGCCGCCTTTTTCGCCGCGCCAGCTCATCACCACGGCATTGGGTGCCAGGCCGCCTTCCAGTATTTCGTCCCAGCCGATGAGTGTTTTGCCTTTGCTGTTGATATATTTTTCCATGCGCTGGATAAAATAACTCTGCAGCTCATGTTCATCTTTCAGCTTGTTGTCTTTAATTCGTTGCTGGCAGTTGGGGCAGCGCTGCCAGTTGGCCTTCGGGCATTCATCGCCGCCAATGTGAATGTATTTTCCGGGAAACAGGGGCAGGATTTCATCCATCACATCCTGCAGAAATTTAAATGTTTCTTCTTTGCCGGCGCAAAACACATCGCTGTAAATACCCCATGCCTGCTGTACCTGTTTGCCGGTGCTGTCGCCGGCCCATTTGCCGTTTTTAGGAAAATAATTTTTTGTCGGCTCTTCGGGAAAACAACTTAACGATGGATAGGCTGCAATGGCTGCACTGCTGTGGCCTGGCATTTCAATTTCGAGTACCACAGTGATGTGACGGCCGGCAGCATATTTCACTATTTCTTTCACCTGTTGCTGTGTATAAAAGCCGCCGTACTTTTTATTATCGTTTCCCATGCCGGGATGTCGGCCGATGATGGTGCCGTTTCGCCAGGCGCCGACAGTGGTGAGTCGCGGATATTTTTTTATTTCAATACGCCAGCCCTGGTCTTCGGTCAGGTGCCAGTGGAAATAGTTCAGCTTGTGCAGGGCCATGTAGTCAATGTACTTTTTGATAAAATCAACCGGCATGAAGTGGCGGCCGCAGTCGAGATGGAGTCCACGGTAGGTGAAGCGGGGATAATCGGTGATGGTTAATTGCCGGATAGTTAATTTTTGATTTGGGATTTTTGATTTTGGATTTGGGAGGGGGAGGAGTTGAATGAGCGTTTGAATGCCGTAAAAAGTGCCGGCATACGTATCACCTTCAATTACCACGCCGGTAGCAGACGATGTGAAAGTGTAAGCGTCTTTACCGGGGGCAGTAATAAATTTTTTTGTGCTGATGCTGATTGAGTTTTTTGCATCCGTGTTTTTAACCGGCAATTGAAATCCGTAAAACCTTTTGAGATAACTAATGAGAAAATCGGCGCTTGCCCGGTCACCATCGTCTTTCACAACTATTGATGTTGAGCTGGTAATAGTGAAAATTCCTTGGCCGGGATGGAGAACGGCCGGTTGGGGAACGATATTTATTTCCTGGGAAAAAACAGCTGACGAAACCAGCAGGCAGTTGAGCAATAAAATCCTTCTCATTGAAAGTAATTTTTGCAAGTGTACAAAAAAGACTCTTCGTATTGCAAAACGAAAAATGAATTCAGGCAAGTGACCTATTTCAGCACTGGCAAAATCACACTGCTTGCATTCGCCGCCTCATGATGAATCCGGATGGTTGCTTTCTGAAAATCGCTGATATCCGCTTCATAGATGTTGACAAACTTCTGCGGGTTGCGGTCGGCCAGCGGAAACCAGCTGCTCTGTACCTGTATCATCAGCCGGTGTCCTTTTTTGAAAGTATGCGCCACATCGGGCAGCTCAAATTTTACCCGCTCCACTTTGTTGGGAGTAAACGGCGCCGGGATTTCAAAACTGTTCCGGTATTTTCCCCGCATGATTTCACCACGCACCAGCATCTGGTATCCGCCCATCGGGTAGCTGCCACCGCCGGCACGTCCCTGCTGCTGAACGGCACCCGGATAACTGAAATCATCCGGAAAAACATCAATCAGTTTTACCACAAAATCGGCATCGGTGCTGCTGATGCTTACAAGCAAATCGGCAACTACCGGCCCGGCCAGTGTCAAGTCTTCACTGAGCACTTCTGTTTGAAAAGTGAGAACATCAGTTCTTCTCGAAGCAAAGCGCTGGTCATCGGTCATGTAGGCATTGGTGCGGCTGAAATGCACATCTTCAGTATAGGGAACCGGCTTGGCCGGATCGCTGATGTATTCCGATGCACTTTTTTTATCACCCGGTTTATTCCACGACAAGCTTCCGTTTGCCTGGAAATAGATTGCCTGATTGGTTGCATTTGCCGGCGGCCACTGGTCAAAATTCTTCCAGCTGTTTTCGCCGCTGAAGAAAACTGTAGCTTCAGAAAGTTTTGGTTCCTCCCCCTTGCCTTTCAGGTAATAATTGAAAAAAGGAATCTCAATAGTGTTCTGGTACCACAGAGCAGTATTGGCGCCAAAGCGGATATTGCCCAACATTGAGCCATCTCTTGAGGCCCACTGGCCATGGCTCCAGGGGCCCATCACAATTTTATTCTGAATACCGGGATTTTGTTTTTCAATTGCCTTGTACAGGTTCCATGCGCCATAACAATCTTCGGCATCAAACAATCCGCCGACCGTCAGCATCGCCGGCTTGATATTATACATGGCACGGCGGGCATCTCTTGCCTGCCACCAGTCGTCGTAGTTGGGATGCTGGTACATCTGGTGCCAGAACCGGATGCTGTCGCCAATCATCTTTGCCAGGTTTTTCAAAGTACCGGCTTCCAGGTAAAATTTGTAATTATCCCGGATAGTAAAATTGTAACCCGGTGAGCCCTCGGTAGTGGGTTTGGGTCGTGGTTTGCCAAACGAAGAATAAAAAACAAAACCATCCATCTGGAAGAAAGCGCCGTTGTGATGAAAGTCGTCGCCGAGAAACCATTCGGTTACCGGCGCCTGCGGGCTTACCGCTTTTAGTGCCGGGTGACCTGAAGCGGCAGCCATGGTGGAATAAAAGCCGGGATAAGAAATGCCAAACACTCCCACGTTGCCATTGTTGTTGGGTATGTTTTTCACCAGCCAGTCAATGGCATCATAGGTATCGCTGGCTTCATCAATGTCGTTATTTGTTTTTTTGTCTTTGATAAACGGCCGCACATCTTCAAACTCGCCTTCACTCATCCAGCGGCCGCGGACATCCTGTATGACGTAGATATAATTTTCGCGGAAATAATACCGCAGGTGGCTGTTCCAGAATGATGCAAAATTATTTTCGCCGTACGGAGCGCAGCTATACGGCGTGCGGCGCATCAGTACCGGGTGTTTTTCACTCATGTCTTTTGGTAAATACACCGCCGTAAACAGCTTCACCCCGTCACGCATCGGTATGTAAATTTCTTTCTTGGTGTAGTTGTCCCGAATCCAGGCGCTGTCCTGTTCATTTTGTGCATGCAGCAGGATGAAGGAAAATAAAAAAAGCAGCAGCAGCAGTTTGCGTAGCATGATGATATAGTTTTGTGTGGCTAAATTTAGCGAATATGCTTGCCCGGCAATAAAAATTTTACTACAACTTATCTCAAAAGTAATTTTAACACGGAGATTATGAGAAATTGAGTTACACAGAGATGTTGTTTCAGGGGTAAATTCTCTGTGTTACTCCTTAACTCTGTGCCACTGTGTTGTAAATATTGACTTTTGAAGACAGGTTCTAATCTTTGAAATCAAAATTTTAAACCACGCAAATCTCCTCTCTCCGCCTTTGGCGGAGAGAGGCAAAGGGTGAGGGGCTGAACTTATGACGGATAACAAAAAAGTGATTGAACGGTTTTATATGGCTTTTCAAAAACTGGATTATAAAACCATGAATGATTGCTGCAGTGCAGATATTCTTTTCAGCGACCCGGTGTTTCTTACGCTTCAGGGCGATGAGGTAAGAGCCATGTGGGAGATGCTGTGCCGTAATGCAAAAGATTTTACACTTACTTTTTCTGATATTGAACTGCTGGATGAAGAATATGCCACCTGCAAATGGACAGCCAGTTATACTTTTTCAAAAACCGGCCACCGGGTCACCAATCACATTAAAGCATTTATGCGCATACGGGATGGAAAAATAATTGAGCACAGCGATGCCTTCCGCCTCAGCACATGGATAGCGCAGGCTTTCGGCTGGAAAGGATTGTGGTTCGGCTGGACGGGGTTTATGAAACGGGCTGTGCAGAAAAAGGCGAGGAAAAGACTCGAAGTTTTTATGCAGCAAAAAAGATGATTGTGAAAGTATATTTTGTAAAAATGTATATTAATACTCAGGTAATTTTTTTGATTGGATTGCTGAAGTTTTATATAAGAATGTGAGTATAGGTAAGTTTTTTTTCATCAACTCAGCTTTATGGCTGAGTTTGGAAAAAATTCCAGGTTATTTTCGTTCCGTAGGAACGACAGGTAGGTAGAATAAATCGAAGGGTTTTTTAACGTTCCGCAGGAACGTTGGGTGCGCTGGCAACAAATACCCGGCGTTCCGTAGGAACGCATGAATGGTTCTTTGAACATATACTACCCACTCCCGGTTGTGACCGGGATCCCAACGGGACAAAAAAGTATTCAAATATTACCGGAGTATTCTATATAGGATTACATTAAAAACTTTACCTGCCCTATATACTAATAAAATGATGAACCCAAATCCTCCTCACTCCAACTCCCCAAACTTTCCCGCATTCACATCATGCACGGCCTGTTCTATTTCTTCCCATGTGTTCATTACAAAAGGTCCGTAAGCAACGATGGGCTCGTGGATGGGCTCGCCGGATAAAACAAGGATGATGGAATCTTCAGTGGCTTCAAGGGTAAATTCTTCGCCGTCGTTTTTCAACAGCACAAAATGATCGGCGTGGGCATTAATGCCATTCACTTTCACATGGCCTTCAATCATCAGCAGGCCCGTGTTGTAATCTGATGGAAACCCCAATGTAAGTTTTGCCCCTTTCTTTACACGGGCATTGTACAGGTGTATGGGTGTAAAGGTGGAAGCGGGGCCTTTCAGACCGTTAAACTCGCCGGCAATCACTTCCACAAAGCTTTTTTCATCCAGCAGGTAATACCGCCCCATCATGCTGTTGGTTATCTCCTGGTATTTGGGTTTTGTTTTTTTATCCTTTGCCGGCAGGTTCACCCAAAGCTGCACCATCTGGAAAAGTCCGCCACTGCGGCTGAATTTTTCTTCATGGTATTCTTTGTGCAACAAGCCGGCGCCGGCGGTCATCCACTGCACATCACCTTCGCCGATGATGCCGCTGTTGCCGGCGCTGTCATGATGCGCCACTTTTCCGTGGTAGGCAATCGTCACCGTTTCAAATCCCGCATGCGGATGCACATCCACACCCCGCGGTGTTTCTGATGGAGTGAATTCAATCTTTGACCCATAGTCGAGCAAAAAGAATGGACTCATTCTTGTTTTCCCGATTTGTTTGGTACCGGGAAAAAAATTATGCACCCGGAAACCATCGCCTACCATGTGGGGTGGAGGCGGAGCTAGAACGGCTTCAATAGATCGTTGATTTTTCATGAAATAAATTTTTACATGACTTGTGAATACTATATGGTTTGGGGTATTGGGAATGGCAACTGGCCTGGTTGATAGTGTGCAGGCGTTGGGATTTAAACCTTACCCCATTGACATTAACCCAAACCGGCAGCCAAAACCTATATCCTTGACTTTTCTCAAATCTAAACCGGTACCTCCATCAGCAGCAGTTCTGCATCACTGTCTGCCCAAATCTCCAGCTTATCCGCTTCAGTTATTCCCATCCCGTCTCTTCTGTTCAGTTTTTGGCCGTTGATGGTTACGTCGCCTTCAATGACGAAGGCATACACACCGTTTTCTTTTTTTCTCAGCGCATAAGTCAAACGGAAATCTTTATCCAGTTTACCCAGGCTGAACCACGCATCCTGGTGAATCTGCACGCCGCTGTCATCGGTACCCAGCGGCGATACCACCGTGAGCAGCTTATTGTGTTTATCAGCATCGGAAAAATTTATCTGGTCGTACCGGGGCTTCACGTTTTTCTTATTGGGAAAAATCCAGATCTGGAAAAACTTCACCGGCTTGTCGTGGTTCTTGTTTTTCTCCGAATGACTGATGCCCGTACCTGCACTCATCACCTGCACATCGCCCTTGCGTATCACCTGCACATGGCCCACACTGTCGCGGTGCTCCAGGTCGCCGCTGGTGGGTATGGAAATTATTTCCATATTATCGTGCGGATGTGTACCGAAGCCCATGCCGCCCATCACGGTATCATCGTTCAGCACCCTTAATGCGCCAAAGTGAATTCGTTCCGGGTTGTAATAACCGGCAAAGCTGAATGTGTGATAACTGTCAAGCCAGCCGTGATTGGCATGACCGCGGGTGTTTGCTTTATGCACTACCACGTTCATCCTATCTCATTTTTTATCTGGTTACCAGCTTCATTGCTACTATTGAACTTTTGTTGCCCCGAACGATCGGGGCTCCGTTCATCGTCCCTATTGCTATTCCGCTTTTATACTTCTGCCTCTGTAGTCACCACACTTTCTGCCAACCACAAAAACTCCGCTATGAAGTTATGAACACTCTTTCGAAAACTTTCTTCAAGCAAATTTCCTTCGTCATCAAATATTTTATCCACCTGCGGCACTATCAGCATATAAGGCGATGCGATGCCAAACAGGGCCGGTACCAGCTGCAGCAATTGTTGCGATGCACGGATGCCACCCATCGCTCCCGGCGATGCGGTAACTATGCCAAATGGTTTATGATACTGTTTGGGAAAATGATCCAGCAGGTTTTTCATGCCCGGTGAGTAGCTGCCGTTGTATTCCGGTGTGACGAGGATGAATGCATCGGCGCCAAAAATTCTTTCAGCCAGCAGTTTTAATTCATCCGGCGTTCTTTCTACCGACGAAAAAACCGTTTGCACCGGCGGCAGGTTCCAGTCTTTTACATCAATGATGGCGGTTTCATGCTCTGTATTTTCATCCAGCCATTTTTTTAAATGAAGCGCAACACGTCTGGTTACGCTGTTGAGCCTCGGGCTTCCAGAGATAATTTCTATTTTCATAGTTGCTGTTTGATTCAGAATTTGTTTCTGTGTTTCAAAAGGTATTCCTCTTTGATGGCAAAGAATAATTTGACAAAATTCCGGCTTTATGGCAGCCACCGGGTTGATGTATGTTAATTGCTGCCGCCTTTTGTCAGACTTTAATAAAGTTTGGCTGAATCCTTTAATTTCGGTCAATTAATTTTTCAGCAATGATTGACAGGAGAAATTTCATACGCATTTCAGCAGCGGGAACAGCAGCAGTTTTAAGCGAAAAACTAATGGCCTGTTCACCGGCAGCAGAAGTTCAAAAGCCAATAGTTGTTTCCACCTGGAATGCCGGGCTTGAAGCCAACAAAGCGGCATGGGAAATTTTGAACAAAAACGGAACAGCGCTGGATGCCGTGGAAAAAGGCGTGATGGTGACGGAAGCCTCGCAAAATTGCTGTGTGGGTTTGGGCGCCAATCCCGACCGCGATGGATTTGTTACTCTCGATGCCTGCATCATGGATGATAAATTTAATTGCGGCAGCGTGGCTTTCCTGGAAAGAATAAAACATCCCATATCAGTTGCACGGCGTGTGATGGAAAAAACGCCGCATGTGATGCTGGTGGGCAGCGGCGCACAACAGTTTGCTATCAAAGAAGGCTTTCCGCTGGAAGAACAGAAGCTTTCACCCGAAGCGCAAAAGGCGTATGAAGAATGGTTGAAAAAATCGGAATACAAACCGCCGGCGATAAATATTGAAAATAAAAAAAGTCCGGAACCGGCCACACCAAAAAAATTAAGTGATGGCGGATGGAATCACGATACTATCGGCATGGTGGCGCTGGATGCGACAGGAAATCTCAGCGGCAGTTGTACCACCAGCGGCGCCGGTTTTAAAATGCGGGGAAGGGTGGGAGACTCACCCATCATCGGTGCCGGTTTGTATGTGGACAATGAAGCAGGCGCCTGCACTGCCACCGGCCAGGGCGAAGATGTGATTCGGGTTGCGGGTTCTCACTCTGTGGTTGAATTGATGCGACAAGGTTTATCACCGGAGGCTGCCTGCAAAAAAGTGATTGAGCGGATTGTTAAGATAAAAGGGGAAAAGGCAAAGGATATCCAGGTGGCTTTTCTGGCATTGAATAAAAAAGGTGAAGCAGGAGCTTTTGCCATTCATCCGGGGTTTGAATATGCGCTAAAATCAAAACTGGCCGAACAGCTTGTAAAGGCAAAAAGCTGGTTTGTTTAAATGGCAAATTGGAAGGTTTGCTACAGAAAGTTGTTAATTATTTTTGGGTTATCCAGGCTTTTATCAATAGATAAAAGGTAAATGAGATATCGGTCATTCGTTTCCGCCAAAAGATTTTTCATTGTTTTAAATGCTAAATCCGGGGAAAATTATCCCGGGGGTACCCGGTAATCAGCTCATTTCAACAGGCAATCTTTTCCCTATTTCTCATTTCAAAATATCCCTTCACCCCCTTACCTTTGCCGCCTGAAAAACGAGGCAGGAGTTCAGATGTCTGAAGCTTGATTTCCGACTTCCTGCATCTGATCTCAGACTTCAAATTTCTACTATGGCAAAAGTTGGCAAAATCAAACAAATCATCGGTGCGGTAATTGACGTGCAATTTGACGGCACGCTTCCTGAACTTTATAATGCGCTGGAGCTGAAAAGACCCAATGGCGATACCCTGGTGCTCGAAGTAGAGCAACACCTTGGCGAAGACAGTGTACGCTGCATAGCAATGGATGGTACAGAGGGTCTTGTTCGGGGTTTGGAGGTGGTGGATACAGGCCAGGCGATTGCCATGCCTACCGGTGAAGCTATAAACGGCCGCCTGTTCAACGTGACCGGCGACCCGATTGACGGACTGCCTGCCGTATCGAAAGTAAAAGGCCGGCCCATTCACAGCAAACCGCCCACATTTGAAACCCTGAGCACTTCGGCCGAAGTGCTTTATACCGGTATTAAAGTGATTGACCTTATCGAGCCTTATGCCAAGGGAGGTAAGATTGGATTGTTTGGCGGGGCCGGTGTGGGTAAAACGGTAATCATACAGGAGCTTATTAATAATATTGCCAAAAGCTATGGCGGACTTTCCGTGTTTGCCGGTGTGGGTGAAAGAACCCGTGAAGGAAACGACCTGCTGAGGGAAATGATTGAAGCCGGCATTATGAAATACGGCAGCGATTTTAAACACAGCATGGAAAAAGGAGGCTGGGACCTGGGCAAGGTAAATATGAATGAGCTGAAAGAATCGAAAGCCACATTTATTTTCGGCCAGATGAATGAGCCGCCCGGCGCCCGTGCCCGTGTAGCCCTGAGCGGATTAACTGTGGCCGAATATTTCCGCGATGGCGATGGCACCGGTAAAGGCCGCGACATCCTGTTCTTTGTTGACAATATTTTCCGTTTCACCCAGGCAGGTTCTGAAGTATCGGCGCTGCTGGGCCGGATGCCTTCGGCTGTGGGTTACCAGCCTACGCTGGCTACCGAGATGGGATTGATGCAGGAACGAATTACTTCAACAAAATTCGGTTCCATTACTTCGGTACAGGCCGTGTATGTGCCTGCCGACGACCTTACTGATCCGGCGCCTGCCACCACCTTTGCTCACCTTGATGCCACCACGGTATTGAGCCGTAAAATTGCCGACCTGGGAATTTATCCGGCCGTGGACCCATTGGATTCCACCAGCCGCATTCTTACTCCGCATGTGGTGGGTGATGCACATTACAACTGTGCCAACCGTGTAAAGCTGATTTTGCAGCGCTATAAAGAATTGCAGGACATCATCGCCATACTTGGAATGGATGAATTGAGTGATGATGATAAAATGACCGTGCAGCGTGCCCGTAAGGTGCAGCGCTTCCTCAGCCAGCCCTTCCATGTGGCAGAAGCATTTACCGGGCTGAAAGGTGTACTGGTGCCTATTGAAGAAACCATCCGCGGTTTCAATATGATTATGGACGGCGAAGTGGATGAATACCCCGAATCGGCTTTCAACCTGGTGGGTACCATTGATGATGCGATTGAGAAAGGGAAGAAACTGCTGGCCGCCGCGCAGGGATAGAACCCCCTGTCCCCCTAAAGGGGGAATTTAGTTAGAAACAATCTTAAATGAGTAAAAAGTTCTTTTTATTGATAGTTGATTTATTGTGTAGCCAGCTTTTGTAATTCTGTTGAGCATTGGTTGCGTCGCACACTTCAACTTTAATAACACGACTCAACATTTTATAAATTTCAAAACTCCCCTTTAGGGGTTGGGGGTATGAACTTAGAAATATTAACACCTGAAAAAAAACTCTACAGCGGCGAAGTGTACGGTGTGCAGATGCCGGGCATCAGCGGCAGCTTTGAAGTATTGGAAAAGCATGCCCCGCTGGTAAGTGCCCTGAAACCCGGCCGGCTGAAAGTTTTAAAAGACAAGCAAAGTCATGTGGCGCATTTCGATATCCAGGGCGGCTTTGTGGAAGTATTGAATAATAAAGTGACCGTGCTGGTGGAAGGCGCCGTGCCTGTGGAATAAACTGATTTGGAAAACCTCCTGCCCGTGTTGGCAGGAAAACAGTGTAGTCCGGGATTGTGAAAACAAGTTGACCCTCTTCTGAAAGGAAGAGGGTTTTTTTTGTATGATTGTAAAATGAAAATCTTCAACCTCATCTTCTGTATTCTTTTTACCGCCTCCGCGGCCCTGCAGTACAACGATCCCGACCCATACCTGTGGATACCTGTATATATGTACAGTGCATTGCTGTGCTGGTTTGCTTTCCGGAACAGGTTTTTCCCAAAAGCATACCTGGCTGGAATCTTCATTTATTCTGGCTATGCCATTTATCTGTTCTTTGCAAAAGATGGTGTGCTGGACTGGATAACCAAACACCATGCTGAAAATATTGCCGCCACCATGCAGGCTGAAAAACCCTGGATAGAAGATGCCCGTGAGTTTTTCGGACTGGTGATTCTGATTATTGTTCTTTTGATAATTTTTTTTTATTCAGGAAAAAGGAAAAAATTAACGGCCGGATAGTTTGATGGTTGACAGCGCCGGTTCTTTTTTATCCAATTAACCATTTAACAATTAAACCATTTACCCATCACTTCAGGTTAAAAAGAGCAGACTGCAAAAATATCTGGCTGTTTTCTTTCGCATCCTTTGGTTTGCTTACAATGTAAATGGTATGAAACTGTCCGTCGGTTACTGTTTCCAACGGAATAGTTACCGTGGCAAAACCAAGCGCCCCGGGTTTTGCTGTCCCTTTCGGGGCAATAATACTTCCGGCACCCAGCAGTTTCCCTGTTACATCATTTAACCTGATTTCAAAATCAAAACCGTATTGCGGCGCCTGTTGCCAGCCAGCTGTAATCAACAGTGAACCGATTTCGCTTAAGTCAATATTGTCCAGCGTAAACCATCCTTGGGCGGCAGGGGCTATGAGGTAATTCACCCCATTAAAATTAACCGTGCTGTATCCTTTCATCTTTTCTTTTCCGCTGAAGAAAACTTTATTGTTGCGCAGCAGCACGCCGGATCTGCCGGTAAGCGATTTGATGTTTACTCCGCCCATATCTGTATAGCTGGCAGAAATACTTAATACGCCGTTGTCTTTTGCCGGCTTGCCAAGGGTAGCGGATAAAGAACCTTTTAGAGGCAGCGATTTTTTCATTGCTTTATCATCTGCCAGGCTCATTATCCAGTTTACTATTTGCTGAACGTCACTCACCGGCAATGATGGATGCGCAGCCATCTGCGTTTCACCCCACACCCCACCGCCGCCTTTGATTATTTTTTCAGCCAGGTAGGTTCTTGCATTCGCATCACCCTTGTATTTTCTTGCCACATCAGCATAAGCCGGGCCGATGGATTTTTCTGCCTCTTTGTGACAGCTTTTACAGTCAAGCGACATCACCAGGCTTTTGCCGCTGATGACCGCCTCACCCTGCTGGTGGCCCATGGGCACACCGGCCAGGTCCAGTCCTTCAATATAATCTGCCGAAACAAAAATGTTTGACGGCACCATGGCCGAATCTTCCTTATCGGTTGCAGCCACTGAGTACACAACCGGCCGGCCGGGGAAATAAAAAGTTTTATTCCCGCCGATGCGGATGTTTACCCCCGGTGATGTATTGCCTGCATACACATGTACAGGTTCACTTTTTGCCGATGCACCTTCTTTATCTTTTATTTCAACATAAATACTGTAATCGCCTGCTATGGTATAGGTATATTCCAGTTGCGGCACATCAGTTTCCTTCACTACGCTGTCTCCCAGGTTCCAGGTATAAGTCATTTTATCTTTTTCCGGATCTGCAGCGTCAACGGATAATGTTACTTTGAAAGGCAAGGCGCCGTCGGATTTATCAACCGAAAGTTTTGCAATCTTCGGCGCCCGGTTGCCGGCGATATAATCAATTCTTGAAAGCGCTGCATCCGGGTTTTTCTGAAACCAGCCGGTGCCGTATTCAAGCAAATAAATTTTACCATCCGGCCCCATCTCCATATCAATGGCATTGGCCAGTTTGGTATGCTCCATGAAAGGCTCCATTTTATAAAAATCGCCGTTGGACAGCATGCTCACGGCTTTTATCCAGCCTCTTATCCAGTCGTAGATAAACAGTTTGCCGTTATAATAATCCGGCAGGCGTGTTTCTTTCGGGTACATGTCAGAATAAAATATCGGCCCGGCCATGGCATTGCGGCCGCCGGTACCTGTCTGCGGAAAATATTTGGTGTAGCCATACGGATACCAGATAAATGCAGGCTGTGCCGACGGAAGTACTTTGAGACCTGAATTGTTTTTTGAATTGTTTTCCGGTTTTTTCGGATCAAACTTTTGTCCTGATTTGCCGGTAGCATAATCATACTCGTAGTAAGCATAATTATCGCCAATGAAATACGGCCAGCCGAAATGCCCTGCCTTGCGGGCCTGGTTTACTTCATCATAGCCGCGGGGGCCACGGGTATCCAGGCTATCCTTGTCTGCATCGGGTCCCACTTCGCCCCAATACAGAAAACTGTTTTTCTGATCCACCGAAATGCGGTAAGGGTTTCGGTTGCCCTGCACATAAATTTCCGGTTTTGCGCCCGGAGTGCCTTTGGGATACAGGTTGCCTTCGGGTATTTCGTAGCTGCCGTCTTCATTAATTTTTATGCGCAAAATTTTTCCCCGCAGGTCGTTTGCATTGCCTGATGAACGTCTTGCGTCATACTGTTCATGCCCGGGGCGATCGTCGAGCGGGGCAAAACCGTGGTTCACATATTTCTGGCCCTGCTCATCAAAAGGTGTGGAGTTGTCGCCGGTGGATAAATACAGCAACCCATCGGGCCCGAAAGCAATGGAGCCGCCGGTGTGGCAGCAGATTTCCCGCTGCGAATAAAATTGCAGAATGATTTTTTCGGAAGAGTTGATGAGGGTGTCGTTTTTGAATTCGAATCGGGATAACCGGTTTACCGATGTATCGGCCGGGCTGTAAAAGATATAGACATAATTGTTCTTGCTGTAATTTGGATCTTTTGCAATACCCAGCAATCCTTCTTCAGCATTTACATTGGGAGTGCTGGTTTTCCAGTATACATTCAGGAAACCTGCCTGCTTTAGTTTTTTTGTTTCATTTTTATACAGTAATATTTCGCCCCTGCGCTGGATGACGAGGATATCAATGTTGGGAAGAATGGTCATTTCAGTCGGTTCGAAAAATTCTCCCTGTACCAGTACATTTTTTACAAAGCGGTCTTCATCAGGTGGCAGCCGGGTTTTTGCTTTGCTGTAGTTCAGTTCCTTATTTTTTCCAATGGCATACTGAATGCCGCCAAGCAGGTGTTGCAGGAAAAGTGAATCGCTGTATGATTCTTCAGTATGACCGAGTGCTGTGTAAAAAGCCCGTCCCCCATCGTATTCATGATACCACGCCATGGGATGATTGTCGCCATTACTGCCGCCGGTATAACTTTTTTCATCAATTTTCATCAGCACTTTCACATCCGGATTCAGTTTATTGAAATTGTACCATTCGTCTTTGCGCATCCAGTTATCTGGCAGGTGTTGGGTGCCGGCATGCGATTTATCTGTCACCAGCAGCTTTGCTTCCTGCTGGGCCGGGTGGCTGGCAAATGAGGCACCCACCATGCGCACATACCACATCCAGTCATACTCCGTATCGGTGGCGGCATGTATGCCGGCAAAGCCCCCGCCGGCCTGAATGTAGCGTTCAAATGACGCTTCCTGGCGGTAGTTGAGCACATCTTCGGTAGTACTTAAAAAAATTACGGCGGAATATTTTTTTAGCGTATCGTCATTGAACCATTCTGCATTTTCGGTGGTGTCCACTTCAAAATTGTTTTGCTTACCCAGGTTTATGATGGCCAGTTTACCCACCGGGATAGAACTGTGCCGGAAACCAGCAGTCTTGCTGAAGACAAGCACTTTGGGTTTGCCGCTTCTTTTTTGTTTACAACTTATAAAAAATATTGACAGGCAAGCTGCCAGCAGGAGGCTGTAAGTTTTTTTCATGTGGAGGGAAAATTTTTGCGAATGAATATAAGGGAAATTTTATTCTTCCTGCATCAAAAAGGGGAAGAAGGTACCTTTCAGTTACCACCTCTATTGGAATTTACTCCACATTTCTAAAAAAGTGCAACGGAAATACCCGGCAGTTTTTGATTCCCATCAGGGAGGGGGTCATAGGCTTAATTGAGCTGCGGGTCTATGGGAAAGTTGATCATCATTTCATATTCGCCACCCAGTTGTTTAAGTGCATCTTTCCAGATTTCATCATGGCGTTTATGAAAAACAAGACGCCGGAGAGCTTTTACTGTCAGCCACGATTTTTCATTCAACTCATCATTTAGCTGGCCACTGCCCCAGCCTGAGTAGCCAATAAAGAAGCGTATCTTATTATAATCAATGGTATTTTTTTTAATCATCTGTATCACCAAATCAAAATCGCCACCCCAGTATACGCCATTGATTACTTCCACGGAACCGGGTATTTCATCGGGGTACTGGTGCAGAAAATGAAGCGTATCCATCTGCACAGGGCCGCCGTAGTAAACCGGGATTTTAAAACCTTCGAGTTCCGGTATGATTTCATCGATGGTATTCTCATATTTTCTGTTCAGTACAAAACCAAAGCTGCCCTGTTCCTGGTGTTCGCAGAGAAAAACCACCGTACGCATAAAATTGGGGTCTTTCAGAAACGGGTCGCTGATGAGCAATATACCGGCTGAGGGTTCAATCATATTTCTAATTTAAGATGAAAATTCTTTATTCCGAAACATATCTTTTTGCAGTTAATTGTACGCTTTCAGCGGGCATTAAACCTCTGTTAAATTCACACAGTGTAAAAAACACAGGTAGGTAAAACAAGGAAGGGGGTATTATCTTTGCGCAGGCTGCTTTTAAAACTGCTATTCATTGCAAAAGTGAAAAAAATTTTTCCCATAATTGTCGTCCTGATTTCCTTGTCGCTGATTGGTATTGTTTTTATCCAGATATCGTGGATTCAGAATATGATAGCGGTGAAAAAGGACCAGTTTGAAAACAAGGTAGTGGAAGCCACGGCCCTGGTGGGAGCTGAGTTGTCAGATTACAAAGGGAATATGCTTTCCAGGGACAACTCAGGATATCCATGGAAACAGGATCAGTTTACACTTGAAATGTTACGGCCAACTACAGTAGCAAGCCGCTTTACTTCAGCCCAGATTTACGAAAAAATAAGAAAAGCTTTTATAGTAAGGGGATTGGGCGATTCCCATTTTGAATTCGCACTTGTATCTACAAGTCCCTTGGGAGTTGTTACAGTATGGGAACGCCAGTCAGCCGGTTTTCAGAAATCTTTTGAAGCCTATTTGAATGACACAGTTGGAAACAGGATTTATCAGCATCCGATTATATCTCCCACCGGCAGTTTATATGAAAACCTGTCTCCGAATGAAGTGTTGATGGTGATTGTACCAGACAGCGGGGATGTTGTTTTAAAATCTCTGCGCTGGAGGATTGCCCTTGCAGGTTTATTTACCTTAGTCATCTTTGCTGCTTTTTACCTCACAGTAAACACCCTGCTGCGCCAGAAAAAACTCAGTGAAATCAAGAATGATTTTATTAACAACATGACCCATGAGTTTAAAACGCCGCTGGCCACCATTTCCCTGGCGGTGGACGCTATGAAAAATGACAGGGTGATCAGCGATAAGGACAAACTGAATTATTTCAGCAGCATCATCAAAGAAGAAAACCAGCGGATGAACCGGCAGGTAGAAACCATTTTGCGTGCAGCGTTGCTTGATAAGCAGGAAGTGGACCTGAAACTGAAACCCACCCATGTTCATGAGGTAATTAAGGATGTGGCTGAAAATTTCACCTTGCAGCTGCACGATAAACAGGGTAAAATTGAATTTGATCTGAATGCTGCCAACGACCTGGTTGATGCCGATGAGGTGCACTTTCCCAACCTGGTGAATAATCTTATTGACAATGCGGTAAAGTATTCAAAGCAAAATGTGCCGCCGGAAATAAAAATCAGCACATCGGCCAATGGGAAAAATATGATACTGCGGCTGGAAGACAACGGCATTGGTATGAACCGGGAAACCGTAAAAAGAATTTTTGAAAAATTTTACCGGGCGCATACAGGCAATGTGCATAATGTAAAAGGCTTCGGCCTGGGTCTCAGCTATGTAAAAACTATGGTGGATGCCCACGGCGGCAGCATCAAGGTGGACAGCATGCTGGGCAAGGGCAGTACCTTTACGCTTGAGCTGCCCTTGAAGAAAAATCATTCCTGATGTAGCCATAACAAACTTCCGTCCCCATAACTCAGAAAGCGGAAATCATTTTCAAGGGCATACTTATAAATTTTCTTCCAGTCGCTGCCGGTAAAAGCAGCCACCAGCAGCAGTAAAGTGGATTGCGGCAAATGAAAATTGGTAACCAGCCCGTTTACGATTTTGAATTTATACCCGGGTGCAATGATGATTTGTGTTCTGGCGGTAAATGTCCGGGTTTTATTTTTTTTCATTTCAGCAAGCAAACACTCCAGCGCTTCTTTTACCGGTATGTTTTTTTCTTCCAGGTCATACGCTTCCCATTGATTAAGTTCTTTTGCCGGTTGCCCGTTGCCCATTGCCCGTTTCACCCCCAGCCAGTACAAACTCTCCAATGTCCGCAGAGAAGTAGTGCCAGCAGCAACAATTTTTTTATCAAGGTGATTTATCAGGCTTTGAATAGTTGTAGCTGACACGGTAAAATACTCTGCATGCATTTCATGCTCTTTCATTTTTTCTGTTTTCACCGGTTTGAAGGTGCCGGCACCCACGTGCAGTGTTACAAATTCCTGATAAACGTTTTTTTCTTTCAGTTTTTCAAATATCTGTTGAGTAAAATGTAATCCGGCCGTTGGGGCAGCCACTGAGCCATCATAATGAGCAAATACTGTCTGGTATCGTTCGCTGTCGCTTTTCTCTGCTTCCCTTTTTATGTAGGGGGGCAATGGAACTGCTCCGGATAAATGAAGCACTTCAGCAAAACTCAGTGATGAATCATTCCAGTAAAGTTCAATGATAAAACTATCACCCGTCTTTTCTTTATATCTTGCCTGCAATACAAGTTCTTTTCCATGAGCTAAAAATTTTTTTTCCAGCACTTGCCCATGTTTCCATTTGCTGGCCCCGCCAATTAGGCATTGCCATAGCACATTTTCATGTTGCAATAAGGCTGTAGTAATATCAGGATATTGCGGGTGCGGTTCCAGGCAAAAAATCTCAATAACGCCACCGGTAGGTTTTTTAAAAAGCAATCTTGCCTCCACTACTTTCGTATCATTGAAAACAAGCAGCGATTCAGCCGGAATGTGATAGGCAATATTCCTGAAAATGTCTTCACTGGTATGGCCGTCTTTGTAAATAAGCAGTTTGGAAGCATCCCGATCAGCTAAAGGATAATTTGCAATCCGCTCCTGGGGGAGTGAGTAAGTAAAATCTTTTATGGAAAGAATTCCCGGGTCTGTCATAACACAACAAACTGTTGTATTGGATAAACATCAAAATTATTTTCTTTTCGCAAGCGGCACAACTAATTTCAACCCGCTCCACACATCACCCACCGCACACACTTTCACATCCACCAAATCATTTTTCAATGCCCATGCCCTTATCAAATTTTCGGTTACATCAGTGGGGATTTTCGCCGCTTTTTTATACCACGATACCCAAACGACAACCGATGAATTCTTTTTTAAAACCGGTTTCAGTTTCTTCATCCCCGTTTCAAAATCGCTCATTGATTTTACAAACAGGTGAATGATGTCGGGTACATCAGTTGCTTTGCATAATTGATTTTTCAAATCATAATTAAGCAGGCTTAAATAATCATCGGGCTGGTTGATTAATAAATCCTTTGATGAAGGCTTTATGCCCAGTTTATGCAACAAAGGAGTTCCGGAATAGCCTGCAATACCCATATTCAAAGTCAATAATCAAAAATAAATAGACAAAAACTTGCATAGGTTTTGTTTTTCTGTGAGGATAGACTTCTGTTTAAGTACTATCCACAGCTTTTCCACCATAATTCACAGCTCAGGCACAGAAAAACTTTAATTCTGATTATGTAATTCTATCAAACCCGCTTCAGGCAAAGCTTTCATGGATAATGTAACTGGGGAAAAAATAAAACAAGAAAAATTTGGTTAAAAAGTGGGAAAAAGTGTTATTTTGTGTCAATATACTTAAAGTTGATACAAACATCTGATAATGATAGGCTTTCTTGGAGAATTCGAAGCGACGCTGGACGCCAAGGGGCGTTTTCTTCTGCCGGCAGGCTTGAAAAAGCAATTGCCTGAAGATAAGGCTAGCTTGTTTGTAATAAACAGAGGTTTTGATGAATGTCTGGCCCTTTATCCAATGAAAAGTTGGGAGCCGCTCTTTGCAGAAATCAATAAGCTGAATGACTTTGATCCGAAGGCCCGCCAGTTCCGGCGTCTTTTTTTAAATGGTGCCACTCAAGTAGAGCCGGACAGCGCCGGACGCTTGTTGATTCCGCCGAATCTGAAAGAGCATGCGGGTTTGCAAAAGGATATTGTGCTGGTATCGGCAGTAAATAAAATTGAAATCTGGGATAGTAGTAAGTACCATAAGCTCTTTGACTCTTTCTCTGCGGATAATTTCAGTAGCCTGGCAAAAGATGTAATGGCGAAGGGTTCGCAATAATTAATTATTATTAATTAATAATTATTGGATCAATCCTATCACATACCGGTTCTTTTGCATGAAGCGGTAGATGCGCTGAATATCCGCCCCGATGGCATGTATGTGGATTGCACTTTCGGTGGCGGCGGTCATTCCAAAGCTATCCTTGAAAAACTCGGAGCAAAAGGAAAGCTCATCGTTTTTGACCAGGATGAAGATGCACGGCGCAATGTGCCCGGAGACCCGCGAATAATTTTTGTGCCGCACAACTTTCGTCACCTGTCGCGGTTTCTGAAACTGCACGGCATAAAACAAGTGGACGGTATATTGGCCGACCTTGGCGTAAGCAGTCACCAGTTTGATGAAGCGACCCGTGGTTTTTCCACCCGCTTCGATGCACCGCTCGATATGCGTATGGACCGGCGGCAGCAACTAACCGCTGCCGAAGTGGTCAATTTTTACAGTGAGCAGCAGCTGCATAAAATTTTTCAGCAGTATGGCGAGGTGACGAATGCAAAAACCCTGGCTAATACAATAGTTGAAATGCGTAGCCGGCAACCGCTGAAAACCATTCATGCATTCATGAATGCAGTCCGCAGAGCAGTGAAAAGAAATCCTAACAGGTACTTTGCCCAGGTTTTCCAGGCTTTAAGGATTGAAGTAAACGACGAACTCGGAGCATTGAAAGACATGCTCAGCCAGATTCCATCCTTATTAAAACCCGGAGGCCGGGCAGCCATCATCACGTTTCACTCTTTAGAAGACAGGTTGGTAAAAAATTTTTTTCGCCGTGGCACATTCGATGAAACGGAAGAGACGCCGTTTATCATGACCCCCAAAGCAATGGAGCTGAAAGTAATAACAAAAAAACCCATCGTGCCGGCGACAAAAGAAATAAAGCAAAACCCCCGGGCACGCAGTGCTAAGCTGCGGGTGGCGGAAAGGTAGAAACGCATTGCGAAGCGACAGGGGATGCAGAGAAATTTTTATTATGAGGTCAGCATGGGGGATTCTATTCAACGTCCCTTGCCCCGATCTTTCGGGGCTCTGGTTGACATTAGTAGTCCTTATCATCATACTCCGGGCCCTCCCGGTTCATTCGGGAAGACACGGACACCAGGTAGAAAAGCTTAAAGGGTAAAGTAAAATCCATTTTCCTTGAATACTCATGCTGTCCCGGCTTTAGCGGGGCAGCATGGGTAAAAAACCAAAACAACTGAATCACTCCTCATGCAGGAAACCGTAAACAAAAAAGAGCAGGAACCAAAACCACACAGGACAGCAACCGGCTTGAAACGGTGGCTGAATTACCAGGCGCTCGTTCGTCAGGTTCCATTCTTCTTATTCCTCGCAGCATTGGCAGTGATATACATATATAATGGTCATCGTGCCGATAAAACTATCCGGAACATCAACAGGACAGCTAAAGAAGTGAAAGAATTGCAATGGCAATATAAAACTATCAAGAGTGAGGTGATGTACCGAAGCAAACAAAGCGTGTTGGCAAAAGCCGTAGAGCCACTGGGCCTGAAAGAGCTTGCAGAAGCGCCGGTGGTGCTGGAGCCTGTCAAAGAATAAAAAAAAAATAAAGCACAAGATGCTGGAAAAGATGAGCTAAGTAAAAAGTCGGGCTATATTCTTTAGCTGAACAAAAAGCTTAATCAGGGCTTGGAACCATGAATGGATTGCGACCCGTCAGCTCCGCTGTGGCGGATACGGCGGGAAGACGCAACAGAAGCTTAACAGGAGTTATCCCGATTGCTATCGGTACCGGTACCAAAAAAAAGCTACAGTAAAGAAGAAACAACTAAATAAACACAACAGGGACGGTGGAAGTAAAACGTGACATATTATGGAGAGTTTATCTCAGTTTTCTCGGTATTGTGGTACTGAGCCTGCTGGTGCTTGGTAATGCATTTTATATTCAGCAGGTGCGTGGCAGCTACTGGCGCAGCATGAGCGACAGCCTGCACCAGCGCATTGAAGAAATTGACGCCGGCCGCGGCACCATCTACAGCGAAGATGGCCAGATGCTCAGCACCTCGCTTCCCACTTTTGATATCTACATGGATTTTATGGCAGACGGCCTGCGGGAAAAAAACGGAAAACGCTTTCGTGAAAATGTGGATTCGTTTGCAATGGCGATGGCCAATTATTTCAGCGATAAATCTGCTGCTTCTTACGCTGCAGAACTGAAGCAGGCTTATAAAAACAAAAACCGCTATTACCTGCTGAAGAAAAAACTTCAGTTTGAAGATTATAAAGTTTTCCGCCAGTTTCCGCTGGCGCGGCTGGGCCGGAACAAAAGCGGTGTGATTGTAGAGGAAAACAGCAAGCGGCTCATGCCTTACCAGACATTGGCTACCCGTACCATCGGGCTATCGAGAGATTATGTGGCCAGCAATGGAAAAATAAAAAAGCAGAATGTAGGGCTGGAAAAAAGTTATGACAGTTTGCTGACTGGTCAGAAAGGGCAGCGCCTTGTTCGTTTTATTGCCGGCGGAGTGCCGGTACCTGTGGATGGTTACCAGGTGGAGCCGGAAAACGGTAAAGATATTATCACAACACTGGATGTGAACATACAGGATATTGCCACCACGTCGCTGATGAAAAAAATGCTGGAATGCGAAGGGCAGTACGGCACCGCCATAGTGATGGAAGTAAAGACGGGGAAGATAAAAGCTATTGCCAATCTTGGCAGGCAAAAAAACGGCAGCTACTGGGAAGATGACAACTATGCACTGCGGGTAACAGAACCCGGCTCTACCATGAAGCTGGCAACACTTTTGTCGGTGCTTGATGAAGGAAGCTCGAAGCCGGCTGACCTGGTGGAAGTAGGCACTGCGGGGCAAATGGTAGTAGGACCGAGAACAGTAAATGATGCAGAGCGTTCGCCCAAACCGGTGCTGACAGTGCAAGAGTGTTTTGCTCACAGTTCCAATGTGGGAATGAGCAAGCTGGCCTATAAAGCATTTGGTTCGAAACCGGTCAAGTTTAAAGATTACCTGCATACCTATTACCTGGATGTAAAATCTCCTGTTGACCTCGCCGATATGCCTTCACCACGGCTGGCAACATTTGCCAAAAATGCCGGGGGCACGATGAACATGATTACAATGAGTTTTGGTTATGCCATTCAGGTAAGCCCGCTGCATACACTTTCACTTTACAATGCCGTGGCCAACGACGGTAAAATGATGAAACCTTATTTGGTCAACCGCATAGTGCGGGATGGAATTCCCTACCGGGAGTTTCAGCCAGTGGTGCTGGCAGAAAATATTGCAAAACCATCAACCATTAAAGCAGCAAAGCAAAGCATGGAAATGGTAATAACAGAGGGTACGGGGAGACCTGCGTTTAAAGACATGCCCTTTGCTATTGCCGGCAAAACCGGAACGGCTCATGTAGCCGATGGTACTATCAAATATTCCGACATGATGTACCAGGCATCGTTTGTCGGGTACTTTCCTGCAAATGATCCCGTGTACAGCTGCATAGTGGTGGTTCGCACCAGGCCGCATGCTGCATTGCACTATGGCGGACAGATTGCGGCGCCGGTGTTCAGAGAAATTGCCACCCGGCTTTATGCCATGTATATCGAAAATAAAACGGCACCAAAGTTTGAAGGCAGTAAAGACAG
Source organism: uncultured Chitinophaga sp. (assembly GCA_964444975.1). Taxonomy (GTDB): domain Bacteria; phylum Bacteroidota; class Bacteroidia; order Chitinophagales; family Chitinophagaceae; genus VBAS01. The sequence goes on along the minus strand of CAYUJD010000013.1, from coordinate 30,574 downwards.
CAGCAGTTTTTTCTACGCCGGCAATACACAGGATATAAGACATGTTTTCAGAACCCTGGGTGTTGCATACAGGGATTCCGTCATGCAATCGGGCTGGAGCACGGTGAGCACATATAACTATGACCCGGTGCTGAAAGAACTAAATGTAAAAAAAGCATTGATGCCTGATGTACGGGGTATGGGGTTGAAAGATGCGGTATACCTGTTGGAAAACCTTGGTGTGAATGTAATGGCAAACGGGATTGGAAAAGTGCTGGTACAGTCTGTGCCGGCCGGTACAGCGCTTAGGAAAGGAATGACAGTATACGTGGAGTTGGGATAAAGTATTGAAAGTGTTTCAGCACTTGTTAAAATGCGTAATGCATAATGCTCAATGTTCAAAGTGAAGCTAAGAGATATTCTATATAAAGTTGGTATAAGGTCGGTGGCGGGAAGCACAAATGTGGAAGTGAAGGATGTGCAGCTTGATTCGAGAAAAGTAACAAAGGGTTCTTTGTTTGTGGCAGTAAAAGGTGTGGCTGCCGATGGCCACCGGTTTATTGACAAGGCTATCGAAGCCGGCGCTGTTGTAATAGTGTGTGAAGCGCTGCCGGCAAATCGAAAAGAGGATGTGGTATATGTGCAGGTGGAAAACAGTGCCGGGGCGGCAGCTTTTATAGCCGGAAATTTTTACGGCCAGCCATCGGAAAAAATGAAAGTGGTGGGTGTGACGGGCACCAACGGGAAAACAACCATTGCCACCTTACTATACAAGCTCTTTACATCATTGGGATACACCTGCGGGCTGGTAAGCACGGTAGAGAACCGCATTGGCGAAAAAATTATAGCCACAGATTATACCACACCGGATGCTGTAAGCCTGAATGCCCTGCTGAAGCAGATGGCTGATGAAGGTTGTTCGCATGTTTTCATGGAAAACAGTTCACATGCCATTCACCAGCATCGCAGCACGGCCATCCGGTTTGCCGGCGCCATTTTTACCAACATCACCCACGAGCACCTCGATTATCATAAAACTTTCGATGAGTACATCCGGGTGAAAAAATCGTTTTTTGATGCATTGCCTTCCGGTGCTTTTGCACTGAGCAATGCGGATGATAAAAGAGGTATGGTGATGCTGCAGAATACCGCCGCAAAAAAGTACTACTACAGCCTGCGTACGGCAGCCGAATTCAAAGGCCGGATTCTTGACAACAGCCTTACGGGCCTGGTGATGAGTGTGAATGATACGGAAGTTCATTTCCGGCTGATTGGCGAGTTCAATGCGTATAACCTGCTGGCAGTGTACGGAACCGCCATTTGCATGGGAGAGGATAAGCAGGAAGTGCTGCGCTGCCTCAGTGTGCTCACCGGCGCCGAAGGCCGGTTTGATTACATGGTTTCGCCAAAGGAAAAAGTAATTGCCATTGTTGATTATGCACACACGCCTGATGCTTTGCTGAACGTGCTGGCAACAATTAAAAAACTGAAAAAGGGAAATGAGCAGGTAATAACTGTTGTGGGCTGCGGTGGCGACCGCGATAAAACCAAGCGGCCCATCATGGCCGAAGTGGCCTGCGAGTACAGCGACAAAGTGATATTGACAAGTGACAACCCGAGAAGCGAAGACCCTGCACAAATCATCAAAGACATGGAACAGGGTGTGAATGTAGTGGCAAAAAGAAAATGTATCTCGATAGCAGACCGGCGGGAAGCGATTAAAACGGCTGTGAGTTTAGCCAACCCTGAAGATATCATACTGGTAGCCGGCAAAGGCCATGAAAAATACCAGGAGATAAAAGGTGTGAAAAATCATTTTGATGATAAAGAAGTGGTGAGCGAGATGTTTGAAATGACAGGGCGATAATGATGAGTGATGAGTAATGAGCAAGATCGATTTTTGATTGACCATTTTCAAAGCTGAATTGTGGTCAGAAAGTTAAACGGAGCGTCGCAACAAAAGCTAAATAGTATTACCTGGACGGTAATCAAAATAAAAAAATCATCTGAAAAGATGATAAAACGAAAAACCAAAGCCTTCTTCCCGGCCCTCTTCGCCACCGGCGGAGGGGTTAGGAAAGGCCAGGCTAAACAAAAGCATGCTGTACCATCTGTTTGATTGGTTTAAAAATCAGGATATCAAATTCCCCGGAAGCGGGATACTCGATTTCATCTCTTTCCGGGTATTGCTGGCCATGCTGCTGTCGCTGATGATTACCCTGGTTTATGGAAAGAACCTGATACGAATGCTGCGCCGCAGGCTGATAGGAGAAACAGTTCGTGAGCTCGGGCTTGCCGGTGAAGAAAAAAAGAAAGGCACGCCAACCATGGGCGGGCTGATCATCATCCTCGGCATCATCGTACCCACACTGCTCTTTGCAAGACTGGATACCATCTACATCATCCTCATGCTGATTGCTACCGTATGGCTGGGCCTGATAGGGTTTATTGACGACTACCTGAAGCTGCGGGCAAAACGGATTGCGAAGGAACAGGGCGTGGCTTATAAAAAAGGCGACAAAGACGGGCTGGCAGGCTGGTTTAAAATTCTTGGACAGGTGGGATTGGGTTTGTTTGTAGGCCTGACACTTTATTTCCACGATGACGTAAGAATCTGGAGAGAATACCAGGGAAAATACAATCCCAATGACAGCACCCAGATTCCGAAACAGGTAAATGGACAAGAAAAAGTTTTTGTAGTAACCAAAGAACCTATTACAACTATTCCGTTTGTAAAAAATCATGAGTTCAATTACACAAAACTTTTACCCACGGCATGGAGACAATACGCCTGGCTTCTGTACACACTGATTGTGATTTTTATTATTACAGCAGTATCGAATGGCGCCAATATTACGGATGGGCTCGATGGCCTTGTTTCAGGTACTACAGCGCTGGTGGGTGTGTGTTTGGGCATATTTGCCTATGCCAGCGGTAATTTTTATTTCGCCGATTACCTGAACATTATGTACATCCCCGGGCTGGAGGAACTGTCCATTTTCATCGCCGCCATGATTGGCGCCTGCATCGGGTTTATGTGGTACAATTCGTACCCGGCACAGGTATTCATGGGCGACACGGGCAGCCTTACCCTGGGTGGTATTATAGCAGCCATTGCCATCATTGTGCATAAAGAATTGCTGATACCTATTTTCTGTGGCGTGTTCCTGGTAGAAAACCTCAGTGTGATGATGCAGGTAGCCTATTTTAAATACACAAAAAGAAAATACGGCGAGGGCAGACGAATTTTTTTGATGAGCCCGCTGCATCATCATTATCAGAAGCTGGGCTATCATGAAGCAAAGATTGTAACAAGGTTCTGGATTGTGACCATGCTGCTTGTGCTGCTGAGCATAGCAACGCTGAAGATGAGGTAATGACCCTGGTAGCTGTCGGGTGAGAAAGGGAAATTGAAAAGTGAAAGGTGAAAATTGAAAATGCCTGCCAGCCGGACAGGCAGGGAAAATGGGAAGAGGGGAGAAGGATTTGGAAAATGAAAGTTCTTTAGTCATTTAATGAATTATCGTATTGATTTTTTTAAATAAAATAAAAAAACTGTTTTGGCTGATAAGAAAATTGATTGAAAAAGTTAACCCGGCCTCTTCTCATCAGGAGAGGGAGGCGGAGGGTGAGGCTAAAAATAATTTTTGAAAAACCACTATCCTCAACCCCATGAAACAGTGAAGAGATCCAAACCAGATTGTGGTGCAGAAAATCGAATGCTTGTGAAGAACCAAATTCCGTACAGCCGGCACATCCCGGACTTCCTGGAGGGAAGGAGACCCGGGAACAGAGCCGGTTTATTGAAACAATTTTTAAAATTAGTCAGTACCTGATTGATGAACAAAGAGCAAAAGCTGGCATGCTTAATTACAGTAGTAGATTAAAGAAACAAAAGCCTGGCTCCCTCTCATTCAGCAGGTGACCAGGGGCGAGGTCATGAAAAAGAGATTTGTCATACTCGGCGGCGGTGAAAGCGGTGTCGGCGCTGCACTGCTGGCAAAACAGGAGGGTTATGATGTGTTTCTTTCCGACGAAGGTTCTTTGAAACAGGAGTATCGCAACCAGCTGCTGCAGGCCGGAATTGAATTTGAAGAAGGCAGCCATACGGAAAAAAAAATTCTCAATGCTGATGAAATAATGAAAAGCCCGGGCATCCCGGAAAAAAATGACCTGGTGAAAAAGATAAGAGTAAAAGGAATTGAAGTAACCAGTGAAATTGAATTGGCTTTCCGCTTCAAAGGGGACAGCAAAATAATCGCCATTACCGGCAGCAACGGGAAAACCACCACCACCGCACTTACTTTTCATATCTGCAAAACAGCAGGTCTTGACTGTGCGCTGGTTGGTAATATCGGCTTTTCTTTTGCCCGGCAGGTGGCCACCGAACCCAAACCTTTGTATGTAGCCGAGGTAAGCAGCTTCCAGCTCGATGATATCAAGACGTTCCGCCCGGATGTGGCGGTACTTACCAATATCACCGAAGATCATCTCGACCGCTATGAATACAGTTTTGAAAAATATATACGCAGCAAATTCCGTATCGCTATGAACCAGGCCCGGGATGATTATTTCATTTACAACCTGGACGATGAAGTAACTATGAAAAATATGAAACAGTTCAATATTCATTCAAACCAACTGCCAATCAGTATGAAAAACAAAGTACCTAATGGAGCATTTATCAAAGATGGAGACATGTATGTAAGGACAGGCGATGATTTTATGAAGATGAGTGTACACGATTTTGCACTCAAAGGAATTCATAACCAGTACAACACAATGGCTGCCTGTGTGGCCTCCTCCACCCTGGATTTACGGAAAGAAAAAATCCGCGAAGCCGTCACCACCTTTCACAGCCTGGAGCACCGCATGGAACCGGTGGCCACTATCCGCGGCGTGGAATTTATCAACGATAGCAAAGCCACCAATGTGAACAGCACCTGGTATGCACTGGAGAGCATGACCAAACCCACCATCCTCATCCTCGGGGGTGTTGATAAGGGAAATGATTATTCCATATTGATGGACCTGGTGAAGGAAAAAGTAAAAGCCATCATCTGCCTCGGTATTGACAACAGGAAGATTCACGAGGCATTTGGCAACATAGTAAGCCCTATTGTAAACACAGGCAGCGCCTCAGAAGCCGTACATGCTGCCTTTCATTTTTCTGAAAAAGGTGATGTCGTGTTGTTAAGCCCGGCCTGCGCCAGTTTTGATTTATTTAAAAACTATGAAGATCGTGGCCGCCAGTTTAAAGATGCGGTAAGGGAGTTATGAGTCAAAGGTCAAGAGTCAGAAAATTTTTTTAAAAAAAAAGTTAACCAGAAACCAATACCCGGAAACCTACGACCAGAAAATGACCGAAGTATTAAACATACCGAATCAATTAAAAAACTTTGGCCAAAAAACCCGGGGCGATAAAGTGATTTGGGCCCTGGTAATACTGCTGGTGCTTGTATCGTTGCTGGCTGTGTACAGCGCCACCGGCTCACTGGCATATAAATTATACCGGGGCAATACGGAAGTATACCTGTTCAAACAGTTTGCTTTTATCATTGTGGGCATTTGTGTTATTTATTTTGCTCATCGGGTTAACTACACTATCTGGTCAAAGGTGGCACAGATACTCTTCATCATTTCCATCCCGCTGCTCATTTATACGCTTTTCTTCGGGGTGCGGATGAACGAAGGCAGCCGTTGGATTCGCCTGCCGATTATCAATTTGACCTTGCAGACATCCGACCTTGCCAAGCTGGCTTTGTTTATGTACATGGCCAGGTTGCTGAGCAAAAAGCAAAACGTCATCAAAGATCTGAAGCAGGGCTACCTGCCGCTCATCATACCTGCCGGCCTCATCTGCGCTCTTATTGCACCGGCCAATCTTTCCACAGCCATGCTGCTGGGCGCCAGTTGCCTGCTGCTGCTCTTTATCGGTCGGGCCAATACAAAACATTTATTGGTCACTATTGCCATTGCCTGCATTCCCGTACTGTTGCTGGTTGCTGCAGCAGTCATCCGTCACAACTCACTCGGGCATGATGAACTGGCCACAGCAAAAAAATCTTCAGGCATATTTACCCGGGCCGATACATGGATTAACCGGGTGGAGGGTTTTATTTACGGCAGCAGGCAAGCTATAGATGATGATGCATACCAGGTGACCCAGGCAAAAATTGCCATCGCAAAAGGCGGTTTTACAGGCGTCGGCCCCGGCAACAGCACGCAACGGGATTTTTTGCCGCAGGCATACAATGATTTTATTTATCCAATCATCATTGAGGAATACGGATTGCTTGGCGGCGCCATACTATTATTTATTTACCTGCTGTTTCTGTGGCGAAGCATCAGGATATTCAAACGTTGCCCCTATGCTTTTGGTGCATTCCTGGCGCTGGGGCTCAGCTTTACACTGGTAATACAGGCCGTGGCAAACATGGCCGTAAGCGTAAACCTGTTTCCTGTTACCGGTGTTACGCTTCCGCTGGTGAGTATGGGAGGCAGCAGTTTTTTGTTTACCTGTCTTGCCATCGGAATTATTCTGAGTGTGGCCGGGAATGTGGAGCAGTTGGAAGGAAAGCCCCACCAAACCTCCCCTAAAGGGGAGGCTTAACAAATAGCTTTTTGAAATGAGTGAAGCAAGAAGTTATAGTGAAGTTCCAGGTTCCCCCTTTAGGGGGCGGAGGGGGTTAAAGATCATCATAGCAGGTGGCGGAACCGGTGGTCATATTTTTCCTGCCATTGCTATTGCAAATGCAGTAAAGAGAAAAGATGACTCAATAGAAATTTTGTTTGTCGGCGCAAAAGGAAGAATGGAAATGGAAAAAGTACCGCAGGCGGGTTACAAAATTGCCGGGCTGGATATAGCAGGATTCAACAGGAGTTCTTTGATAAAGAACATCGGTTTGCCATTCAAGATTATCAAAAGTTTTTTCCAGGCAAGGAAAATTATGAATGAATTTAAGCCGGATGTAGTAGTGGGTGTGGGCGGTTATGCCAGCTTCCCCATGCTGCAGCTGGCGCAGCAAAAAAGAATACCTACCGTGATTCAGGAACAGAATTCCTTTGCCGGGAAAACCAACAAGTTTCTTGGTAAAAAAGCAAAAGTGGTTTGTGTGGCGTATGAAGGCATGGAAAAATTTTTTCCGAAAGAAAAAATTGTGATGACAGGAAACCCCGTGCGAACTGCCATTTCGCAATCACTTATTACAAGAAGCGAAGGGCTGAAGTTTTTCGGCCTCGATGAATCAAAAAAAACCGTATTGGTTGTGGGCGGAAGCCTGGGAGCAAAATCAATCAATGAAGCAATTGATGAACAGCTGGATGAATTTATGAATGCAGGACTGCAACTGGTATGGCAAACAGGAAAACCATACGCTGAACGGGCAAAACAAAGAGCACTGGGCAAGGCAGGTGTATGGGTAAATGATTTTATCACACAAATGGAATATGCCTATGCGGCTGCCGACATGGTGATTTCACGGGCCGGTGCCATTGCCATTGCCGAACTGTGTGTTATGAAAAAGCCGGTACTGTTTGTGCCGTTTCCTTTTGCAGCGGAAGATCACCAGGCGGCCAATGCTATGAGCCTGGTAAATAAAAATGCAGCGCTGATGGTTAAAGACAGCGAAGTGAAGGAAAAGCTGGCAACTGTGATTATTGAATTGTCAAAAAATGAAGTGAAACAAAATGATTTGAAAAAAAATATCAGCAGTTTGGCAATTGCAGATGCGGATGAAAGAATCGCAGATGAAATTTTAAAGCTGATTAATTACTGATACCCGGGCGGCATGTTTTAAAAGTTCTTTTGAAAAATTATTCCCGGGGCGGCACTCCTTCACGCTGCCTGCCTGTGTGAATTCAGCCAGGCGGCGGCCATGTGGCGTGACGAAGCCGGGGCATGATGGTCCAAACAATACTGTCCTTATGAATTCCCCCTCCGGGGGGCGGGTGGATGTGTTACAAGTTGTTAGATGTGGGCCGGAGTCATGTGATGGAATTCAAAGTTGAGTATTGAACATTTGATAATTGAACATTGCGCTTTTAAAATGGAAGGGGAAAAGAGTAAAACAAAAGCTGATGTGAAGGTGGTTTATTTCATCGGTATCGGCGGCATAGGAATGAGTGCACTGGCAAGATACTTTCATGCTAAAGGAACAAGGGTGAGTGGGTATGATAAAACACCCGGCGCTTTGACAAACGAACTGGAGAAAAGCGGAATCCGGATTCATTATGAAGAAAACATTGCGTTGATTCCGAAAGAAGCTGACCTGGTGGTTTATACGCCGGCTGTGCCGGAAGAACAGGAAGAGCTGGTGTATTACCGGGCACAGGGATATAAAGTGATGAAGCGGAGCGATGTGCTGCAGATTGTAACAGAAAGTTCTTTTAATATATGCATTGCAGGCACGCATGGCAAAACAACTATCACCACCCTGGTGGCTCACCTGCTGAGGCATACGGGGTATGGTTGCAATGCTTTTCTCGGCGGTATTTCGGTGAACTACGGAACGAATTTTTGGGCAAGTGAAAGAAATGTTTGCGTAGTGGAAGCCGATGAGTACGACCGTAGTTTTTTGAAATTAAATCCCGATGTGGCGGTGATAACTGCGATGGACCCGGACCATCTCGACATCTACGGCACGGCGGATGAAATGGAAAAAGCATTTATTGAATTCAGCGGCCGCTTAAAAGAGGGCGGGTTGCTCATCAGCAAGTTTGGACTGAAAAGAACACAGGAGCTGAAAGGAACAAGAAAGCTGACCTACAGCCTGAATAACACGAATGCCGATGTGTATGCTGAAAATATTAAGATGATAAACGGCAGTTATGAGTTTGATGTAGTAGTAAAAGGAACCCGGTTTGATAAAATGAAATTGAATACCGGCGGCATGCACAACGTGGAAAATGCAGTAGCAGCCATTGCAGTAGCAAGTTCTTTGGAAATTGATACGGAAAAAATAAAAGCAGCGGTGGAAAATTTCAGGGGAGTGAAGCGGCGGTTTGAGTATATCATCCGTACAGACTCTGTTGTTTTTATAGATGATTATGCCCACCACCCTGAAGAATTAAGGGCCTTGATCAATGGAGCAAAATCCTTGTTCAGCAGCCGGACATGCACCGTAATTTTTCAACCGCACCTGTACACCCGCACCAGGGACCTGGCAGATGGCTTTGCTGAAGTGCTGGATATGGCAGATGAAGTAGTGCTGCTGCCCGTTTACCCGGCGCGGGAATTACCGATACCGGGTGTGAGCAGCGAAATGATTTTAAATAAAATGAAGAAGAAAAACAAGATGGTAATGACAAAAGATGAATTGTTGGAATGGATAGAAAATGATTTTAAAATGAAGATGGATAAAGAAAACGGAGCAGTATTGATAACGGCAGGCGCAGGCGATATTGATTTGCTGGTAGAGCCGGTTAAAAAAATTCTGAAATGATATTTAAAGTGAATGCAAAAACAACCATACGGAAAATTTTGCTGGTATTTTTCTGGGTTTGCATCAGTGGCGGTATGCTCACCCTGCTGATTGCTGCTATCGGCAGAAAGAATAAAGAAAACTGCCGTGATTACAGCATCGTCATCCGGGGCGCTGAAGAAACCCTTTTTGTTGATGCCGGCGACATTGCCCAGCTGCTGAAGAATGCAACCGGCTCTGCAATAAAAGGCAAGAAAATTACAGACATCAACCTGCGCCGGCTGGAACAGCTGCTGCGTGACAATATTTGGATACAGGACGCCGAGATGTGGTTTGACAACCGCAATGTGCTTCACGTGCAAGTGACCGAACGACAACCCGTGGCAAGAATCTTTACAACTGACGGCACCTCTTTTTATCTCGACAGCGCGGCAACGAAACTGCCACTTTCAGAAAAAGTGACGGCAAGAGTACCCATGATCTCCGGTTTTCCCGGTAAAAAAAATTATGCTGCTGCTGACAGTGAGCTGCTTCAGGATGTGACCAGCATGGCGCTCTATATTAAAAACAATTCTTTCTGGATGAGCCAGGTGGCACAGGTGCATATTACTCCGGAACGAAATTTTGAAATCAGCCCGGTAGTGGGCAACCACCTGGTAAAACTTGGTAACGGAAAAAATATAGAGAAAAAATTCAACCGGCTGCTGACGTTTTACCGGCAGGTAATGGCTAAAACAGGCTTTGACGCCTACAGCACGGTAGATGTACAATATAGCGGGCAGGTGGTGGCAGCAAAGAAAGGCAAGGGAAATAATAAAACGGATACCGTGCTTCTGAAAAAGAATATTGAAAAGCTGGTAAAAGATGTGCAGCAGATGAGCAGCGATACAATAAACGGATTAAATAAAATTCCTGGAAAACCAACCATAAAAGTGGAACAGCAGTAAGTACAAATTGATTGGAAAGCCAGCAACACTCAGCTTACTAACCCAAACACTGTGAAAACTGAATCCTTACCCAGGAGAGAAGTTGGAGGTCGGAAGTCGGAAGTAATAGGAAATAAACAATGGTCAGCAGGAGCGAGTTAGTTAACAGTTTTTATCTCTCATTGAAGGATAAGCGGTAAATGAAAATGAAAAACACAAAGTTCTTTTCAACGCTCCGATGGGGTGTCCATATAACTATCGGGACTGGCATCAAAAAATAAAATTCGACATAAACCCAAAACCTATCTGTAAACAACTAAAAACGACAATATCATGAACAACGAAAATCCTATCATCGTCGGACTTGACATCGGCACTACAAAAATCGCCGTAATTGCCGGCCGTAAAAATGAATTCGGCAAACTGGAAATTCTTGGTTTCGGCAGGGCCAACAGCAATGGCGTTAAGCATGGCCAGGTGTTGAATATTGATGAAACCATCAAGGCTATCAATGCGGCACTGGAAAACTGCAAGGCCAGCAACCCGGGGCTTGAAATTAAAGAAGTATATGTGGGCATTGCAGGCCATCACATCAAAAGCCTGCAAACCCGTGGCGACATGGTACGGCAAAACACCGAAGAAGAAATTACGCAACGGGAAATTGACCAGCTGGTGACCGACCAGTACAAAACTTATATTCCTGCCGGCGACCAGATAATTGATGTGATTCCGCAGGAATTTACCATTGATAATTTTCAGAACATTCCTAACCCGATTGGTTATGGCGGTGTAAAAATCGGCGCCAACTTCCACATCATTACCGGCGACAGGAATGCCATACGCAATATCAGGCGCAGCGTGGAGAAATCGCTTCTGTCAACAAAAGACCTCGTGCTGCAACCGCTGGCTTCCGCTGCCGCTGTGATGGGGCAGGAAGATTTGGAAGCGGGTGTAGCGATCGTTGACATCGGCGGCGGTACTACCGACCTCGCCGTCTTTTATGAAGGCATTCTCAAACACACGGCGGTCATCCCGTTTGCCGGCGAAAACATAACCAATGACATTAAAACCGGTTTGGGTGTGCTGCGTACCCAGGCCGAGCAGATGAAAGTGCAGTTTGGCAGCGCACTGGCCAACGAAGCAAAAGCCAATGCATGGATCACCATACCGGGGCTGCGGGGCATGCCGCCAAAGGAAATCAGCGTAAAGAATCTTGCCAACATCATCCAGGCCCGCATGAGTGAAATACTCGACTTTGTTACTTATCATTTGAAACAGGTAGGCCTCGATAACAAGGCGCTGAATGGCGGCATCATTCTTACCGGCGGTGGTTCGCAACTGAAACACATGATTCAGCTGACTGAGTATGCAACCGGTCTCAATGCAAGAATCGGTTTCCCCAATGAGCACCTTGCCGCCGGTCATATCGAAGAGCTGGCCAAACCCACCTATTCTACCTGCATCGGTTTAATACTGAAAGGCTATGATGACTATGAACACAAACGCAAACAATTTGAAACCGAATTTAAAAAAGTGGAAGTGCCCGACAGCCTGAAGCAGACCGCTGCCGATGGTGCAGAAGTATTGGCAGAAGACGGCATTTCAGCTGACAAGATGAAGAAAAGAAAAAATCTTACCGGCTTCTGGGACAAATTCAAAGACCGGCTGGTGGACCTGTTCAGGGAAGAAGAGGACCATCATTTATGAAAAGTCAAAATCCGATAGCTATCGGATCAAAATTAAAAACTAACCTATTACTAACGGCTGCCTTTTTTAACAAGCAGCAACATAAAATCTAACCGTATGATTCATTTTGATCTGCCAAAAGAAAAATCATCCATCATTAAAGTGATTGGCGTAGGAGGCGGAGGAAGCAATGCAGTTAACTATATGTTCAACCAGATGATTGAAGGCGTCAACTTCATCATCTGCAATACCGATGCACAGGCCATTGCACTGAGCAATGTGCCGAATAAAATTCAGCTGGGCCCACATCTTACCCAGGGCCTTGGCGCCGGGGCCAATCCTGAAATCGGCCGCCAGGCTACGGAAGAGTCGCTGGATGAAATACGACGCATACTGGAAGTGAACACCAAGATGACCTTCATCACGGCCGGCATGGGCGGCGGCACGGGCACCGGCGGCGCACCCATCATTGCAAAAATCTGTAAAGATCTCGGCATCCTCACTGTTGGAATCGTTACCACGCCTTTTGCTTACGAAGGAAAGAAACGCATTTCACAGGCCGAAGAAGGTATCAAAAACCTGAAGCAGTATGTGGACACACTGCTTGTCATCAGCAATGATAAGCTGCGCCACCAGTTTGGCAACCTGAAAATGCGTGATGCATTTGCCAAAGCCGATAATGTGCTGGCCACAGCAGCCAAATGTATTACCGATGTCATCAGCAGCACGGGACAAATCAATGTGGACTTTGCCGATGTGTGCACCGTGATGAAGAACGGCGGTGTGGCCATACTGGGCAGTGCCGCAGCACAGGGCGAAAACCGGGCTCAGCGGGCCATTGAAGAAGCTTTAAACTCGCCGCTGCTCAACGACAGCGATATCCGCGGTGCCAAATGGATTCTTATCAATATTAACTCAGCCGAAGGCGATGATGAATTCACGATGGACGAAGTGGAGATCATCCAGAATTACCTGCTGAGCCAGGCCGGTGAAAATACCGATGTGATACTCGGTCTTGGTTATGATAATTCGCTTGGCAGCAAGCTGGGCATTACACTTATTGCCACCGGTTTTCAGCACAAAGATCCGTTTACCAAATCCAACGCCGATAGCTACCGTGTGAAGAAGAAAGAGATTGAGAAGAAAGAAGAAAAAATTATTATGGTACTTGGCGAACCGGAGGGGATGAAGAATGAAGAGCTAAGGGAAGAAGAAAAGGCAGAAGCAAAAGTGGTGGATATTCTTTCGCCCCGGCTGGTGGAAAATGTGCCGGCCACCGATGAACCTGTTTCGGCTATGATGATTGTGGAAGATGAAGAACTGGAAGAAGAGGAGAAAGAATCAAACACCTTGCATCCCGGCGAAGAAAATAATGTAGTGGTATGGGAACTGCACCTGAACGAAAAACCACTTAGTGAAACCACGAACCGCATTACAGGTGAAACTACTGGGGAAAAAATGGATGCATCGGGAAAAAATCAGCCATTATTTTCGGCAGATGAATCCGTAAAACCCGCAGCAAAAAAAGAAGAAACCAAACATAGTACTACCCCGGTGTCTGCAGCATCGGGAGGTTACCTGGCCAGACCATCCAATATTTACGCAGAAACACAAGCAGGGGTCTCCACCCCAACGCCTTCTGCTGAAGAACCGGTTCCGCACCAAATGCCAAACACCAACAGCGAAGAATCTCTTTGCGACATGCATTTGGTAATGCGGGATGACATTCCAGCGGCGGATATGCCGTTGGCCCATCAGGCTCAGCCACCTTTGTCTGCTTCTGTTGAGGACCCCGCTATGCGGGACGAAGCGGAAGAACAAAAACGTAGGGCAGCCGAAAGGCTGAAAAAGCTGCGTAATCTGTCATTCAACATTAACGCGGCCGACCCGAATAATGAGTTTGAGACTGTGCCGGCTTATATCCGCCGCAATATGGAATTGTATGGCAACTCCCTTACGGCCGTCGAAAATTTTTACAGCAATTACGAAGTCAAGACTGACGAAAACAACCAGGCTAAAATCAGCACCATCAATACATTTCTCGAAGGAAAAAAACCTGATTAACCTTGGCTTTAACAAGGGAAATCCTCATCCTTGTGAAACCATGAGCTTGTGAAGGATCTTCCATAGCCTTATTTCAGGCTTGTGTTTTTAGTTGTTCTCCCCGATTTCTATCGGGGAGATTTTTTTCCTGCGGATCCCGGTAAAGTCGGGGCAAAGCAAACTCCTCATTATGGCTTTGCATCCGGCAACCGGGTTTTTTTTTATTATGTAGCCGGCTGCAGTAATTCCTTTCATCGTCCCTTGCGTCGCACTCTTGTACTGCAGCAATTCTATTCAACTTCTTATTGTTACTACAACTTATCTCAAAAGTAATTTTAACACAGATATTTTGAGAAACCGAGTTACACCGTGATGATGTTTCTGAAGTAAATTCTCTGTGTAACTCCTTAACTCTGTGCCACTGTGTTGTAATTATGACTTTTGAGATAAGTTCTGGTTTTTTTCTCTTTAATAAAATACATTTATCAATTTCCTCAAACTTTGATTCTTGTTCCATGTACCTTGTGCCCTTTGCCTTCCTCCCTTATCTTGCATCCCCAATGGAAATCAAAGAAGCGAAATACATCATCAGCAGCCCCTCAGTGGATAAATGCCCGCAACCCGACAGGCCCGAATATGCCTTTATCGGCCGCAGCAATGTGGGCAAGTCGTCGCTCATCAATATGCTCTGCAATAAAAAAGAGCTGGCAAAAGTTTCTGCCAACCCGGGCAAAACCCAACTCATCAATCATTACCAGATAATCTCTCACTCACCCCGGCCACAGCAAAAAAAGACGCTGAGCTGGTACCTGGTTGATCTTCCCGGTTACGGGTTTGCTGTCGTTTCCCAAAAACAAAAAAAAGGCTGGGAAAAAATGATTGAAGAGTATATCCGCAAAAGAGAAAACCTGGTAAACCTGTTTGTGCTTATTGACAGCCGCCTTGAGCCGCAGAAAAAAGATCTTGACTTCATCAACCGGCTGGGGGAGTGGCAAGTTCCCTTTTCCCTTGTATTTACAAAAGCTGATAAAAACAAGCCCGGCGCCACGCGGCGGAATGCAGGGGCTTTTATGCAGAAACTTTCTGAGCGATGGGAGGTATTGCCGGACTATTTTATTACTTCTTCGGTCACACGCAGCGGCCGCCATGAAATGCTTGGCTATATTGACCGGATGAACCAGAATCTGCAGGGCTGACGAGGGAAAAATGAGCCTTTATCTGTTATGTTTTGCCAGAATAATCTTCTATCTTGCAGCCGAATTTTTTTAAACCATGCGGAAAATCTTATCTGAAAAAAACGTTGCAGCCATATTATTTGTCCTTGTGCTTGTCGCTTTCTCTTTTGCCCACGAAGATTCCAAGAAAAGAAGTCATGATTACAATGCTTCCTCCATCCGGGTTCACCCGGATCATTCATCAGCAAGATTGCTAACAGGGGGAAATAATGCGGGCAGGAATGCTGACGTTAACCAGTAATAAACGTCTTCCGTTTTATTATTTCACTTACATTCAGTTCACCACCTTATTGGCACAGCTGCTGCTGGCAAAGGCTTCAGGTTTTGCCTTAAATGCGAAGCCCATGCCCAGGATATAACCCATGGCTTCTTTCAGTGCATCATTGCTTTTAAAGTGCGGGTTGGTATTGATGTCGGCATGCACCTCCATGTCCACATCGTAAATAGTGAACAGGTTGCAGAGTTCGTAAGCAATTTCAATGCTCTTGGCCACTTCCATCAGCATCCGTTCCTTGATGCTGAACTGTTGTCTTGTTTTTTCATTGTGAATGAACATAAAGCCGCCGTGCCCTTCACGCAGAAACACAATCACCGTGGCAAATTCGGTTTCATGGCCTTTTACCTGCGAGTCGGTGCCGATGCACACTTTCAGGTGATAACCGGCTGCCGTTTCCCGCTTGATGGCATTTTCTACCGCCTGAAGTATCGGGATGTCTATTGCTTCTCCATTGAACTTTCTCCAGCGCATACAAAAAGAGGTTTTTCTAAATTATAGAAAAACCTCTGAAATCCCAAAAGGGTACGGATTATAAATAGTTAATGCCTTATTTCTTAATGAATTTTTCCGTCCATTGCTCATCACTGTTGCTGAACCGGATGATGTAAATACCGGGTATGAGGGTGCCAGTGCTGATGGCGCTGTATCCTTTTTCCACCAATCCTTTGCTGATAAGTTTCCCGTTGCGGTCAATAACCTGGTACTGGTACACACCCGGGCTGCTGACATTGAGGTTGGCGCCAGTTATGCTGTTACCTATTAATTGCGGCTTCAGGGTTTTACCTGCACGAATGGTAATCACGTTTGAGTAGTATTCTTTGAAGTTGTCAAATGTTACATGCATGCGGTATTGCAGTGGCTTTGTGTCGGCCGGCCTGTAACTGAAACTACGCAGATGGTTTAAAGGCTGTTCCAGTATGGTAAAATTTCTGCCGTCGCCTGAAACTTCTATCACCTGTTTGATTACTGCCTCATCCGCATCAATCAGCCAGTTGAGCAGGTGTAGTTCGCCTTCAAGCCGACCTCTCATCTCCAGCCTGCGCAAAGGAAGCGAGGTGCCGGGTACATAACTTGCCTGCAACGAATAGGAGCCAAGACTTGCGTATTCAGGAGCATAAATATTTCCTTTGCCATCAATACGCAGGTAATAAGTACCGGCGCTTATCAGCGAGTCAACAATAGAACTGAGGAGATTGCCCGGATTATAAATGCCAAGCGTATTGTAACCTGCATCAAGAAACTCTACCTGCAAATCGAGGTCAGAACCTGCATTGCCACTACCCACATTATACGGAACGGCGCTCAGCTGAAACTGGCCAAACTCAGGCATGGTGAATTTAAACAGGTCTTTGTCGTCCGTTTTTTCTATCACACCGCTGATGGTAAACTGCTCGTTGTTATCAAATGATGCATTGGTAGCCGTGTTGTAAGCATCTGTATGATCGTCGGTGCGGTAGCCAAAGCCATTGGTGGCATTAGTGATAATGCTCAGGTCGGTTTGAATATTGCTGCAGCTGATGGAGTTGGGCCCGTTGTGCCACAGGGTCATGTTCTGGTTGTATCCGGCGCCCATTATCGGGGCCCATCCAATTTCACCGGTACCCTGGCCCCAGTTGTAATCCGATGTTTTTACGCAATTGGCATCATACGAACTTTGATGGCGCAAGCCCAGCGTATGCCCTGCTTCATGCGATGCAGCCTCGGCAATGTTTTTAATATTATAACCGAGCAGCGATGAAAAAACAAAAGCTGGTGTGTTATCACCCCAGGTAAATGAATTCAGGTAAGCAACACCGCCGGCGCCGGAGCCATACCATTCATACGAAGTGGTAACAACAATACGAATTCTCCGGTTGGCAGGCGCCTGGTTGTATTTGGTCTGGCTCGTGGTTACGTTGATGTTAAACGGCCGGAAATCTTCAGCAGCCCGGTTAAACACTTCAGTAATCTGTGTTTCATTAAGGCCGGAAGCGTTGCAGTTGAAATCGCCGTACACATTCCACATGGTGCCGGAAACATAGTGGCCATCAAAGTCAAGGTAAATGACGGCGCTGGCGCTGGTATAGCTGTTCAATGTGGGTACCTGTGCATTTACTGTCTGCATTCCGCCAAGAAGCAACATCAACAAGACAGGTTTGTAAAGGTTTTTCATAACAAGGGATTTAACGGATGAAATCATGGTTTCTCATTGGTACGGATTGAAAACGGGCTGTTATTCATTTACCAGGTCATAAAATCCTTTTTTGACGAAATAATACTGGCCATTCTCAAAACCAAGCTCGTAAGCATCGGCGTGCTGAAAACTTATGATACGACCTGTATATTTTACAGCGCCGTCTTCCATTGTAATTTTTGAAAATGAAAAGGCAGAACCCGGGAAATTGGTCGAGCGGATTACCATGCTTTTTATCCCGGAGCCTTCATCAACAGCAACTGAAGCAATAGTACCCCCGAAAATAAAATTGTCAGCGAGGGCAATGTTCACTTCACTGCCCGCTGTATGCTGCAGCAGCGATTCAAGACTGCTGATGCGGCAATTGATTTTTTCGGGCAATTGCTGAAAAAGCGCCGGCCGGTTGTGGTCCGGTTCTCTTACAAATGGGTGTTGCGCTTCAGACTGGAAATAGAGTAACGTCAGGAAGAGGCAGGTAATGCCTTTGTAAAGATTTTTCATCGGATACATTTTAGTTTAAACAGGATATTGCCTGGCAGCAAAAAAGCTTACTGCAATCTTCAGGGAGGGTGACGGAATCACAACAGAATGTGACTATGGAAAAACGGGAAGCAGCCTATTTTATTTTTATAAATAAGAAGAATTGAAGCATGTTTTTTTAATAAGTAAGTATACGGTAAACTGCGTCGTACTATTTCAGGTAAAAAAAATTTAATACTGACCGGTGCTTAACAGCACAAGCGTACATGCATTCTGTACTTCGATGCCGTTTTGCATTGCCCGTTCAGCCAGTTCTGCATTTTCAGCGCCGGGGTTAAAAATGATGCGCTGTGGTTTAAGTGATAATACATAATCGTAGTATTCATACTGGTGCAGGGTATTCAGGTAAAAGGTAATCGTATGAATGTTTTCAAATTTTTTCTTCCCAGTTTCCACCGGCACATCCTTTACCATCATTTGCCGCTTGCCGATGGCAACTACCGGGTGCCCCATGCTGCGCAACCGGTGTATGGCCAGGTAACTGTACCGGGCAGGATTGTCGGAGGCACCAAGCACCAGCGTTTTTTTCTTTTCATTCATTTTGTAAAACTATGCTGAAAAAAATAAAAGCATTCAAAACAGCCGGTACTGATGCCGTGGTACTCTGCTTATGATCTCTTCCAGTGCATTTTTCAGCAAGGGATATTTAAACTGAAAACCGCTTTCTGCAATTTTTGCCGGCAGCACCCAGCGGCTTTTCAGCACCAGTTCCGTTTCGGTGCCAATCAGTGCAGCGCCGAACCTCAGCATCCAGGTGAAGGCGGGAAGGCCAAATTTATTCCGGGTTACTTTTCGAAGGGTTTGCATAAATTCATCATTGGTTACCGGGTGGGGTGCGCAGCAATTGAAAGTGCCGTACAGTTCTTTATGTTCCCATATCCATTCAATCATGCGGCAGGTATCTTCTGCATGAATCCAGCTGTACATCTGTTTGCCGCTACCCTGTTTGCCGCCCAAACCGAATTTTAATAAATTAAAATAGGGAACCAGGATGCCTCCCGGCCCTAAATTGATGGCCATGCGCAGTGCAACTTTTCTTGTACGGGGAGTGGGTTGTTCATAAAAAATTTTTTCCCATCGTTTGCAAACCTGTACAGAAAAATCATCATGCATTTCACCGTTGTATTCATCCTGCGGCCGGTCTTCAGCATGGCGGTAAATAGTGGCAGAAGAGGCATTAATCCACAAAGAGGGAGGCCGGTTGCAGTGGCTTACTGCTTCTCCTATTGCCCGGGTTGCATGGGTACGGCTGTCAAATATTTCCTGTTTGTTTTTTTCGGTGTAGCGGCAGTTCACTGATTTACCGGCCAGGTTAATTATTATATCAGCACCTTCAAGTTCATGTTGCCAGTCACCGGCCGATTTGGCATCCCAGGGTACTATTCGCACATTTTTCATGTCGTCAGCTGAAAGTGAGTTGTAATTATTCCGATTGGTCTTTTCATTTGCTACCTGCCTTGACAGAATCAGTATTTCGTTTTGTTTACCGAAGTGCCGCATCATTTCCTGCCCCAGGAAACCCGTGCCGCCGGCTATTATGATTTTTTTATTTTCCACAACAGATGATTTAGTGAAAGAGGAATAATATAAAGCCGGTCATGCAAAGCAGGTTCATGCTTGCCACCCATTTGTTTCTTGGCAAAACGCCTGCATACTCCATCCGCCGCAGATATTCTTTGAAAATTAAAGCCGAGGTGGCTCCCAGGTAAATGGTGATACTCCATTCCGGCACGATGCTATAAATAAACATCGGCGGAATCAGCAAAAGTATTACAGTGAGTGCAAGCATGTTCACCTGGCCCAGGTATTCAAAAGCTTTTTGTTTGCAAAAACTGAAAGCCAGCAGGCAGTTGGCAGCTACAAAAACAAGATGAGCACCTTGTAAATGTGAGGATGAGACCCGGTAATAGGAAAGATTGCTTAAAACCGTTTCATGCAGGGGGAAAAGCATCAGCGTATTGAATAAAAATGACAGGACCAGAAAGTAAAAGCGATACCAATTATTATTGTCGGGCGAGCAATCGATGCTGCCGGGCCCGCATTTCCGGGCCACAATCGCTTTGCGGTTGTATGAAATAAGCCTGTATAGTTTCTTCAAAAACCATTTTACCGGGGGCAGGTTTCCTGCAGATTTTATCCACGGAATTTTTTTACCAAGAATTTCCAGCAATGCATCTATGCCGTAAAGTACTTTACAATCACTTGTGTCAAGCAGGGGTATTTCATTCCTGCTTTTGTCAAAATCAATTTTTGATAAATAAATATCCTCCAGGCTGGAAAAAGCTTTCCTGCCTGCACCCGGCAGCAGTCCAAATTTTACAAACTGGCCGGAATACCAGCTGCACAAGGGGCAGTTGTCGTCGTAAATAAGAATTTTATTTTCCATAATTACAGTTTTGATTTTGTAAAACCGCTCAATTCATTTCGGAGTACCTTCTGTTCAATCAGGCGCTGGTAAATGATAATGTAATAAATCCCGATGACAGCGGCGCCGGTAATTCCAATCCAGAAAACTACCTGCACATGATCGGGGTCAAAAAGCCGGGAGAGGGGCCAGCAAAGGAAAATCAGGAATAAATCAGCAGCACAACATATCCCGTAGCGGATAATCTGCTTTTTAAAACCGGAATGAATGAAGCAGGAAGTATTAAATCCGGCACTGATTAGCTGCCAGCAGCCGAGCAGGAACAAACCTGACAAAAAGCCAAACAGATATAATACCGGCACAGATAAAATCATCAGGAGCATCAATACCAGCTGGCCATAGTAATCTGTTTTCTTCAGCCACAACATATCATGTATTTTAAATTTTCAGAAAACAATGAAAATAGCTTGGCAAAATAAAACCGGTTTCCCGGTTTTTTCCCATCTCCGCAAGGAGAAGGGTTAGGGGTGAGGTTTAAAGAGCTTCATCAGGCTGCCGACAAACCAGTTTTCGTCTGCCCTGATCATCACATCCAGTGTTTTATCGGCCTGCATGCCCAGTTTTTTTATGCCGCTTACTGTTTCCACAAAAGTTTTTACCTGCTTGTCCCGCTTATCGCCTTCCACATCCTCCAGTTTGTCCAGAAGCTGCATCATGGGCTCCAGCTCCCGCTTTTTTCTTTCTTTCACAATTTGCTTTACCACTTTCCAGATGTCTTTTTCGGCCACAAAAAATTCTTTTCTTTCACCGGGAAGCAGCACCCTTTCTACCAGGCCCCAATTGATGAGTTCGCGGATGTTCATATTGGTATTGCCGCGGCTGATGTTGAGTTCCTCCATGATGTCGTCCTGGCTGAGGGGATCGGCGCTGATGAGCAGAAGGGCATGAATCTGCGCCATGGTACGGTTGATGCCCCAGTGGGTGCCAAAAGCGCCCCAGCTGCTGATGAATTGCTGCCTGGCTTCGGTTAGTTTCATACACTAAAGCTACAGCATGTATTTCGAAATTTCAAAAAATACTGAAAGTTTTTTAGCAGCAGCTGTTTGTAAATTCCGGGAAACAATTTCCGGTATTAATGTTCTTCGTACTGTGGTTCTTTTCTGAATAAATGGAACAACTTGCCGATTACGCCCAGTAAAATGCCGGCAAAAAACAAACCAGCTGCTACCGGGTACAAAAAATCCGAAACTGGGTCATTCAGTAAGCTGAGAAAGGTGCTGAAAAAAAATAGAAAGATTCCCTCAAAAAGAAAGATGTCAAAAAGGGCGTTATAATGTTTCATAGGTTTTTGCTGCTTCACTTAAATACGTACAGGCACAGTGTTTTATGAGATGTGAAACCGCCTTTTTCTGAAAAACAGGTGAAATTACTTAGCATTTAGCCTGATGCACGGCTCGGGGCACTGAATATTATACCCGGCAATCCCGGCGAAGCAAATACGAACTATTACTACATAAGCATGGCTACCGGGTTTTCCATATATTTTTTCAACGTTTGAAGAAAGGCGGCGCCCACGGCACCGTCCACGCTGCGGTGATCGCAACTCATGGTCACCTTCATCACATTAGTGGTAGTAAATCCCTCGCCTTTTTTTATTACCACTTCTTTTATTTTACCCACTGCCAGAATACAGCTGTCGGGCGGGTTGATGATGGCTGTGAATTCTTCAATATCCATCATACCAAGGTTGCTTATGGTAAATGTATTGCCGGTAAATTCATGCGGCTGCAGTTTTTTATTCCTGGCTTTTTCGTACAGCTCTTTTGCTTCAGCCGCTATTTGTGAAAAAGATTTCTGGTCGGCAAATTTTATAACGGGCACAATAAGCCCCTCGGGCACAGCCACGGCGCTGCCTATATGTATATGATGCCATGTGCGGATATAATCTCCCATCCAGGAAGAATTGACCGCCGGGTGCTGCCGCAACGCCAATGCACAGGCTTTGATAAGAATATCCTGGAAAGAAATTTTAACCGGGCTGAATTCATTCATCTGCGTCCGGGCTGCTATCGCATTGTCCATGTTAATTTCAATGGTCAGGTAAAAATGGGGGGCGGAAAACTTACTTTCACCCAACCGGCGGGCAATGGTTTTGCGCATCTGGCTGTTAGGTGTATCGGTAAATCCTTCTTCGCCGGTGACAGGTGCCAATACCGGTTGCGGTTTTGGCGAAACAGGTTGCTTGGCAATTTTGGTTGATTCAGCAACAGCCGTCTGCAGGTAAGTATCAATGTCGGCTTTTACAATTCTGCCACCATCGCCGCTGCCGCGCAATGTATGCAGGTCAATTCCTTTTTCTTTTGCAAATTTCCTTGCCAGCGGTGAAGCCTTAATTCTTCCGTTGCCGTCGGTTGCTGCTGGTTGCTGATAACTGGTTGCCGCTTGCACTTCTGCAATAGAAGGTTTGCCTGATTCACTTATTTGTGCCGGTTTCAATACTCCGCCCTTTGCCGCTGCTGCCACTGCTTCAACGTCCACTTTACCTTTTTCACCAATAATACAGAGCAGGGCATTCACGGCAATTTTTTCTCCCTTTTCGGCGCCGCGGTATAAGAGTGTTCCGTTCTTATAGCTTTCCAGTTCAAGTGTTGCTTTATCGGTTTCAATTTCGGCCAGTATATCGCCTTTCTTTATCATGTCGCCGATATTTTTATGCCAGGCTGCTATTACTCCCTCAGTCATCGTATCGCTTAGCCGCGGCATCAGTACTACTTCTTCCATTTTGCTTATGTCGATGGCTGTAGCGGAGGCAGTAGCTACCGCCGTTGCTGGTTGCATTTTCTGTATCATTTCCTTCTTACTTTGAGTTATTGGCTGTGCTCCACCACTGAGCAAACCTGTAATATCTTCACCCGGTGCGCCAATAATGGCCAGCAGATCATTTACCTGAAGTTTACCACCTTTTTCCACTCCTATATGTAGGAGTGTGCCGTCCTTGTAACTTTCAAGTTCCATTGTAGCTTTATCAGTTTCAACCTCTGCCAGCAGGTCGCCTTTTTTCACAGTATCGCCAACCTTCTTGTGCCAGGCGGCAATTACTCCTTCGGTCATAGTATCGCTCAGGCGGGGCATTAAAATCACATCAGCCATAATCTGAATTTTAGATTTAAGTCCCGAATATGCGGGAGGGATTTCAGATTTGAATGGCCGAAATTAAGGCAATTTGGTGAATGGTGAATGTTTGCTTGCGGCTGTTAAGTGCAACTTGTGTCAATTTGTGCAGCCATGAAATTATTCAGTAATCAAGTTCCAGGCGCAGGCGGTCTTTGAGTTCTTTTACCAGCGGATATTTTTCCGTCATTTTCAAAAACTGTTCACGGGAAGTGAGGGGAGTGCCAACGGGAATTTTTTCTTCTTTATTTTCTTCCATTACGATAAAAAACTCGAGCTGGCTGTTGTGCAGTTTTTCCCGCAGAAACTGCGAAGCCTTCTGCCCGTTTTGTTCAATAAACCTGAACTGTATGTTGTTTGACACAAGCGCTGTAAAACTATTGATGTCCTGCATACGCAGCACGGCCATTTCAAAATTAGGCGCTGCGGGGTTTTTTTCTTTTTTCAGTTTGGCGGTAAATTCATTCCAGGCCTCTTGTAGTTTTTCCTGTTCAAGTGGCAGGTTGATGCTTTCTGCTCCTTTTCCGTTATTCCCGTTACCCTTTACCTGGCGGCGGATTTTTTCTAGTGCAGTGAGTCGTGTACCAGGTTCTGTCTTGTTTGTAGTTGCTCCGGTGGCAGCGTGTTGCCGCGAGGCTGCCGAATCCTGTATGATTTCAGAATATTTTTTTACAGAAGAATCCGGTTCATTCACCACGGAAGATTCAATCAGCAGCTTCGCTTCATTTTCCGCTGATTCTGCTTTCTTTTGATACCTGTCCTTTTTGAGTGGTGTAATGGCAGCCGTGCGGAATGCCAGCGGGACTTCAGCTACTTTTTTTTTACTTATTCCGCCGGTATCGGCTGCCAGTTCTATCGCCTGCTGCAGGTAGCAGAGTTTTATAAGCGTCAGCTCTGTGTGCAGTCGTTTATTGCGGGCTGCTTTGTAATTTATTTCTGCTTCGTTTATAATATTCAGAGCGCTGATAAGCAGTGAAGGCGAAATCTTTCTTGCCGTGGCAATATATTTTTCTTTAAAGCTCTCCACTGCTTCCAGCAGGCCGGCCACTTTTTCATCTTTACACACCAGCAGGTTGCGGATGAATTCCGCAAAACCATTCAATACCATGTCACCTTCAAATCCCTTGCGGTTGATGTCGTCGTACAGCAGCATGGCGCCGCTCAGGTCCTGGCTGCGAATACAGTCCATCAGCTTGAAATAATAATCGGCATCCAGTATGTTGAGATGTTCCAGTGTGTGCTGGTAAGTAAGTTCACCGTTGGTAAAGCTGGCAATTTTATCCAGCAGGCTGAGAGCATCACGCATGCAGCCTTCACTTTTCAGGGCAATAATCTGCAGGGCTGCTTTTTCAGCCTTTATATCTTCTTTGGCGCAAATTTTCTGCAGGTGCTCTACTGTGTCGTTGTTGGTGATGCGTTTGAAATCAAAAATCTGGCAGCGGCTGAGAATGGTAGGAAGAATTTTATGTTTCTCTGTGGTGGCCAGGATGAAAATGGCATAAGAGGGGGGCTCTTCCAGTGTTTTCAGAAATGCATTAAAAGCTGAAGCGCTGAGCATGTGCACCTCGTCGATAATATACACTTTGTACCGGCCAGCCTGTGGCGCAAATCGAACCTGGTCAACCAGGGTGCGGATATCATCAACTGAATTATTGCTGGCCGCATCCAGTTCGTGAATATTGAGTGATGTGCCTTCGTTGAATGACTGGCACGAATTGCATTTATTGCAGGCCTCACCGTCTTTTGTTCTGTGTTCGCAGTTGATGGTTTTGGCAAGAATGCGGGCACAGGTGGTTTTGCCCACACCTCTTGGCCCGCAAAACAGAAAGGCATGTGCCAGCTGGTTTTGTTTGATGGCATTTTTCAGCGTGGTAGTGATGTGCGGTTGACCCACCACGGTGTCAAAAGTCTGCGGCCTGTATTTTCTTGCGGAAACAATAAACTTGTCCATGGTACCAGCTCACTTTGAATCCCGAATATCGGATTTCTGAATTGGAATTTGGAATTTGAATTTTGAATTTTTTACACCAGTATTGGGTGCGGTTTGAATTCTTTTGCCCGGTCGAATAAATAACGGTATGTTACCAGTATCCGGCTTCGGTAAGTGCCCAGCGCTTCGGCCACGTTTATCATTTTCGGGTTGAATTCGCCAATCCACTGCATTTCATATTCTTCATAAATAGGGACACCCAGTTTGTATTCCCCGTTTTCGATTTGCAGCTTCTGAATCACCCGGGCACCTTCCACTATCATATAACTTTCCACTCCTTTTCCCTGGAATTCGGGCACCACGCCGAATACAAGACCGGTGAATTTATTGTTCTTAATTGTTGTTTTTTTCCAGAAAAATTTCAGTTTGTGCCACCAGTCAAATTTGCCATCAAGGTATTTAAACCACTGGTTCAGATCAGGCAGGTTAATCCAGGTGGCGATGGGTTCATCTTTATAATAAACAAACCAGCAGAGTCTTTCATCCATCACGGGCTTCATGTTTTTAAACATCTGTAACACCACTTTTTCTTCCAGTTGCTTCATGCCGCCATGGCCGGCCCATGCTTTATTATAAACGATAGTGAAATCCCTGGCAAATTTTTCCAGTTGATTTTTACGGATGTATGCAGCGCTGAAATTCGGGTCTTTGGCGCACTCGGCATGACGGTCATAAAACTTTTGCTGAATCCTGTCTTTAGCCTTCAGGGCAAAGCACACCTGGTTGAAATAATTTTTGAAACCGTAATTCTCAAACAACTGCTGGTAAAACGGCGGATTGAAATTCATGCAGTACATCGGCGGAATATCATTTCCTTTTACTACCAGCCCCCACCAGCGGTCCCTTTCGCCAAAATTGATGGGACCATCCATGGCCTGCATGCCCCGCTGCATCAGCCAGTGTTTTGCCACATCAAACAGGGTATCGGCCGCCGCCTGGCTGTTGATGCAGTCAAAAAATCCAATGCCGCCCACCGGCACATCATCACCTTTGTTTCTGTATTTATTGTTTACAAATGCGGCCACCCGCCCCACTGGTTGTCCCTGGTTATTTTTTAAAATCCACCTTGTGGCTTCACCATGGCGAAAGGCTTTGTTTTTTTGCGCATCAAATACATCATTGATGTCTTTATCAAGCGGCCGGATATAGGCAGCATTATTTTTGTTGAGCTCAACATTGACCAGTAAAAACTCCCGGGCAGATTTTTTATCAGTTACTTCTGTTAGCTGCATCAGCAAATGTAGGAAAGAAGATGTTTCTGCAATCCCGGAACGGTTTCAGCATTGTGGGATAAATTTTTTCCGGGGTAGTATTCAACGGCTCACAATTTTGATACTTCAATTATTTTATCGCTGCCGCCCCCGTTGCTGGTGCCGATATACAGTTTTCCGTCGGGTGAAACGCAAACATCACGCAGCCGGCCGAATTCATTTTTGAAAAATATGGCCGTATTTATTACGCTGTTTCCATCGGCGCTCAATTTCAGCTGGCGCAGGCTCTGATCTTTCAGCGTAGTCATCAGGATGGAGTTTTTCCAAACGGGAATCCGGTCGTGGTTGTAATAATCAATGCCACAAACGGCAATGGTAACATTGCCTGAAGACCAGATGGGTTCTTTAATATTATTAGCTGTGCAGAAATTTATTTCGCTGCCATCGCAGGGTCCGTTCACAGTTGGCCAGCCGTAATTTCTTCCTTTTTCAATTATGTTTACTTCGTCTTCAATAGCCGGCCCATGTTCGGAAGCATACCATTTATTGTTTGCAAAAATGAGACCCTGCTGGTTGCGGTGCCCGTAACTCCACAAGGTGTTGCCCGGTATCGGGTTGTCTGCCGGCACTGTTCCGTCAACATTCAGCCGGTGCAGTTTTCCGCTTTTCGAATTCACATCCTGCGAAGCAGCGGCATTGGAAGCATCGCCGGTGGTAAAATATATTTTTATACCTGTATTCTCGTTTACCACACGTATTCTTGAACCATTGTGAATACCGGAAGCAGGAATATTGTCCATAAGAGTAACCGGGTTGGTAAGACTATTGTTGCTGAAAGTATATCGCACCACTTTTTCCCGGTAACCGGCAGCGCTGTTGTAATTATAAACAACATATAATAAACCGTTACTTAAAAAATCGGGGTGCAGCGCCATACCCAGCAGGCCGCCTTCGCCGTTAGAAACCACTTCGTTTATTGTTGTGCTGAAAACGATGCTGCCAGTTACGGGATTCATTTTGGAAATTTTTCCGTCCCGTTCAGTAAACCAGATATGATTATCGGTTCCCCAAATCAGTTCCCACACATGTTGCAGGTTTTGTTTTACCACACGTATACTATCAGCCGGCGGGTTGGGAACTGCACCATTTGATTTCTTTTTATTGCAGCAGGTGAAGAAAGGAACGGCAATTACAAAGGCTGCTTTAAGAAAAATAATTTTATTCATGATTTAATTTCACCCAATTTAAAAGCCGTAGCCTTCATTTACAATTGCTGCTTGACTAACCGGCTTAATTTCTTTATGAAAGAACATTTAGCCGGGAAGATTCATGTGTCATTCAATCCGTATTACTTCCACGGGCAGGGAATTACAAAGCTCGGTTTATTTCTACCCCTTACAATCAGTGATAATTCGTAAGTATTCGGCTTATCATTGGCCTGCCTGAGCTTTGAAACAGTGACATCATAACTTAACCCGAACTGGTAATCTTTGTAAGCAAGACCCACATAAGGTATCACAGCATTTTTCGACCAGTACCAGATGCCTGCATTCAGCATCAGGTCGTTGTAGTAGGGCAGGTAATAACCCAAAGCACCGCCGAAGGAATAATATTCAGCCGTTGATTGCGACTGGTAAACGGCATTCAGGTTCAATACCAGGCTTTCCGAGAGAAATGTTTCAAAATTGCTGTGTACTACTTTACGCATAGGCAGGTACTGGTTTTCATCTTTCAGAAAAGTTTGTTTGGGTTTGTTTACATGAAAAGCCGAAACACCGAGGTCAAAATTGCTGTTTTCCGAGGTGATGCTGTACAGCAAGCCGGTACTTACTGAAAAGTACGGCTTCATTGAAGACAAACTGGTTTCTCCGGTTGGCAGGTTCGTGTTAAATCCATAGCCTGTAAACTGTTCTTCAAAATCAATGCCTGTGAAATCAATCCGACGGTGGCCATAGATGGTGCCGAACCCTGCACCCAGCCGGTGTTTGTATTTGCCATCCGTCAGCTTCACCCGGTAAGAAATATTCAACGACATGTAAGTGCTTTTTACCACACCGCCCATGGCCCTGTCGTACATCATCATGGTGCCGGCGCCAAAGCTGTTGCCATCAAATTCCACGTTAGGAATTTTTTTCTGAAACTTCCTGTCGTACGATAGCGTACCGGTAACATAGGGGCTTGCAGGGCCAATCCACTGGTCGCGGAAATTAGCTATTGCCCGCCAGTCGGCATTGATGTTGGCCGTAAGCGCCGGGTTGATGTTAAGCGGCGACGAAAAGAATTGTGAAAAGCTTGGGTCCTGAGCTTCTGAATTTTTTACCAGCAGTGCCGACAGTATCGCCGGCACAAGAGGAACCAGAATTTTTTTCAGCTTTTTCATAATGTTAAATTTACCTGATTAAAACTGAATTGCCTGCTTTCTTTATGTACTTGCCGTCCACGCCAATGGCTTCCACTGTCCATGTGTACACATCCATTGGCATCGGTTTTCCATTATACCTTCCATCCCAACCGTGACCAATCATATTGGTTTCAAACACCAGCTGGCCCCAACGGTTGAAAATCCGGAAATATTTCAGTTCGCGGATGTTCACCGTCAGCGGGAACAGCTTGTCATTATGCCCGTCATTATTCGGTGTCCATGCTTTGGGCACAAACAAATCGGAACGCACCAGTGCACCGGGTACCTGTGCAGTTATCCGCACCAGCACGGTGTCTACCGTTATACAACCGTTATCTCTTGTTATATAAATTATGTATTCTGTCTGTGCATCGTAATTGAATACCGGGTCCTTGATGTTATAAGAGTTCAGCCCCACTGGCGGTGTCCAGTTGTAATTGATACCGATATTTCTTGCGCTGAGCTGTGTGGGAGTAAACGCCTGCGTAGTGATGGGTGTATAGCGTATGCCGCTGATCAGCCTGTAAATAATAACAGTTACTGCCACCGGTTTGGTACTTGCGCAGTTGTTTGCACCCAGCGCCTTGATATAATAAGTACCCGTAACAGCCACTGCAGACGGGTTTTGCAGTGGGATGGTGGCCAGCGAATCCATCCAGTAAGTAAATGTCAATCCCGGATCGCTTCCGGCAGTGATGGATGGTGCGGTCAAATCAACCGTCAGCGGTTCGCAAACCGGCGGCGGGTTGTTGATGACAAGTACAGGCACCGGTTTCACAAGTAAAATAAGTGTTGCAATGGAATCGCAACCTGCAGCATTCACTAATGTTACATTATAGGTGCCGGATGCTGTATAGTTGTTTCCATTCCATATATATGGTGCCTGGTTGGAGCAAATTGAATCAACCGTGACGGAGGTTGTAGTATCATGTATTGTCAGTATAAGTGTAGCCACCGAATCGCATCCAGCAGCATTGGTCAGTGTGACGGAGTAAGTACCTGTTGCGTTGTAGCTGTTGCCGTTCCAGACATAAGGCAGCTGGTTATTACAAACGGTGTCACGGGTTATTGATGTGGTAGTATCATGTATTGTCAGTATCAGTGTAGCCACCGAATCGCATCCAGCAGCATTGGTCAGTGTGACGGAGTAAGTAC
>CAYUJD010000012.1:20430-57177 GCA_964444975.1 uncultured Chitinophaga sp. | reverse complement strand
AATTATTCCGCAGATAAGAAGGGGCAATGACGGGGTTGGCCGATGGGATACATTTTATCAGCTATGGCCCATCTAAAGATATTTATTGATGTATCATATGTAAAATCATTTATCAATATGCTGCTACTAAAGTCATTATCAGAAAACCATAGTTTTGATGACGTAGTGGTACTGTTTATTTTATAAGCCCGGTATTTTACAATATTTGAATTTTCTTTATAATATGCTTCAACGCTGTCCGTCGTTAGATATATTAAATTTAAACCCTGATTGTAAGTTTGAGAATAACCAGTTATGTATGCAAGTAACAAAATGAAAGAAAGTTTATACTTTTTCATATCAAAAATTTTAGTGGATTTTATTGAGTCTGTTAAAGTTACTGCTGTAAGAATGGTAAGTCAATACCCTATTAGTGGTATTTTATCTAAATGATGAAGGGAATGAACAAAGCGGGAATGTTTGGCGGCAAAGCGATGCCGGGAATTAGGAGATAACTTGAATATCTAACTGCATATATGCGAAAGCTAAAATTCCTAATACAATACCTTCAATAACCAAAAAAATATATGCGATAATTCTTACCCCTGGTAGTATTTAGTTCTTTGTGTAAATAGATTATAAGTAACTGCATAAAAGAGTTTCCGCCTGGCAGGTTCTGTTAATATTCCTTTTTCCACCGTACAGCCACACTCCCTATGAAACCGGTAATCGGGGGATTTTTCTTTTCAATGCAGATATCAATTCCTTTGACGGATGAATAAGCGTTATGAATTTTTTCTGCGATAGATTGTGCCAGTGTTTCCAGCAGTTCCCGCGGCTGGCTCATTTCTTCTTTTACAAGAGAATACAGCGCCGCATAGTTTACTGTTTGCTCAATAGAAGTTATTGTGTTGTTTTCAGAAAATTTCAGTGAAAGGTTAACCACAAATTCACCACCCGCCAGTTTCTCTTCTTCGTACAAGCCATGAAAAGAATAAAACTGCAGGTCTTTTAATTCAATTGTAATTTCTCCCATATGTGAGGATTCAGGATTCCAAAGCGGCCCGGCCGCTGGTTTTACAAAAGAACAATATGCAATTTCATAGGCATGCAGGCAATTTAACAATTCAACCATTTAACCATGTGTCTTAATGCAATCCCTTCGCTCCAAGCCACCTTTCAGCGTCCAGCGCCGCCACACAGCCGCTGCCCGCTGCTGTTACTGCCTGGCGGTACACTTTATCCTGCACGTCGCCGCAGGCAAACACACCTTCAAGATTTGTTTTTGACGTACCGGGAATTGTTTTGATATAACCGGCTTCATCCATATCAATCCAGCCTTTGAAGATTTCTGAATTAGGCTGGTGACCGATAGCCACAAAAAATCCACTGATGGGAATGGTCTGTGCTTCGCCTGTTTTTTTGTTTTTAATCCGCACGGCTTCTACTGTTTTTTCACCCAGCACTTCATCCGCCTCGGTATTCCAGTACACTTTGATGTTGGAAGATTTCATCACTCTTTCCTGCATCACTTTGCTGGCCCGCATCACATCGCGGCGTACCAGCAGGTGCACGGTAGTGCAAAGTTTGCTCAGGTAAAGCGCTTCCTCGGCAGCTGTATCACCGGCTCCCACTACGGCCACTTCTTTTCCGCGAAAGAAAAACCCGTCGCACACGGCACAGGCGCTGACACCGAAACCGTTCAGCCGTTGTTCGCTTTCAAGTCCCAGCCATTTGGCCGAAGCGCCGGTGGCAATGATGACCGCATCGGCCTCAATCCATTTCTCCTCATCAATCTCTACTTTATATGGTTGCGATGAAAAATCAACTTTGGTGGCTATACCGTAGCGGATATCGGCACCCATGCGGTGTGCTTGCTTTTCAAAATGCACCATCATCTCCGGCCCTTGCACGCCGTCGGGATAGCCGGGGTAGTTTTCAACATCGGTGGTAATGGTTAATTGTCCGCCCGGCTGAATCCCCTGGTACAGCACGGGCTTCAGGTTGGCTCGTGCTGCATAAATAGCCGCTGTGTATCCTGCGGGGCCTGAGCCGATAATCAAACAGGTAATTTTCTCGTTTGTGTTCTTATCCATTCTTACTTTGTTTACAAAACACCCTCTCCATTGGAGAGGGATTCAGTATTAGCTGCAAAAATAACTGTAAATAGATTATAAATAGGTCGGGCTGGCGACGCTGTTACTAATGCCTGTAAAATCTACCGGGGAATAATGATAGTGCGGAATATGGGCGCATAGCCGCCAAAATATCCCAATGCGCCATTGCTGATATTGCTCAGCACTTTAGTGGGTGATGAAAAGGGATTGCCGATACTGGCATAGCTGTACTCCATAGTGCGCCAAAAATCATAGGTCGCTTTATCAATCTGGCACACTTTCAGGATAACCGTATCTCCTTTATTGAAAAAAGTATGGTCATCTGGCAGGTTCTGCGAACGGTCAACCCCCCGTTCCACTTCCACTTCGTACGTAGTGCCATCAATAATGTGATCGTCATACACCGAGTTTAAAGAAGGCAAGAAAGGTTCGCTGTTTCTTTTGGTAAAATAACGGATATAATCGCCATAGCCCGGCTGGTCGGTAGCTCTTACCATCAGGGCCACTTTATTGCTGTCATTTCCCGGCACCGGTCTCCAGAAAAGCGTATCAATGCGGCGGGTTATGGCCGGGATCCTGGTAGTGGCTGTATATTCTTGGCTATTTGCTGCTATTCTCAACGAATACTGAGTATTCAGCTGGCCGACAAATGCCGTTGACAGGTTAGATGAGTCCATCGAATAAAAATAAAATGTATAGCACCCGGCGAGTGGTTGAGCATATTCTTTCAGCTTGTGGGTAAGTGTTCCGTTTGAAACATACACTTCTGCATTCCTGACAAAGCCGGCGGCAAGTAAATCCGGAGTGATTTTAGAAAAATAGTTCTGGCTTTTTGTAAGTACCACTAAGGGCGGCAGGTTGTTTTCGATGGTGGCTTCCACTACCAGTTTTGGAGCCGGTTCGTCCAGGTCAAACGTGACAGCCTTTTCGCAGGAAAAAAGTAACAGGCTGACCGCAGGTAAAAAAAACAGTTGTTTCATAATGCCCGCCAAAGGTAAGCTGCCTGCTGGTGAATGAATGTGACTTATATTAAAAAAACAGTCCCGGCATGAAAACCAGGACTGCACTTATTAACCCATCAATTCTTTTTTTAGCCCAGGTAGGCTTTTAAAGCATTACTATATCTTGCTTTTTGCAAGCGCTTAATGGCTCTTTCCTTAATCTGGCGGATTCGTTCTTTGGTCAGGTCATATTTCTGCCCGATCTGTTCTATGGTGACGCCATTTTCACCGTCGAGTCCGAAGTAAGCATTTACAATTTCTGCCTCGCGGGGTGAAAGCGATTTCAAAATGCGGCGTATTTCGTTGCGCAGCGAATCCTTCATCACATCATCATCGGTATCATCACCGCCTTCAAGCAAGTCGCCCATGGCCACATCTTCAGCTTCATGCACGGGTGCATCCAGGCTGGTGTGGCGGGTGTTGCTTTGGAAAATGTTGTTGATTTCTGTTTCACTCATTTCCAAAATTTCAGCAAGTTCTTCGGTGCTGGGCTCTCTTTCATGCTCCTGCTCGAAAGCCATATAAGCTTTGTTAGCCTTGTTGTAAGTCCCAATTTTATTTTGAGGCAGGCGGACCAGTCTGCCCTGCTCTGCCAATGCCTGGAGGATGGACTGGCGAATCCACCACACAGCATACGAAATGAATTTAAAACCCTTGGTTTCGTCGAAACGCTGGGCGGCTTTTATCAAACCTAGATTGCCCTCGTTGATCAGGTCGCTAAGGGAAAGGCCCTGGTGCTGGTACTGCTTGGCAACAGATACCACAAAACGCAGGTTGGCCTGCACCAATTTGTCGAGTGCTCTTTGCGCATCTACCGGGTTACGATGAGCCATTTTAATCCGCTGGGCCAGAGTAGTTTCTTCTTCCGGGGTAATCATAGGGATTTTCGATATCTCCTGGAGATATTTCTCTACTGCCTGACTGTCTCTGTTCGTAATCTGGGTGGCAATTTTAAGCTGCCTCATAATTATAATTATTACAAGTTAAATAACGGGATTAAGAGTTGGTTTGTTCAAGGAAAGTTGCAAAGGGTAAGTTAATTACTACCGTCCATGTGTGAATGCAAAGGTACATCAGAAAGGCCGTTTCTCATAGTGTTTGTGGAAAAAATGTTTGACCAAAAAAATCCTGCAACCGTTTGCGGAAAATCAATTCCGCTGAAAACGTTTGCCAGGAGCGGGTTCTGTCATGCTGCTGACATTTCTATTAAGCATTTATTATCCGGCATCAATATTGCCTGGGTAAATCATTAACGAACAACAGCTTTTTTCTTTCGTAAAAAATACCAGATCAGCAGGCCAGAAATTACAAGCAATGCCGAAACCAATTCTGCCTGCGTAAACTCCCATCCAAAAACCGACATTTTCACATTCACCCTGATTTTTTCAATAAAAAACCTCTCCAGCCCATTTAGCACCATGTAAATGGCAAACAGGGTACCGGGCACTTTTAGTTTTTTTCGCAGACTCCAAAGTACCAGGAAAAGGATAAAGCATATAATAGTTTCATAAAAGGGTGTGGGAAAAACAGCATTTTGCAATTCGTAACAGTACTTTGGTTCCAGGCAGCCGGGTATTTTAATATCTACTTCGTTCACATTGTGCGGGTATTTATATGCCCACATCCAGTCCGGCAGCCAGCTGAAGGGTTTGGGCTTATTATTCACAATGCCCCAATCGCCATCGCCTGCTACCTGGCAGCCAATGCGGCCAACGGAATAAGCCAGCATAAGACCGGGTGCAGCGGCATCGTTCAGGTGCCAGAAACCAATCTTATGCCTTTTGGCATACCACCAGATGGCAAGAGCTGCACAGATTAATCCCCCATAAAAAGTTAATCCGCGGGCAGAAAAGAAACTGGATGGATCTTTAATGAAATCATCCCAGTTTTCAAAGGTGTCAAAAATCTTAGCGCCAAGCAGTCCGAAAACAAGGGCAATAATTGTGAGCTCCCCCACCCTGTCCTGCGGCCAGATTCTGATTTTGCGTAGCTCGGGTTTTTCGAGCACCTGTTTCTTTTTTTCCCACCATTTCAGGCCTGCAAAAAGCAACCCAAGCAATAGGCCCGCGGGCCAACTGCCCCTGTCGGAGAAAATAAAAGCTTGCGGATCATCCGTCACCGATTTGTCCATAATAAACAGGGCTAAGATTTTGTAACCGAGAACAAAACCCAGCAAAAAGTTCAGCAGTAAATCAGTATAGCTTGCCGGTTTGCCTACCATTACCTGAATTTCTGTGGGATGAAGGAAGCCTTGTTTGCTTTTTCTTTTTAATTCGGCGGATAGCGTAACTGCAGCAAGTATAAAAGAGATGGCAACAAAAAATCCGAATGAGTTGATAAATCTGAGGGCCGGCCATTCCACACCAAAAAGATCACGAAAGGCATAATACAGGTTGGGATACATCAGCTAAGGATTGGTTAGTTTGAGTATTGCCGGCGAATATACAAAAAGAAAACTCTGGGTTATTAGTAATCCAAATACTATAAGCTAACTGAACCCACAGCTTATACAACTTTCATTCTGTGCCCAATCAATTGCAGTATTGTTCGAATGCATTGATAAGATTATTGGCAATCACTTGTGCCGGGCGGCCTTCAATCTGGTGACGTTCTATAAAATGAACAAGGCTGCCATCCTTAAATAAGGCAATAGAAGGTGAAGAGGGGGGGTAAGGCAACAGATGTTCCCGAAGTTTTTTTACCGCTTCAATATCAAAACCGGCAAAGCTGGTGGTAAGATGATCGGGCTTCTTCTGGCTGTTCAATACGGCCAGTATCACTCCCGGGCGTGCAGTGCCGGCAGAGCAGCCACAAACAGAGTTGATCATCACCAGCGTAGTGCCTTTTTTCGTAAGCTGGCTTTCTACTTCTTCAGACGTGAGCAGCTCGGTAAATCCGTGCTCAGTCAGTTCTTCTTTCATTGGAATTACAATCTCTTCCGGATACATATGTTAAGAATTTTTAGGGCCCAAATTTAGATAAAAACATTCAGCCACCGGCTTCAGTTGAATGAAGCTGGATATTCTGGCAGAAAAATTTTCTGAATTCGGAAATAATGTCTTTCACTTACAACTTTTCGAACAAAGAGGCAGAAAAAATGCCCTGCTTTTGTGTTGGTATATGATTTGAAAACAAGTTAATACAAACAAAAATTTTAATAATAATAAAACCATATTATTATGACTCACGTAAAATTTAATAACAGGATGTTTGAAAGATCATTGAACAATATGGCAAATGAGTTTTTTAACGGATTCCCCGTATTGTTCAGCGAGGGTTACAATTCCCTGACAAAACATGGCTATGTGCCTGTAAATATCAGGGAAACAGATTCGGCCTACCAGGTGGAAGTAGTGGCCCCGGGCATGGAGAAAAAAGACTTTAAAGTAACTTTGGAAGACAATGTGCTAACCATTGTGGCAGAAAAGAAAACAGAAGAAAAAAAAGAATCATCCAGGCAAATCCGCAGGGAATACAGCTACCGGGGTTTTAAACGTTCTTTCACAATTGACGAAAAGGTGGATGCAACCAATATAGAAGCCTCTTACGTCAATGGAGTGCTTACATTAAACCTTCCGAAGAAAGCGGATGTCAAAGAAGCATCAAAAGAGATTACAGTTAATTAAGCAGCTCTTACTCATAAATAAGAATTTCTCATAAGCAGTTGGTTTTGGTTTACACCCTGCCGTGTCCACGGCGGGGTTTTTTTATTCGCAGTTCACCCTTCTTCTTGTATCAATAAGATACTGGATTTTCCATCGGCCATTTATTCTTACCAGTTGAAATGAATTGACACCGCAGTGGGAAAATTTGCCGGCATAATAAAATTTATAAGGTGTCCAAACCGAGGCGAGCGGGCCGTCAATTTTAATCGTTTCAAATTTTATCTGCTCATCAAGCGAATCTTTTTTTGCCTGCCCTATCTGCTGTGCAAATTCACTCACATTATCACGCTGCACAAAAAAAGTTCCATCGGGTTTGCGCCGGATGGTTTGCAGCAGGGCGCTGTCGGCAAATGTTTCTTTCAGCCGGTTGGCATCTGCTTTCTTCATAGCTTCAAAAAGCTGGTTGATAACTTCTTTCACAGAATCTTCTGCTGATTGAGCTTCAACAAGCGGTGAAAAAAACAGTGCTGCTGTTAAGGTTATCAAAATTTGTTTCATGGTAATATGCTTTACTATTTTCTGGCAAATGAATTGGAATTATAAAAATATAATACCCAGCTATGAAACAAAGCAGAATTCTACAAACGGTCATTCTTATTTCCATCATCAGCCTGGCAGCAGGTTGCCGCAGTTCAAGGGAGTATCCAGCAGGCCGGTATCCGCGTTATCCTGATCGATACCCGGATGACAGGCCGGTGGTTATTGTTACAAACGACCCCAACCCGCATGATTTACCACCTGGACAAGCCAAAAAAATTTATGGAGGCAAATCGGCCAAACCATATGCGCCGGGACAAAGAAAAAAATTCAGCAATACGTACCGGCATTATCCGCTTATTATTATACGTACACCGGATATTATCATAAGCCGTTACCGGAACGGAAAGCTTTACTACCGGAATGCCGACGGATTTATTTACTGGAAAGGATATGACGACCGCTTTTATCTTGATGAAGCTTATTTTAAAAACATACACTACGACGATGATGAGTACAACGACTGGAAAAACAAAGGCAGAACGCACAACCGTTTTAAAAACGAAAACAGGCAATAATAGTGAACTGATTTGTTACCACGCATCCGTGTGAGAAACAACTAACTCCTTCCCGGAAAATCTGTAGTCATGAAAGCAACCGGTTTAGTCCAGGCAATAATTCTTCTGTTGCTGCTGGCAACGGCAGCCAGCTGCGAGGTAGGAAAAGAATATGCCGGCAGGGTATTCGGGTCATCGCCGGTAAAAAAGATAGATAAAACTGCCCGCCGCTTTATGGAAACAGACAGTATGGTTGCATCAAATAGCAGGGATACAATTACTGCATTCAACCCGTATGAAAAAGATACAACAGCGATAAATGAGGCAATAATTGAAAACAAAAAACCGAAAGAACTGCAATCAACAGGTGCCATGCGAACAAAAAGAGTAAGACAATAAGTTCTTTTAAATATACCAGGCCTTTTCTTTACCGAACCTTGTATTGCATGAAACAGGCGTGCCCTTGAAACTCAGTAAGCATGTGTTTGGAAGAAAGGGCCTCTTTATTTCATGTAGCCAAGTATCTTCAGCATGCTTTGGGCCGTTTGTTGTTTGGCATAAAGCCAGTCGGTCAGTTTCCCGTTTTTATCATATCCCACTATTACATGCTTGGGCGATGGAATAAGGCAGTGCTTGATGCCGCCGTAGCCGCTGATCTGGTCCTGGTAGGCGCCGGTATGGAAAAAGCCGACATAAAGCGGTTCCCCATTATTTATTTTCGGCAGAAAAACTTCATTGATGTGTTCTTCGGAATCGTAATAATCGTGGCTGTCGCAGGTAATGCCGCCCAGCACCACCCGCTGGTATTCCTGGTCCCACTTGTTGATGGGCAGCATCAGGAATTTTTCGCCGATGCCCCAGGTATCAGGCAGGGTTGTGATAAAGGATGAGTCAATCATGTACCAGCGTTCGCGGTCGTTTTGCACTTTTTCGCCAATCACGCTGAAGATGTGCGCCATACTCTCGCCAACCGTGTAGCTGCCGAACTCAGTAAAAATATTCGGCATAGGCACTCTTGCTTTTTTGCAGGCGGCTTTGATATTGCGGACAATCTCGTTAATCATAAACTCATAATTATATTCAAACCCGAGAGAGTGCTTGATGGGAAAACCGCCGCCGATGTTGATGGAGTCCAGCTCGGGACAAATCTTTTTCAGCTGGCAATACAGGTTGATAATCTTGTTCAGTTCGCTCCAGTAATAGATATCGTCTTTGATGCCCTTATTTAAAAAGATATGGAGCATTTTGAGCTGGAATTTGCTTTCATATCCTTCAATGCGGTCAACATAAAATTCCAGGATGTCCTTTGCCCGGATGCCGAGTCTTGATGTATAAAAAGGAAAGGTAGGTTCTTCTTCCGCTGCCACCCTTATGCCGAGCTTGAATGGCACCCTGACGCCCTTGGCATATTCCCTCAGTTCTTCTTTATTATCCAGTATGGGTATGACATTAGTAAATCCTGAATTGAGCAGGCTGGCAATTCTGCGGGTGTATCCTTTTTGCTTATAGCCGTTGCAGATAATATGAATGTCTTTTGTGATTTTCTTTTTCTCGTACAGTTTCTTTATGATTTCAATATCGTAGGCATACGACGTTTCGATATGAATATCGTGTTTCAGGGCTTCTTCCAGCACAAAGCTGAAGTGGGAGCTTTTGGTACAGTAGCAATAGTGATATTTGCCCTCGTACTTATGCTTTTTTATTGCAGCGGCAAACAACTGCTTGGCCTTTTTTATCTGCATACCGATCTTGGGCAGATACGTTATTTTCATCGGTGTGCCATATTTGGCAATCAGCGCCTTCAGGTCAAGGCTGTTAAAAATGAGATTACCTTCTTCTACTTCCAGGCCATCCTGCGGGAAGTTGAACGTTTGCTTCACGAGGTCGAGGTAGGTGTTGTTCATAAACCCCGGGCCCCTTAAGGGGTTTTTTGAGTTAGAAAATAATTTGGGAGCAAAAGTATATGATTGGCAAATATGTCAAATAAAAAAACCGGTTGCCGTTATTCACAACCGGTTACTTAACGAAATTTCCCGGATATCCCTTTGCACATTCCCGGCGCAGATTAACCCAATACGTGGCGGGGGACTTACTTCACCTGCGCTACCAGGTTTTTGAAAGTTTCAGGATTGTTCATGGCCAGGTCTGCCAGTACCTTGCGGTCGAGCTCAATGCCTTTTTTCTGAAGCTTATTGATGAACTCAGAATAAGTGAGTCCTTCCTCACGAACGGCGGCATTGATGCGGGCAATCCACAACTGGCGGTAGTTTCTTTTTTTAAGCTTGCGACCCACATACATGTAGGTCATACCTTTTTCAACTACATTTTTGGCAACGGTATAAACATTTTTACGCTTGCCATAAAATCCTTTGGCCTGTTTCAATATTTTTTTACGACGGGCCTTGCTGGCAACGGCATTTACTGAACGGGGCATATCTGAATGATTTTAAAATTTAAAATTTAGATTTCGGATTTAAGACCGGAAGTCTGAAGTCAGATGTCTGAATTCTGACTACTGAATCCTGAATCCTGGATTCTTATTTCAGGCGCAACAGTCTCTTTACAAAGTCAAGGTTGGCTTTGCTTACAAAACCATCTTTGCTGAGTGCTCTTTTCCGCTTTTTCGATTTTTTGGTCAGTATGTGACGCTTGAAACTCTTTTGATGAGTGATTTTACCGGTCGCCGTTACTTTGAAGCGTTTCTTGGCGCTGGAGTTTGTTTTTACTTTAGGCATTTTACATGCAATTTTTCATTACACCTTTGAGGCGTTCCCGAACAGACGGGATCCTTGTCGGGCCTCTTCAGGCAATAGGCTTTAAAAGCAAGAACTTTTAAAACAGGGTCGCAAAGATAGGGCAGAATGCCTTTCAGGCAAGAGTTATGAAGAAAAAAATACAACCCTGCCAATCCGATTTTACACCTCAGTTTCAGGCAGGTAGTATTTATTTAAAAAAAACCGCCCCACAAAAGGAACGTTTATAAAAATTATTGCAAGCACGTTGAAATAACAAGCGCCAACCATTAACACTACTTCATGAAAGCCCCGGAATGCAGTCTGTTACTTCTTCTTTCCCTTTGGAGCAAACATGGCCAGCATACGGCGTCCTTCCATCTTTGGCATACTTTCCAGTGTGCCTGATTCAGCCAGGCGTTCTGCAAATTTCAGCAGCAGCAGCTGACCTCTTTCCTGGAACTGGATGGCACGGCCTTTAAACTGAACATACGCTTTCACTTTGTTGCCCTCCTTCAAAAAGTTTTCGGCATGTTTGGCTTTGAAATCAAAGTCGTGATCGTCAGTATTGGGAGTAAATCGTATTTCCTTTACTTCGGCAGCCTTGCTTTTTGCCTTCATCTCCTTTTCTTTCTTTTTCTTATCGTAAAGGAATTTGTTATAATCTATGATTTTACATACCGGGGGATCGGCTGTAGGAGATATTTCCACCAGGTCGAGACCCTGTTCCTGCGCCATGCGAAGTGCATCCTGTGTATTGTAAATACCCACTTCCACATTATCACCCACCAGCCTTACCTGGGGCACCCTGATAAAATTGTTGATTCTGTGTTCGGCTTCTTTGCGGGGAATAAACCGGCCCCTGAAGCCCCCTTTGTTGAAACCGCCCGGCCTGTTAAAACCGCCGCCGGGTCTGAATCCGCCTTTTTGTACTGCCATTTAATTTGTTTGGTTCAGCCCTTTCCCTCAAGGGGCAAATTGGTTTTGTTTCACTCAACAGGGAATTGAGTTTCGTTTATATTTAAAAAATGTTCACTGTTCATTTATTAAGACACAAGGCAATTTTTAATTGATCATTGAGCATTGAAAAACTTATCCGTTTCGTCTTTCTTTTATTTCTGCTAAAAGTTCCGGTATCAGCTCTTCGAGACCGCGGTTTCCCACATCGCCTTTACCTTGCCTGCGAACTGAAACTTTTCCTTCATTCACTTCTTTCTCTCCCACCACCAGCATGTAAGGCACTTTCGTCAGCTCGGCGTCGCGTATTTTCTTTCCAATCTTTTCATTCCGGTCGTCTACCTCTGCACGAATATCCGTTTTTTTCAGTTTTTGGGAAATAGCTTTTGCATAATCTAAAAACTTATCGCTGATGGGCAGCACCTTTACCTGCACGGGCGCCAGCCACAGCGGAAATTTTCCGGCATAATGCTCGAGTAAGAACCCAATAAACCGTTCATGTGTTCCCAACGGCGCCCGGTGAATGATAAGGGGCGTTTCAGGTTTATTATCCTGGTTGGTGTATTCGAGATGGAACCGGCGGCCCTGTGCAAAATCAACCTGGTTGGTGGCAAGGGTAAACTCCCTGCCGATAGTACTCCATATTTGCACATCAATCTTTGGGCCGTAAAATGCAGCCTCGTCCTGCACTTCTACAAACGGTGTATTGGTTTTTATCAATACATCTCTCACCATGGCTTCAGTTTCTATCCATAGTGCAGGCTCATCCACGTATTTCTGTCCCAGCTTGCCGGCGTTGTGCAGGCTCAGCCGCATCACGTATTTATCTATACCGAATATTTTAAAATACTTCAGGTACATGTCATTCACTGCCCTGAACTCATCATAAAACTGTTCTTTGGTGCAGTAAATATGCGCATCATTCATGTGCAGGCAGCGTACACGCATAAGGCCGAACAACTCTCCGCTCTGTTCATAGCGGTAACAGGTACCATACTCTGCCAGGCGCAGCGGAAGTTCTTTATAGCTCCGGGGTTCTGCTGCATAAATTTTATGGTGATGCGGACAGTTCATAGCCTTCAGGTAATACTTCACGCCTTCCAGTTCCATGGGCGGATACATACTGTCCTGGTAGTAAGGCAGGTGACCACTGGTGCGATACATACTTTCTTTTGCAATATGGGGAGTCACCACTCGTTGGTAACCGGCAGCCTGCTCGGTTTCCTTTGCCAGCTTCTCCAGCTC
Organism: uncultured Chitinophaga sp.; assembly: GCA_964444975.1. Taxonomy (GTDB): domain Bacteria; phylum Bacteroidota; class Bacteroidia; order Chitinophagales; family Chitinophagaceae; genus VBAS01. The sequence goes on along the minus strand of CAYUJD010000012.1, from coordinate 44,447 downwards.
TTCGATGATGATGGTGCCGTTTGGTAACCACAAGGGTAAACCGGGCCCCACATCATCATCCATGGTATAAATGCCCAGCTCTTTTCCGAGTTTGCGGTGATCTCTTTTTTTTGCCTCCTCCAGCATGTGCAGGTGTTCGTCCAGCTCTTTTTGTGAAGGAAATGATACGCCGTAAATGCGGGTAAGCTGTTTGTTTTTTTCATCACCTTTCCAGTAAGCGCCGGCGATATTGGTAAGCTTGACGGCTTTTATCAAACCGGTATGGGGAATATGCGGACCGCGGCAGAGATCGGTAAAATTTCCCTGGGTATAGAAAGTTATTTCCCCATCGTTCAGGTTTTGCAGCAAGTCCAGTTTATACTCATCGCCTTTTTGTGTAAAATAATTTACCGCGTCCGTTTTAGGCATCTCTTTCCGAACATACACATTGTTTTGCTTTGCCAGTTCACTCATCTTTTTTTCCAACCTGGCCAGGTCTTCTTCGCTGATTTTATTGTCGCCCAAATCCATGTCGTAATAAAAGCCATTCTCGACCGGCGGCCCCACCCAGAATTTTACGCCCGGGTACGTACTCTCCACTGCCTCGGCCATCAGGTGTGCTGATGAGTGCCAGAATGTGTTTTTACCTTCGGCATCATTCCAGGTGTAAAGTTTCAGTGCAGCGTCTTCATTGATGGGTCGTGATAAATCCCATACCTGCCCGTTCACGCCGGCGGCAATTACTTTTCTTGCCAATCCCTCAGAAATTGATTTAGCTATCTCAAGGGCTGTTGTTCCTTTTTTATATTGCCTGGCTGCACCATCCGGAAATGTGATTGTAATCATCAAGGCATTTTTTACAAGGGTGCAAATTTAGCAAACTATGCCCAGAGTACAGATTGTATTTCAGGTTCCATTTATTAATCCTATATTGTAACCTTAATTTCTACCGTACTAAATTCAAACAGATAATTTTGAAACCAAAACCTCTGCCAGCAGCAGCCTGGTTTGTACAGGATCTTCCTGCTGTTGAAGAAAAATTTTCCCCCACTTATGTAGTAAAAAACTCCGGGGAAACAAGCAGCCTGCTGAAAGAACTGGCCGGCTGGTTTCATCCCATAAATTTTTATGTGTATCTGTGGCAGCCGCTGCGTTTGCGAAATTATTTTTATGCACAGCACCCTTTTTTCAAAGCTGCACTCCGGTTGCCGCATTTCAAAGCCTGTTGGCACAATATCACCAAAGGTTCATTTGCTTACAACACTTTTCTTTTCAGAAAACCTTCTTTCAGCGCTAATTATAATAACACGTTTCTTGCAGACCTTACCTGCCTGGCCCTGCTGTTTGGCGACGAATTTATTGACGGCATCTGCAGTGAAACGGGCAAACCGGCCTTGCTGAAGCTGCTAAAAGAAAATGACTCCCGTTTTTACCTGATGGTAAGAACGAACAAAGACGGCTGCCCGGAGCTTGGCTACGACTTTAATCTTTATCAGCTGTTGCCGGCTTATGTATGGGAAATACGAAATAAAAAATACGGAATCACCTACGCTGAATTTTACCGCCTGCTGAAACAACTGCTGGAACTGATGAACAGCCGGCTGAAAAGAATGAAAAGACCAATAGCTGAAGCGGCTGCATTAAAAATAAAAGAAGCCTGCGACTTGTGTTTCGACACATTTGTTCATGATGTAAAAGACATTCCCGTGCAGCTGAACCATGATAATGCATCATCGTCGGTGTATTGGCACGATAAAAAGAACCGCTCCATACAGGTAAAGCTGCTTGAACTGCGTTGCCTGCTGCTGAATAAAAAAGCTGACAGGTACAGCCCCGATTACCTGGGCTGGCTCGACATCATCAGCACCATGCAGGTGTACGATGATATGCAGGATTGCCGTGGTGATGAAAATTTCCAGGATAACCTGCTGCTGGCTATAGCCTGCAGCTATTTTCCTGAAGAAATAGAATGGTTTCACCGGCATAAAACAAATCCGGTAGACGACGAACAATGGCGTTTCCAGTTGTCGCTGCACATGCCCGGCTCGGTGTACCTGTGCACCCGCATGTGCAAGGAAAAAATAATGAGCAGCATGAACTGGACGCAGAAAAAAATCTGTAATTACCTGTGGATAAACAACTGGTTCAGGACTGAAAAAAAACCGGGCGAAAAAAAATATTCTGCTGCCGAATTGCACAACCTGTTTGCCGGCATACTGGAAAAAACCAAACCCGTTTTACAACTTACCGGCGACGTGCAGGAATGGAAATCGTATGCTCTGGAGATTTGTTTTCACCACAGGCAGTTAAGAAAATTTATCGGTTCTATTGCCGGCTGGAAGGAAAATTATTTTCTCTGCTTCAATTTTCTTCAGATGAGCAGCGGCGAAAAAGCCCGCCTGGCTGATAAAATCTGCGGGATGCCGGTTACTTAAGTTTCCGGGTTATCATCCGGTCAATGCGCTGCTTTTTTTTGTACACACGGTTTTTCAAGCGGGAAAATTTTTCCGGCTCTTCAAAATAATATATGGCCAGCCTGTATTGCCTGTTTCTCCATTTTTTCAGCATCAGTTTACCATACTGCCTGCCGAACCCGAAAGTGAGAAAATGAATCTGCCGGATTTTCCTGTGTGCATCAAAAGCTTGCCTGTATAAACCGGCATACATGGGGATGAGAAGCCTGTAGTACTTTTTATAAACAGGTCTGAGTGTCTTTAATTCCTCAGCTGTAAAATTTCCGCTCAGTGCCTGCCAGATATCGCAATTGATATGGGCATTTACTCCCACCAGGGTCATCTGCACATGCGACAGGCCGCTCGTAGTAAAATAATTCATCCATTCGTCAGGTATTGTGCCGCCCGCATAGTAAGCATCCACGGCACGCAGGTAATAACCGGCAAAACTTAACTCCAGCCGTTTTATCAATTCCCGCTGGAGCGGAGGCAATGAATGGGTAAAATCTTCAATGCTGTCAGTGACGATGCTGTAAATAGCTGCAAAATGTGAAGCAGCCCCGTTGCTCCTGCTCATTGTATCGAGCCGGGCCGGTAAATCAATTTCTCCTGACCGGTCCTGCGCGGCAGCCGCAACAGAAAGCAGGAAAAAGACGGCGATGAAAGAATTTAGTTTCATGAAGATGTTGCGGAATAAAATTAATGCCATTTTCCCGGTAATGAATTTTTTCCCGGCAATCAATATTAACAAAGCCTTGCTAGGGGCTCATCATCTTAAAATGGTAAATTATTAGCTTTGCATCCTGATACCAGGCCGCATGAACAGAATTTTACTTTTCATTTTTATTTTTTCTACCGCCCTTTCCCTGCCATCGGCCGCACAGGATATCACCGGCATCTGGCGGGGTTATTTTATTACAGATGAATTTCACCAGTACCGGTTCGAGGTGCAGATTGAACATTCAAAAAACAACATCTTATCCGGTGTCACTTATTCATACCTCGATAAACAGTTTTACGGAAAGTCGAGCATGACGGGTCATTTCAAAAAAACGGACAGCCTGGCGCTGATACAGGAAATAAAAACGCTGGAAGTGCGGATGAGCCCGCTATCGCATACCTGCATCCAAAAATGCCTGCTTACATACATCAAATCCGGTAGGGAAGAATTCCTGGAAGGCACATTTACCAGCATGATAGAAAAAACCGATTCGATGCGGGGCGTAAAAAGAGGTGAAGATTGCGGCGGCGGCACCATGTACCTGCGCAAAGTGACTACCTCGGATTTTTATGTTGAACCTTTTTTACGCAAAAGACTGACGCCTGATATTAAAACACCTCCCCTGGTAAAAAATAACAACCAGCAAACCAATAAACCTCCGGTGACAAAAACACCCAATACCCAACCAAAAAATAACACAAGTACCGGCAACCGTACCAATACCAACAGCAATAAGACAGCAGTGACCGTAAAACCTAAAACCGACTCCGTAAAAAAACTGGAAATAACACCGGCCAAACCGGATGAAAAAAACATACTGGTGAAGCCGAACATAAAAATTCCTGAAATACTCAAAACAAGGGAAAACAGCCTGGTGAAGACGCTGCAGATAAAATCGGATCATGTAATTGTAAAACTGTATGACAACGGCGAAATAGACGACGACACTATTTCAGTATATCTCGATAACCAGCTCATCCTTTCAAAAAAACGATTGTCGGCAACAGCCATTACCATCAATTTAAAAATGGACGAATCGAACCCGGAGCATGAACTGGTGATGGTGGCTGAAAATCTCGGCCGCATTCCGCCCAATACATCGCTGATGATAGTAACGGCCGGCGAGCAACGCTACGAAGTGCGGATAACCAGTACCGAGCAGAAAAATGCCATGGTTCGGTTCCGGTATTCCAAACCGCTCCCGTAATTAAAAAATCCGGTCTAATAATTTCACATAATTTACAGGCAGATGAAGAAAAGCCGCCTTACCATTTTATTTTCCACTCTTGGCCTGGTGGCTGCCGCACAAAACCTGAACGGTGTTTGGCGGGGTATCCTTACCCAGGGGCCGGGTGGTTGTTTCAGGGTGTATAATATCGAGCTGAATATACATATCACAGGCACAAAAATCAGCGGCGCATCCTACCATTATTCCGATTTTACCAACTATGTAAAAGAAGAATTTGCCGGCGACTATAATACCGCAGAAAAATCGCTCAGCATAAAAGAACTCCGGGTGCTCACGTTTCATGTGCCATCCGACTGTATCCCCTGCATCAAACAATATACACTTGCCTACGAATTAAAAGATAATAAGGAGTACCTCTCCGGCGATTGGGGCGGTGTTACCATGAATAATAATGCCACCTGCCCGCCGGGCAGGATTACTTTATCAAGAGTGGCAGAGTCAGACTTTAATCACATCAAAGAAATAAAAGTGGACTTGGGCATTATCCGACTCGATTTTTATGACAATGCGCAGATTGATGGCGACACTATTTCTGTATTGCTGAATAACCAGCCCCTCGTAACCAAGCAAAGATTGACAGCTAAACCAATATCCCTTGAAATCAGGGTTGATCTTTCACATCCCGAACAGGAAATAACCATGGTGGGTGAAAACATGGGAGAAATTCCGCCCAACACGGCGTTGCTCATCATCACAGCGGGTAAAAAAAGATACCAGCTCTACCTGGCTTCTACCGAAAGGAAGAATGCGCAGGTGCGATTTATTTATGAAAAACCGGAAACCCCACTTCAATAAGAGATTTATTAAAAACTGATCCTTCCAGCAAACAAAAAAAGTAAGAAGAAAAAATCTTCTCACTTTAACTTCGTTTACGTTGTTTACCTGTTCAGAATGGCCTGCCACCCGCTGCCTGCGCCTGCGGCAATGGTTTTCTCGGAATCTTCTGATCCCGCTGTGCCGTGTGGTAAACAAATGATGCAATGATAGTGGCTGCCTGCTTCAAATCTTCCGGCACCAGGTGGTCGTAGCTGTCCATATTGGTATGATGCGTCCTTGTATCATACTCAATCGGGTCTTGTATAAACTGGAAACCGGGAATACCCACAGCATCGAAAGCCAAATGGTCGGTGCCGCCTGTATTATTAATTGTGATAGTACCCGCACCAAGATCTTTGAATGGTTCAAGCCAATTGGAAAAAATCGGGCCGGCTTCTTTGTTTCCCTGCAAATACACACCCCTGACTTTTCCTGTACCATTATCAAGATTATAATAAGCAGACACCTTAGCATGTTCTGCTGTCGGTTGCATTTTTGCCGGGTCGGCAAAATGATTTTTCACATAATTGCGGCTGCCATGCAGTCCCTGTTCTTCGCCGCTCCACAAGGCAATGCGTATGGTGCGGCGTGGTTGAAAACCGATGGCTTTTAATATCCGCACAACTTCCATCATCACGGCACAACCTGCCGCGTTATCGGTGGCGCCGGTAGATGCATGCCAGCTGTCGAGGTGCCCGCCCAGCATTACCAGTTCCTCCTTCAGTGTGGGATCGGTACCCGCAATTTCGGCAATCACATTGTAGCCTTTCAGGTCTTCATCAAAAAACCTGGTTTTCACATCGGCTTCCAGGGTTACAGGAATGCCGGCTTCAATTAATCGCTGTATGCGCAGGTAGTCATCGGATGAAAGCACCACACTGGCCGATGCGGCCGCCGAATCTTTATGATAAAAACCACCGCTGCCAACAAATAGGGTTCCGTCAGTGCCCCGCTGATTCATAGTAAGCAGCAAGGCTGGTTTTTCCCTGTTGATTAATTCATTCATTCTACGCTGCAGAATAAACTGCCCGGCCTGCGGGTTATTTCCCTGCTGCGGACCCCTGCCCTGCTGCTGCGGCCTCGGTTCTGCCTTGGCCATTTTTTCAAGCGTAGTATCAGCAATGCGTTGCCCGTCGGCTTCAAACGATGGGCGCAACTGCGCCGACGACCATGTCATTACTATTTTCCCTTTCAACGTGCCGGCATATTTCATCAGCTCTATTGTATCCTTTGCTTTTACCAATACCACTTCGCCTTTCAATGGTTTTTTACCCGGCGTGCCTGCCGTCCATGCACGGGGCATTGCAATCAGCGGGCTGTAGTAGGGAGCCGTCATGGCCACATAACATTTCTGCTGCTCCCATCCTTTTCCAAAATCACCCCACGGCTCCAGTGCTGCCTTTACAAGACCCCATTCGCTCAATTTATTTTTGGCCCAGTTGGCTGCCCGCATATAGCCCGGCGAAGCGGTAAGCCGCGGGCCGCTGACATCAGTAAGATACATGGCTATTTGCATCACCTGCGAATTGTCAAGTCCTTCCTGGCGGATTTTTTTCACCATCTCCATATCCACTTTTTCTTCCTGTGCAAAGGCAAACTGAACCGTGAAAAGTGAAGCGCAGATAAAAAAGAAGAATAATTTTCTCATGAGATTGTTTTTAAGAAATGTAAGGTAAGTGATTTTATTTTTCATCCGCACGGAAATATATGTACGGACATATACCCTGATTTACTTCAGCAGCATCCTGATATAGATTGTGTAATCGCCGCCTCTTTTCCATACAGCGTTTTCTGTTTCTTTATAAAAATTCTGGCCTTCTTCATTGCCCATAAAAAAGAATGAAGGAGCTGCCGACTGCGAACAGCCGCAGCGCAGCAGTTCGAAACCGACATAAAGTCGGGTGGTAGGCAGTGATATGTGCCGCCAGCCAAGATCGAACTCCACAAGGCCGTATTGAATGCTGGCAGGTAAAACTTTTTCGCTTTTCAGCACTTCATTTTCCGGCAGGCCGAGACCACCGGCAGCTACATCCCGCAGGTGCAACTTCAGCCAGCAGGTATCATAGTTATGATTAATTTTTACCTGCACCAGGCCCAGCTGGAATTTTTTACGGGGTAATTCGAAAATATAACCAATCTCGCCGCCTTCATTTTTTACATTCCACCCGCGGTAATAACCAAACCTGCGGTAATCGCCTTTCAGCGATGCAAACACTTTTACCTGCTGCAGCAGCTGATCAGTTTGTGTAAGCCGAATGTTACCGGAGCCGGGCATATCCTTTATGGAAATTTTTTCAGTGCGGTAACCAATGGCGGAAACCTGCAGGGAATCATTCTGCCTCACCGCCCTGCGGAGTATGAATGAAAATTTGCCCGCTGTGTCGGTAATTATTCCCTGCCCCTTTCCATAAACAACTGAGGCAAAAGAAATGGCATCGCCGGTTTCTTTATCCAGCACACGACCGCTTATCTTTTGCTGGGCGAGTCCGGCAAAAAAGCAAACCAGGAGTGGAAAAAGCAAGCAATATTTTCTCATCGCAGCAGAAAAGAAAAGCCGGGAAATACATTTCAGGTTATGTGAAATTAATGCATTTGGGGAAGTGCTTTGCCGGGTGAATAAAATACTAACTCATATTTCAAATTGCTGTGGAAGTGTGACGAGTGCCAAATTCTTTATTAAGCAATCAGTTCCCTTTATCCAGGAATCGAAGGAAGGCGGTTCTGTGTTCTAAAAATAAAATTCGTGTAAAGATTATTGTATTCGATTTTCATGATGACTTTTCTTATAAGGTATTAAGGTTTCGATTTCATTTATTCACATTATTACCAAATTAACAGATCCGGATACACGGGATCTAACATTGCTTAATCAAGGACCAGAACCCTGGATGGAACCCGCCCGGATGAGCCGGACGGACGGGTGTCGCAACAGAAGCCACATCGGAGTATTTTCAGCGGGCCGCTAAGAATTCATCATTCTTCTTCTGTATTCCTTGTTCATTATTCTCATGCCTTTTCCCGGGCCTTAACTATGTTCTTACTTGGCAATCTCCCGCCCCCTGCTTATCTTCGCCCTTCCGGTGTCTACCGGGGTTTAAAACAATATTTGTTCACGACATTAAATTTCTATTTAAGATGTCAGTAAAAATCCGACTCCAGCGCCACGGCTCTAAAAAGAGACCATTCTACTTCATCGTAGTTGCCGATGCCCGCAGCCCCCGCGACGGGAAATTCATCCAGAAACTTGGAACCTACAATCCGCTAACCATGCCGGCCACCATCCAGCTCGACAGGCAGCGTGCCCTCGACTGGCTGAACAAAGGCGCCCAGCCTACCGACACGGTTCGACGCATTCTGAGTTATAAGGGTGTGTTGTACCTCAAGCACCTGCTGCGTGGCGTCAAGCTCGGTCTGTTTGACGAAGCCACTGCCATGGAAAAATTCCAGAAATGGTTCAGCGAGCATGAAGCGCAAATCAAAAAACGCCAGGAAGAGGCGATGCGTAACCGTCGTGGCCGCAGGCCGCAGGGCGGTCGTCCGCAAAGAAGACCTGAAAAAAAGGGCGACGAATCCTGATGCCATCCGTTTTCCGAACGTACTGAATCCTGGCCTGTGGGTCAGGATTTTTTTTCCTGGTAAACTCCTCCTTTTTTATCTAAAGTCTTTTAACCAGTTTTGCGTTATGATGATGTAACCGGCGGCAGTACTACTATGATACTTCCGTTGCGTCGCACTCTTGTACGTCTAAATCGCTATTCAGCAATAAAAAAATCTTTTCCCTGAAAAGCGGGGTGATGCATAATTCCACTTCAGGGACCGGGGGCATGAACTACTACAAAGCAGGAAAACTTGTCGCCGTTTACGGCTTAAAAGGTGAGCTGGTTCTGAAACATGAACTCGGCAAAAAAACTTCGCTGAAAGACCTCCAAGCAATTTTCATCGAAGACAGGAAAGATGCTTTTTTACCCTGGTTTATTGAACGTGCAAAAGCAAAATCCGACACTGAAGTCTATCTGAAACTGGAAGGCGTGAATACAAGAGAAGAAGCAGCCAAACTTGCACAAAAAGAAATCTGGCTGCGGGAAGAAGACTTTAAACGCCTTGCCACAAAAACTTCTCCTGCCAACCTGCTGGGCTACACCATTATTAATAATAAAGACCGGCTGGGCGAAATACTGGAAGTAATTGAACAGCCGCACCAGTTGCTCTGCCGCATCGAACTGAATAAAAAAGAAGTGCTGGTGCCGGTAAACGAAAATTTTTTAAAAAAGATTGACCACAAAAAAAGAAAAGTTGTGGTGGAACTGCCGGAGGGGTTTTTGGAAGTCTATCTCTGAGTTTATCTGATACCTGGTTGAAATTCAATATTACTACAACCTGCCTCAAAAATAATATCAACACAGAGATTATGAGAAACTGAGCTACACAGAGTTGCTGTTTCAGATGTAATCTCTCAGTGTAACTCCTTAACTCTGTGCCACTGTGTTGTGATTTTTGACTTATGAAATAGGTTCTTATAACAATTTCCAATTAAAAACTTCCTGATGGTTGTGAAGACCAAATAATTTCAAAATCAAAAATTGCTCCTGCACCTGTTTACTTTCAAATTGATCCGGTTGTTGCTTATAATTTTTTATTGTGTTAGTATTTGGTCCCGATAGCTATCGTGATGGAATTTGGAATTTGTTTTTTGGCACTTATTGCCTGTAGTAACTTTGAAGCGTGCCGGAGCCTCTCAGGTATATCGCCCATTTCGACCTCGACTCCTTTTTTGTGTCAGTTGAAATTCTCAACAACCCTTCGCTGAAGGGGAAGCCGGTGCTTGTGGGTGGATACGAAAGAGGCGTGGTAGCCGCCTGCAGTTATGAAGCCAGAAAATTCGGCATTCACAGCGCCATGCCGATGAAGCGGGCCCTGCAGCTTTGCCCGCAGGCCATCGTCACCAATGCCAGCCGCGACCAGTACAGCAAATATTCCCGCTGGGTCACAGACATCATCGCCGCCAAAGTACCCCTGTATGAAAAAGCCAGCATTGATGAATTTTATATTGACCTTACCGGTATGGACAAATTTTTCGGCGTGAGCAAATACACGCAACAACTGCGCAAAGAGATAATTGAAAAAACCGGGCTGCCCATTTCCGCCGGGTTATCTTCAGCCAGGTTCATCAGCAAAATGGCCACCAACGAAGCCAAGCCAAACGGTTTTCTGGAAATACCGCACGGAAAAGAAAAAGAGTTTCTGTGGCCGCTGGCCGTAGAAAAAATAAACGGCGTGGGAAAGGAAACAGAAATCAAACTGAAATCACTCGGCTTTTATAAAATTGAAGACCTGGCAAAATCAACGCCCGATTTTCTCGAAAAACACCTCGGCAAGTGGGGCGAAAGCCTGTGGCGCAAAGCCCACGGCATCGGCAGCGCCGAAGTGATAACCGACTGGGAACAAAAAAGCATGAGCCACGAAAACACGTTTGACAAAGACTACTTCGATATTGATTTTTTGCATAAAGAACTCGTACGGCTTACAGAAAAAACATGCTACGGCTTGCGTGAAGATGAAAAACTTACCGGTTGCGTGACGGTGAAAATCCGCTACGCCGATTTTGAAACTATCACCCGCCAGGAAGTGATTGATTACACCGCCCTCGACGATGAACTGATTGCAAAGGCAAAAGATATTTTCAACAAAGCTTACCAGAAAGGCCGGCCGGTAAGGCTGCTCGGCGTTCGCTTCAGCCAGCTCATTCCCTTTACCCTGCAGATGAGTTTATTTGATAACAAAGTAGAAAAACTCCAGCTCTACAAAGCTGTGGACGATATCAAAGACCGGTTTGGCAGCAAGTCGCTGACCAAGGCCGTGATATCAAAACCAAAACAGGATGAGGAGTAAGCAATAGTTTTAAAAAAATTCTTACCTCTTTTTTAACAAACACTCATCTGCATTGTTGCTACTAAATATCCAGCGCCAGGTATTTCAGCCCAGGAAAAACAAGGCAGAATTTTTGCAGCTCATTAAACCCGGATGGGAAAATTGAATCAATAGCTCATCCCCGCCAAACTTTGAGTTAATTTTTACACGTAACGACATTATTGAAAAACCCAAACCGGCAAATTCTATTTTGCCCCTACTCTTTTTATGATTAAAACCATTACCATGAAGACACTCCGTGCTTTCTCAGCTTTCTGTTGGTTCCTGCTCCCGTTTACTTTTGCAAAAAGCCAGTCATCCTTAATTCCGAAATATGAAGTCGGCATTCATGCCGGCGTGTTTGTGTACCAGGGCGACCTGACACCAAACCAGCTTGGCGCTTTTAATACCATGAAGCCCGGCTTCGGTATTTCAGGCACAAGAAACCTGAGCCGCTCACTTGCCCTGCGGCTGCAGTTGATGCGTGGCCGCCTTAAAGGCGATGATGGCAAATATAAAGTGCCTGCATGGCGGCAACAGCGGAATTTTAATTTTAAAACCCCGGTGACCGAACTGAGCGGCCAGGTGCTGTGGCACCTCACCGGTCTGAATCCGAACGAAGCGGGCATCATCAATTTCAGTCCTTATATTTTCGCGGGTGTAGGTATTTCGTTGTTAAAAATAAAAAGAGACTGGAGCCGGTTCAATACCTCACATTTTGCAGCACAAACTTCCGTACTAAACGGGCTGGCTGCCGATATCAACCGGGCTGTGCCAAAAACAATTTTGGTTGTACCGGTAGGTGCCGGGGTGCGTTATGGTATTTCTGAAAAACTTTCTTTCACCCTCGAAGCGTCTTACCGCCTTACCGGCGCTGATTATCTCGACGGCTTCAGCCAGGCGGCCAATCCCGACCGCAATGATCATTATCACTCACTCACTGTTGGTCTCATTTATTCGTTCGGAAAAAGAAACCGGTTCGACTGCCCGGTTATCAGGAATTGAATCTTACCGCAAGCAAAACCGGGTTGAGATGCAATAGACGCTAATCCTTATCTTCGCCTGATTTAAAACCCTGCACACTATGACACAGGCCTGGAAAGAATTTCAGCAAAAAAATAAAGAACGTTTTTTGAATGAACTGCTCGAACTGCTCCGCATACCCAGCGTAAGTGCAAGAAGCGAACACAAAGCTGATATGATACGTTGTGCCGAAGCAGTAAAACAAAGACTGCTGGAAGCCGGTGCCGGTAAAGCGGAAGTTTTTACCACAGCCGGTCACCCGGTAGTGTATGGTGAAAAAATCATTGACCCTTCGAAACCCACTGTACTGGTATATGGCCATTACGATGTGCAGCCGCCCGACCCGCTGGAACTTTGGCACAGCGGACCCTTTGACCCGGTAATCAAAGACGGAAAAATTTTTGCCCGCGGCGCCTGCGACGACAAGGGGCAGTTTTACATGCATATAAAAGCATTGGAAACCATGGTGCGTACAAACTCACTCTGCACCAATATTAAATTCTGTATTGAAGGCGAAGAAGAAGTAGGCTCAGCCAACCTGGCTGAATTTATAAAAACGCATAAGGAACTGCTGAAAGCCGATGTAGTGCTCATCAGCGATACAGCCATGCTGAGTCTTGCTACACCCTCCATTGACATTGGTGTCCGCGGCATGAGCTATATTGAAGTGGAAGTGACCGGGCCCAACCGTGACCTGCACAGCGGCACTTACGGCGGTGCAGTAGCCAATCCTGTCACCATTCTTGCAAAGATGATTGCATCGCTGCACGATGAAAACAATCACATCACTATTCCCGGATTTTATGATGATGTGCAGGATGTGCCAGCCGAAGAAAGAAAAAAACTGGCGGCAGCGCCGTACAATGAAGAAGAATACAAAAAAGATCTGGGTGTAAAAGAACTGTGGGGAGAAAAAGGCTTTACCACCAATGAAAGAACCGGCATCAGGCCAACGCTTGAAGTGAACGGCATGTGGGGCGGCTATACCGGCGAAGGCTCAAAAACCGTATTACCCTCAAAGGCTTTTGCAAAAATATCTGCACGGCTGGTGCCCAACCAGCACAGTGAAAAGATGACGCAGCTGCTGATAAACCATTTTGAAAAAACAGCACCGCCCTATATAACAGTAAAAGTAAAACCGCACCACGGCGGTGAACCGTACATGACGCCGATTGCCAGCAAGGCATACAAGGCAGCGGCGGCGGCTATAAAAGATACATTTGGCAAAGAACCCATTCCCGTACGCGGCGGCGGCAGCATTCCTATTTGCTCCTTGTTTGAAGAAGAGCTGGGAATAAAAATTGTGTTTATGGGCTTCGGACTCGACAGCGACAACCTGCACAGCCCGAATGAAAAATTTAACCTGGAAAATTTTTACAAGGGCATTGAAACCATCCCGTATTTTCATAAGCATTTTGCAGCGTTGAGTTGAGCAGCAGAAAATTCAGGTGAACAATACTTCTCTTCTAAGCCGGGCAGTTTTGTTTTTTTATATCTTTCAGAAAAAATTTATTCATGCGAACTCTGCTATTACTGCTCGTCCTTCCCTGCTGCACTATTGCACAAATAAACCCTGTCTTCATCGCAAAATCAAACCTCAGCTATCCGAAGCTGGAAGCCAGCGGCGACGGCCTGTTTGGTTTTGAGAAGGACGGCAAATTCGGATACATGGATAAAAATGAAAAAGTGATAATTCCCGCCGTGTATGAATATGCAAACACAACCTATAAATCCATCCCGTCATTCAGCAAGGGATTGGTAAGCCTGTACAAAGATGGCCACTATGGCTTGCTGGATAAAACCGGGAAAACCGTTATCCCTTTCGAATATGATTATGTAAATCCTTTTGCCACCAACCCGTCTTTTGTAACCCTGCGGAAAAAAGCTGACAATAAAAATAAATACGGCGTAGCCAGCATTCAACACAAAATCATCATACCCGTTGAATACGATGACCTGCAGACTGACAGCATTTATGTGGCCGTGAAAAAAAACAGCAAATGGGGATTGATGGACGTGACCGGCAAACTGCTGCTGCCGTTGGAATACACGGCCCTGACGGTGTATGCAAGGGAAAAAGTATGCAAAGCGGAAAAAGACGGCAAATACGGATTTATTGATTTGAAAGGAAACTGGCTATTTGAAAAAGCAAAATCGGTGTACACACTTTCGGGCTGTTACTACGGGATGATTCAGTGCCAGGTAAGCAGCAAATACGGGTTTTTAGATTTGAAAGGAAATGAAGTTATTATTACCCGCTACGATGTAGCCGGCAACTTTGAACATCATGGCCTGGCCAGGGTGGGGAAAAAAAGCCCGGTTTCCGCATCCGTCAATCTCTTTGGGTATATTGATAAAAAAGGAAGCGAAATCATACCCCTGAAATTTGAATCGCTGGGTTTTTTTTATCACGGTCTTGCATCAGCCAAAGACCCGGAAACCAACCGCTATGGCTATATTGACAAAACCGGCAAGTGGGTGATTAAGCCCTCGTTTCTGGATGTAAACATCTTTGATAATAATGGCGGCGCCTGGGTAAAGATGACGGATGGCAAATGGCATTATATTGACAAAACAGGAAAGGATTTTGGCATATTCACCGATACTTTTTACAAAATTTTTAATGCAGACGGGTACGCAACCTATGAACATTCAGATTATCCGTATGTGCTGATGGATAAAACCGGCAAGGTGATAAAAAAGATTGAAGACTGCAGCGCCGTTTATAATTTTTCCGAGGGAATGGCGGGCTTTAAATGCAGTGCATCCGGTAAATATGGTTTTGTTGACCTGAACGGAAATAAAATCATTCCCTGCGAATACGATGGCTTCACCGGCTTTACCGACGGGGTATCCCGGGTTTCGAAAACTATTGACGGAAAAACAAAGTATGGCTATATTGACAATAAGGGCAAAGTGATTTTGCCGGTGGCTTATGAAAGTGCCCACGGCTTCCACAACGGATGGGGCCTGGTAAAAAATGAAGGCAATTATTTTTTTGTTGACCGCAGCGGCAACCTGAAAGAGCCACCCCGGAAATATGATGAGCTAAATGAATTCAGATCGGGCTTTGCGCTTGGAAAAATAAAAGGAACAGACAACAACCCGCATACTTTTTACTACATCAACCCGCAGCTGAAAGAAGAATTTTTCATCACCGCATGGCAGGCCTATCTTTTTTGGGAAAATGTGGCCGTGGTAAGCACCGACAACCGAACGTATGAACTGATGAATAAAAAAGGTGAAATTATTAAAAAACTGGACGGAGTGGAAACCCTGATATTCTGCAACAACGGCATGCTGGCCGTAAGGGAAAAAGGGAAATGGGGTTATGTCAATGAGATAGGCGATATGATGATAAAACCCAAATACGATACCTGCGACAGCTTTAAGGACGGGTTCGCCCGGGTGAAGCTGAATTCAAAATGGGGCATCATTGATAAATCGGGTACGGAAATAACAGAGCTGAAATACGAAAACATTATCCCTTGCGAAAACGGTGTGTTTATTTTCTTTGACAAATGGTGGGGCATAATGGACAATACAGGGAAGATACTTGTGCCACCCACACTTTACTCCATCACTATTTTTGAAAAAGACAAGGCGCTGGCAAGGCTGGGAAAAACGTTTAGCATTATCAAATCGCCGCTGGCCAAATGATGATTTGCGTATGTTATTTATCTCCGGTAAAAGCCTGCCGCTGAATTAATTTTGTATTGTGAACAAAGAAGACAAACTCCGCCTCGATAAATATCTCTGGGCCATCCGGCTTTTTAAAACCAGGACGCTTGCTGCTGTAGCCTGCGACACCGGCAAAGTAAAATACAACGGCCTGCACGCAAAGGCTGGCCGGCAGGTGCATGTGGGCGATGAGTATGAAGTGAAAACCGAAACAAAAAGATGGCGCATCCGAGTAGCCGGGTTATTACATCACCGCGTAGCATATAGCGAGGCTATCAAATATTACATTGATATCACTCCCGCCGAAGAAATCGAAAGGCTGCAGTTCCAGGCCGCCAGTTTCCATACCGGCAAACGGCTGAGCAAAATAGGCCGGCCCACCAAAAAACAACGAAGAGATATTGACCGGTTTCTTCACGATTGATTTTTTACTGATAACAATCATTGGTTCCGGTTTTCGTCATCATTTTTTAAGCCTTGGTGCCTGTCTATCTTGCCGGAGAAAATAAAATTTTTCACTTAAAAAACTGGTATATGGAAACCAAAGCTGTTGACAAACCCAGAACATCCTGGCCCATGCTTTTTGACAGCGGCTGGATGGAAAAATTTTTCAATGCCCCGCTGGATGAATTTTTCAACTTTGGAAAAGTAATGAATGTGCCGGCTGTAAACGTGGTGGAAACCGACCGGGAATATAAGCTTACCATAGCTGCACCCGGGCTGGACAAGAAAGATTTTAAAGTAGAAGCCGTTGAAGACATGCTGACCATCAGCGCCGAACACGAAAGAGAAGAGAAAGAAGAAAAAGAAGGACGCTACAACCGCAGGGAGTACAACTACAGCAGCTGGAGCCGCAGTTTTACACTTCCCGAGACTTGTGATGTGGGTAAAATTGAAGCCGGGTACAAAAACGGGGAATTGAAAATCGTAATTCCGAAACTGGAAGTGAAAGAACCCAGGAAGGTCAAAAGCATTTCAGTAAACTGACAGGATGATGAAAAAAAGCAAAATCCCCGCCGGCCGTAACCGGCGGGTGTTGCTATTTAATAAAGCAGGTTCTTCAGCTTGTCAAAATTGGCAATGGAAATTTTTCCTTCTTTTATTTCAATAAGTTTTTCCACTTTGAAATCGCTCAACGTTCTGATGAGTGATTCGGTAGCCGTACCCACGTAATGGGCTATATCTTCCCTCGATATTTCTATGGGCCGGGTCTGTCCGTCAGCATTAAATTTTTCCTGTATGCTGACCAGCGCTTTGGCCACCCGTTTGCGCAGCGAGCTGTAGGCAAGATTCAGCAGCCGCTCTTCTTTCTCCTTTACATTTTTTGTGATGATGCGGATGAACTTGGCGGCAATGTTCAGATCACCAAACAGCATCTGGTGAAAATCTTCACGGGGAATCTGCATGATTTCCGAATCTTCCAGCGCCACGGCGCTGTCATCATAATTGCGGTCTTCAATCAAAGCCGGGTAGCCGATAAAATCACCTTCGCTGAACAAATCGGTGATGTACTCTTTGCCGTCTTCATGCGTTTTAAATCCTTTCACTTTTCCCTTCATCACATAATATAAAAATTTCGGCCGCCTGGCTTCCTGGTAAAGCGTCTGCTTTTTATTGTACGACTCCACATCGTACTGGTCGGCCAGGTGTTTCATCAGCCCGCTGTCTTTCACATCTTTTAAAAACTGCGACACCCCCTGGCTGGAAGCCGCATATTTGTTTTCCAGTATTTCAGCTTTTTTCAGTCTTATTTCAATCGCATTCAGCAGCTCGATGTCTTCAAACGGTTTGGTGATGTAGTCGTCGGCGCCCATTTCCATTCCTTTGCGGAAATCACTTCGCTCGGTTTTTGCCGTTAAAAAAATAAAAGGAATGTTTTGCGTATCGGGGTTTTTTCGCAGCATGTGCAAAACGCCGTAGCCGTCCAGGTCGGGCATCATGATGTCGCAAACAATCACCGAAGGTTTTTCTTTCACAGCCAGGTCTACTCCAATTTTACCATTTTCAGCGGTAAAGGTTTTATACCCTGCCAGGTCCAGTATTTCGGCTGTGTTTTCCCTTATATCTTTATTATCGTCTATTACAAGTATTGATTTCATGTAGCTGTTTTTGGTGAGGTGGGGAACCGGATGGTGACCGTGGTGCCTCGTCCCAGTTTACTTTGCAAATGTACTGTACCGGCCATTAAATCAATATAGCGTTTTACAATATGAAGCCCCAGGCCCGTACCCTGTACATTGGCTGCATTGGTACCGCGGAAAAAACTGCTGAACAGGTGCTCCTGGTCTTCTTCTGATATTCCGATGCCACAGTCTTTTACAGTAATGCATACCGATGACTTGCTGACAGCCGTTTTAATTTCAATCGGCTTTTCTTCAGCAGAAAATTTTATGGCATTGCTGATAAGATTAATCAGTATGTTTTTGAGCAGCCGCTTATCGGCAAACACAGCCTCGGCACCTTCATATTCCTGCTCAAATTTCTGGCCTTGTTTTAAAATAATTTTTAAATCAGCCAGGGTTTCTGCCACCAGATTTTTCAGGTTAAAATCAGCGGGGTCGGCAGCCACCCGGCCTTCATCAAGCCGGCCGAGTGAAAGAAAATCTTCCAGAATATCATTGAGGTGTTTAACAGAATCTTTTATGCGGTTGATATGCCGTTCCCTTTTTTCCTGGTCTTCTTCTTTACTATATTTTGAAAGCAGCGATGCCGAAGATAACACAGCGCTAAGGGGGGTACGGAATTCATGTGATGCCATGGAAACAAACCGGCTTTTGATTTCATTCAGCTGTCTTTCTTTATCCAGCGCTTCGCTCAGCTCGGTCTGCGATTGTTCAAGACGCTGCAACGCTTCTTTCAGAATTTTTGTTCTTTCCTCCACTTTTCGTTCCAGCTCTGTATTCAGTTTTCTTATCTGGTTGGTTACTGTTTCCAGTTCTTTTTGTTTCCGTACCAGGTTCTGCTCCATTTCTTTTCGCTGGGTAATATCTACAATAAATGCAATCACATACAGTTCATTCTCTTTTTTGTAGTGACTGAGGCTCACTTCCACCGGGAACACAGTCCCGTCATTCTTGCAGCCAAACAGGTCGCGGCCGGCACCCATATTCCGGTTTTTCGGATACTTATAAAATACCTTTCGCAGGCTTACATGCTTTTCCCTGTATTCCTGCGGTATAAGCCGTTCGATGGTAGTGTTTTTCAGTTCCGCTTCGGTATAACCAAACATGCGGCTGGCTGCCGGGTTTACAATCAATATTTTCCCTTTCGAATCAGTGAGCAGAATACCTTCCGTAGCATTTTCAAATAAGGACGTCATGTGGGCCTGGTCAAGCATGCCGGTTGCTGGGTTTGCATTTCAAACTGTAAATATAAAAAATGAGTGCCCGGCAGAGAAATAATTCATTCCTGGTTCAGCAATTCTTTTTCCATGGCAATGGCTCTGGGAAAAAGAATATTGTTTTCAAGATGAATATGCTGCACCAGGTCGGTATCCAGCTCTTTTAGTTTGGCAAATGTGACCCGGTGTGTAAGGGTAGCTTCTACCGGTGCTAGGTAGTTATTGGTAAGCTCCCGCAGGCGGCGAAGTAAAGTACCTGTGGTTTCATGTTCTTTTTGCATCACTTCTTCTACCGGCTTGCGCAGGGTGCGAACCAGCAGGCTGGCGTACGATTCACGGTGGATGTAAGCATCATAGATCTGGCGGATATATGGAAAAATAATTTCTTCCTCCTGCTTCATGTGCGGTGGAAATTCTTTCATAAAGCGGGTAAAAATAGTTTTTAATTCCACCAACTCCGGATATTTTTCCTGGCACCCTTCCAGGAAGCGGTTCACATACGCCTGTATTTCGGGCAAGGCTTTATACAGGTAGCGGTGATGTACATTTAAAATAAAATCAATCATAAAATCCACATCCCATCCTTCAAAGTCCATCACAGCGCCGGACCGGCCCTGCCTCACCACTCTTCTCAGTTCTTTCAGCACTTCTGCTGTATCCAGTCCTTTTTCTTTGCAGGCAAGCTCCACCGTCCACAGCCCGCCATAACAAAAATCAATGCCGTATTTCAGGAAAATATCCGCGGTACGGTAATCCTGTTTCACAATGTCAGTTACAAAGGAGCCGGGTTCAATTTTATATACAGGAAGAAACATGGACATTTACAGCTTTTTCACCCAATAAATGGCAATGATAACAGGTTGAGGAAACCCCGCATATGACTTTCATCAACTGCGAAACAGATTTTTATCGTCCGAAATCCGAAAGGCTTTTAATGAACGAACTTTTATCATCTATCAATAAATCACCAATGGTGGTTTTCTGAAAAACAGATAGCATCCTGTTTTTAATGACATCCATCTCAAAATGCAGCGGACAAGGATTGCTGCTGTTGCAGGCTTTCAAATTCAGTACGCATATTTCAAACTGGGTCATATCATCGGTAATTTCCAGCAATTTAATAATAGGTGAATCTAATGTAACATCGGTTAATGAAAATCCTCCGTACGGACCTTTGGTTGACTGTAAAAATCCTGCTTTCACCACCTGCTGCATTATTTTACCCAAAAAATGCCTGGGTACGGATAACTCGGTGGCAATTTCATCAATTTGCACCCTTCGTTTTTCATCCTTCATCAGTGCTACATACAGAATACCCCGCAACGCATATCCAAAAGACTTGGATAAAAACATAAAAATAGTTTCGCTCAAATGTAAATGGACCCGGTTTTTCACCGGGTGATTAATCTCATCCATTTTTTTGACACACATCATGCTACCCCCTGTGCACCAGGAATACTTTTGTGTCCGTAATAAAAGATGCAGTTATCTTTTAAAAAAAAATTCTTAACTCTTTTATCCTGATTAATTTTTTTAAACAAAAAATCTCTGCAACATGAAACTGAAATCAATTATCACAACTACGATTGCCGTTTCTGGTCTTAGCCTTTTATCTGCCTGTGGCGGGGGAGTAGATAAGGATGCCAAACCTCTGGACGTACAGGAGCTGACAAAAAATCAGCCTGAAACACATGGCACCGAAATCAAAGAAAGCGAAGTAACCATCAGCAACCCGCTGAATGCCGAATGGGTGACGGGTGGAAAAAATATTTATGAGTTGAAATGCCAGAGCTGCCACCGCCTTACAGATGAACGACTGGTGGGCCCGGGATGGAAAGATGTGACGAAAAAAAGAAAACCCGTGTGGATTATGAATATGATTACCAACGTGGACATGATGCTGGAAACCGATGCCGAAGCGCAAAAGCTGCTGGAACAATTTATGGTGCGTATGCCCAACCAGAATATCAGCAAGGAAGATGCCCGCATCATTCTTGAATTTATGCGCAGCAATGATGGTGAAAAGTAACCGGCACTAAATTTTGTCCTGTTAAAAACACGTAACGATTACCAGGGTTGGAGCAAATCTTTAACCGACACTATAATTTTTACTGATAAACCAAAAAACATGAAACACACATTTTTTAAACTTGTGCTTCCTTTTGCTGTAACCGCTGCTGCACTGGCACCAATGCAAAGCTGCAAACCCAAAGGGGCCCAATCGGCCGTGGGCGGCGATGCGGCTGCAAAAGTTTATGTGGCGCCCGGCAAATACGATGAGTTTTACAACTTCGTATCCGGCGGCTTCAGCGGGCAAATGTCGGTGTATGGTTTGCCCTCCGGTCGTTTGTTCCGCGTTATTCCTGTATTTTCAGTTGACCCCGAAAAGGGTTATGGCTACAGCGAAGAATCGAAAGCAATGCTTAATACCTCGAATGGCTTTATTCCCTGGGATGACCTTCACCATATTGCACTCTCTACCACAGATGGCTCGCATGATGGTCGCTGGGCTTTTGGCAATGCCAACAATACACCACGCATTGCACGGGTAGATCTGAAAACTTTCCGCACTGCTGAGATCATCGAAATTCCCAACAGCGCCGGCAACCACTCTTCGCCTTTTATTACTGAAAACTCAGAGTATATTGTGGCTGGCACCCGCTTCAGCGTGCCGGTTGGCGATAAACTGGATGTGCCTATAAATACATATAAAGACAATTTTAAAGGCACTGTAAGTTTTATTGGCGTGGATCCAGGCAGCGGGCGGATGAATATTGCTTTCCAGCTGCTGATGCCCGGTGTAAACTTTGACCTGGCCCGTGCCGGCAAAGGCAAATCGCATGGCTGGTTCTTTTTCAGCTGCTACAATTCAGAAAAAGCTAACACACTGCTGGAAATAAATGCCTCGCAAAAAGACAAAGATTTTATTATTGCCATTAACTGGAAAAAAGCTGAAGAATACGTAAAGGCAGGCAAGGGACAGAAAAAAGCAGTGAAGTATGCACACAATGTGTATGAAGAGGCCACCCATACCGCTACCTCCACTATCGAAAACGAAGTGACAGTGCTGGATCCGAAAGAACTGCCGGATATGGTATATATGATGCCCTGCCCCAAATCGCCCCATGGATGCGATACCGATCCTACCGGTGAATACATAGTAGGCAGTGGAAAATTAGCAGCCGTGATACCGGTATTTTCATTTACCAAAATGCAGGAAGCCATTGCAACAAAAAATTTTGAAGGTGAATACGACGGTATCCCCGTGCTGAAATACGATGCCGTATTACATGGCGAAGTGAAAAAACCCGGCCTCGGGCCCTTGCACACCGAGTTTGATGCAAACGGCTTTGCCTATACATCCTTCTTTGTTTCATCTGAAATAGTTAAGTGGAATGTGAAAACACTGGAAGTGGTGGATCGGGTGCCTACTTACTATTCCATCGGCCACCTGTGCGTACCCGGCGGACCTACCAAAAAGCCATGGGGTAAATATGTGATTGCCTACAATAAAATAACCAAGGACCGCTACCTGCCCACAGGGCCTGAGCTTTCGCAGAGTGCACAGCTCTATTCTATTGATGGCGACAAGATGAAGCTGCTGCTCGATTTCCCCACCATTGGCGAGCCGCACTATGCAGAAGCTATACCCGCCGAACTGCTGATGAAAAACAGCCAGAAGATTTATAAGATTGAAGAAAATAAACACCCGCATGCCACGCTGGGCGATAACAATGCAAAGGTGGTTCGAAATGGAAACGAAGTGCATGTGTATATGACCTCCATCCGTTCTCACTTTACTCCCGACAATATTGAAGGTGTGAAGCTGGGTGATGTGGTGTACTTCCATGTAACCAACCTGGAGCAGGATTGGGATGTTCCGCATGGCTTTGCCGTGAAAGGCGCCAATAATGCGGAGCTGCTGATTATGCCCGGCGAAACACAGACACTGACATGGAAACCGGATCGCATAGGCGTGTTTCCGTTTTATTGCACCGACTTCTGTTCGGCATTGCACCAGGAAATGCAAGGCTATATCAGGGTAAGTGCAGCAGGCGCCAATGTGCCACTCACATTCAGCACGGGTAAAACAGAACCGGTTGCCGAAACGAAATAGTTTTTTATGAACAGCTTCCTGTTCAGCAGGGCAGGGAGCTGTAAGACCAACGAAAGCCTGCCAGAAATCATAAAAACTTAACTATTATGAAAAAGATTTTTCGACTGATGACAATCATGGCACTGATGGTTGGTATCAGTGCCTGCAGCAGCAATGAATCAAAAACGGCAACAACTGCCGAAGCCGCTACACCCACGGGCGGGCAGGAAGCCGTAAAAGATGATGTATCGCAAAAAGATGTGGTGAAAATAGCAGTCGAGTCAAAAGATCACAGCACATTGGTAGCAGCATTAAAACAGGCCGACTACGTAAACGATCTTTCCAATGCCGGTCCCTTTACCGTGTTTGCCCCCACCAATGATGCTTTCAGCAAACTGCCGGCCGGCACATTGGATGGCTTGATGAAAGATGATAAAAAGGCGGATTTGCAAAATATACTTGAGTATCATGTTGCGGTAGGCGTATATAAAACTGAAAACATGATGGATGGTCAGAAAATAAATATGGCCAACCTGGCTGATATTACTTTAAGTGTAAAAGAAGGCAAGGTAATGGTGAATGGTACCGCCAACGTGGTAGCTTCTGTCCCTGCCGCCAACGGAATCATTCATGTAGTGGATGCCGTATTGCTTCCGCCCGCAAAACAATAGTAGTTGTTGCTGAGGCTTTTTCATTGTGAATAACGGGCCGGTTTGCAGGCCGGCCCTCTTTTAACCGAAAACCATGAACAG
>CAYUJD010000012.1:13811-20330 GCA_964444975.1 uncultured Chitinophaga sp. | reverse complement strand
TGAATAACGGGCCGGTTTGCAGGCCGGCCCTCTTTTAACCGAAAACCATGAACAGATTGAGCTTAACATCCCGGATACTAGTGGCTGCCGCATCGCTTTCACTGATTGCCACATTTTTCTTGCCCATCTGGCGCATTGACCTGTTTGCCCCGCAGTACCCTGAAGGGCTGGTGCTGAATATCTGGCTTAATGATATCAAAGGTGACATAGACATCATCAACGGGCTGAACCACTACATTGGCATGCGGCATATCAGCGTGGCCATGTTTCCTGAATTTTCATTTCTCATTTATGTAGTGGCTTTTTATATTGTCCTTGGTCTTGCCATAGCCATTATTGGCAACAGGAAAATATTATTCTGGTATCTTGTATTTACAGCTTTTGGCGGCCTGTTTGCCCTGTACGATTTTTACCGCTGGGGATATGAATACGGGCACAACCTTGATCCCACAGCGCCTATCAAAGTGCCGGGTCTTTCTTACCAGCCACCGCTTATCGGTCATAAACGATTGTTGAATTTTGATGCTTATTCGTTTCCCCATATTGGCGGCTGGATAATAATTGGCGCAGCTTCCATTGCATTTATCGCATGGTTTTTCGAATGGTATCGTATGCGTAAAAAGAATTTAAAACTGTCAGCCGCTATGGTAACTGTCGTGTTGCTCTTCTTTATATCGGGGTGTTCATCGCAGCCGGAGCCTTTCCGGTACGGAACCGATATCTGCTATCTGTGCAAAATGGGAATTGCCGATACAAAATTTGGCAGCGAATTAATTACCCAAAAAGGCAAGGTGTACAAATTTGATGACGTTGGCTGCATGGTCAGGTTTATGAAAACGGGGAGTATTGAACAAAAGGACATTTCTCGCACCGTAGTGATTAATTATGAAAACCAAAATGATTTTATTGAAACAGGTATAGCGGTGTTTGCCGCCAGCCCGCTTACAAAAAGTCCCATGGGTTTTAATATTTCAGCTTTTACCAGCAAAGAAGCGGCGGCAAAATATATTACTGATTCAACAGGAATAATCCTGTCGTGGAATGAACTTTATAACCAGGTAGAATAAAAGTGAACCGGTTACTTATCATATTACCAGCGATTGTCCTTTCTTCTGCTCTGCAGGCACGTACGATTGTGGTGGGCAAAAATCAACCCGTCACTTCACTCCGCAGGGCGATTGCATCGGCTAAAGAAAAGGATACAATAATAGTAGAGCCGGGATTTTACCGGGAAGGAAATATTGTAATCAATAAAAACAACTTTGTTCTTATCGGCCGCAATTTCCCGGTGTTTGACGGGGAAAATAAATTTGAAATTTTTACTGTCAGCGGCACCGGTATTACCATTAAGGGATTTCAGTTTCAAAACAGCGGCCAGTCAGCCATGAACGATTATGCTTCGGTAAAAGTGATTGATGCCAAAAACATAGTGGTGGAGAATAACAAAGTCGTAAATTCCTATTTCGGCATCCATTTTTCCAATTCTTCCTTCATCACCATTCGAAACAATACCGTGACCGGCACTCCCGCCTCCGAACAAAATACCGGCAACGGCATTCACTTGTGGAAGTGCAGCCATGCACTGGTAGACCACAACCGTATCAGCGGGCACCGCGATGGTATTTATTTTGAATTTGTAACCGCCTCTGTCATTCAGAATAACCTGAGTGAAAAAAATATACGCTACGGCCTGCACTTTATGTTTTCAAACAGCGACACTTATTTAAAAAATTTTTTTAAAAACAACGGTGCCGGCGTGGCGGTGATGTATTCGCACAAAGTGAAAATGGAAGGCAACCGCTTTGAAAAAAACTGGGGCCCCGCCTCCTACGGCATCCTGCTGAAGGATATTACCGACAGCCATATTCAGCAGAATATTTTTTACCAAAACTCCGTTGGCATTCATATGGAAGGAAGCAGCCGCATTGAAATAACCAAAAACACTTTTAAAGAAAACGGCTGGGCCACCAAGGTGCAGGCCAGCTGCGATGACAATAATTTTCATCACAATAATTTTTTCGGCAACAGCTTCGATGTGGCCACCAACGGCACCATGGTGCTGAACAAATTTTATAACAATTATTGGGATAAATATGATGGCTACGACCGGAATAAAGACGGCCAGGGCGATGTGCCTTATCACCCGGTAAGCATGTACGCCATGATTGTGGAGCAAAACCCCAATGCACTGCTCCTGCTGCGCAGCTTTATGGTCACACTCCTCGATAAAGCCGAAAAAGCCATACCCAGCCTTACTCCGGAAAATCTTGTTGACGACAAACCAATGATAAAGCCCAATAAATTATGATACGGATTGAACATATCAGTAAAAAATTCAAAAAACTGCAGGCGCTGGATGATATCAATGCTGTGCTGGAAAAAGGACAGGTGATATCCCTGATTGGCCCCAATGGCTCAGGTAAAACAACATTGATAAAATGTATTCTCGGCATGGTGAAGGCTGGCAGCGGCAATATTTTTTTTAATAACATACCCATCAACGGCGATCCTTCGTACCGCTCGCAGATCGGCTATATGCCGCAGATTTGCCGCTATCCTGATAATATGAAAGTGGGCCAGCTTTTTAAAATGCTGAAAAATATAAGGAATGTGCCGGCCGAAAAACTGGATGAAGAGCTGATTGAAAAATACAGGCTGAAGGAAATTTATGAAAAACCGATGCGGACCCTGTCGGGCGGCACCCGCCAGAAAGTAAGCGCTGCGCTGGCGTTTTATTTCAATCCCGGTGTACTGATACTGGATGAACCCACGGCCGGTCTTGACCCGCTGTCATCGGAAATTTTAAAAGAAAAAATTCTGCAGGAAAAAGAAAAGAACAAGCTCATCCTGATTACTTCGCATATCCTCAGCGACCTGGATGAGCTGACCACGCATATTATGTACCTGCAGGAAGGCCGGCTTGAGTTTTTTAAGGAAATAGAACAGCTGCGGGAAGATACCGGCGAGCTGAAACTTGGAAAAGCAATTGCAAGAATTATGAAAGGTGAAAAATTCAGCGGCGAATGGATTGACAAAATGTTTGAGCCGGGCCGCGAAAGAAAAATTTATTAACAATAAAAATTACTCCCTCCCCGGCGGGGAGGGCCCGGGAGGGGCTATGCTTAAGTTATCAAAATATGTGCTGTACGACATTGTAAGAAGCAAGGTAATTCTTGCATATACCGCTTTCCTGCTGCTGGTTTCTTTCAGCCTTTTCAATATGGAAGAAAACAGCAGCAAGGCGATTTTAAGCTTGCTGAACATTGTGCTGATCGTCGTGCCGCTCATCAGCATGATTTTTACCACCATTCATTATTACAACTCCTATGAGTTTATCGAGCTGATGCTTTCGCAGCCGATGAGCCGGCGCCGTATTCTGCTGAGCGAATACGCCGGGGTAAGCCTCTCGCTGCTCAGCAGCTTTTTAATCGGCGTGGGCATACCGGTACTGCTTTTTGCGCCCGACAGCGTGGGTTTTACTCTCCTGTTCACCGGCTTTTCACTGACGCTTGTTTTTACTTCTCTTTCATTTCTCACATCCGTCATAGCAAGAGATAAAGCAAGGGGCATCGGCTTTGCACTGCTGCTCTGGTTTTATTTCGCATTGATTTACGACGGGCTTGTTTTATTAATCCTGTTCAGCTTCAGCGATTACCCGCTGGAGAAAATCACCCTTGTATTATCAGCGCTGAACCCCATTGATCTCGGTCGCATCTCCATTATGCTGAAAATGGATGTCAGCGCATTGATGGGTTATACCGGGGCATTGTACAAAGATTTCTTTGGCAGCGGAACCGGAATACTTTTCACTGCCGGTATCATGCTGCTATGGATGGTGGCACCGCTCTGGTGGGCTCTGCGTATTTTCAGAAGAAAGGATTTGTAAAGTATGAAACAACTTACGCTTATCAGGATTATACATACCCTGATCTGGCTTCTCTTTAATGTGGTTATTTTCTATTTGCTGTATGCTGTCATCAGCAATAAAATTGACAAATGGGTATGGATGGGGCTCGGCTGCTTCCTGGCGGAAGGAATTATTTTGCTTGTTTTTAAAAATAATTGCCCCCTCACCATCATGGCCCGCCGGTATTCTGATTCGGCAAAAGATAATTTTGACATTTACCTGCCCAACTGGCTTGCCAGGTACAATAAATTAATTTACACTTCCATCCTTGGCGTCATTATTATCATTCTTATTTACAGGCTGGCAGCTAACTGAAAAAAATGCCTGAAAATACCGCTGCCCCCGGGTAGTGGGGGCAGCGCTGCTGTAGACCTTGAGCATTGCTTCCTGTAAGAGGAGCAAAACTGACAAAAATCATCCCGGTTTTATCAGGAATCATTTGTCTTTGCAATGTTAACCATTAACCTTACGGTTGATAAAAACAGGCGGAAGATTTTTCATGGAAAAATATCTTTCCGTATTTCTCAGGATTAAGCATTGCTGTATGACCTGGCCCAATCCTTCCTGCCTCACCTGTAAAACAAGAGGCTGCTCGCTGCTAAACAATTGCAGCGACCCGGTGCTGAAAGAAATTTCAGCCAAAAAAATATTCCGGCAGGTGAAGCAGGGTGAAATAATTTTTACAGAAGGAAAAGAAGCCATCCAGATTGCCTTTGTAAAATCGGGGGTGATAAAAATGGAAGTGAACGGGAAAAATAACCGGCCACTCATCACCCGGCTGGCAATGGAAGGCGATATTCTCGGCCATCGTACACTGGAAAATTTCAACCGCTATCCCGTTTCTGCCGTTGCTGTGGAAAACTCACAACTCTGCCTGCTGCGGGCCGATCATTTTCACTCCCTGCTGGAACGATGTGCTGATTTCCGTAAAGAAATTATCAAGGCCTACCTGCAGGAGCTGAAAGAAATTGAAACCCGTACCATGCACCTGGTACAAAAAAATGTTCGGGAAAAAATTGCCTACATACTTCTTTATATCGCCGGCATTTATAAATATAATACCCAGGCAACCGGCATTCATATTCACCTCACCCGCCAGGATATGGCCGACCTGACCGGCACCACCAAAGAGCAGGTGTCAAAAATTCTAACCGATTTCAAAAACGAAAAGCTTATCAACTACCGGGCAAAGCGGTTTAAATTCTTTGACCTGGAAAAACTCCGGGCCATCGCATTTTGTTACCCGGAATGAAACCTTTCATATTAGCCTGTCTTTTTCTTAATTAGATTTTCAAGGATTTTTCGTTTTTCGCAAACGGCATTGTTCATTGTCCAACCATAGTAAACTCTGTACCGGTCTGCTTTTCAGCCCTGCTGATTTTTATCACCCAAAAAGCTGACAGAAGTCATACGGGCCGGTAAAGTCATCCGGTCATTTTTGTACAAAATCAAATACTATGAGTCTTCCTCTCACTTCGCTGACGCTTGCCCAGATCGTAACCAATAATCACAAGGCTGCCGCTGTTTTTGAAAAATATCACCTCGATTTCTGCTGCAAAGGAAAACGGTCGCTGGCCCAGGCCTGTACCGAACAGCAACTGCCACTTGACAGCATCGCCACAGAACTCGAAACTGTTTTTGCCGAAACGGGAAACAGCCTGGTTGATTTTGAAAAAATGACCCTGGCCCAGCTTACTGAATATATTGTGAACACACATCATGCCTATGTAAAAAATGAAATGCCGCAGTTATTTGCATACCTGCAAAAAGTGGCCTCCAAACACGGCGACAGGCATAGTGAGCTTTCTAAAATTTTTGAAACTTTCGCAGCGGTGAAAGAAGAAATGGAAATGCACATGCAGAAAGAAGAGCTGATTCTTTTTCCCCGCATAAAAGAACTGGAAAAACTGGCTGCCAATGAACCTGCCAACCTGCAAATGAATATTGCTTACATCCAGTCGCCTATCCAGGTGATGGAGATGGAACACGACCATGCCGGCGCCCTGTTGAATGAAATCAGGCTGCTGACAAACGACTATACACCGCCCCAGGATGCCTGCACCACCTACCGGCTGAGCTTTGCGGCACTGAAAGCATTTGAACTGGACCTGCACCAGCATGTGCATCTCGAAAACAATATTCTTTTTCCCAAAGCCATTCAAACGTTCAGGGAGCTGGAAGAATCGGTGTTGAATTAAGTCCTTTAGTTAATTCCTTCTGAGAACAGGATTCTGTATTGACTTTATAAAATACACAGCTCAAAAGAATCTTTTACAGTTGCAAATATCCATTGCAGACATTTTTATCCTTTATGATTACCATCAGCCGGCCCTGAACCAGACAGTTGGCCGTCATTTCTGACAACTGTCACTACCCGGGTTGATGAATATCATGTCTTCCTGTGGCATTCCCGAATAGATTTGCCGGCAGTTAGAAGCAAAAAAGCATACCGAAGGGTAAAATCTCTTTCCCATCACAGGATGGGCAATCGTTGGTTTTCGTTTCAATTACACAGCCCTCTGATTCCTCAGAGGGCTTCGTTTTTTTTGTGCAAGTCCTGACTATATTTGTCCTATGCGCATCGACATACTCACCGTTCTTCCGGAACTGCT
>CAYUJD010000012.1:0-13711 GCA_964444975.1 uncultured Chitinophaga sp. | reverse complement strand
CTCATCTGCGGGCATTACAAAGGCATTGATGAACGGATAAGAGAACATTTTGTTACCAAAGAAATTTCCATTGGTGATTATGTGCTGAGCGGCGGCGAGCTGGCCGCCGCAGTTTTAGTTGATGCCATCGGAAGATTAATTCCCGGAGTATTGAATGATGAAACCTCCGCACTCACCGATTCGTTCCAGGATAATTTGCTTGCGCCACCGGTTTATACCCGGCCCGAAGATTTCCAAGGCTGGAAAGTACCCGATGTGCTGCTTAGCGGCAACCATAAGCTGATTGAAGAATGGCGGCACGAACAATCCCTGAAAAGAACAAAGGAAAGAAGACCGGACTTACTGGATAATCCGGAATAAGATGATTTGTGGCGCCGGGCATTGCCTGCTGCTTTGTTTATTCAGAAAATAAGCTGAATAAAAAAATAATACAGCAGGATCATGAGTATGTTCACTGCAATGGTTTTTTTCATAAAACCGGATTTTGTTCTTCCCTGTATAATCGGCAAAAGCATTGCCAAAAGCTGTTACATCATATAGGATTTATGCTTCTATCCCCCTGTTTTTCATGCAGCAAAAACCAAATTGTAAACCGGGTAAATTGTTTCGTAATACCATTTATCCGGCCCGTAATCTGCTCAAAGAATATTTACTCCTGCCACTAATGTAATTTTACATCTTGCAGATGGATTAATACCCGTCATCTACATGAAAAATATCGCAGCCATAACCACTGCCCTGCTATCTTTCCTCACTTCACAGGAACAGGAAATAAATAATACCAATTACCAGCAGCAGTACCAGCTGAAAATGACAAAAGCAGTTGTTGCCGTTAAAATTGACGGGCAGCTGGATGAATCCTCATGGCAACAGGCGGAAGTAATAAAAAATTTCTGGCAGAAATGGCCGGTGGACACCGGTCGTGCCCGGCGGCAGACAGAAGTGCGAGCAACATATGATGAACATTTTCTTTACGTGGGTATTATTAGTTACGACACAAATTATTATGTGATTCAAACCCTGAAACGGGACGTGGACCCCGGAGGCAGCGACGGTGTGGGTGTGGTGCTTGACCCGTTGAATGCTAAAACCAACGGTTTCTTTTTTGCCGTGAACCCATACAATGTGCAGGCCGAAGACCTGCTGACTGCATCGGGTGGCGGTGAAATTAATTTCAGCTGGGATAACAAATGGTTCTCTCAAACCACCCGCCACCCCGACCGCTGGATTGCGGAAATAGCCATCCCCTTTAAAACACTCCGCTACGAAGCAGGCAAAACTGTTTGGGGAATCAATTTTGTAAGAGCTGATTTAAAAAACAATGAATACAGCACGTGGACAAAAATTCCTGTAAACCTCGAGTTTTTTGATTTTGGATACACCGGCGCACTCATTTGGAACGCCCCGCCCCCGCCGCCGGGCAGAAATATTTCCGTTATTCCCTACCTCACCGGCTCACTCAGCAGCAACCGCGAAGACGGAAAAAAAACAGATGGCGAACTGAACCAGGGTTTCGATGCAAAGATTGCGCTTTCATCAAAAATGAATCTCGACATCACCGTCAATCCCGATTTTTCGCAGGTGGAAGTGGACCGGCAGGTAACCAATCTTACCCGCTTCAGTATTTTTTTTCCTGAACGCCGGACATTTTTTATTGAGAATGCCGATTTGTTTGCCAACTACGGCATCCCGCCTATCCGGCCGTTTTATTCCCGCACCATCGGGCTCGATGCGGACGGTAACCGCATTCCCATTTATGCCGGGCTGCGGCTGACCGGCAACCTGGATGCCAAAACAAGAATCGGCATCATGAACATGCAAACGGGGAAGAAAGATGAATTTGCTGCGCAAAACTATACGGCTGTCAGCGTCACCCGCCGGGTACACAAGCGGTCTATCATCAAAGCCTATTATTTCGGCCGCGAAGGATTTTTGAGTGAGCAAAAGAAAAAAGACAACCCGCTCGACCGCCATGGGCGCAATGCCGGATTTGAACTGGGCTATACCAGCAACAAAGGTGATTTGCAGACATGGTATGGATTTCACCAGAGCTGGAAATACGGCATCAATAAAGATGACCATTATATGAATTATGGTATCGGCTACTTTGGAAGAAAATTTTCAGGCTTTGTGAATTACGACGGCGTGGGCACCAATTATTATACCGACATGGGTTTTGTGCAGCGCATAGAAAATTATGATGCGGCGCTTGATACCAGCATCCGGCTGGGCTTCAGAAGCATTTTTTCAACCGCCGGCTATACTATTTACCCTGAAAAAGGAAAGATAAATACACACCGCATTAATACTGAAAATTATTTTGTGTGGAATCCCGACGGAAGTTTTAATGAAAGAACCAGCAGCCTGCGGTATGGCATCAACTTTAAAAACACAAGCGAGCTGGCTTTCGGGATGGAGAACCAGGATGTGCGGCTGCTGTTTCCCACTTCATTCACCGATTATGATCCACTGCCAAAAGGTACTTACCGCTTCACGCAGTTTGGCGTACAGTATGAATCGGACAGCCGGGCTAAATTCATTGTGGAAGCAGGATTCCGGGCCGGAAGCTTTTACAACGGCACCCTGCAACAATACGAGATTGAGCTGGTGTACCGGGCACAACCATGGGGCCGCTTCAGCGTGGAGTTTGAACAAAACGAGCTGAAGTTTCCCGACCCGTATGGCAAAGAGTCATTGTTTCTGATAGCACCAAGAATTGAAATCAATTTCAGCAACAGTCTTTTCTGGACAACTTTTATTCAATACAACACCCAGGAAAATAATATCAACATCAACAGCCGCTTTCAGTGGCGCTACAAACCCATGAGTGATCTCTTTATTGTTTATACTGACAACTACTTCAGCGAACCTTTTTTGAAAAACCGGAACAGGGCGCTGGTGTTTAAGATGAATTACTGGCTGAATTTGTGAACTAACTTAAAAGTCATCCACCAATTTTAAAATACCAGCTCATTAAAGATTACCCCGGCCATTTTGCTATCACCGCCAATATTCACTACCTTTTAATGGTTAAAAGACGGTAACCAAATACCGTGTTTTTCACGTTGTGCCGGAAAATTCCCGGTTTATTTTTGTTCTGCAAAGCTGATTTTAAAATCACTCCCTGTCCCCACCCTCCCGGAACCGTTTTTTAAGCTGTGCCCTGTTAAGGCTATTATTAGTAAACCATTTTCTTTCACCTAAAAATTTATTTTATGGCGCTAATTATTAGTAAAGCTCAATTTAGAGCTGAACAGCAAAAATATATTGCTATTCAAAATGCAGCAAATGCTATCCATCAAAAACTCCCAGCCGATAGTGCAGAAAGACAATTTTATGTTAATGCCCGGGAAGAATCGTTTGTCTTTGAAAAGGAATTGGTTTTAGATTTACTTAAACAACCATTTGTGCAATTTCTTCGAGTTTATTACGGGGCAATTCCTCCGGGTAATAATCCGAATAATAAACCAGAGGGATCACCCACTATAATACTGGGTGCCGCAAGAAAGATAAATCCATATACTGATATAGGTGACCTTTACGTAGAATGGCCAACAGGATTAGATGCAAATGGTAATGAAATATAATTTGAATTTTAAGCCAATTTTATTTCTCATTACTATAAACTAAACTGGAGTTCTGGTTAGAAAGAAAAGCATTAAGCAATTATTTATACTCGTGTTGGAATCTAATTATTAAAGTATTTTTAATGGGCAACCTACTTCCAACCCTTTCAATTTACTCAGTTCTGCTGCCCTTCCTAACCGGCCTTGTGCTCTGGAAATTTCAGGATGCAAATGCCAGGATCATGGTTATGCTGCTGGCATTTGCAACCATTTCACAAATAATCGGCTCCCAATCGAAAGACCATAAATTTTTAATTTATAACCTGTACATCATTATTGATGTTTTTTTCTGGACTGTTTTAATTTTCAGAAATTCTTTTTCCAGAATTTCACGATCACTTGTTCCACTTCTCGGTACAGCCCTGATAATTTTTGCCATTTCAAAATTCTTTTCAGAGGGTATCAACACAAAGTTTTACCGCAATCTGGTTTCTTTCGACCTGATTTTACTGGTCATTTATGTTTTGATTTATTTTATTGAAAAATATAACAGCGGCAAAATAATCAGCCTGAAAACCGATCCCATGTTCTGGTTTTGTCTCGGAATTTTATTTTATGCCCCCGGCACGTATCTGCTTTTTTCAACCCGGTATTTTTTAAACGACGAAGAATTTAATTCCGTCTGGAAATTTCATCACCTGTTTAATATTCTGCTTTATCTGTTAATAACCGTGGGCTTCCTGGCAAAAATTAAAATAAGTACCTTACAAAAGAGATGAAATTCACAACACTCATAGTAGGTGGCATAATAATATTAACTGCTTTGGTTGTATTCATCATCCTCTTGATCTTCCTTTACCAGAAACGCTACTACCGCCACCTGCGTGAAAAAGAAGAGCTGCGGGCACAGCTGCAGCAGGAATCGCTGCAGGCCCAGCTGGAAATACAGGAACAAACCCTGAAAAACATTGCCCAGGAAATTCATGACAACATCGGACAGGAACTGAGCCTGGCCAAGCTGAACCTGAATACAATGGATGTTTGCAATCCAACGGAACTGGAAACTAAAATTGACGCTTCAAAAAACCTGGTGGGCAAGGCCATACAGGACCTGCGTGATCTTTCTCGGGGCATGAATACGGATATGATTGCCGACATGGGGCTTTACCGCGCCATCGAACATGAACTGGAAGTGACAGGCAAAACCGGCGGATACAAAACCCGGTTGGATGTGCTGGGCGAAATGCCCCGGCTGGCGCCGCAGAAAGAACTCATCATTTTCCGCATTGTGCAGGAGTCGCTGCACAACATCATCAAACATGCAATGGCCAGCAGCATACTTGTGACAGTGAAAAATGCTGACGGCACAATGGAACTGTGCATTGCCGACAATGGCAAAGGTTTTGACCCGGCAGCAGTGGCTGGAATGAAAGGCGCCGGCATGGGCCTGCGCAATATGCCCAACCGTGCCCGGCTGATTAATGCCGGGTTCAGCCTGGAAAGCGAACCGGGCAAAGGAACAGAAATCAGGTTATCATTACCGCTGAATCAATAAACCAAAACTATGTCTGCAAAAATTGTACTGGTAGATGATCATGTGCTGCTTCGCAGGGGACTGGCCGACCTGGTGGAAACTCTCGGGTACCATGTTTTATTTGAAGCCAATAACGGAAAAGAGTTTTGTGAAAAACTAAACCCGGCCGAACTGCCCGACCTGGTGCTGCTCGACATCAACATGCCGCACATGAATGGCTATGAAACGGCCCGCTGGCTGAAAAATAATTATCCCGAAATAAAAATCCTTGCCCTCAGCATGTATGATGAGGAAAACGCTGTGATCCGCATGCTGAAAAACGGGGCCCGCGGCTATATTTTAAAAGACACCGATCCCGGCGAGCTGAAAGCTGCCATCCATGACATTCTCACCAAAGGATTTTATTATTCCGAAATGGTCAGCGGCCGCCTGGTACACAGCATTGCCGGTATGGATGATAAAAGCACTGCATCGCTGCAGGTGCAGGACCTTTCGGAAAGAGAAACCGATTTTCTGAAACTGGCCTGCACCGAAATGACGTACAAAGAAATTGCCGACCACATGCACCTGAGTCCCCGCACAGTGGATGGCTACAGGGATGCGCTTTTTCATAAGCTGAATGTAAAAACCCGCACCGGCCTTGTCATCTTTGCCATTAAAAATGGGATCGTACAGGTTTGAGCTGATGATATTCCTGCAGGTCTCACACTTTAAAGCTGCACAAAAAAAAATTTCGTGCCTGTCACTTACATCCTGCTGTTGCCACATCATTTTCAGGGGTGAAAAAACAACTGCCCGCACCGTGTTTTCACGGGTATGTGCCGGGTTGGCAATTATTAATATTGCTGCTGAAATGTTAATCTTTTTTTCCTTACCGAAAACGGATGAAGCATGAATATGAAAGCCCGGCATACTGATTTCCTGCTGTACGAAGAGCTGGTATCCAGTTTTGACTTACAGGACATGAACCTGAAAACCTTTTCCAAAGAAATTTATGAAAACATCGGGCAAATACTCAGCCTGGTAAAAATGCGGCTCAACACACTGCAAATTCAAAAGGGCAACGATTCGGAAAAAATTATTAAGGATTCCGGGCAGTTGCTTGCCAAAGCGATTAAAGACCTGCGGCTGCTGGCCCGGCAGCTTAGCCCTTCTGAAATTGTGAAGAAAGGATTTGCCGCTGCACTCGAATACGAATTGCAACGAATGCAGGATGCCGGTATCTGCCGGGTGGAGTTTAAAGTCACCGGTAAAAAATTTCGTCTCGACCCCGTAAGAGAAATGATGGCCTTTTGCCTGCTGCAGCACCTGTTGAAAAAAGCCCTGCAGGAAAGAAGTTTCAGCGAACTGGAATGCCAGGTCAGGTATTATAAAACCAAGGTGACAGTATCGTTCAGTTATAAAACAGGCAAGCTGTTTTATCCCTTGCTGGGCGAAGAAATAGTGGATGACGACATAATTAAAAGGGCTAACTTTATTAAAGCCACCGTAGCCCATGGACGAAATGAAGGAATAAAAACAACCAAAATCTGTTTTTTTAAATAACACCACCATGATAAACATAGCCCTGGTTGACGACCATGTCTTACTGCGAAACGGCCTGGCCAGCCTGGTCAGAAGCATTGGCTACAATGTAGCGCTGGAAGCAGACAACGGCTGCGATTTTATAAACCGGCTTGGCAGCAGCGGCAGCCTGCCCGACCTGGTGCTGATGGACATCAACATGCCGCAAATGGACGGTTATGAAACCACCCTGTGGCTGAAAAGAAACCACCCCGGAATACGGGTGCTGGCGCTGAGCATGTATGATGATGAAAATGCCGTCATCCGCATGCTGAAAAACGGGGCAAGAGGATATATTTTAAAAGAGTCGGAACCATCTGAACTAAAGGCCGCCATAAATGCCGTGATGGAAAAAGGATTTTATTATTCTGAAATGGTAACCGGCCGGCTGGTGCACAGCATTTCGGGCATGGATGAAGAAAGCCACAACACGCAGCAGGTGATGAACCTGACGGAAAGGGAAATTGAATTTCTGAAACTGGCCTGCACCGAAATGACCTACAAAGAAATTGCCGACAAACTGCACCTGAGCCCCCGCACCGTGGATGGCTACCGCGATGCGCTGTTTCAAAAGCTGGAACTGAAAACCCGGACGGGGTTGGTGATATACGCCATTAAAAACGGCATAGTGCAGGTATGATTTCATTTTAGATGTCAGAGAAATCCATAGTAAGAGCTTGACATAATATATTCCCCTTCCTAAAAAATATCCCTGGCTTTTACAGTGTATCGGTGAAAACACTCCCCCTGGGTAAGGGGTTTTTCTCCTTGTTTTCCACTTATTTCTGAACATATCTTTATTACCGTAAAGATTGAAGTGTAATAAGATAATTTAAGTAATCCCATGGCTGAAAAAAGTAATTTGAAGAGAGAGTCCCAATTATCAGGAACAAATAAACTTGTAAAAATAACTGGGAAAAAAAATTCAAAACTATTTGACTGGTTTCACCTATTGACTCCACTTGCAACTGTTGCTACTGTATTTGTGCTTTTTATTCAAATTAAGTCATCCTCAATAAATGCCCAAAATGCTATTATACAAGGACCATATTACCAATACCAGGTTGACATAATTGATGAAATTACCAAATACATGGGTGAAATTACAGTTGCATCAGAAAATGATGATACTACTCAAGCAGAAGAATTTAATTTGAGCATTCAAAATTTTAAAAAATCACTTACAAAAATTAATCTAATAAAGCAGGACACATTACTTATTAATGATTTATTTAAATTTTCAAATTTTCTTGACGGTTATAAGAATAAAGTTTCAGTTGAAAATTTGGATCCTTCGAACTCCACCAAGTCTTATTTTGAAATATTTGAAGCTTTACAAAATAAAATAACCTATAAAGCACGAGATATTATCACTGAGGCTACTGGTGTTAAATTTAATGATTCTTTCAGCCGTGAAAACAAAAGAGATATAGATACAAGTTCAATAATAAGTATATCAATTTATGATTCATTCCTTATCAACCAAAAAAAAGATTAATATGTTATCATCAATACAGATTCTTCAAACCAGGCTAATTTGTGTTTCAAAAGGTTTCATGTTGAGCCTCGTTTTTATTTTGCCGTTAAAATTTGGCTTTGATACGGATACCTCTCAGGGTGTTTATCCTGCATTTTATATTCAAGAGAATGGAGGGTCTAAAAAATCAGATTTGTCAATGGGAAATCAAATTGTAACTGCAAATGATTACCTGGCAATATCCCTGAAAAATACTGGCAAAAAAATGTACAAAATTCAAACCGTTGAAATTCTAATCGAAAGTTCTAATAAAACACGCATTTCTGATTATAAAAAAATATGGAGAAGATTCGAAAATCAAAATCAAGATAACAACAACACTTTCATTATACCAATCAATAGTATAGGAAGCAATTTTTATAAATTATCAATCAAGATTACAAGTGTTGTAGATAAGGATGGCTCTTTGAATTCAGGAATACCAGCCAACAAGGCATACACTTTTTATGTTAGATATAGCAGGAATTGAAATTAATATTTCATATTGGATTTACAAGAAAATTGCCTGACAGAGAAACTTGATCTTTAATTTGGAAGTTGGCTACCGCGATGCGCTGTTTCAAAAGCTGGAACTGAAAACCCGGACGGGGTTGGTGATATACGCCATTAAAAACAGCATAGTGCAGGTATGATTATTTCTTTTCCAGCAGCACCGAAGTGCCGTTGCCGGGTGATGAAATGACGGAGGCCCGATACCCGATATCGGCCGAGCGGCGCATGATATTTTTCAGCCCGTTACCATCTGTAATTTTCGCCTGTTCAAAACCTCTCCCGTTGTCGGTAATCCCTATTAAAAGTTTGTTATCCTTTTTTTCAATGAAAAGATTGATATCAGCAGCGTCTGAATATTTGATGCTGTTGTTGATGGCTTCTTTAATTATCATGTATAAGTTGCGTTTTTCTTCTTTGCCCAGTTTGGAGTCCAGCAGCGCATCATTCACCCTGCGGTTAAAAGCTATATGGTGGGCTTCGCACAGCGGAACGGCAAATGTGTTTATCCGGGTAAGCAGGTGATCAAGCAGATCTTTTTTATCATCCAGCACCCAGATGATATCCCGCACGCCGCTGATCGCTTCCTGGGTGCTTTCTTTAATTTTTTCCAGGTAGCCATTATTCTCTTTCTCAGTCATAGCCATGTTGGCATATACTTTTACGCTGTTCAGCGTGCTGCCCAGGTCATCGTGCAGGTCGCTGGCCAGGTGGCTGCGTATTTCTTTTTCTTTCTTTAGTTGATTGATGCGGACACGGTACAGTCCGTAGGTAATGCCAAGCGCCAGCAGGGCCACCAGTATTTTAAACCAGGTGGTCTGGTACCAGCGTGGCAGTAAAATAATCTGAATTTCTTTTACGGAACTTTCAAACCCGTCCTCATTTTTTGCTTTCACCTGAAGGGTATAAGTGCCGGGCGCCAGCCCGATAAGGGTAACGAAGTTTTGATTGCCGAGCTGTACCCATTCATCCTGCTGCTCTTTTATCCGGTATGCATACGTGGTGAGTTTGGGACTGGAATAGTTGAGTGCGGAAAACCAGACAGATGCCCGGAGCAGGTTACGGGGAAGCTTTGTTGTTTGCAAAAACAAGTCAGTTATCTCCTGTTTTCCGTTTTTTGATTCAATGACGATTTTGTTGATGTATAATTCAGGCGGCGTGGTATTGGGGGTGATAAATTTCGGGTCAATGATGGTAAACCCGTCGGGCCCGCCGGCATAAATTTTATCGTTATACATCGTGCCGCATAATTCTTCAAATGCATTGGAATGAAGACCGTCGCTTTCAAAATAATTAGATACGGAATTATTGCGGATATTAATTTTACTTAGCCCATTGTTGGAAGTGGAAAGCAGCAGTGAATCGTTTAACGGGAAAATTTTATATACGCCGGCATTGGCCATTCCGTCGTTCGTTGAAATTATTTTCTTTATGCTCAGCTTTTCATCAAGCTGAATGATGCCGGAACCATAGGATGCCAGCCAGTAATATCCGTTGGCCTCACATACATCAAAATACAGATTGAGAATCTGCCCGGTAACCGGATGAACTAACTCATGGTTTTCCAGTTGACGAATTGACGGGTTGAAAATAGCAAAACTGTTGTCTGACAGAATCCAAAGCCTGTTTTGCTTATCTATAAGTAATCCATTAACAATACTGTCCTTTAACGACTCTAAAGCAATTTTGTTTAATCCGGATAAGCTCCGGTTTTTAAAATCCCAGACAAAAACACCTTTGCCGTCTTCGCTGCCCAAGAAAAGGAGCGAGTCGTTCCAGTATACTGCGCTGTTGAATGATTGGTGACTGATAGGCGCCAGTTCGGGATACACTTTTTCAATCTCCGTAAACTGGTTGGGCAGACTGAAATGATATATCCGGCCGTTCATGCATATAATCATCTTACCATCCTTATGCCTGAACATAAACCAGGATCCGTCTTCCTTCAGCCGCCGGATTTCCTTTTTTAAATTATCAACCCGGTAAAAACCTTCATAAGCACATACAAATTCCACTGAATCGTTATAAGGAAAAACAAAGCTGCTCCGTTCTATTTTTGTTTTTAAATCAGCCGACTGATAATAATTCTGAAAAGGGCTTTGCAGCCGGGTGGCTATGGCTGCTCCCTGTAAAGTTCCTAGCCAAAGATTATTATGTTTATCAAAGAAAATATCATTGATGGAACTCGTCCATTTTTTCTGATCCGCTTTATTTACATCTTCAACCATGTATGTAATTCCATCCTTTGTATTTTTTCTGAATAATCCTTCGCCGGTGGCAAACCACAGGTTATGCTCCGCATCCTGATGCAGCTGCCTGATATTCTTTCTTTCGGCTTCTGGCAGCACATTGTTTTTTACCGTAATAATTCCGGATTCATCATAAATGATTTCCCTTGCACCTGTGTGAGTGCCGATGAGCAATTTCCCGGGTTCAGTATTCTGACAGCTGTTAATTCTTTTGAACAAATACCCGGCGGGTATCAAAAGTTCAGGCAACGGATAGTGAAAAGCGGCTGAAAAATCATTTTCCGGGAAAAGCAACAGTCCGTAATTGGCAACAAATGCCCAAACCCGGTTGTATTCATCAATATGCAAATAATGAATGTCAAACTCGTAATTTTTCCCTGCATCCTTTTTAAACGGAAACTTCACCGGGTTTTTCCATTTATTTTCTTCGATATTGTAAACGGTAATGCCGTCATAGGTGCCTATCCAGAGTTCATTTTTTCTTTGCGCAATTGATTTAAGCCAGGGATGGCTGAACCGGTTGGCCGTATCAGCAATAGCTACTGTATATTGTACTGCTCCCGTACTCAGGTTTATGCCGTGCAGCCCTCCATAGGGTGTTATCACCCAAAGTATATTGCGAACGGTATCTTCCAGCATACCCGTGATATCACTCCCCAGCAACAGGTGTTTTTCACGGGCACTTTTGTTATAGATGATAATATCTTTACCGTCAAACCTGTTAAGCCCATCCTGTGTGGCAATCCACATAAACCCGAAGCGATCCTGTAAAACCTTCACGACCTTATAAGAACTTAATCCGTCGGCCAAAGAATAATGGCGGAAGTTGATGTACTGGGTTTGCGCCTGCAGCGGGCTGCCGGCAGCAAGGCATAATGAAAAGATGGTTCCGGCTAAAATGGTTTTTGAAATCAAAACTATGTGCATGATAAAAGTGGATGATTCCATTTTAAAATTACATTAAAACTTCAAACTTTTTTATTATGTCAAGAACGGATAATAATCCACCGGCTAAATGGACGGTGATGATCTATATGGCGGCTAACGACGACACTTCAAACGAGGCATCATTGGATTTCCAGAAAGAACTGCTATGGATTGGACAGATGCTGGATGAAAATCCGGATAGTCCGCAAGTAAATATCCTGCTCCTGATTTACCAGGATTGGGATACGAATAAAACCAAGGCAGATTACAGGGCAAGGTTGTATAAAGTGCAGATGGGTTTTTTAGCAAACCCTATAAAGATTTTCAACAGCGATGTATCCATGGGTGATTCGGAAACACTCACCGGGTTTATCAAATATTGTAAAGTAAAGCACCCGGCTGAAAAATATATGCTGCTGCTTTGGGGACATGGTACCGGTTCCGGAATGTTTCAGCCAGAAATAGAAGAAATGAATGATAAGATACTGGAAAAATATCCCGATTTTCAATTGAGCATTGCAACAACCAACGCACCCATAAGTTTAAAAGAGTTAATTAATGGCCAACACCAGCTTTTCACGAATGGTATAACGGAAGCCCGAGTGAATATCCGCTACCGGAACGGAAACAACCGGGAAGTAGTAGATACCATCACTGTTACAAAAAACCTGATCAGGAGATTCAGAAACAAACCCAAATATTTTCTGCGGTCCAATAATCCTGAAACGCTTAAAAAACTTACGAGCCATATTACTTCAAAGCCCAACCTCGATGCCCTGGTGGGAAGGGAACTGA
The DNA here is from genome assembly GCA_964444975.1 of uncultured Chitinophaga sp. Lineage (GTDB taxonomy): Bacteria > Bacteroidota > Bacteroidia > Chitinophagales > Chitinophagaceae > VBAS01. The sequence continues at coordinate 1,051 of CAYUJD010000012.1, read as the reverse complement.
ATAAAAGCCTGAAAAATTCGTTTGGCAACAACGGCAAACTTGATCTCCTGGTCATTATGGGTTGCTGTATGCAATTGATGGAAACGGGCTTTGAAATCAAGCAGCACTGCCGCTACTACTCGGCCAGCGAGGAGCTTATGTTTTTCGAAGGATATAATTATTTTGATACGTTTTCAAAACTGATTGAACATCCGGGTATGGATGCTGCTGAGCTGGGTAAGCTGTTTATTACCGACACCCCGCTTAAAGAAGATAAAGAGAAAAAAAGAAAGAAACTTGTATTTAACAGTAAAGACAGGGGGGAAATAGCCATTTCCTGCGTCAACCTGGAAAAAAACAACCGGCTTTTTGAAAATATCAGCCAGATTGCTGAAGATCTGTTGCAAAATTTTGAAGAACTGAAACAGCTGATACGGAATGCAAGATCCAGGTGTTCCCATTTTGGCGAAACCGCTTACGAGTTTTCATTCATTGACCTGGCCTGGTTCCTGACCATACTGCAGCAAAATCTGTCAAAAACAGGAAATCACCGCAGGCTTAGCAATAAAATTGATTCCACAATCCAATTTATCAAGAACGAATATATCCTGAAGTCATTTATAGGTAATGACTGCAGCAAGCAACTAAAAAGAAAGCCCTCTCCAGGGGGACATGGCCTGGCAATTTATTTCCCCAAATCAAAAACAGATCATGAAAATGATGAAGAAAGAGGCTGGTATTTCGATAAAGGATATAGGGATTATGTAAATACCTTCAGCACTGAAAACAAATGGAATGATCTGCTGGTAAAATACATGGAATTTGTTCCCTGATATCTTTTTACTTTTCAATAAATGTAAACCACAACAGCTTAACTGAATCTGATTAATTTCCCTCAAACAATCCTTTCGGTGCACAAAAACTGACTGGTTGTTTTCTGGTCAGAAATAAGAAAAAAAAATAAACGGGTCCTGCAAGCAGAACCCGTAGAGCAAAAGGCAATGGTTAAGTGCGTTTTCTCCCGTTTTCCGCAATGAGCCACCCAAAATTCAGTAAGGGATATCAAAGGCGG
>CAYUJD010000011.1:0-60314 GCA_964444975.1 uncultured Chitinophaga sp. | reverse complement strand
TTTTCTCACAAATCCGTGACAGGTGTGGATTTCATTTTTACAGGAAGACCCTACTTCAAAACACTTTGCAGAAATGACAGAAGCCTGATATCCTCCAAAAAAAGAAAAGAGGCTGTCGTTTTGAGACAGCCTCTTTTTTATGTGGAGTATATCATTTGCTCTGCCATCAGCATTGTTATGATAATTTCCTGACCATCTGTATTTCCCAAAACAGGTGAACAAGCCCTTTCCGGATGTGGCATCATGCCAAATACGTTACGATTGGCATTACAGATTCCGGCAATATTGCGGGTAGACCCATTGGGGTTTGATGAAGGAGTTATTTTCCCGTTCTCATCACAATAATAAAAGATCACCTGCCCGTTGGCTTCCAGTTCATTCAATGTCTTCTCATCAGCATAATAACGACCCTCGCCATGAGCTACCGGTATCTTGTAAGGTTTTCCGGATTCGTTTGTTATATACACATTTTTACAAACGAACTGCTGATGGGCATTTCTGAGCAGGGCGCCGGGTAATAAATGCGATTCGCACAATATTTGGAAGCCATTGCACACACCAAACACCTTACCACCGGCGTTGGCAAACTCAATTACACTCTGCATCATGGGGCTGAAACGGGCAATGGCACCGCAACGTAAATAATCTCCATAAGAAAAACCACCCGGCAGGATGATGCAATCCTCCGTATTGAACTTACTTAAATCCCTGTCCTTATGCCAGAGCATGGTTACTTCCTGTCCAAGATCATATTTCAGGGCATCATACATATCTCTGTCGCAATTGGAGCCGGGGAAAACAACAACGCCGAATTTCATAATGTGGGTTTGAGTCAGAAAGGACAAAGATATTTCAGCTTGCTGATTTTTGGTTTCAGATTTACAAAAAACTGTTCACAGGCAGTCAATTCAATCCAAAATCAAAAATCTTAATCAAGAATTCACCAACCCGGTCCGCTATACTGGTAAATTATGATATAGAGTACGGTAATCCAGAAAATGGCTGCCGGCAGCCAGCGCTGCGGCGGATACAGGTATGTGAACGAGTGAAAAGCAGCAAATGGTATGGTGATGAGTATCCAGTTTTCAAAATCCGGGGAATTGTTATTCAAAAAAGGAATAAAAAGTGCAAAGAGCAGGTAAGTAAGCACCAGGCTCCAGTTTTTACGTACCTGTATGAGCATTTTCCGCAGGTTTTCCTGCACATAGTAGCCCCCGATAAGGAACGGCACAATCAATAATAACCCTGAAAGCGCAAGCCACAATGATTGGCCGGGAGCAGGCAAAGCAATGGATACAGGCTTCAGTAATTTTTGCCACGACCACTCACCAATAATAAAAAGATAAGCTGCATGAAAATAATAAGGCGTGGTAACACCTAACAGGCAAATCAGCCATTCATTCAACCGCACCGTACGCATCACCATCAGTGCCAGGATGAACCAGAGCAGCAACACCAGCGACGGAAAAAAAAGAAACGAGCAGATACCCACCAGCAGCCCGATATTGAAAATGGTGCCTTTGATGCTGTGTTGATTGTACAGCCTGAACAAACCTGCAAACACCGGCAGCAGAAGCGAATTGACCAGCAGGGGCGCCGAAAAATAATTCCATTCCGGCATCAGCGATGTAATAAGCAGGTAAGACAAAGCGGGCAAAAAATTTATGCGCTGCATCATGCGGTTACTGTTTATCAGCCGGCTTAGCTGCAGTGCCTGGGTAAACAGCAGCAGATAAGTGATGCTCCCAAAAAGCAATGCCTTATTTACAGTGAAAGATTCCAGCAGCATTACAATTTCGCGGTACAGGAATGCTTCAGTACCGCTCAGCGTTGGCGATGATGTTTTTGTAAAGACGGGTAACTTGATGAGTATCCCCAATACAAAAAGAAAAAGGATATTAGCCGGGGTTTTTTGTTTGAAAAGGCCTATCACAGAATCAGGATTGTAAGTAGTGAGTGGTCAGTTGTGAGTAATCCGATGATTTATTTTACTTATCAATCACAACTCACAACTCAGCACTTCAGTTAAATTCAATTTTGGCAAAGCAAATATAATTACGGAAAAAGCAGGGAACAATAAACTGCCTTGCACTTACCTGCTTTCCGTACTTGGGCATAAACTCATGGCCCCTGTCCAGGTTTTTCAGTGTCGGGTTCCGGTTGATTTGGCCGTCGGGCGAAAGAGTGAAATCATTCAGCAGCAGGTTGCGCTTTTCCTGCAGGTTGAAAAGAAAATGCAGCTGCCCGCCGGTGTTCATCACCTGGTACGAAATGCGGTCGTCAGACTCATCATCAAACTGGCCTTTTGCAATCACATTGTTCCAGAGCAGGCTGCCGGCGCTGTCAAAAGAAAAGATGATGACATTATCGGCATGATACCGTACCGCCTGGCTGCTGCTGCCGCCGCGCCGCCACCACCAGCTGCTGTAGTAAGGCGAATAAAAATAATAATCCATCGGGTAAAGAAAGGGTGAACCATAAAGATAATCCCAGCGGTTCCAGGCAGTGCTGCGTGATGTGGTATAATATGCCTCGGCATCTATGAGAAAGCCGCCGTCTCTTTTGATAACGATATTGCGTATGAAATAATCATTAAAGGCCATCTTGAAGTTGGCGTCGCCTTTGGCTTCGCGGCGCAGGTCTTCGCTGAACCCGAAGGCTTTTTCCAGTTCGGGTTTCAGGTTGCTCCTGTTCAGCGCCAGGAAAAACAACCCCTCGATATTGCCTCTTTTTTGCCCATAATAAAATGCGCTGAGCAGGTAGCGCTTGTTGTGGTTGTCCACTTTTACCCGCAGCTCGTCAAGAAAAATTTTTTCCAGGTTGATTTTGTAATAACTGAACGAATCTTCCAGGGCTCTTTTTAGCACCATGTAGGCCCTGGAAATGCTTTCGTTGGACGTTCGGTAAAATTTTGAAAACAGCAGGTTGCCATCATTATCTATGGCAAACTCGCCCAGGTGATCATTCCGTTCTTCCATGGGCAGGGTGATGGCCGAACGCTTCAGCAGTTCCAGCTTGTCATTATAAAGTTTGGTGGTGATAAGAAACCGGTCCCGGTTTTTGCTGTTGATTTTAAAAATGATGATGCGCTGTTTATCTTCGCTTGACAGCACCGTGTAAATTTTATTGTTGGGCGACCCGCCAATCAACGAAGTATCGAGCTCCACCGGTTCTGAAATTTTTTTACCTGCCCCATCCAGCTTTACGGCGGCACAGTGTATAATATTTCTCTTCTGGTACTGGTAAATCATGTAGATAAAATCAGGATAAGGAAAAAAATCCACATTAATCATACGTTCATCGGGCAGGTATTCGTGTTTCACTTTTTGCAGCAGTTTCATTTCATTATCATAAAGGCAGATGTAATTTTCATTCCTGATTTTTTTATAAATAAGGTAGTTGTTACCCATGCGCCCGATGATTTCAAAATCTATCCTTCGGGAATCGTCTTTGTCCGGTTCAGATATCAAAATCCGTTGTGCAGTAAGGGATGAAAAGAAGGATGGTAAGCCAAACAGCAAAACAAGCAACCCGCAGAATTTCATAGAAGTATTTTTTATACATTAAAGTTACAGGATGTCAGTCAATTTCAGCCCCGTGCCCGGACGAAAATGAGGCATAATAATGAATTTTTACATGGAAGGTCTTGCCGATGCAACGTCAACTTATTTTTTTACTTAAAAAAGTAAGCTGCCTTGCAAACCGGGTTACACCGGTTTGAATTCATTTTTTTTCCCTATACCTTTGAGGGTTAATTCGTACACCTGATCTGTACAGGCTAAAAAGAAAAATTTTTTGTGAGAATCCCCACCAATAGAGTTACACTTGCTGGATTAATCGTTGCCATCGGTATCATATACGGAGACATAGGAACCTCACCCCTGTATGTGCTGAGCGCTATTGTAAAAGGAAGGACTATTTCGGAAGATCTTATCCTGGGTTCTCTTTCCTGCATCATCTGGACGCTGACACTCCAAACCACCATCAAGTATGTAATTCTTACCCTGCGTGCCGATAATAAGGGAGAAGGCGGCATGTTTTCATTGTTTGCCCTGGTGCGGCGACATGGCAGGTGGGCAGTATTTCCCGCCATGGCCGGCGGCGCTGCTGTGTTATCCGAAGGTATCATCACTCCGCCCATCTCAGTCACATCGGCTATTGAGGGTTTAAAACAAATCAACATTTTTCATGACATCAGCCAATGGACCATTGTTGGCATTGTACTGGTTATACTTGTAATTTTATTTTTCCTGCAGCAGTTTGGCACTGCTTCCATCGGCAGGTCATTCGGGCCCGTGATGCTGGTGTGGTTTACCATGCTCAGCATTCTTGGCTTAAGTCATATCCTGGATGATATCCGAGTGCTGAAAGCCTTCAATCCATATTATGCTATCGAGCTGCTCACCCGCTACCCGAAAGGTTTCTGGATTCTTGGCGCTGTTTTTCTGTGTACTACCGGCGCCGAGGCGCTCTACAGCGACCTGGGCCACTGCGGCCGAGGCAATATCCGCATGTCATGGATTTTTGTAAAAACCAGCCTTATCCTGAATTATCTTGGACAAGGCGCCTGGCTACTTACTCATTCCAATTCGTCTATCGGTGAATTAAATCCTTTTTATGCCATCATGCCCGATGGCTTCAGGCCCGTGGGCATCATCATTGCAACGGCCGCCACCATTGTAGCCAGCCAGGCTTTGATCTCCGGTTCATTCACGCTGATAAGCGAAGCCATGCGGCTGAATTTGTGGTCAAAACTTAAAATAAATTATCCAACTGAAGAAAAGGGGCAGTTGTTCATACCGGCTGTCAATATGCTGCTCTTACTCGGTTGCTGCGGTGTGGTGCTGTATTTTCAGAAATCGCAAAACATGGAAGCAGCCTACGGGCTTACTATCAACTTTGGCATGCTGATGAACACCACGCTTTTTTCCTATTACCTGATTACACATCGTACACCAACCCGGTGGGTGATACTTTACCTGGGTGTTTATCTTACCGTGGAGCTTTCGTTTTTGGTGGCCAACCTGAATAAATTCCTGCATGGGGGTTATGTGTCGTTTGTCATCGGTGGTATTCTTTTCCTCATTATGTACGTGTGGTACCGGGCCCGTAAAATCAAGAACCGGTATGTGGAGTTTGTAAGGCTGGAGCACTACATCCCAAAAATCCAGGAACTGAGTAATGATAAGTCGGTGCCAAAATACTCCACGCACCTGGTGTATATGACCAGCGCCAACAATCCCAAGGAGATTGAACACAAAATCATTTATTCCATTTTAAATAAAAAACCCAAGCGGGCCGATATTTACTGGCTGGTGCATGTGGATACACTGGATGACCCCTACACCTGCGAATACAAAGTGGAACATATCATACCCAACGATATCATCCGGGTAGACCTGCGCCTCGGCTTCAGGGTGGAGCCACGGGTAAACCTGATGTTTAAAAAAGTGGTGGAAGACCTGGTGGCCAACAACGAAGTGAACATCTACAGCCGATACGACAGCCTTGAACGAAGCAATACCGTAGGCGACTTCCAGTTTATAGTAATGGAAAAATACCTGAGCCAGGATAATGAACTCCCTTTCTGGGAGCGGGTGGTGATGAAAGTTTATTTCTGGATAAAAGAAATCAGCCTGAGCGAAGAAAAAGGATTCGGCCTGGATATTTCCAATGTGATGGTGGAAAAATTTCCGCTGATAGTGGCTCCTGTTACTACTATTAAACTAAAACGGGTAATGGAAGAAGATTAACGGGCATCTTCTTTTAAATTCATTTATTTTAGGGATATCAAATCACCGCCCTTGCCCGGAATCGTTTTTTATATCGCCGGCGGAATTATTCTGCTTTCCATTCTTGCCTATTTTTTCCAGGATAAACTGATCTTCAAACCGGAAAAACTGAAACAGGATTTTGAGTTCCGCTACGATATTCCATTCCAGGAATATTTTTTTGACATCGAACCCGGTGTCCGTATCAACGGTTTGCATTTTTACAGGGAGCACCCGCAGGGGCTCATCCTGTATTTTCATGGCAATACAAGAAGTATAAAAGGCTGGGCCCGGTATGCTAAAGATTTTTACCGCTACAATTACGATGTGGTACTGGTGGACTACCGTGGTTTTGGCAAAAGCACGGGGCGGCGAAGTGAAAAGGAAATGCTCAGCGACATGCAATTTGTATATCAAAAGCTGAAAGAACAGTATGGTGAAGAGCACCTGATAATTTATGGCCGCAGCCTGGGCAGCGGCTTTGCCAGCAAGTTAGCAGCCGACAACAATCCCCGTTACCTGATTCTGGATGCGCCGTATTACAGTTTCAGAAAAGTAGTGGAAAGGTTTTTACCCATACTGCCGGTGCGGTGGGTGTTGCGTTATCACCTTCGCACCGATAAATGGATGCAGCAGGTAAATTGCCATACCTATATACTGCATGGCACCAAAGACTGGCTGATACCCATATCGCACAGTGAAAGACTGCAGAAACTGAACCCCCGTAAAATTACCCTTATACGCATACATGGCGGGCATCACAATGATCTTCCTTCGTTTGACGAGTATCACAATTTTATCCGGGATATTTTAAAATACTGAAGACCGTTGCCACGGAATGCAGATTACCGGATTCGTTCCTGTTAAGATTTCACTAATTAACCTGCTTTAAAAATTTCCCGGAAAGAGTTTTGAACGTATTAAAGGAAAGAGATGTCTATGAAAAAAATTTACTCTTCAGTTGTTTTTGCCGGGATTATATTATTAACAGCAGGTTGCAAATCGGCAGCCAAACTGTACGACAAGGGGAACTACGATGAAGCCGTGGAGCTGGCAGTAAAAAAGTTGCAAAAGAAAACGGGAGATGACGAAACCATTGCCCTATTGCAAAATGCTTACCGCTACGCCGTGAACGATCATGAAAACCGTATCCGTCAGCTCAGCAATAACAGCAATGAACTGAAATGGGAATGGATTTACAATGAATATTCTTCACTCCAGAAACTTTATGAAACCATACGCCATTCGCCGGATGCAATGGCTGTTGTTCATGCAAAAGATTATTCAGGCTACCAGGATACCTATGGCGATAAAGCCGCCGGTGTGCGGTACCAGCGGGGACTGCAATGGATGGCGAAAAATGATAAAATGAGTTACCGGAATGCTTACAATGAATTCAATGCGGCTTTACGCTTCCGGCCGGCCGACAGGGCGTTGATGGAAAAAAGAAACGAAGCGTATGAAAATGCTGTTATCAATGTAGTGGTGATGCCTTTTGAAAATTACAGTTACCGGTACAGCTCGTACAACAATAATGAATTCAAAAATTTTGAAAATGAATTGCTCAAGCAGCTTCGTTATCACACGGGCAATCCGTTTGTAAAAGTTTACAGCCTGTGGGAAGCCCGCAGCCGAAACATACGGCCTGACCAGTTTATTGATTTCCGGTTCACTACTTTGAACACGGGCAGGATAAAAGATGAAAACCACACAAGAGAAGTATCAAAAGATGTGGTGGCAAAAGAAACTGTGTACAGACCTGACTCGGTAGTAAAAGAGTATAAAAAAGTTTTTGCCAGGATAACCACTACCAAAAGAAGCATGTACTCCGACGGCATTTTGCAGATTCACATTCGTGATGCCGAAGGCCGCTGGCTGTGGAGCGATGATATTCACGGCAATCATACCTGGCATACCGAATTTGCAACGTTCACCGGCGACGAAAGAGCCTTAAGCGACAGGGATAAGGTACTGGTAAACGGCAGGCAGCAAACCCCGCCTCATGAAGGTGAAATTATCCGGCACATTATAAACGAAATCAACAGCAGCATCAGTAGCCGCATCAGGAATTATTACACCCGACTTTAATATCTCCCCCTCTCCCTTCGGGAGAAGGGGCCGGGGGGCGAGGATGTCCCTTTTTATTTCATCTTTGCTGCAATGAGCAGCACATGGACAAAAAAAGCTTTCACCGGGCTGAAGATTTTGATTCTTGTATATATAGCCGGCGGCATCAGTTTGTATTTTCTGCAGGACTATATTCTTTTTCACCCCGTATCGCTGAAGCGGGAGCATCAATATGATTTTCCTGAAAAACACCGCGACATCAATATCCCCGTGGATAAAAATTCGAACCTGAACATTATCCAGTTTTTTTCTACCGATACTGTAACCAAAGGCGTAGTGCTTTATTTTCATGGCAATAAGAAAAATATTTCCTGGTACGCCAAATACCCGCCCTACTTTACTCGCCACGGGTACGAAGTGTGGATGATTGATTATCCCGGCTTTGGCAAAAGTACAGGCCGTTTTACCGAGCAGACACTTTATGAATGGGCCGGCATCATGTACCGCTTTGCCCGCAGCCGGTTTGCAGCCGACAGCATTATTATTTATGGTAAAAGCATGGGCACCGGCATTGCGGCACAGCTGACATCAGTACAGGCATGTAAAAGACTGGTACTTGAAACACCTTACCATGATTTTCCCTCCGTGGTAAAACATTACCTGCCTTTTTATCCTGTTGACCGGATGATTCAATACAAAATGCCGACGCATGAATTCCTAAAAAAAATCAATGCCCCGGTCACCATACTGCAGGGAAAGGATGACAGGGTGATAACTTACCGTAATGCCAGCCGCTTAAAAAAATATTTGAAACCGGGAGATGAATTTGTAAGCATCGAAGGCGGCAGCCACAATGATTTGTTCAGGATTGAAGAAACGATTCAGAAGCTGGATTCGCTATTGAGAAATTAAATCACTCCTCCAGTACCACCTTATTCTTCCCCACTTTCAGCTTATACCCCACTCCCACTTTCAGTGCATAGTTTTCTTTTTCATGGCTCACAGGAAAACCGAAGCAAACCGGGTAGTCGTACTCTTTTACCGTATCGCGGATAATTTCATAAGCGGTTTGGCCAAAGGGTTGCTCGGTGTCTTTCATACCGGTAAATCCGCCCACGATTAGCCCGGCCAGTTTATCCAGCTTGCCGCTGCGCATTAACTGATACATCATACGGTCAATATTGTAAAGGTACTCGCCTACATCTTCGATGAAAAGTATTCGGCCCCTGGTTTTTAAATCCGAATCACTGCCGACAATGTGTGCCAGCAGTGCAAGATTGCCACCAACCAGTTCACCCACTCCTTCTCCTTTCCGGTTGTACTCATGCACCGGTACCTGGTATTTTATTTTCTTTCCTTCCAGCGCATTTTTCAGCGATTGCACGTATTCATTTTGAAAACCGCCGTCATTAAATGCATTGGCCATCGGTGCATGCAGCGTAGCGATGTAATAGTTGCGGTAGATATGCGCATGCAGAATCGTCACATCGCTGAAGCCGATAATCCACTTGGGTTGCTTTTTGAATTTTGAAAAATCAATCCGGTCAATAATGCGGCTGAGACCGTAGCCGCCTCTTGCGCAGAGAACAGCTTTTACCTCATCATCATCCAGCATCCGCTGAAAATCATGCAGCCGCTCATCATCCGTACCGGAAAAATAATGGAATTGATTGCCGATGCTCTTCCCGACTTTGGAAGTATAGCCCCACTCTTCATTCAGCACACGGATGCACTCTGAAACTTTTTCCACCGGCATGAAACCGGCCGGGCAAACCAACCCGATGCAATCGCCTTTCTGGAGGTAAGGTGGGATTTTTATCATTGGTAAATTGTTGAATGGTTAAATTGTAGAAAAAATTTCATCTGAACAATTTAGCCATTAGATTTCTGATAAAATTATTTCGTTTATAGATACAGACAACCGGTGCCTCACCCCGCACTTCAGCGCAAAATTATTTTTCTGATGGCCTACCGGGAAATCAAAGCAAACAGGATACTTGTATTCTTTCACTTTTTCCAGCACCACATCCTGCAGCGTTTTGCCGAAATCATCTGCATCCTCAGCTGTCTTTATTTTGAACCCGCCAACGATGAGCCCTTTGAGATGCGACAGCTTGCCAGTTCGCTTCAGATGCCAGAACATGCGGTCAATATTGTACATATACTCATTGGTGTCCTCCACAAATAAAATCTTTCCTGCTGTAATCAAATCCGATTTTGTGCCGGCAAGGGTTTCCAGCATTTTCAGGTTGCCGCCAACCAATGCTCCTTCTGCTGTGACCTGTTTATTTTGCAGATTGGGTTCAACAGAATATTTCATCCTCTCCCCGCTCAACGCATTCCGGATAGATTCGATTGTCTCAATCTGAATTGGCTCCGCAAGATTCCAGTCATCGGGAAAACTGTTGCACATTTTGGAATGAAGTGAAGCAATGCCCAGGTTCCTGTTTATATGCGCATGAAAAACCGTGATGTCGCTGAAACCGATTATCCATTTTGGATTGGTTTTGAATTTTTCCCAGTCCAGCTTATCAATTATCCGCACGGCACCGTAGCCGCCTCTGGCACACATGATGGCTTTTATCTTCGGGTCAACCAGCATCTGCTGAAAATCATTTGCTCTTTCTTCGTCCGTTCCACCAAAAGTGTAATCCCGCCTGCCGATAGTGTCGCCAATTTTTATTTTATAACCCCACTTTTCCATTTTTTTTACAGCCGGCTGTATCTCCTCTGCTGTAATATATCCTGCCGGTGAGGTAATGCCGATGGTATCGCCGGGTTTTAAATAGGGCGGAAGGGAAAACAAATTTTCTTCTACACAGATATCAGGAATCCCGGACAGTTTTGAAGCAGCAAGCACAGCCGCTGCCGAGCAGATAAAATTCTTTCTTTTCATAATTTAAAGTTAGACGAAATGACTTTTTCAGATTATCCCCGGTTTAATACATCCCCTTTATATGCAGCCCGTGGCACAGCAGATACTCCTAACACGAGGGATAATATTTTTGCCGACAGCCTTTCGGATCAAATGGCAGCCATAACCGGTAATATCCGGGATGGTTTTACCCTTACCAAAACCATCGTGGTGAAAACATGAGCCGGCTGACAAAAAAGATATTTAATTAATTTTCCGGCGAAATGATCGCTGTGGAAACACTGCAAAAAGCCATCATTGCCATTTCTCCGCTATCGGCTGAAAGCATGACGGAGTTTGTAAATGCCTGGCGACACTGGGCGGCACCGAAAGATTTTGTTTTGCTGAAAGAAAACATGGTCTCCGATTATTTTTACTTCATCGAAAAAGGCGTAGCCCGCATTTTTTATTATAAAAACAACAAGGAGATCACCGAGTGGCTTGCCATGGACAGGCAGTTCTTTCTTTCCATTACCAGTTTTTTCAGGCGCATACCGAGTCACCTCATCATTCACACCATCGAACGCTCCGAAATATACGGCATCCATCACGACGACCTGATGCGGATGGCCGGCAAATACCACGATGTGGAAACGTTGCTGCGTAAAATGCTCACCTGGTCACTCATCCTTTCGCAGGAACGGATGGACAGCATACAGTTTGAATCGGCACAGCAGCGCTATGAACTTTTGCTGAAATCATCGCCGCAGATTGTGCAGCGGGTGCCACTCACCTACATCGCCTCCTTTCTCGGCATCACACTGGAAACGCTCAGCCGCATCCGCTCGGGGCGCTGATACAATTTGATATTTATCAACTCCCGTACTTCTGTTTTATTCTGAACTTTACAGCCCTTTGAATTACCATCGCCCATGAAAGTAGCGCAAAACCAGGAAGAAGATTTACCTTACGACTCCAAGAATCCTTTGTATAAATCCGCATCCGGCCTCAGTTATTAATCACAAATTGATTGCAATGAAAAAAATCCTGCTTTCATTTCTGTCTTTTCTGCTTTTAACATCACTGCATGCCCAGCAAAAAGTAATTCCGCTTTACGAGGGCCCGGCGCCAGGCTCCGAAACCTGGAACTGGGACGAAGCAGAAAATGACAGCAATTTCTGGCAGACAAAAATTATTTACAATGTCAGCAAGCCCACGCTTACTGTGTTTATGCCCGAGGCGGATAAATCAAACGGCACGGCAGTCATCATTGCTCCCGGCGGCGCCTTTCATGCACTCTCCATCAACAGCGAAGGCTTTGATGTAGCCCGCTGGCTGGTGCAAAAAGGAGTGACCTGTTTTGTTTTGAAATACCGGCTGGTTCGCTGCTTCACCAACGACCCGCCCTCCGAGGTGGCTTCCAAACCACGCCCCCGGTTTGATGAAGACAACAACAAAGTGATTCCGCTTGCCATTGCCGACGCAAGAGCAGCCCTTGCTTATGTGCGCACACATGCTAAAGAGTACGCCATTCGGCCTGACCGGATTGGTATCATTGGTTTTTCTGCCGGCGGCACAGTAACGGCAGCCGCAGCATTCGGGTATTCAGGAGAAAACAAACCAGATTTTATTGCGCCCATCTATCCCTACTTTCCATCTTCGATGCACGGAACCGTGTCGGCTGATTCTCCTCCGCTCTTTACACTCACCGCCACCGACGACCAGCTTGACTTTGCCATGCACAGCATCGAACTGTATAATAAATGGCTTGCTGCCAAACGGCCTGCCGAAATGCATTTGTATGCAAAAGGCGGACATGGCTTTGGCATGCGCAAGCAAAATCTGCCGACTGATAACTGGATTGAACGCTTCGGCGATTGGCTCAGCGTACAGGGATTATTGACAAAAAAAGTGGAAGACCCGGCTTTTGCTCCCTACCAGAAAAAAGAATTTGATTTTGCCGAAGGAAAAGTGTTGCCTTACCGTATTCTTTATCCTGAAAATTATGATAAGAGCAAAAAATATCCTTTGCTTCTTTTTCTGCATGGAGCCGGTGAAAGGGGCAACGACAATGAAAAGCAACTGATGCATGGCGCCAGGTTATTTACCAGTGCAGAAGGCAGAAAAAATTTTCCGGGCATCGTCATATTTCCCCAGTGCCCGGGTGAGTCGTTTTGGGCCTCGACAAAGATTGACCGGACCGTAACACCACTCAAAATAGAATTTGATTACAATGCACAAGCTGCCTGGCCGCTCATTGCCGCCAATGAGCTGGTGAAAAAACTGGTAAATGAAGAAGCGGTGGAAAAATCAAAAGTTTACATAGCGGGTTTATCCATGGGCGGCATGGGCACCTTTGAATCGGTATATCGTTATCCTGATTTGTATACAGCCGCATTGCCCATTTGCGGCGGCGGCCCGGTAACCCTATATGATAAACGGGTAACCAAAACCGCCTTCTGGGTTTTTCATGGCGATGCCGACAATGTGGTGGATGTAAAACTTTCCAGAGAGATGGTGGACAGATTGAAAGCATTGAAGGCGGAAGTAAAATACTCGGAATATCCCGGCGTGGGACACAACAGTTGGGACCATGCATTTGCCGAAAAAGATTTTCTGAGCTGGATGCTGGCGCATAAAAGAAAATAAACAGGAAGAAATCAGATAAAAAAGCCGGGAATATTTAAGAGTGCTTAGGATCATTTTTGGAAAAAAATCAGCCCCGGCAGAGGTGCCATATCAGCAACAGCATATGTGCGGGTTTCAGCCTTACGCTCCGTCAGGAACGGCTTATCAGAAAGCAACACATCGCCACTTACGGGGGTCAATTTATGCGTTAATACCATATCAACTATTCAAATGGCATTACGTTTTTAGCATGTTATTTCAACCAAAATACCTGCAGGAGAGATTAAACCCGTGCTTATCTGATACACTAAATAATATTATTTAACATGAAAAGAAAACAATTCCTTCAAACTTCCGGTGCAGCTCTGTTCGGTTCACTGCTGCTGCACAATAAATCGCTGGCCTCATTCGCCGGTTTTCCGAAAAAAATAAATGCCGGTCTGCAGCTCTTCACCTTTTTCAACGTGATAGATGAAGATGTGCCCGGCACATTGAAGCAGATTGCCGTGGTTGGTTATAAAGAAATTGAATCAGCCTTCAGCCGCAAAGGCGGCTACTACGGAATGAAGCCGAAGGAATTTGCTTCCCTGCTGAACGACATGGGCATGAACTGGAAATCGCACCATGTAAGCGGCGCTCCTTTCAGGCGACCCGCCAATGCGCCACCCATCTTAGGCCCCGATGGCAAACCCATTACCATCCCGCCCATGCGCAGCCTGCGTGATAATATGCAGGAACTGGTGGACGAAGCAGCCGAAGGCGGCGTGGCATATCTTGTTTGCGCCAGCACACCCATCAGTACGCTGGATGAAGTAAAAGCTTCCCTTGAAGTGCTGAATAAAACCGATGAAGCCTGCAAAAAAGCGGGAATCACATTTGCCTATCACAACCACGACAGGGAGTTTCTTGCAGTGGAAGGACAGGCACCTTATGAACTGTTTTTATCGCAGACAACCATGAAGATGGAGCTGGACCTTGCCTGGGCCACCAAAGGTGGCAAGGATCCTGTGGAATTATTCAAGCTGCATCCCGGCCGATTCCCGCTGTGGCATGTAAAGGATTTGGACAAAGAAATGAAAACGGTGATGCCGGTTGGCGAAGGCACCATTGATTTCAAACGGATATTTGATGCAGCAGAAACGTCGGGCATGAAACAGTTCTTTGTGGAGCACGACATGCCCAAAGACCCGCTGGCAAGCATTATGTCGAGCTATGGTTATTTGAATAAATTATTAGGGGCATAAATTTATTCTGAATCACGGCTGAAATAATACCAGTCGAAATCAACTAAGAATAATTATCTTCAGTTGATTTTTTTTTAGGACTAACGTATGGCCGACAAAATCTTCCATAATCATTCCGCCATCATCACCGGCGCCGGCCAGGGTATCGGTTTCGAAATTGCACGGCAGCTTGCACAGCAGGGCGCCGCCGTTTTACTGAATGATATTGATGAAACTCTTACTACTGCTGCTGTAAACAAAATCAAAAGCGAAGGCGGCAATTGCATCGGCCTGGCCGGCGACGCCGGGGATGTGCCATTTATTTATCAACTGGTGCAGCAGGCGGTAAGCACTTTTGGCAGGCTCAACATTGCCATTGCCAATGCAGGTATTACCCTGTTTGCCGATTTTTTTGAATACACACGGAAGTCATTCGACAGCGTAATGCACCTGAATTTTGCCGGCAGTTTTTTTCTTGCACAGGCTGCCGCCAAACAGATGAAACAGCAGGGAACAGGCGGCAGTATTTTGTTCATGTCGTCGGTAGTGGGCCACCGGGCGCACAAAAAACTTTCGGCCTATGCCATGTCAAAAGCCGGGATAGAAATGCTGGCGAAGAACCTGGTGATTGAATTGTCGCCGTATAAAATCACCGTTAATGCCATTGCTCCCGGCGCCACGCTTACCGAACGCACCAGGCAGGACCCCGATTATGAAAATAACTGGAGCCGCTTTATCCCGATGGGCCGGCCTGCCACAGTAGATGACATTGCAAAAGCAGCTTTGTTTCTTGTTTCTCCCGATGCAACACAAATTACCGGGCAGTGTTTGATTGTAGATGGTGGTTGGCTGGCAACGGGTCCGTCGCCGTATTGAGTTTTCAAAATACAGGTAATTGCTGAACATTGAACATTGAAAATTTTTTCTACAATAAAATACTCAGCGATTAATTCTCCATTTTCAATGTTTGATAAATAAACTGCTGATAACCGGGCTTAATTTTGAAGTTTAAAATTTACCCCACGCTTTTCTCAAAAAATTTATCCAGTTCCTGTGCATGATGTTTTCAATATTTTCATCCGAATAACCCCGTTTCTTCAGCAGGGAAGGAATGGTTTGCAAATCAGCTATTGTTTCCAAATCGAAAGGACATTGTTCTTTGCCAAAGGCGCCGTCCAAATCAGAACCAATGCCAGTATGCAGCGCATTACCGGCGAGCTGGCAGATATGGTCAATATGGTCAATTACTTTTTCCATACTGCAGTTCGTTTCTTTGGGTTTTGATTTTCCCCTCTCCCATCCCGGCACAATCATCCAGGCATCGAAAGCGGCACCGATGACTGCGCCCCGCTCAATCAAAACTTTTAACTGCTCATCGCTGAACTGCCGGTTATGATTCACCAGTGTACGGCAATTGTTGTGACTGGCCCACACATGCCCGTGAAAATCATCCATCGCCTGCCAGAAAGCCTCATCGCACAAATGTGTTGCATCAAGAATAATATTCAGCTCTTCCATTTTCTTCAGCAAGGCCAAACCATCTTTTCCCATTTCACCGCTTGCATCGGTGCCATTGGCATAGCGGCCGGGCCCGTAATGCGCCGGACCAACAGCACGTAGTCCGTACGCATACGCTTTTTCCAGGTGCTGAAGTGTGACAAGTGAATCGGCGCCTTCAAGGCTTAAAATATATCCAACGGGTTTTTGTTCTGCCGGGCTGCCGTCATTCCAGATATCAAGATGAATATTCAATGAACGCAAATCTTTTATCTGAACCATCTCACCTTGCTCCTCCATGGCTTTGTACCAGGCAAGCTGTGCCTGTGTTTGTGCCCATGCCTGTTCGGGAGAATGCCAGCCGGGCAAAGGCCGCCCTTCAACCAGGTATGGTTTTTCAGGATTAACGTAACGGGCAATTTGCGTAGCCACCACGACGCCGGTATTCCCTTTTCGTAATTCCGGTAAACATACTGTTGAATTGCCGCGGTCAGGTTTATCAGTCATTCCTTTTTCACGTTCACGGATTAGCTGAATGGGTTGCCGCAGGTCACGGTTCCATTCCATGGCGTTCATGGCAAGGTCGAGATGGGCGTCGAGGATGAACATTATGCCGTTTGTCGTTTTTGGTTTATGGTTTACTGTGAAATAATCGCTTCTAAAAAACGATAAACGAAAAACTATAAACTAATCTTCCTGTCTCTTGCACTATTCCTCCATTCTCCACTTGCTATTCCCTTTTCAACGGTAACCACTCTTTCATACAATGCCACCGTGGGGCAAATATGGTAAGGTAATCCGTAAAGAATATCACCGGGTTTGAAAGAATGATTTTCCCCTGCTTCCAGTACAAGATGTTCTTCACTTTGGCTGACCGGCTTCAAACCTTCGGCATTCAGAAAGAAGACTCTTTTGCTGATTTCGTTTTCTGCAGCCACGGATTTATGACCAAGGTCGGTACATATCCGTGTTGAAGCCGGCAACGAAATCACTCGTGTGACCAGCACGGCGGCAGGTAAAAAATCCTGCTCGGGACAGAGGTCGCTGTACCCTTTATCCCAGTAAACAAATGTGCCGGGACTGCATTCAATGTTTTTTCGTTTGCAATGAACAGAAAAAGTGGGTGAGCCGCCGGCAATGATGACTGGAAGCTTTAATTCTTCGTTCAGTTTTTCCACCCGGGTAAATGCTTCATCGCATTTTTTCTTTTTGGTTTCAAAATCCACTTCGCGGATATGACCGTCGTAGGCATGCAACCCGGTGACTGTAATTCCTTTCAATAATCTGCAGTGCCTGACAAGTGCAATTGCTTTTTCACCCGGTGAAATGCCGGTGCGGTTCATGCCCACATTCAGGTCAATGAAAACAGGCACGGTAAGCTGACTTGCGCAGAATGCAGCTGATTGCTCTTCAGCGGCAGTCATATCATCTGTAAGACAGGAAAATTTTGTAGCGGGATATTTTTTAATCAGCGAAACAAAGCGGTTGAGCTTGGGCCCCAGCGGCTGGTAAGCCAGCAATACATCCGGCGCATGGCATTGTGCCAGCATTTCTGCCTCGGCAATGGTGGCGCATTTGAATTTTGTAATGCCTGCCTGCAACATCAGCAGGGCAACATCCGGCGATTTATTGGTTTTGCTATGCGGCCGGAGGCGGTTCACATCACCTGCCATTTCAACTGCCAGTTGAATGTTGTGCCTGACTCTTTCAGTAAACACAAATAAAGCCGGTGAGTCCAGCTCATAAATGTTTTTTATTTCGTACCAGCTTTCGGACATATTCATTATTTCAATGGAATATTTTATGTGTTACCTGTGTCGCTGCACCATGCGTCCCGATGGGACGCTTTGTCTTCCTGCTTCATTGCTACCCACCATAAGTCCCTACGGAACTTTAAGCAACCGGACGGGATTAGGAAAACTTCATAATCTTCTTCATAGCCTGCCTGCCGGTCAGGCAGTGTTGGAAGCTTCAATTTCAAACATCGCTTCAATTTCCACCGCCACATTGTTGGGCAATGAACCCATGCCCACCGCACTTCTTACGCCTTTTCCGTTGTCCTCGCCCCAGAGTTCTACAAACAACTCGCTGCAACCATTGATGACGAGGGGATGTTTTTCATAATCGGCAGTGGCATTCACCATGCCCAGCACTTTCATTACCCTTTTTATTTTTTGCAAATCACCCAGCTCTGTTTTGATGGACGCAAGAATTGCAAGACCGCATTGCCGGGCAGCAGCTTTGCCCTGCTCTTCGTTCAAATCTTTTCCCAGCTTGCCGGTAATGGCGCTGCCATCCGTATTCACCGAAATATGGCCTGAGACATAGAGATGGCGGCCGTCTATGAGACAGCGCTTATAAATGCCTTTGGAAGCCGGAAGTGCGGGTAAAGTATAGCCCAGTTCTTTTAATTTTTCTTCGATGGAATTATTTGACATGGTGAGATTAAATTTTTCTCAATGTAAATAAAATCTGTTAATCGGAATCAGTGACTCAGTTAGACGATTCATTAAACAAAACAGATTTTTTATTCCTGTGATTCAGTGTATCTGTGGCAAAAATAAATGCCACTGAAGCACAGAATCACTGAAAATGATACACTACTTAGTCGTAGCCCGTTTGGGCAATGATGGTTTATCCGGTATTTTTGCAAGCCTTCGTTGTGTCCTTGCTTCTGTGCCATGAGATAATGAACGTATCCTGACGCTTTGTCCGGGATGCTGCAATAATTGTTGAATAGAATTGTTGCAGCACAAGAGTGCGACGCAACAGGAGCTAAATAGTAGTATTATAGCCTGGCCCATAAAAAAATTATGAATGAGTTTAAACGATATCTCGTAACAGCAGCTCTGCCTTATGCCAATGGTCCCGTGCACATCGGGCACATGGCCGGGGTGTATGTGCCGGCCGATATTTATGTCCGTTACCTGCGGGCACAGCGGCGGGATGTAAAATTTGTATGCGGCAGCGATGAGCATGGTGTGCCCATCACCATCCGTGCACTGAAAGAAGGCGTGAGCCCGCAGCAGATAGTAGACAAATACCATGCATTGATTAAAGATAGCTTTGAGCGGATGGGTATTTCCTTCGACATCTACTCCCGCACTTCCAATACTATTCATCACGAAACATCGCAGGCGTTTTTTAGAAAGCTGTATGACAACGGCGTGTTTGAAGAAAAAGAAACGGAGCAGTACTTTGATGAGAAGGCAAAGACGTTTTTGGCGGACCGCTACATTACCGGCACCTGCCCGGTGTGCGGCCACGACAGCGCCTTTGGCGATCAGTGTGAAAAATGCGGAAGCAGCCTGTCGCCGGAGCAGCTTATCAATCCACGCAGCACATTAAGCGATGCGGTACCGGTGAAAAGAAAAACAAAGCACTGGTATTTTCCTTTGCAGAATTATGAACCCTGGCTGAAAGAGTGGATACTGGAAGGACACAAGGATTGGAAGAATAATGTGTATGGCCAGTGCAAAAGCTGGCTGGATGCAGGCCTACAAAGCCGTGCGATGACGAGGGACAGTAATTGGGGAGTAAAAGTTCCATTGCCTGATGCTGAAGGAAAAGTATTGTACGTTTGGTTTGATGCACCGATTGGTTATATCTCTGCCACCAAAGAACTGACGCCACTTTGGGCCGGTTACTGGTGTAAAGAAGATACCAAACTTGTCCATTTTATCGGCAAAGACAATATTGTTTTTCACTGTATCATTTTCCCGGCGATGCTGAAAGCGCATGGCGGTTTTGTATTACCCGATAATGTGCCGGCCAATGAATTTCTGAATATTGAAGGGGATAAAGTAAGCACCAGCCGCAACTGGGCGGTGTGGGTACATGAGTACCTGCGGAATTTTGCGGGATGTGAGGATGTGCTGCGCTATGTACTTTGTGCCAATGCACCGGAAACCAAGGACAACGATTTTACATGGAAAGATTTCCAGGAAAGAAATAACAGCGAGCTGGTAGCCATCTTCGGCAATTTTGTAAACCGCACCTGGGTGCTGATGCATAAACTCTGCGGTGGCAAAGTGCCGAAGCTGCATAACGAGGTAATGGATGATGATGATCGGTTGCTCATAGAAAATATTCAACGCTCAACGCTCCATATTCAACGCTCAATTGAAGAATTCAGGTTCCGCGATGCGTTGTTTGAAGTAATAGATTTAGCAAGGAAAGGCAACCAGTACATGCAGAAGAAAGAGCCGTGGAAAAAGACCTCCCCTAACCCCTCCAAAGGAGGGGCTTTAGAACCCGATACTTCAATAAATCAAAAATTAATTGATAACTGTTTACATCTTTGCTTGCAACTGACAGCCAACCTCGCCATTCTCATCAATCCCTTTTTGCCAAACACGGCCAAGAAGATGCTGCACATGATGAAAGTAGTGGATAAAATGCTGGACTGGGAAAATGCCGGTAAGAGTAACCTGTTGAGTGTGGGCTATAGTTTGCGGCCGCCGGAGTTATTGTTCAGGAAAATAGAAGATGCGGAGGTGATGGCGCAGGTGGAAAAGCTGAGAGCAGGAAGTCAGAAGTCAGAAGCAGCCAATCAGACATCCGACATCAGACCTCAGACATCCGGACTCAGACCTCAGATACAGTATGATGATTTTGCCAAACTTGATCTGCGTATTGGAACAGTTACGGCGTGTGAAAAAGTTGAAAAAGCAGATAAACTTTTAAAACTCACCGTTGACCTTGGCAGTGAAACAAGAATCATTGTCAGTGGTATTGCTCAGCATTATAATGCAGATGAAATGTTGGGCAGGCAGGTGGTGCTGGTGGTAAACCTGGCGCCAAGAAAAATGAAAGGAATAGAAAGCCAGGGTATGATACTGACCGCGGAGGATACAGACGGTAAACTGCGCTTGCTGAAACCCGATGAAGCAGTAAGCCCGGGTTCATCAGTAAGTTAAAAAATGCGGAGCCATCAGGTAACAGGTGGCTTTTTCATTACCATAAAATTTAAGTAATTTGACTTGCCTGCCGGCTGGCAGGTTGTTTTTATTAACCCCGCCGCTGAATGTGGATTGTCTGGCTTGAAAAAAAAATACTGAAGACACTCGGAATATTGCTGAGCATCATCATCATTCTTATTACAGCGCTTCACATTTATGTAGTCAACAATGCTGAAAAATTAATCGAGGACCTTGTCAACACCGAATCGAAAGGAAAGCTGAAGCTGAATGTAAAAAACATCCGCTTTAATTACTTCAGCAAAAAAGTGGAGCTGGAAAATGTAACTTTTTTTTCCAATGACTCGCTTGACCTGCGCACAGCCTATCATTTCCAGGTGGACAATATACGGATGCAGGTAAGGGCCCTGGTGCCGATTTTCACCCGGCGGGAACTGCGAATTGATTCCATCTTTTTATCATCGCCTAAAATTGAAGTGATCCGGCTAAAGCCGGTTGAACGAATCAGCAACAAACAGGTTTCGATACCGCGGGAAATGGGCCGCATTTACAATTCCATCATGGATGCGCTGCAGTTTCTTGAAGTAAAGCGCTTCCAGTTTGATGAAGGGCAGTTCAGGCTGGTCAATAAAATTATTCCTGGCCAGCAACCGCTGGAAATTACCCGGCTGCATTTTCATATTGATAATTTAAAAATAGATACCACTACCAGCGGCGAAGATTTTCCCCTGACCGGGCAGATGGTTTTCCGCACCCGCGGGCAGGACATCACTTTTCCCGACGGCAATCACCGTCTTGCTTTCAGCCGCTTCAGAATAAATATCAGGAAGCGATTGATTGAGATTGACAGCTGCACCCTCACGGGTAAAAGAAATGATACGAGCCGCTCGGGTTTTTCTATTTTTCTCGATACGCTGAAACTTACCAAAGTAGATTTTGAATCCTTGTATGAATACGATTTGATAAAGGCCGATTCGGTGTATTGCCTGAACCCGGATTTTAAAATTGAACTGGAACTGCGCCAGAAGCCATTTCCCGGTAATTCAAAAACGAATTCCCGGGCCGGCATTCCCAATATTGATACGCTGATTAACCAGCTGACCGGCGATTTGCAACTGGGCTACATCGGTGTAAAAAACGCGGCCGTGAATATTGTTTCGCACCGGGGTGAAAGCAGCACATCTTTTACTTCGGATAAAAATAATTTTGAAATGCGGGGCCTTACTATTGACCACAGCCAGCCGCAGCCGGTAACACTGCAGGGCTTTGACATGGCCATCCGCAATTATGAAAATTTTGTAAAAGACAGCAGTTATTTCCTGCGTTTCGACAGCATCCGGCTGCGGGAAAACAGGATTCTTCTCAGCAATTTTTCCATCAACACCGAACCCTACAAAGACAAACGCAACATACAGGTACAGCAGTTTATTTTAAGCGGCCTGTCGTGGGCCGACCTGTTGTTTGACAGGAAAGTAATAGCCCGGCAGGCCACGCTGCTGAACCCGGTAATAGATTATGAGCAAAAGCCGGCG
This sequence comes from uncultured Chitinophaga sp., assembly GCA_964444975.1. Lineage (GTDB taxonomy): Bacteria > Bacteroidota > Bacteroidia > Chitinophagales > Chitinophagaceae > VBAS01. The sequence continues at coordinate 37,823 of CAYUJD010000011.1, read as the reverse complement.
CCAAAATTTAAAAAGCAAAACCCGCTGGCCACATCACTTGCCGGCATTCATAATTTTATGAGCCTGGATAAAATTCGTGTTGAAAACGGAAGAATAAAAGTGAAAACACTCTCCGGCGTTGATGTGTTGCTGGATGAAGCCCGGCTTTCATTAATCAGCCAGTCAATAGCCGATTCACTTTCGGTAGAAAATATTGAAAGCTCGGTGGAGGAGCTCAGCTTTAAAAAGGGGGTTATGAAAACGACGAAACTGATGGTGAATATGGACAACCTGCTGTTTAACGGCATAAACAAACAACTGGCGCTGGAAAAAATAAGAATTTACGACCGGCAACAGCGCATCAATCTCATCGCCAAAAACGTGAAGGCCGACAGCCTGTTGTTCAGCGATTCGGCCAGCAGCATTCATGCGGCTGCGCTAAACTGGCAGCAGGCACAGATTGAAATAAACAGGTTGGATAAAACGGAAAATTTAGAAACCAGGCCGTTAATTATTTCTGTAAAAAATATCAACGGCGCAAATACCCAACTTGATTATAACAGCGCTTCTACAACCCTATCGGCCTTTTTAACTACTGTTTCTGCCGACTCGGTGGAAAAGCTGGAGAAACTGAAACTTTGCGGTTTGAAAACAAGTGGCAAAAACCTGGGCATTTTCACCTCACAGGCTTCGGCAGCAGCAGCAGAATTTTCAGTAACCGACAGGGAAGCATCTTCCTTTAGCGGTTTTGAATTTGCACAAACAAAAAACAAAAACACAACCGAAGTGAAGGCCCCTTTGCTGGTTTTTACTCCGGATGTCAGCAGCATTATTTCGGGCTCACCGGAACTAAGCAACCTGAAACTGGCAGAACCGGAAATAAAAATAAGCATTGCAGAAAAAGTAAGCAGCATGGAAAAGAAACCTTTGCCCAACCTGTCAATAGATAAAGCGGAGTTTATTCACCCGACTTTTAAGCTGGAAAATTTTACATCTAAAGGTTTGCAAAATTTTTTTTGGGACGGGAGCAAAAATAATGTGCTGATTAAAAACATTCAAACGGAAAAGCCGGCTAACCGCCTGTCAATAGCATCAGTGAATGCAGATATTACACGGTTTACATTGACTAATGCAGAAGGAAAAACTACGTCTTCAAATGAGGGCAAGCTTGATTTACTGTTAAGTGATTTTATTTTCAATGCCGGAGATAAGCCAACCTGGTCTGCACTGATAAAAGAACTGAACGCAGCCAATTTTTCCGCCGACAGCCTTGGTAAAAAAGCTGCGCAGCTAACCCTGAAGAGCAGTAAGCTGGAAAATCTTATGCTTGGTTCTGAAACCGGCAGCAGGCTGGAAACTATTATTGATAAAAACCCATTCTTTACAGTCAGCAATGTTTCCGGGCAAATTACGGATGATAAAAATAAATGGACCTTGAGCAATCTTTCTTATAGCCAACCCGGGAAATTGCTTTCTGTTGATTCATTTTCTTTTCAACCGCAACTCAGCCGCGATGAGTTTGTGGCCGCCAGCGCCTGGCAAACTGATTACATCACTTTTTCATCAGGAAAAATAAGCATCAGCGGTATTGACCTTAACCGGTATCTTGAAGATAGTGTGGTGTCAGCCGGAATTTTAAGAATCAATAACCCTTTGTTCACTTCATACAGGGACAAACGACCGCCCTTCAAAGCCGGCATTATTAAACCGCTGCCTTCGAAGCTGCTTCAGAAAATTCCTCTAAAAATTTCTGTTGATACCGTGTATATTTCAAACGGCACAACCGAGTACACCGAGCTGAATGATAAAACAAGAGAAACCGGCATCGTGCCCGTGACCCGTATCAGCGGCGATATTTTTCCCATCCGGAATTTCGGCATTTCGCCAACGGATACTTTCCGCATCAGGCTGAACGGTTACCTGCTCGATTCGGCATGGATACGGCTGCGCACCAGGGAATCAATGTATGATTCATTGTCTGGTTTCCAGATTACCCTGCGCATGCGTCCGCAATCGCTGCTGTACCTGAATGAAATTCTGCCGCCGCTGGCTTCGGTAAAAATCCAGTCGGGTTATCTTGACACACTTGTTATGCGGGCTGTGGGCCGCGAATACCTGGCGCTGGGACAAATGAGAATGTATTACCACGACCTGAAAGTACAGTTTCTGAAAAACGGAAGTGAAGACCAGAAAAGATTCCTGCAGGGGCTGGTCACTTTTATTGCCAACAGTTTTGTGATTAAAAATGAAAATAAAAAAAGATCGGGTGTAGTTTATTTTCCACGCTTGCGTGACCGTTCATTTATTAACTACTACATAAAAATCGCCATGAGCGGAGTTGCATCCAGCATCGGGGCAAAGAAAAACAAACGGCTGCTGCGCCGTTACCAAAAACAACTGAAGCTTCGCCAGCTGCCCCCGGTTGATATTGATTAGCGATAAGCCGCCAGGCATTGTCAGAAAAGTAATTCTATCCATTTAAAAAAAAATCACCGGTAGTAAAAGCCAGGTGTGTGAGTAAGCTTTACCTGAAGTGCTTTATTACTTCCAATATGCACCGGGTTTGGCAAAAAAACCTATCTTCGGTTTTGAATAGTTGTTTAACTAACTAATTAATACATGGAAAATAGAATCATCAGGAAAGTAGCGGTGCTCGGCAGTGGTGTGATGGGTTCCCGCATTGCCTGTCATTTTGCTGGTATTGGTTTACAGGTGTTGCTTTTGGATATTGTTCCCAATGAAGCGGCGGAAAGTAAAAACCCGGCTGAAAGAAATAAACTGGTGAATGATGCGCTGGCTGCAGCCATCAAATCAAATCCTTCGCCGGTTTATCATAAAAATGTTGTCAAAAAAATAAGCACCGGCAATTTTGATGATGACCTGAAAAAAATAAGCGATTGCGACTGGGTAATTGAAGTAGTGGTGGAAAGGCTGGATATAAAAAGGCAGTTGTATGAAAAAGTGGAGCCGTTTCGCCGGCCGGGTTCGCTCATTACTTCCAATACCTCGGGTATTCCCATTCACATGCTGGCCGAAGGACGGAGCGATGATTTTAAAAAACATTTCTGCGGCACTCACTTTTTCAATCCGCCGCGTTACCTGCGGCTGCTGGAAATTATTCCCACGCCGCATACCGATCCGGCCGTTGTTGATTTCCTGATGCACTACGGCGATTTGTTTCTCGGAAAAACCACGGTACTGTGCAAAGACACTGCAGCTTTTATTGCCAACCGTATCGGTGTGTTTGGCATCATGTCCCTGTTTGGCCTGGTTGATAAAATGGATTTGTCCGTTGATGAAGTGGATGCATTGACAGGACCCATCATTGGCCGTCCGAAATCTGCTACTTTCCGCACAGCAGATGTTGTCGGTATTGATACATTACTAAAAGTGGCAAAAGGAGTGTATGACAATTGCCCGCACGATGAAGCAAGAGATGTATTTAAGATACCCGCCTGGCTGAACAAAATGGCAGAAAATAACTGGCTGGGTGATAAAACAGGGCAGGGATTTTTTGCCAAGAGAAAAGGAGAAAAAGAGGAAAAAGAAATTTTTACTCTTGACTTAAAAACTTTCGGATATAAGCCCCGGAGTAAACCAAAGTTTGCAACTGTAGAAGCCGCCAAACCTGTTGATGATCTGATTCAGCGGCTGAAAATTCTTTGTGCAGGGCAGGATAAGGCTGGTGAATTTTACCGGCACTTTCATTATGGCTTATTTTCTTACATCTCGCATCGTATTCCCGAAATCAGCGATGAGGTTTATCGTGTTGACCATGCCATGATGGCCGGCTTTGGCTGGGAAATCGGAGCTTTTGAAAGCTGGGATGTGCTGGGTGTGGAAAAAACGGTAAATGCAATGAAAGAAGCAGGTTATAAAGTGGCCCCCTGGGTGGATGAGATGCTTGCAAAAGGCATAACGACTTTTTATAAAATAGAAAATGGAAATCGCTTATGCTATTCACCGCTGGCGGGATCATATTCTTTACCACAAGCGTACGACCGGGATAGTGCGTTTATTGTAATGAGCAATTACCAGGATAAGCTGGTATGGAAAAACGGGAGTTGCCGCCTGTATCACCTGGGTGATGATGTGCTGGGTTTACAATGGTTCAGTAAAATGGGCACCATCGGCGGCGATGTACTGAGCGGAATAATGACAGCCGTTGATAAAGCGGAAAAAAATTACAAAGGCCTGGTGATTGCCAATGAAGGCGCCAATTTCAGCGCCGGTGCCAATGTGGGAATGATTTTTATGATGGCCATTGACCAGGAATATGATGAACTGGATATGGCGGTACGGATGTTTCAGAATACCATGATGCGGGCCCGTTATTCGTCAGTTCCTGTGGTGGTGGCGCCTCATGGGCTTGCACTCGGCGGCGCCTGCGAACTGAGCCTGCATGCCGACAAGTGCTGCCCTGCTGTAGAAACTTATACGGGACTGGTTGAATTGGGTGTGGGCTTGATTCCCGGCGGTGGCGGTACAAAAGAATTTGTACTGCGTGCATCGGATGAAATGCATGAAGATGAACCGGAGACAATTACCTTGAAAAACCGGTTTCTTACCATTGCCACAGCCAAAGTAGCTACATCTGCATTTGAAGGTTTTGAAACTGGCGTGTACAGAAAAGGACTGGATGAAGTGGCGATGAACCCCGGCCGCCGGATTGCAGAAGCAAAAAGATCAGTGATTGAAATGGCTGGTTCCGGTTATACCATGCCCGTGCAAAGAAGAGATATTAAAGTATTGGGCCGCTTGGCTCTTGGGGCTTTATATGCCGGCATCAACGGAATGTGGAGAGCCAACTATGCTACTGAACATGACGTGGTAGTGGCAAAAAAACTGGCTTACGTAATGTGCGGCGGCGACCTGAGCGAACCCACTTTTGTGACGGAACAATACCTGCTCGACCTGGAACGGGAAGCGTTTCTTTCCCTGTGCGGTGAAAAGAAAACGCTGGAGCGGATTCAGAGTGTGCTGAAGGGCGGAAAGCCGGTGAGGAATTAATACGCCACAGGGTCTGACCGTCCCGGTCTGACCCCATAGAGAATCTTCGGAACCCGAATGCAATTATCATTTTATGAATTTCAAACCGGACCACCTGTATCATATTTATAACCAGGGCAACAACAGGCAGTGCATTTTTTTTAATTCCGATGATTATGTCATCTTTTTAAAAATGTACAGGAAATTGTTTATTCCCTGTGCGGAGACATTAGCCTGGTGCCTGATGCCCAACCATTTTCACTTTATGCTTTATACTGATGAAAGATGTTTCGTACAAATAAAACAAGGCGGCCTGGTGATTGACCCTGTAACTAATGCCATCAGAAAACTTTTAAGCGGTTATGCACGAATTTTCAACAAGAGGTATGAAAGAACGGGCTCAGTATTCCGTCAAAAATCCAAATCGAAATGCCTGAACGATATAACAGTTGAACCGGGGAAAAACATCACAATCATGGATTACTTTGTAAATTGTTTTCATTACCTGCATCAGAATCCATTCAGAGCTAAACTGGTTGTGCGGCTGGAAGACTGGGAGTTTTCATCGTTTAATGACTATGCGGGATTGAGAAATGGCACGTTATGTAATAAAAATTTGGCAGTAAAGCTATGTGGCTATGAACCTGCAACTTTTATGGAGAAATCGTATGAACTGGTTCATGATGAGATTATTAATAAATTGAGATAATTAATCCGGTCAGACCGGGACGGTCAGACCCGGTACCTGCTGCTTATGTTCTCCCGCAGAATTTTTTACTACAAGATTACCGTTCTGTCCACCATTTCACTGATGTGGGTAGTGTTTGCTTTTTTATTTCTTTACAACATCATCCTGATTGAAAAAGAACTGGTGACCGGCCGTTCGCTCCTGCTGTTTTCTCTGGCCTTTGCCATCATCGGTTTTGTCGTTTCAGCGATGCTGGTGTTTTATCTTAAAAATGCCTTTCGCCATTACCCGCTGTGGTTATCAGTATCAATAAAGATGGCGCTGACTTTCGGTTTGTTCATCCTGATTGGTTTTGTGATGCTGGCCATGTATTTTGTTTTCAGCGAGCACAAAACCTTTGATGAGTTTGCCGATAAGTTTTACCGGAACGTATTTCTTACCCGTGCTTTTCTCATTTTCCTGCTCGACCTGGGCATCATGACCCTGCTCACTATCTTTTTACTGGAAGTGACAGATAAATATGGCCCCGGCGGATTCTGGAGCATGATACGCGGCAAATACATAAAACCCAAAATTGAAAACCGCATTTTTATTTTTCTCGACATCAATCATGCCACCAGCATTGCCGAAAAACTCGGGCATACAAAATATTTCCGCCTGCTGCGTGATTTCTTTGCCGACATTACCGTGCCTATACTGGCCAATGGCGGCGAGATTTACCAGTATGTGGGAGACGAAGTGGTATTGTCGTGGATGAATACGGCGCTGAACAAGCAGCGCTGTTTTAAATTCCTGCGCCAGGCTTTTTTTCTTTTGAAACGCCGTGAGAAACGGTACATGCGCCGCTATGGCGTATGCCCGACATTTAAAGCCGGCATCCATTCAGGTGAGGTAACGGCCGGTGTAATCGGCATTGTAAAAAAAGATCTTGTTTACAGCGGCGACACGCTCAATACTACGGCCCGTATCCGCAGCAAGTGTCATGAGCTGGACGAACCCTTTGTGGTATCCGGCGATTTCCTGGATGATTTTTCCACTCCCTTTGCTTACCGGGTAAATGAAATAGGCGAAATGGAATTCAAAGGCCGGGAAGAAAAAGAAAAGCTTTATTCAGTGAGCTTTGAATAATTGCAGATATAATTTTTTAATGCCGTCCCATGTGATTTTTATTCCCTGTCAGTTGATGAAGCGCTGAATCAATATCCGGGTATTGAAAAATAAATCCCGCTTCCTGTAATTTTTCTGCACTCACCGTTGCGCTTTTCAATACCTCTACACTCATTTCGCCCAGCAACAACTGAAGCGCAAAAGAAGGAACATAAACGGGGATAAAAAACCGGCCCTTCATGTTTTTTGCAAGCAACAGGGTAAGTTTTTTATTCGTTACCGGGTGCGGCGCTACAGCATTGTAGCACCCGTTCATATTTTCATTCTCCAGGGAAAAAAGGATGATGCGTACAAGGTCGTCAATATGAATCCAGCTGATAACCTGGTGACCGCTGCCTAAAATGGGAGCTATGCCGAATCGTAACGGCTTTTTGAATTCTGCCAATGCGCCGCCTTCATTGCTCAATACTATACCGGTGCGCAGCTTTACAAGTCTTTTGCCAAGAAATGAAACAGGCTCAATAGCTTCTTCCCACTGCCTGCATGTTTCACCCAAAAAATTTTCTGCCGGCGTATCATCCTCAGTAAACTTTTTTTTGTCTTTTTCCCTTTCCCTATCAGCACCGTACCAACCCACGGCAGACGATGCAATGACAGCTTTAATTTGATTGGGAATTGTTTTTATACTTTCGGCAAGCAGGCGGCTGCTGTCCACCCTGCTGCTTACAATCTCCTGTTTTCTTTTTTGCGTCCACCTTTTTTCAGCAACGGAAGCACCGGCCAGGTGAATTATATAATCCGCTATTGAAACGGCATCTTTATCAATAACCTTTTTTTTAATATCCCAAGTACAGTAACTAAGCTTATCACTTATCTTTTTTTGTTGTGTATCCGTTTGCCTTGTGAAAATGATTACCCGGTAGCCTCGTTCGAGCAGGGCTTCAGTTAGCGCCCTGCCAATCAATCCTGTGCCGCCGGTAATCAGAACCGTTTCCATGTATCAAAATTGGCAACTTTTTTTCTACCCGTAACGATATAACTTCTGTAGCTTTACACAGGGGGTAAATATGCTCCGGCGGTTGACCAGATTATTGCTCACCTTGGTTTTAATAAATCCTTTTGCGCTTCCGGTTGTTTCGCAAACAGTTTCGTTCAGTCCAGCTTTCTCTTCCGGCACATCTGCCGAATATTTTTCTATTCCTGGCAACAGCCAAAAACATATTTTCGTTTTATCTGTTTCGCAAACCAGCACTCCAAAGCTGCTGCTGTACAACCACCAGCTTGAACCTGCAGGAGAAATGGAACTGCCGGATTTAAAAAACAGCCGTCTTCTTTTAGCAATTCCCCGCCCTGATGAGCTGACACTGCTTTATGAAAAACCGGGTACCGGCTATCGCAGTTACAAAGTCTTGCATACCGCAGGCGAGCCGGGAAATGAAAAAGAAATACTGCAGCTTCCGCTGCAAAAAGGCACACGGTGGGAGCTGATTGCTTCGCCGGCTTATAAAAATTTTCTACTTTACTCTGTTGACGCTTTTTCTGCTGATTCCACACGGGTAAATATTTTTATTATCAACAGCGAATTTGAAATTACCGACGGCAAGCAGTTCAGTTTTTACCTTGACCGGAATTTTGACCAACTCGACTATTTATTTATTGATGACCTTGCCAACGTATATATACTGGTGCATGACCAGCCCGACAATTACCGGCTGGGTAGCAGGCTGCGGTTTTTTAAATATGCCTCTGCCACCGAAAAACTGACCCGGAAAGAAACTTATTACAAAGAAAAAAAACCGGTGGATATTCATCTTGGCTTTTCGGCCGACGGCAGGCAGCTTTTCCTGCATTCGCTTTATTATGATTTTTATACAAAAAATGTAAACGGTGTTTTAACCTCACTGCTCGACAGCAACCTGAATGAACTAAAGCCGGTTTATTATTTTTCGTTTGACAGACAATTTAAAAAACAACTGAACAATACCACTTCCGGTGTATCGTCCGCCACGCTGGTTGACAACCTGAAAATTTACCGCACAACCATACAACCGGATGGTATTTCTTTTGTCAGCAGCATTATTGAAACCGACCTGCTGCTGAATCAAACCAGTAATTCTGCCGCCGGCATTACGGCAAAAAATTACCAGCCGGCAGATATGGATCCGATACTTGGCATGATACAAAGAGAAGCCCTGATAAGAAACCAGATGCGGCTGGGTCGCACCGGTGGCCGCAGCGGCAGCACTATAGCAAGCGCCGGCAATACGGTAAGTTATGCCGAAGCCTATATGAATGTAATGGGCCAGCGGCCCGATTTATTTTTTATGGGTAAAGACAGCACCCTGAATGCAAACAGCAACCGGGGTTTTCTGAGGAAAAAAATTTACGACCGTCTTCTGTTTTTTGGTTTCCATTCATCCGGCGAACTGGCATGGCACCGCTGGTACGAAACCGAAGACCAGTCGCTTTTCAAACGACAGGCATTGATACCAGCAGAAACAGAAACGGATTATGTTTCTGTTTACTACCGGCACAACTTTAAAGACAAAGCCGAACTTGCCTTTACCCGGGTCTCAAAAAAAGATGGCAGCCTGCACGATGTGCTGCTTACTGTTCCCGCTCATATTTCGCTGCTTACCACCAAACCGCTTTGCGCCATCGGTGCCAACAGGGTTGTCATGCTTTATGTTGACAACAGGACAAAACAGGCAGGGCTTGCAAAACTGGAATGGTGAAATAGTGATAGGGTGGTTGAAAAAAGTAAACCGGAATTTTCAATTTTCTTTAAAACGTTTTTTTGACCAAACTCTACAAGCCAGCTTTTATAGATAAACCTCCAACTTCCAATCAATATCCCTCTCAACCCCCGAAAGCCTTACCTTCGCCGCCGGTTATTACCGCACACGATGAGCAGCCAATTTCCTCATGATGAAATAAAACCCTTTTCCTCAGACAAGGCCAAGAAGCAGCAGGTGGAAGAAATGTTTGACAGCATTGCCGCCCGCTACGACCTGATGAACCGCCTTTTTTCCGCCGGCATTGATATGAATTGGCGAAAAAAAACCATCCGGCTGCTGCAAAAAGATAATCCGAAAAAAATACTCGACATGGCTACCGGCACCGCCGATATGGCTATACTAGCCTGCCGCTTGCTGCATCCTGAAAAAGTTACCGGCATTGACCTGTCGGCCGAAATGCTGGAACTGGGAAAGAAAAAGGTTGAAAAAGAAGGCTTTGCGACAAAAATTGAGCTCTTAAAAGGCGATGGCGAAGCAATAAGTTTTCCCGATAATTCGTTTGATGCGGTGACGGTAGCCTTTGGCATCAGGAACTTTGAAAACCTGGTGGACGGATTAAAAGAAATACACAGGGTGCTGAAACCCGGTGGACGGCTGCTGATTCTTGAATTCTCAAAACCCCGGACCGTATTTAAAAAACTCTACAATCTTTACATGGGAATGGTGGCCCCCGAAGTGGCCCGCTGGTTCAGGCAGAATAAAGATGCTTACCGCTACCTCAGCAAGTCGTCAAGTGCATTTCCTGACCGCGGCCATTTTACTGCCATACTGAATCGTGTTGGTTTTTCCAATACCGAATGTAAACCGTTAAGCTTTGGAATATGTTGCATATACAGCGGAAAAAAATCTTGAAGGCAAAAACCATAGTGTGTCTTTTTTTATTATTCCCTTCTTCCCTGCTTTTCGGGCAGGACTGGAATCTTAGCGACCACGACAGCAAACCTTACTATTTCGGCATTACCCTCGGCGCCAATATCTCCCGCTTCCAGATAGAACATCATTCCCGGTTTCTGCTTTACGATACCGTGCAGGTGGCTGAGCCGTTGAATGCCCCCGGTTTTGCGCTGGGCTTAAGCGCCACGGCAAGGCTCACCAACCGTTTTGAATTCCGCTTCAACCCGCAGCTGATGTTTACGGAGCGAAGCATTTTTTACAAACTGAAATATCCCGACCCGCTTGACGGTACGGAAACAACCAAAAAAGTGGAATCCGTAATTTTTACTTTTCCCTTCCAGGTAAAATTCAACAGCGACCGCATCGGCAACTTTCGTGTGTATATGCTGGGCGGTGTAAAAACAGAAATTGACCTGGCCGCCAATGCCCGTGCCCGACGGGCTGAAGACCTGGTGAAACTGGAAAACTCAGATTACGGCATTGAAATAGGCATGGGTTTTAATTTTTATTTCCCCAGCTTTATTTTTTCTCCTGAAATAAAAGTGAGCAGTGGCCTGCGCAACATACACAGCCGCGATGAAAACCTGAAATACTCCAATGTGCTGGACCGCATACAATCGAGGATGATTGTATTTTCCATTCACCTCGAAGGGTAAGTTTATTTGAAGTCTGATGTCTGAGTTATTGACTACGGATTACAAACTACCCTCTTCCTCCTCAGTTCGTCCTTGTTTCATCAATAAATATTCTTTGCACCGAGCGGGAATCGTTGATGGTTTTGTAAAAGTCGTCGGTGAATTTGATGAGCCATGATTTTGATTTGCTGTCAAGCAGGGTAAAACTATTGTACAGGTTATATATGGCGTCTTTTTTCTCATTAAACAATTTTACAATCTTCTGCAACTCTTCCATTGGCCGGGCAAAACCACGGTAAAGCCTTTCCCGCACCGTTTCAATATCGAACCGCTCGTCAATAGTGGCATAGGGCGGGTCCACAAATCCGCAGATGTCGAAATCGTAAGGCACAGCGTAAGGCCTTTCATTTTCCCCCTCCTTTTTTATCAGTTTTACATTATGATAATTGGGAACTGACCAATCCGTATTGCCCAGGAAATATTGAAAAATGGAAACCAGTGTAATCTGATCCCGGTTGGTTATTTCCTGGGTGGTAATCGGGTTTTCGAATTCCTTCATGCCGTTTCTTTTGGCCATCATGTCCACATCTTCAATAAAAAATCCGTGCTGTGTATAGGGCTTGCGTTTACCCGTTGCATCTTTGAAAGTAATATTGGCCAGCCTCACCCGGAAGCTGATTTCGGTAAGCTGGTTAAAAACTTTGTAGGCAATATATTCCCGTAGCACCAGTTGTTCATTGGCGGCACCCTGGCTGCAGCCACACACTAGTTTCAGCTTGTCCAGCTTATACAGCCGCGGCGAGGTGGGATTGTGAAAATCGAGCCGCAACCCCGGCATAAAACAATTCTCTTTGCGGAAAATGCCCCTCACCGATAATTTTATCTGCTCGGTTATACTGGTGCCGTCTTCAAATGCCATGGTAACAGTGGCAGGTATAAACCGTTCATTCTGCCGTTTGCCCAGCAGGTCTTTCAGGTCGGTTTCTATCGTCAGGTTGATGACGCTCTGCTCCTCAAAAAATTTTATGCTGTCAATTTGTTCCTGCGCAGCGGCGGGCTTCAGCAGGACAGCCGCAGCAATCAAAAAGAAAAAATAAATCTTTTTCATAACAGGAGATTGTAGTGAAAGTAATATGTTCAGGAAAGTTTTTCTATCCTCAATTTAAAAAAGAATTTCCTTTTTACTTACACATTATTTCATCACTTCGTTTATCACCTTGCCAATGTTCCCGTTGGGCATCTGGATTTTCAAGAGGGCTGCAATTGTTGGCGCTATGTCTGTCATGTATGTTTCCCGGTTGGTTTTACCGGTTTTTATTCCCCAGCCATACCAGAGCAGCGGGATATGTGCATCATAAGGATTCCACAGGCCATGCGTGGTGCCGGTATGCTGAAAATTTTCAATCCAGTTGGCTTTAAGAATAATCTGTATATCGCCGGCTCTCGGGGGATAATAGCCATTCACAAACATCTCTTTCAGCCGGGCTGGCAGCAGCGTCTCAGTTATTTTATTTATTTCAAATACCCTTGCAATGCCTTCCATCTTTGCAAGCGAATCTATTACCATGGCTACAATATCTTCCCGTTTCAGTTTTTTTTCCTGGTTGATCAGAAAGTTGTTCAATACCACCTGGTAGTTGGAAATAGTGAGCACTATTTCATTAAAACCGTATTTATCCTTCAGCGCCTGGTTCAGGCGTTCCAGCACGGCCTGCTCATTAAAATTACCGCCGGGCAGCTTGTTTTCATTCATAAATGCCGGCACATGCGCCACGCCGTGATCAGCGGTAAGAAACACCGTGTATTGTCCCTGCCCTACTTTACTGTCGAGATAAGAAAGAAATTCGCCGAGATCTTTATCGAGCCGGAGAAAATCATCTTCCTGCTCTATCGAGTTGGGACCAAAGCCATGCCCGATATAGTCAGGTGAGGAAAAGCTGACGGCAAGAATATCAGTAATGGCATCGGCGCCAAGTTTTTCGCCTTCAATGGCGGCTTTGGCCATATCAATGGTAAATGTATTGCCGTGTGGTGTGGTAGAAATAACGCTGTAGTTTCTTCCGATAAATTTTTTCAGCTCGTAAGGAAAGCCGGTACCGAATCCTTTGTTTTCATACGGTTTTTCATCTGCTGTACTTTGTGTGTAAGTATTTACCGGGTAAAGTGTATTCCATCCCAGCTCATAATATTTATCGGCCAGCTTTTTTTCATTGAAGTTTTTTACCCATTGCGGCAAATCGGTCATGTAATAGGTGGATGTTATCCAGTTGCCGCTGCCGCTGTCGTACCAGTATGCTGCATTGGCGCTATGGCCGGCAGGTAAAATGCCGCCGCGGTCTTTGATGGCAATGCCGATTACTTTGCTTTGAAAATTGGTGGCCAGCCGCAGCTCATCGCAGATGGTTGTCACCAGCATGTTGCGTGGGCTTTGCAGTCCTTGTGCCGATGTGCTTCCCACTGTTTGCACGGTTTTATCTTCGGTGCAATACACTTCACGTTGCCGGGCCACATCCCACCACAGGTTGCCGGCAATGCCATGAATGGCCGGCACGGTGCCGGTGTAAACGGTGGTATGACCCGGTGCTGTCACCGTAGGCGCATAGGGTATCATGGTATTTTCGCAGCTGAAACCCTGGATGAGCATTTTTTTAAATCCGCCATTGGAAGCATACCGGTCGTAATAGCGGTAGAGAAAATCCCAGCGCATCTGGTCCACCACCATTCCCACCACCAGTTTCGGACGCTGCAGATTATCAGCCGGCAGCTGAGCCCGTGATGAAACAAAAAAAATAATAGCCAGAGCAATCGAAAAAATCCTCTGCATACAACTTGTTTTGATAAAGATAGGGGAAATGAGAATATGGTTGCAGACCTCTCACCCTCCTTCTCTCTCACCTTCGGAGAGGATGCGATAATGCATAACTAATACAAGCAATAAATCCACACATTGATCTTTTGAATAAATTTGATCAATTGAAGTTACTTCAATGAACAGGGTACTGTGCAGCAAAGCTTTCTCCTGGAGTGAAGTTTGTCTGTTGGATTGCTGAGAAGAAGGCGCTGTTTTAAAAATCAAATACTTTTCGATGCATATTCCACCTGACGCCGGCGGATACAATCGTGGTTTTTGTTGACAAAGCAGTATTCGGCGATACATCAAACGTCCGGTGCATAACCAAAGCTTCAATAAATAAATTTTCTTTCAGTTCATACGAAAGCAGCAGGGATGTGAGAACAGTTTTTGATTCAATGCCGGAAATAATTTTATAACCGTAATCACCCTGGCGGAAAGGCGGCGTATTGGGCAAAAAGATGTTGCTGCCAAAGCTGCGGCTGCCGGTATCGAGTCCCTGTTTCCAGTAAAATATTTTTCCAAGCAAAGTCCATTTCGGTGCAGGCTGGTAGCGGGCAATGCCAATCACTTCGCTGAAATTGGCGCCGAGCGGATGCGCCAGGGGCTGGTTGTAATGCGTATAATTAGCCACCGAATCACGGTGTGAATAAGTAAATGGCCTCACCCGGTTGTGCTCCAGTTGCAGGTCAAGATTTTTTAAACCAAATGCATTGATGTACCTGGCGCCAAGTTGCAGGCCCCACTTGTTGGCCCACCAGCTGTCGTCTTTCCGTATTTGCTGAAAATTGAATTCATCCAGCAGAAACTGTCCGTAAACCTGCACCTGTTTCAGCGTGTTTAATTTCAAATCAATTCCGGCCACAGAATTATCAAAGCTTCCGTTCTGCTGCTCAATGGAGCGGTAAAAAATCACGGGATTCAGGTAGCCGAATTCAAACCGGTTGCTGCGGCCAAACATGATGCCTTCAAACAAACCCACATTCAGTTGCTTTGTCACATTCACATCGAGGTGATGAAACACGGCATATTTTTTCCGCAGCAGGCGATCGGGTCCGCGGGGCTCGGTTTGCTGCAGCTCCATAAAAAGGTTCTGGTAATTTATTCTCCAGATGCGTGTATTCAGTTTCAGGAAAAGTGTGTTGTTGCTGAAATCGCTTAAAAACAAACTGCGGTAGCCGTTGCCGATAAAATTACGGTCGTAGCCAAACGCCACGTCAATGTATTTGGTGACGCCGAATGTGAAATAACCTCTTGCATCAAAATAATCGAAACCGGTTCCTTTAAAATATTTGTAATACCCGGCGCCCGGCACTGACTTGTACCTGCTTTCCCATGCCTGTACATACATGGGGTCTCTTTCCTGGTTGTCAACAATGGAAGCGGCAAACCCGATCTTATTGGCAATGCGTCCGCGGATGGACACACCTCTTGAATTCAGGAATAGACTTTCGTCATTGTCATTCTCCTTCATGTATTGAAATTGAATGACCGGGTTAATGATAAGGTCAAAATCCTTTACATGCACTTCATACAGGTTGGCGGGTGTAGTGTAAAAATTTTTGGCGATGGGTTTTTTGCTTTTTTTATCCGCACGCAGGTTCTCCGGCAGGTATTCCATATTATTTGCATAAAAACTTTCCAGGTTGTATTTATCCGTTTTTGATAACAGAACACCCGGATGATTTTTTTTAAACCCCATGGCTGCTTTCATTAATTGCAAACGGTGCAGGGGTCTTGTTTTGGAAAAATTCAGAAGGGAGTCTTTTTGCCCGAGGATTTCCATTCTTTCAAACAAAATATTTTCTTTTGCGCTTTGCTGCAAAAAAGTGGATTGTGCCGGAAGTGAAAGGGAAAAAGCAGCCACAAGAATGAACGTACAAAAACACCCCGTAAGGTGACGGGGGCTAATTTGATTAAATTGCATGGGTATTGGCTTTTAACAAAAACCGGGAACAAGATATGCAAAATTACCTGATAAAGAATGTGCAGGTTGTCAACGAGGGGAGGATAACGGTGGCGGATGTGCTGCTGAAAAACGGAAGGATTGAAAAAATTCTCTCACAGATTACTCAGAAGAATACAGATGCGAAAGAAATAAACGGAGAAGGAAAATATTTATTCCCCGGCGTCATTGACGACCAGGTGCATTTCCGCGAACCGGGACTGACGCATAAAGCCACCGTTTACACCGAATCGAAAGCGGCTGTTGCCGGCGGTGTCACCAGCTATATGGAAATGCCCAACACCGTTCCCAATGCGCTTACACAACAGTTGCTGGAAGAAAAATATGCCATCGCTGCCGGGACATCGCTGGCCAATTATTCATTTTATATGGGTGTGAGCAACGACAATGCAGAGGAGGCACTGAAGACAAACAATAAAAGAAAAGATGTATGCGGTATTAAAATTTTCATGGGCTCCAGCACCGGCAATATGCTGGTGAATAATCCGAATACGCTGGACAGAATTTTCCGCGAAAGCGAAGTGCTGATTGCCACACACTGCGAAGATGAACGCATCATCCGGCAAAATTTTGAAACCCTGAAAACAAGCGGTAAGCAGCTAACAGCCGCCGACCATCCGCACATTCGCACCGAAGAAGCCTGTTACCAGTCATCGCTGCTGGCTGTTCACCTTGCAAAAAAATACAACACCCGCCTGCACATCCTGCATATTTCCACCGAAAAAGAACTGCAGCTTTTCAGCAACATGATGCCGATGAAAGAAAAAAGGATCACTGCCGAAGTGTGTGTACATCACCTGCACTTCACCAGCGATGATTATGCAACGTTGGGCAATAAAATAAAATGCAACCCCGCCATCAAAGCGCCGCACAACCGCGACGCGTTGTGGAAAGCGCTACTGGATGACCGGCTGGATGTGATTGCGACCGACCATGCTCCGCATACCATGCAGGAAAAAGAAGAGCCCTATGAAAAAGCGCATGCAGGATTGCCTTTAGTACAACATCCCTTATTACTTATGCTATATTATCATAAGCAGGGAAAAATTTCGCTGGAAAAAATTGCAGAGAAAATGAGCCACGCTGTGGCGGATTGTTTCCGGGTAAAAGAAAGAGGCTATATCCGCGAAGGCTATTTTGCCGACCTGGTACTGGTGGATATAAACCGGTCTTCAAAAGTTTCCAAAGAAAATATTTTGTACAAATGCGGCTGGAGCCCGCTGGAGGGTTTTGAATTCCCGGCAACCATTACTCAAACTTTTGTAAATGGATATCTTGTTTATGAAAATGGCAGGTTTGATGAATCAGTTAATGGATACAGACTTCAGTTTGAAGGGTAAGCACTATATATATTTCATTAAGCACCAAATAACAAATTACAAGTTCCAAATAAATTTCAAACAGGAAATTCAAAATAAGTCCGGATGGAAAAAAATAAAAAATATGCCCTGGAAGAACGAACTGCATTATTTGCAGAAAGAATCCGGGATTTTGCGCTTCAATTGCCAAAGAACATTGCCAATAATGAATATATATAATACGGGCAGGCAGCTCACCCGGAGGAAATTATATTGAGGCCAATGAAAACCTGGGTGATAAAGATTTTAAAATGAAAATAAAAATCTGTAGAAAAAAAGCCAAAGAAACAGCTTACTGGTTAAGATTGGTCATAACCAATGGATCACTGCAAATGGAAGAAGAAAGAAGTGCGTTGAGACAGGAGGCTATCGAACTGAAATTAATTTTTACAGCGATTCTGAAAAACCGTGGTGAAAACTGATTTTCTATTTTCTTAATTATTTGATGCTTGTAATTTGTATTTTGAAAATTTACCTTATGCATCTTGACAGCACCACATACAACGACATATCCGTCTTTCACCAGGAAGAAGAGTTTTCCATTTTTCACAAGCTCAATTTCACCCGTACCGTTTATGGCAAAGAATGGCTGCGGCAGTTTTTTTCCGAGCCGCACCACGACCTGAAAAAAATCACCGGCACCCAAAAAATCATCCGTACCCTGCAGGAGCACCTCAGCGACTGGCCTGCCTCCATTACCAACGGCACGCTGCTGGTAATTGAAAAATATCTTGACTACAATCTTGACCCCATTCCGGAAGAACCAAACGCCTTCAACGCCGGCTTGTACAAAGCCCTGCATGTGGAAGATTACCGCATGGTAAAGTATTCCGTAGAGCACTTTGCCGATTTCTACCGCGGTATCCGGCAGCTGATTGATCTGTTTAGCGAACAGGAGCTGCCCCTGTTTTTTAAAATTTATATTGACCGGGCAGATCAGCTGCTGCGGGAAACACCGCTTGCAAAACTTTCTGCAACCCGGCCGGGGATAAAATTTACACCTGTTCAGAATCTTTATTTCGGCTATCACCTGCGCAACCGCTATAAAAACGACACACTCGAATTGCTTGATATTTTCGGCCGGCTCGATGCATGGTACTCCATGGCCACCGCCATGAAAACTTATGATCTGCGTTTTCCTGCGTTTGTCGAAAACCAGCAGCCGGTAATTTGGGCACGGGGGTTGTATCACCTCCTGCTCAGGCAACCGGTGGCTTATGATATAGAACTGAACCCCGAACATAATTTTCTTTTTCTTACCGGCGCCAACATGGCAGGTAAAAGCACGTTGATAAAAGCGATAGGCTCCGCCGTGTTTCTTGCTCATTTGGGCATGGGCGTACCGGCGTTGGACATGAAACTGACTTTGTTCGACGGCATGCTCACCAATATCAACGTGGTGGACAACATCGCCAAAGGTGAAAGTTATTTTTACAACGAAGTGCAGCGGGTGAAAAACACCGTGCAGAAAATAAACGACGGCCGCAAATGGCTGGTGCTGATTGATGAACTCTTCAAAGGCACCAACGTGCAGGATGCCATGAAATGCTCGCTGACGGTGGTGAAGGGACTAATAAAAATTAAAAACTCACTTTTCATTCTTTCCACGCATTTGTATGAAATCGGTGAAGAACTGAAACAATACCCCAACATCAGTTTCCGCTATTTTGAAACCAATGCCAAAGACGACCAGCTTGAATTCAGCTACCAGCTGAAAGAAGGCATCAGCAACGACCGGCTGGGGTATTTAATTTTAAAAAGAGAGAAAGTGGTGGAGATGCTGGAGAAATTGTAACCCCCCAGCCCCTGAAGGCGAGTTCGGGAAAAGACTTCCCTGATGAATAATTTAAAATACTTTGCATAATTTTTCTTAATGAAAAGCATTCTCCTTTTTCTGCCAATCCTTTTTTCCCTTTTCACATCAGCACAACCTGGTATTGATGTTTTGCATTATAAATTCAACATTGGGCTAAATGATATACATGATACTGTTCATGGCCTGGCGGAAATCAAAGTTAAATTCCTGAAACCAGCCGATCATGTGAAATTGGATTTAACAGGCCCCCTTACCAGCGGCAAAGGAATGAAAGCAGGAAAAGTGGAAAGCAAAGAAGTAATGGGTGTTTTGCAATCATATGAATCAATAAATCTCCGGCTAACCAAAACTTACAACACGGGGGACACAACAACCTTCCTAATTCCTTATTCCGGTATTCCCTCCGACGGGCTCATCATTTCCAAAACCAAATACGGCCGCCGCAGTTTTTTTGCTGACAACTGGCCCGACAGGGCTCATCACTGGATACCCTGCAATGATCATCCTGCTGATAAAGCAACTGTGGAGTTTATGGTAACGGCCCCGGCGCATTACCAGGTGGTGGCCAATGGAATCCTGGTCGAAGAAAAACCAACCGGCCATGGTTTTAAAACCACTCACTGGAAAGAAGACACCCCTATCTCCACAAAAGTGATGGTAATTGGTGTGGCCGAATTTGCAATTGATACGGCCGGTTATGTAAATAATAATCAGCCTGCCGCACAGACAGACATTCCGGTTTATAGTTATGTGTATCCTGAAAACAGAGAAAGCGGTTTTTATGATTATGCACTGGCAAAAGATATTCTTCCGTTTTTCATAAACTATATCGGCCCCTATGGTTTTAAAAAGCTGGCCAATGTGCAATCCCGGACAAGGTTCGGCGGGCTGGAAAATGCCAACACCATTTTTTATTCCGAAAGCTCGGTGACAGGCACACGCCGAAGCGAAGGACTGCTGGCGCATGAAATAGCCCACCAGTGGTTTGGCAATATGGCCACGGAAAAAAATTTCGGCCACCTGTGGCTCAGCGAAGGCTTTGCCACCTGTTTCACCATTCTTTATTTTGAAAATAAATATGGTCGTGATACGGCTATCGCCATGCTGAAAGAAGACCGGGAGCAGGTGATTGCCTATTCCAAAAAATCAAACAGAGCAATAGTGGATACAGCAGAAACCGACTACATGAAACTGCTGAATGCAAACAATTACCAGAAAGGCGGCTGGGTGCTGCACATGCTGCGTTGTGAGCTGGGCGATTCAGTTTTCCGGAAAGCCATCCGGAAATATTATGCGGCGTATGCCGGCGGTAGTGCCGGTACTGATGATCTGCAAAAAGTGTTTGAAGAAGTTGCTGGGAAGGATTTGCAATATTTTTTTTTGCAATGGCTTTATACCCCCGGCCAGCCAAATCTGAAAATCACATGGAAGAATATCCCGGAAGAAAAAAAGGCAGAAATTACGGTTACTCAATTACAGGCCGAACCATTCCGGTTTCCCCTGGATTTATATTTGATTACCGGGTTGAGAAATAATGAAAGCAAAAGAATTACAATCACTCAAAAAACCGAAACCTTTCATGTTCCATTAAAAAGCCCACTGCTTCAGTTGGACGTTGATTACAGCATTTCATTGTTATACGAAGGAACTGTGACAGAGCTTAAATGAAAATAACAACCAGGGAAAAGAAAACATGCATCATTAATTTTATTGCTAAATTGGCGTTCCGAACAATTAAAACTTTATTTATGAGCGGCGTACCTTCCGGCGGCAACACCTGGAAAAATATAGCAATCGGCGTTTTTACCACTGTACTTGCATATGCCATTATCAATTTAATCGGCATCGGCAAAAAGGATAATACCAAAAAAATCAGGAAGGAAGCGACGGTGAAAGCCTGGCAGTCCGTCAGCGATTACATCAACTACGCCGACCAGAAATTCAAAACCATTGCCTGCTACAGCTGCGATGTGCAGGAAATGAAAAAAGAAATGTTGCGGGAGCTGGAAAACTACAGCGCCAAAGTAACCAACATCAAGGAGGATAAAAACGTAGATGATAAAATGCTCGGCATCGTAGACATCATACGCCAGCGGTTTCTTGATTTCAAAACACCCATCGGCAACTTTTACGACAGCATCATTGCCCTGAAACAACGGCCACTTGATGAACAGGTGGTGGCCATGCCCCGGGTGCAGCAAAATCTGAATGATGAAATTGCAAAAATCGTGAACAGGGATTCGGCGGAGTTTAAAAATTTTCTGGGTGATGTAAATAAAACTTACAAGCTCGGCCTCCGGCAAATTCCCCTTCCAGCTGAGTACGATTCAACAGCCATCGTTGGAAAATGGAAAATAGAATGTGTGTTTGACCTGGAATTAAAAAGCGACGGTTCGCTGCTCTGGCAGGAAGCCGGCACCGATTTCCCCGGCAAATGGAAACTGGAAAATAAACGGCTCTCCATTTACCTTGACAACGGGCAGGAACTGCTTTTTCCTGTAAGGCAGCTCAACCGCAAATTCATGCTTATTACCAACCAAACACCCAATGGTGACGTGGAATGGGGCGGATGCCCGCAATAATTTATTTCATGCAGGTTCATCATTTGTTCAATACCATAAAGTGGTAATGTAAAGAAGTTTTTTATTTTTCTACCTTCAATCCGGTAATTAACGCTTCATGCTTGTAAAAACTTTTGGCAGCGCCGTGTACGGTGTGGAAGCCATCACCATCACCATCGAAGTAAATTCGATGACCACCGGTGTAGGTACCATCATCGTGGGCTTGCCGGATAATGCGGTAAAAGAAAGCCTGCAACGGGTTGAAAGCACCATCAAGTCGCTGGGTTTCCAGATGAGCCGCAACAAAGTGGTGGTGAACATGGCGCCGGCCGACATCAAAAAAAGCGGCACTCCATTCGATTTACCAATCGCCATCGGTATCATGGCTGCATCCGGAATGACAAACAATGCCGGGGCGATTGAAAAATATATCATCATGGGCGAGCTGAGCCTCGACGGGGAAGTGCGGCCGATAAAAGGAGCCCTGCCCATTGCCATACAGGCACGCAAAGAAGAGTTTAAAGGATTGATAGTGCCGAAAACAAATGCAAGAGAAGCGGCTATAGTGAACAACCTGGATGTTTACGGCGTGGAAAGCATAAAAGAGGTAATGGATTTTTTTGAAAACAATGAAACCGGCATTGAAACAACAAAGGTAAATACCAGAGAAGAGTTTTATCATTCGCAGTATGATTATGAAATTGATTTTGCCGATGTAAAAGGCCAGGAAAACATCAAGCGGGCGCTGGAGATCGCAGCTGCCGGCGGGCACAATGCTATACTGATTGGCCCGCCGGGTGCCGGTAAAACCATGCTGGCAAAACGTCTGCCCACTATTCTTCCGCCGCTTACGCTGCATGAAGCCCTGGAAACAACCAAGATTTATTCGGTGGCAGGCAAGCTGCCTGAAAATTCCACGCTGGTTTCAAAACGTCCGTTCCGTTCGCCGCATCACACTATTTCTGATGTGGCATTGGTGGGTGGCGGCGGCAACCCGCAACCGGGTGAAATTTCACTGGCACATAACGGGGTTTTGTTTTTAGATGAACTACCCGAATTCAAACGCACGGTACTGGAAGTAATGCGCCAGCCGATGGAAGAAAGACGGGTTACTATATCGAGAGCAAAGATTGCTTTGGATTTTCCTGCCTCCTTCATGCTGGTAGCCAGTATGAATCCCTGTCCCTGCGGCTTTTTTAATCACCCCGAAAAAGAATGTACCTGCCCGCCGGGCGCCGTGCAGAAATATTTAAACAAAATTTCCGGCCCGCTGCTCGACCGCATTGACCTGCACGTGGAAGTGACGCCGGTGCCTTTTAATGAATTGTCGTCTGCTAAAAATTCCGACACTTCTGCCGCCATCCGTGAAAGAGTGATTAAAGCAAGAGAAAAACAGGCGGAACGATACAAAAATAACCCCGGCATTTACTGCAATGCACAAATGACCAGCAAGATGCTGAAGGAAATTTGCGTGATTGATACCGTGGGACAAAATTTACTGAAGGCTGCCATGGAAAAACTCAATCTTTCTGCCCGTGCCTACGACCGCATTCTGAAAGTATCGAGAACCATTGCCGACCTTGCCGGTAGTGAAAAAATAAAACCTGAACACCTGGCTGAAGCCATTCAATACAGGAGCCTCGATCGTGAGGGCTGGGGAGCATGAGCAAGTGGTGAAAATAATGGAGAATGGAAAATGGCCTGTCTACCGAAGCCATGGCGCCGGTGGAAAAATGGAAAATAGAAAACGGGTAATGAGCAAACACAATGAATAAACCTCAAACCAAAGAGTAAATGCAGGACCCTGAATTTATAAAACAATTAATTCCCCGGTTAAAAAATGCGGGTGAACGGGTACATGGAGAATTTTCTTCCCTTACATTGCGGCAACTCAACTGGAAACCCTCAGCTGATAAATGGAGCATTGCCCAGTGTCTTGACCACCTGGTGGTGGCTGACTCGCTTTATTTTTCCGTATTCGGGCAGATTGCTGCCGGGGAAAATAAAATGAGCTGGTGGGAAAGATGGAGCCCTTTCAGCAATTTTTTTGGCAAATTTTTCATCCGGCATCTGCAGGAAACCCCAAAAAGAAAAATAAAAACCACCCCGGTATTTTTTCCTGCTTCCGGTGCCATTGATGACGGCATTATGCAGCGCTTTTACACGCATCTTGACAAAATGATCAATTTGATTGACGCCTGCCGTGATGCCGACCTGGATAAAACAATTATCAGCTCGCCGCAAACCCGGATTATAACTTACAGCCTCCGGGATGTTTTTACTTTTCTTAGCAGCCACCTGCACCGGCACATCGGGCAGGCCATGCGGGTAAAAGAAACAGGCGGCTTCCCGGCCGATTGATTCCGGTTTATCTTTGCCGGATGCAGAATTATTTCCGGCTTCTCAATGAATATTACGACAAAATTTATGTGCTCACTATTGCGCCGGCAACTGAACGAAGGGAAAAATTTGCCGCCCGGTTCCGTGGTTTACAATACTCTTTTTTTTATGGGTATTGAAAAAAAAGATATTGATGAAGAAAAACTGATAAGCGAGGGTGTGTACAGCAAAGAATTGTCGCAGAAAAATCACCGCTACAATAAATCAAAAATGCCCGGCGAGCTGGCCTGCTCTCTCGGGCACAAAATGATTTATGAAGACATGCTGAAAAACAATTACAGCCGGGCTTTGATTTTTGAAGATGATGCCGTGCCCGATGCAGACATACTTTTACACACCGCCGCCGTGCTGGATGAAGTGCCTGCCGATAGTGAGCTGCTGTATTGGGGCTGGGCAAAAAACGGGATGAAAACCGGCACCGCTCCCTTCAAGCAGGCCTTGTACATTGCGGCCTATTATCTTGGCCTGATGAAATGGAGCCCGTTGATTACACGGAATCTTTATGCTGCAGATTTTTCGGCTCATCTTAAAAAAGCGGGTTTTCATGATTACACTTATGCGTATGGTATCACCCGTAGCGGCGCCGAAAAATTACTTCAGATGCAAACCCCCATCCAGTTTATTGCTGACAACCTGCTGGCGCATGCCTGTACCCGGCAGATTGTGAAAGGGTATATTGTTTGCCCGCCGGCCTTTCTGCACGACAGCCTGCCCGATGGACGTGCAAGAGATTCGTATATTCGTTGATTAATTTTCTTTTTCCATGAAAATTTTATTGCAATACCTGAACCCTTACCGGTGGCTGGTGATTTTTGTTATGCTGATGGCAGCCATCAATATCAGTTTTTCTCTCATTGATCCTATTCTGTTTGGTAAACTGGTAAACCTGGCAAGCGATTATAAAAAATCAGTGGACCTGGGCTCTTCCATGTCCAGCAATCATTTTTACTGGGCTTACAATCATGTGCCGCGGGACGGCAAATCGTACCTTGAGCTGGGCGTATTCTGGATTATCATTTTTTCTATTTCGGTAGCCATGGTCAGCCGCATAGCCAAGGCCTTCCAGGATTATTTTCTCAATGTCATCATCCAGCGGTTTGGCGCCAACATATTTACCACGGGATTGCAGCATGCCATGAAGCTGCCCTACCAGGAATTTGAAGACCAGCGCAGCGGTGAAACGCTAAGCGTATTGCAAAAAGTAAGGATTGATACCGAAAAACTGATTTCTTCCTTCATCAACATCCTGCTGCCCGTGCTGGTGGGCATCGTGTTTGTTGCTGTGTATGCATTTACCATTCACTGGAGCCTGCCGCTGATTTATTTCGGTGGTATTTTTTTGCTGGCCATTATTTCCAACCTGCTCAGCAAAAAAGTAAAGAGCATTCAGAAAAACATTGTGGGGCAAACGACGGCACTTGCCGGCGCCACCACCGAGTCGCTCCGCAACATTGAACTGGTGAAAAGCCTGGGTTTGACTACACAGGAAGTGACCCGGCTGAATAAAAACACTTTTAAAATCCTGGGACTTGAACTTACCAAAGTAAAACGAATCCGCAGCATCAGTTTTGTACAGGGTACATTTGTCAATACCCTGCGGCAGGTAATCCTGTTCATGCTGATGTGGCTGATATTCGGGGGTAAAATGGATGCCGGCCAGCTGGTGACCATGCAGATTTTTTCTTTTTTTGTTTTCGGTCCGCTGCAGGAAATAGGCAACATCATTCTTTCGTACCGGGAAGCCCAGGCCTCGCTTGACAATTTCGGCAACCTGATGAAGAAAGCACCGGAAGCCCAACCGTCAAATCCTTCGCATCTTGGTAACATCGAAGAACTGGAGTTTGAACATGTCGCATTCAAACACAAGACAGCCTCGCAGCATGCCATCAACGACATCAGCTTTACTGTGAAAACGGGCGAAACCATTGCCTTTGTGGGTCCATCGGGTTCGGGTAAATCAACGCTTATGAAACTGCTGGTGGGACTTTACCGCCCGCAAAAAGGAAAAATTCTTTACAATGGATTTGATGAAAACGGCATCAACTTCGAAGATCTGCGCAATCAGATTGGGTTTGTCACACAGGACACACAGCTTTTTTCCGGCACCATTAAGGAAAACCTGATGTTTGTAAATCCATCGGCATCGGATGAGGATTTGTATGATGTGCTGAACAAAGCTTCGTGCCAGAACCTGCTGGCCCGTGCTGAAAAAGGACTTGACAGCATGATTGGAGAAGGCGGTTTGAAATTATCCGGAGGTGAAAAACAAAGGCTCAGCATAGCCCGGGCCCTTTTGCGCAAGCCCAAACTGCTCATCTTCGACGAAGCTACTTCATCGCTCGATTCGCTTACTGAAGAAGAAATAACCGCCACCATCCGTGATATTTCATTAACCGGCAACCAGGTGACGATATTGATAGCCCACCGGCTTTCAACCATCATGCATGCCGACCGCATCTATGTGCTGGAAAAAGGTGATGTGGTGGAAACCGGCAACCATGAATCGCTGCTCGATGAAAAAGGACTTTATTATGCCATGTGGCGACAGCAGATAGGAGAAAGAAAAAAACTGACGGCAGCCTGATGGATGAAAAGAAATTTTTTTAAAGAAAGGGAAACAAGCCATGTTTGGTTTTTTGTTTGGAAAAAATAAAATAAAAGAAGCGCTGCGCAAAAATGCCGTGGTAGTTGATGTGCGGACACCTCATGAATACGACCAGGGCCGGGTGCCCGGCTCCATCAATATACCGGTGGACAGGATTGCCGCCAGCATAGAAAGAATAAAAGCTATGAATAAGCCGGTAGTGCTATGCTGCGCTTCCGGCATGCGTAGTGCAACCGCGAAAGAAATTCTGAAATCAGCGGGGCTGGAAGAAGTATATAACGGTGGCAGCTGGGAATCGGTATTGAAAATTTCAAACAAACTATAACCGGGATCTGAAAATTTTATTTAGTTTCCTCCTTTCCTTTCCATAAGTCGGTAAAGAAATTTGATTTCTCCAGCTCCTCAATATCGCTCAGCTCCATTTTAATGGCACGGGTGCTTTGCATTATTTCCACCAGCGAAATAACCAGTGATGCCAGCAGGCTGAGCAGGCTCAGGGCAAAGATGTACTTGGCCGCCGTCATCCATTCGGTGTAAATGCTGTACATCGTTACCACGCAGCATACAAAACTGAACACACCCAGCCCCTGCATATACCGCACTAAAATCAGTCGCCTTCTCAGACTTTTTATCTGGTAAAGAAGTGCCGGATTCTTTTCTCCCTTTTTATATTCATCATGCAGGCGTCTTACCAGGCTGGCCAATGCAAGAAAGCGGTTGGTGTAAGCCAGCAGCAATAAACTGATGGCCGGGAAAAGCAAGGCTGGTGTATTGAAGGTTAGCTCCATAAATAGTTTTTAAAAATACAGGATAAAAAATACCCCGGAGAACCGAAGCAGTGGAGAAAGAAACCAAAACAACACTATTTTGACTGAAAATTCAAAGGTATATTCAGTTTCAGTGAAAAATTTCTTCCCATATTAAAAACACCTGTTTTTCCTGTTACCAGGTTTGAGTCCGTGTATTTCAGCCGGCTCAGGTGGTTTTGATAAGCTGCATTTGTAAGATTAATGCCGGCAATATGAATGCTGAAGATTGTCCGTTGCTTTTTGTTTATTATTTCAGTACCAATGCCTGCATTCAGCAGCGTATATGCTGCAGAGGAAGTTTCCGTATCAAAAGCATAAAAAGGTTGGCTT
This sequence comes from uncultured Chitinophaga sp., assembly GCA_964444975.1. GTDB lineage: Bacteria > Bacteroidota > Bacteroidia > Chitinophagales > Chitinophagaceae > VBAS01. Next base: position 10,037 of record CAYUJD010000011.1, on the reverse strand, counting down.
TGTTTGAAATTCTGATCTATCTCCACCTTGAAATAAAAATTTCGCAGCGATTTGTCGTTCTTTTTTATATCTGCTCTCAATTCACTCAGCAGTCTTGGCGCAGGAATCAGCGGCAGGTTATCGGTGCCGCCGATTTTGCGGCTGAACCGGCCTCGAACAAGGGATACTGAATTTTCAAAATGCAGCCAGTCGAGCGGATGCGGGTGAATATCGAAATTCAGCTCGAGACCGGAAAGCGCCGCATCAAACTGGTCAAACTGAAAAGCCACCAGGTCTTCCCCATCCACATTCACCAGCGAGTCGCCGCCCAAAGCAGATGACAGCTTGCGGTAAAAAATAAAATCATTTACCCGGTTGTAAAAGGCGCTTAGCCCAAGACTGAAATGCTCGTAATCAACCCGGAAACCCCCATCCAGCTGCAAACTGGTTTCTGATTTCAGATTCCTGTCGCCGTATTCGTAGCGGTTGGTTCCTTCGTGAGCGCCATTGCTGGCAAGTTCAGCCATATTGGGGGCACGGAAACCGCGGGCCAGGTTGGCTTTCAGTGTAAGAAACTCCGCCGGCTCGTAACTGATACCGATGCTGCCAGAAATATTGGAAAACGATTTGCTGAATGCTTCAAATTTTACATCGGTACCATCCAGTAATTGTTCTGAATTCACCGAACGGTTATCAACCCGCAGCCCGCCGCTTACTGTGGTTTTTTCAAAATATCGCTGCACATATACAAATGCACCCGCATCAAAAAAATGATAGTCGGGTATAATCGCTTCCTCTCCCCTGTTTTCATTCCACTGGTACATGCCGCTCACTCCCACGGTGGCGTGCCATTCTTTTTTCTCCGGCAATATAAACTGTACGTTGCTGGTAATCGTTTTCAGGTCAAAGTAAAGTTCTGTTTCCTTTTCATCTTCCGGGTTGCCATATTCTTTCCTAAGATTATCCTGGTAGCCCACATTCAGCTTCAGCCGGTTTTTTCCCATAGTGATATTGTTGTCGCTTGCAAGTTTATAATGCCTGATACCCTGGCGGGGAACAAAAGGACTTCTTTCATGCAGGTCTTCATGGGTTGCCACCCGCTCAAGCGAACTGCCGCCATACAAAATAAATTTTCCTGTGGCATCATCCCGCTCGCCTTCCACCAGGCCCACATCCTGGCTAAACACACTGAAGATAAGATGACTGAACCCCCATTTTTTATTAATACCGAAATAACCGCCGGCATTTTTTTCATTAAACCTTGAATTCAGTACACGGCCATCGTAGCGGTTTTCATAATCGCCGGCCGATTTCAGCGTGCCGTACACATTCCAGTTGATTCCTTTTTTATTGCCGGCCACGTTCGCATTCATGGCAAACAAGTCGTTGTTGGTTTGCATGTCGGTTAAAAAATTTCCTTTTAGGGTTCCTTCGGCTACCGGCACATGGGTGATGAGGTTAATCACACCGGCCAGCGCATCGCTGCCGTACATAAGTGAAGCAGGGCCTTTCAGAATTTCCGCACGGTTTACACTCAGTTCATCTATTTCAATACCGTGTTCATCGCCCCATTGCTGCCCCTCCTGCCGCACACCTTCGTTAATCACCAGCACCCGGTTGTAGCCCAGCCCGCGGATGACGGGTTTTGAAATGCCGGGGCCTGTGCCCAGTTGTGAAATGCCCGGTTTTTTGGCCAGCACGTCAATAATGTTGGTTGATGAAGACTGAAGCAGCTCATTACGCCGCATGGTTATTACGGGCACCGGGGTTTTTCTTACACTGGTAGCATTGGATACACCGGTTATTATCACACCCTGGTTTTCTACAATGGCGGGTTGCATTGCAAAATCTTTCTCCGTGTTTTTATCAATATCAATATGCTCAATGATGCTGCTGTAGCCTGTATGGGAAATCTCGACGAGATGATGGCCTATGGGAACTTCGGTAAACTGAAAACGGCCATCGTTATCTGCTACACTACCCAGTTTAAGATCGGCAATAAAAATGCTGGCACCGGGTAGCGGCTCACCACTGCGAGCATCGGTTATTTTGCCTGAAAAAGATGCGTTGAGTGCAGGCGTGGCTACAAACATTTCATCCTTTATCAAAAATTTTTCCTGTGAATAAAGCGGGAAAATGAAATGACAAATAATACAGGTTTTTAAAAATGATTTCATCAGAGAAATACTTTTAAGAGCATTAAGAAGTCAATAATTACTTGCAGCGGCAATTTGCACAAGCCAGTTGTGCTTAAAGCCTGTATGAAATAAACTTCCCTTGCGGAAAGATTAAACTGTACAGGGAGGACCGCGGCTCTCAAAAGAAGCAGGAAATGCTACCGGGTAAAAAACAATAAGCGTTGGCAGATTTTTGCACTCAACCGGATAATGAATATCTGCTGCCGTGAAAGTTTTATCATCGGCATCTTTGGCCGGCTGATAACAGCATGCAGGACAATCCTGGGAACTTTTTACAAATTCCGCCTTTTGTTTTAAATCATCACTGTCTGATGATAAGAATGCAGCCGGTGTAATCAGTACACGGCTGTGATTATGCAGCAACTTGATGCTATGAATTACCAGCAGATTAATCAGCAGAATACAGGAAATGATTTTCCGATTACGCTTATTATTGTATGCAAAAAACATCGGCACTAAATTAAGGAGAAATGGTTTTTGCAGCCGTGTTGCCGGAGAGAAATTTTGCAACCCCGCTTGCAACAAAAATCCCGGCGCCAGGCCGGGATAATAAAAAGTTTTCTAAAAAATTATTTCACCTTCAGCATAGCCCTCACCTGCTGGGTGGCGCCGTTTTGCAGGCGGGCATAATACACGCCGGCAGCCAGCCGCTCCGCATTGAAAGTAACATTGTATTGACCCGGGCCGCTGTACTCCTGGTCAACCAATGTCTTTATCATTCTGCCAAGTGTATCAATAATCATTACGGAAGTATGGCCGCCTTCGGTTTTGAAAGTAATAGTGGTGGAGCCGGCAAACGGGTTGGGATAATTTTTTATCACCAGGTTATCCGAAAGATCCGGAATGGTTGAATTGCAAGAATTGGTTTTCACCACCGGCAGGCTCTGGTAATTTTTCAGCATCACGGTTTGAAGTGTAGTATTGTCCACGCAGAACCATTTTTCCAGCATGGTGGCGTACACACTTCTGAAATCATACTGCATCGGGATATTGTCATTCACACTGGCATTGGAAGGAATCACCGGGTTATTGCCCAGGATACCGGGCACAGCATAATCTCCAAAAATTATTACCGGCGCTGCAGCCCCATGATCGGTACCAAGACTGGAGTTGGATTTAATTCTGCGGCCAAACTCAGAAAAAGTCATCCCCATCACACGTTTCTGCACACCGAGAAATTTCAGGTCGTCCACAAATGCTTTGATGGCATCGGACACACGCTGTAATAATGTGGCATGGACGCCTGTGGTGGTATCGCTTTGATTCACCTGCACCGAATGAGTATCGAAACCACCGATGCTAACCATGTACACTCTTGTTTTCAGTCCACCCTTCACCAGGCGGGCCACTATTTTCAGCTGGTCGGCCAGCGGGTTATTGGTGGGGTAAGTTGATTGCTGTGTCACTCTTAATGCGGCAGTTCTTATCACATCGGCATATTGCTGTGTTTGCCGTGCCACGGTTCTTATATAGGTCAGCTCAAACCCAGCCGGAGTATTGGGAGCAGGGTCTTGTATTCCATTAATCAGGTTATAAAAATTCACCGGATCAGAAATGCTCATACCCATACTTACCTGCGGCCCCTGGAAGGTGAGTGAGGTAACTGAACCCACCTGGATACCCAGCGGGTCGGTCATGCCCGGGTTAGGATACCCGTTGGGAAATCCCGGGTACTCCTGGTTAAGATAACGGCCTATCCAGCCGCTGTTGACGTATTGATTGGCATCGGATGCACTCATCCATATATCAGTAGCGCGGAAATGCGAAAAATTGGGATTGGGATACCCTACCGATTGAATGATGGCAATTTTGCCTTCATTATAGAGATTTTGAATGCCGGTCATGGCAGGGTGTAACCCTGTTTTTGTAACTCCGCTAAGAGAAAGAATTCTGTTCTGGGGTATGGCCACATTGCTCCGTGCGGCCTGGTACGAACTGTAAGTATCAACAGGTACCAGGGTATTCAATCCATCATTACCACCGTTCAACTGCACCAGCACCAGTACATGATCGGTATCAGAAGCGTAGCCCATCAAGGCCCTGATGAAAGGCGATTCCATACCCATGGTACGCACCGGTATACTGCCAATCATGGCAGTGACTGCTGCAGCAGGTGCACTGTATTTAATAAAATCTCTGCGCTTCATGCTTTCTATTTTAATGTCAACATTTCAATTACAATTTTCCTTTCCCCCCTTCAGGGGTTGGTAATTTTTTAACTCAATTGGTATTCAGCCAGGTTCATAAAATATTTGTACAAGTCACGCAACCGCACATACACTACCTGGTAATTGGCATTGATGGGGTTGCTGATATAGGCATTCCAGGCGTTGGTCCAGTAAAAGTCCTGGTCCTGGTTGCTCAGCAGAATCTGCTTTTTAATAGCTGCTTTTGATGCGTCCAATAGATCCACCCGGTATAAAATCCGCAGTGCATCATTAATCAGTACGTTGGGATCAGCGGGGTTGGAAAGTTTGCGGGTGAATGCCACCGGGTCAATGATTATCCGTTGCCCTCCTCTTGCATAGCCGGTTGTAATCATAGTATCGGTAAAAAGATTGCGTCGCGGCAGCGTGTCGGTATTAATCCATATTTCATGAAACTGTGGTTCCTGGTAAAAAGCTTTCCAGCCGGCCACATCAGGCGGGTCGCCTATGTTTTGCTGAAGCAGGGTAGCAAAATTCTGAATATAGCTCCACATATTGTATGCATTCACATAATCAGCAGCATTGGGAAACTGTACACCAAATTCACGGCAGGCAGATACCACTGTATCCACGGGGGTTTTTATAAAGCAGCCCTGGTTTACCACATCGTAAAAATGTTCGCTTTTGAACAGCGCTTCGAGCACGGGTTTTATTTCCCAGTTATTGTTTACAAATATTTGCGCCAGCGGGTTAATAACATTGGCCTCTGTGGCGGTATCAATTTTGTAATAAATAAAATAGCGGTAAAGTTTTTTTACAATAAACCTTGATACTTCAGTTGATTTTGCAAAAATCATATTCATCAGGTCATCCAGTTCCAGGTCGCCGGCCGTGGAGCCGGTGCGGCCGGTGATGACGGTATTGTTGTAAAAAGAAGAAAACTGCTTGTTGGTTCTGTCGTGCTGGTTGCTGTTGAAAAAGTAAGTATTGGTAGTGCCGTTGATTTTCCAGCCGGTGAGCACACGGGCTGCCGTTTTCACGTCATCTTCGGTGTAATTGGGATTATTTTCTTTTCCAAGGGTAAACAGTTCCTGCAATTCGCGGGCATAGTTTTCGTCGGGGGCAGTATTTACGTTCAGGTAGCCATTCAGGTAGCGGAGCATGGCTACGTCCAGCGTCATGGCACGAACCATTTGTTTGAAATTTCCCAGGGCATATTGCCGGCACAGCACATTATTCTGGTAAGCCCAGATGGCGCGGCCGATATCAATTGATTCGGTGGCAAAATGATTGTGCCAGAAGAGGGTCATTTTCTCCCTGATGTTTCTTTCCTGGTTTATCATTAATCCCATCCACCAGGCTTTGAAAGAGTTTCTTCTTTGTCCATCAGCATCTGTAGTGTTAATGGTTACCCATGTTTGCCCCATTGGGATGGCATAATCGGGATCAGTGGTGGGGATGTTGGTATTGTTATAGTTCTTAACAGGAGGAGCTGGCTGCACGACTGGCACGTTCAGAATCTCATCCACAGCCTGGCTCATACTCATACCGCTGAAATAGGCGATATCTTCCGGTTTGGAGCCAAACAGGGTTCGCTTCAGCAGGTGTACCACTTCATTGGCTGTCCATGGACCGTTATAGGGAGCAAGACCGGAGTAAGTGCGGACGGTCTCTTGGGATGTTGCAGTTATTTTGGGAACGGCTTTCCGCCTTGCCGTCAGGAAATCTCTTCTATCCATAGCGCTTTGGTTTTGGATGGGCAGTAGCCTTAACAGACTTTAAAGTTAATAAATGGTTTAAGGAAATTTCAGACAAAGATAAAAAGCCTGCCCAGGCCCTGAAATAGGGAAACTACCCGGATTAGTCCGCAGATGTGAGAGAAATCAAAGATTTTCAATAATACCGGCAATGCCCTGCCCGCCGCCAACACAAGCTGTTACCATTCCATATTTTTTGTTCAGCCGCTTCATGTCGTGCAGGTTTTGGATGCTGAGCTTGCAGCCGGTGCAGCCCAGCGGATGACCCAATGCAATAGCTCCGCCATTGATATTTACTTTGGAAGGATCGAGACCGGCTTCACGAATTACAGCAAGTGATTGGGAAGCAAAAGCTTCATTGAGTTCTACCAGGTCAATTTGCGAAAGATTCATTCCTGCTTGCTTCAGCGCTTTGGGAATTGCAGCTACAGGGCCGATGCCCATGATGCGGGGATGAACGCCTGCCACTGCGCAAGACACCAAACGACCGATGGGTTTCAAGCCAAGTTCATTTATCATTTTTTCGCTCATCACAATCACAAATGCTGCACCGTCTGAAGTTTGTGACGAATTGCCGGCTGTCACGCATCCGCCTGCGGCAAAAGCAGGTTTTAGTTTTGCCAGGGCTTCCAGTGATGTATCCGCTCTTGGTCCTTCATCCGTATCCACGGTAAAATTTCTTTTCTGCTTTTTGCCCTTTTCATCCAGGTAAGTTTCTTCTACGCTGATTGGCAGAATGCCGTCTTTGAAAAAACCATTTTTAATTGCATCAAAGGCTTTCCGGTGACTGTGGTATGAAAATTCATCCTGCGCTTCGCGGCTGATGTTAAACTCTTTTGCTACGGCTTCGGCTGTTAATCCCATGCTCAGGTAATAATCGGGCTCATCCTTTGCGATGGAATAGGAAGGAACAGTTTTCCAGCCGGCCGTAGGCACCAGGCTCATACTCTCAGTGCCGCCGGCAACTATGCAATCGGCCAGGCCCATCCTTATTTTTGCTGTAGCGATAGAAATTGTTTCCAATCCCGATGCACAATACCGGTTCACCGTCATGCCGGGTACATCAAAACCAAGTGCCCTGGCAGCAATGATGCGACCCACCTGCAAGCCCTGTTCAGCTTCCGGCACCGCATTGCCAACAATCACATCATCCACCCGCTTTGCTTCAAGCTGCGGCACCGATGCAAGTAATCCTTTTATTACATCCACAGCCAGGTCATCGGGCCGATAAAAACGAAAGCCGCCGCGTTTGGCTTTTGTCACCGCTGTTCTGTAGCCTGCCACGATATAAGCTTCTTGCATAACTGAAATTTTTTTGGACAAAATTATGCTTAATTGATAACAGTTATTGTATTTAGTATATTTGTAAAAATATCCTGGCAATGACAACTACCTTAACGATAAAGCTCCGTAACCGAAAGGCAAAAAAGATTTTGGCAAGCCTGGAAGAATTGAAGTTAATTAAAATCATGCATGACAATATCATTCCCAAAAAATGGTCTCCAAAAAAGAAAAAACAAGCCAAGGATTTTCTTTCGGCCTATAAACAGGCAAAGCTTGCAGAAGAAGGGAAAATAAAATTGAAAACTGCTCAAAGCCTCATTGATGAGTTATGAAATTCTAAGAACAGATGATTTTTCAAGACATTTGAAACAGCTTGCAAAAAAATACCCTTCCATTAAAAATGATTATGCTGGTTTATTGATTTCATTACAACACAACCCAACTCAAGGAACTCCCTTAGGAAAAGATTGTTATAAAATACGAATGAAAATTACTTCTAAAAGAACCGGCAAAAGTGGCGGAGCAAGAGTTATCACCTATGTCAGGATTCAATTAAATAAAATCACCCTTCTTGACATTTACGACAAATCCGAAAAAGACAATATTACTGATAAAGAATTAATTGCTCTTTTGAAGAAAGCAGAATAGCATGTATAAACTGTTACGCAGAATTCTATTTCTCTTCCCCCCGGAATGGACACATTATTTTTCGATGAATTGCCTCAGGTTACTTTGTCGTGCCGGGTTTATAAAAAAAATACTTGTCTCTTATTTCAGACCCAAAGGAAATTTTAAATGTTCAATATTCAATATTCAATTCAAAAATAGAATTGGATTGGGTGCCGGCTTCGATAAAAATGCAAAATACCTGCGGGAACTGGAAGTGCTTGGTTTTGGTTTTGTGGAAATAGGAACGGTAACTCCCCTGCCCCAGCCCGGGAATGAAAAACCAAGACTATTCCGACTGCCAAAAGACAAAGCGCTGATCAACCGCATGGGTTTTAATAATGACGGGGTGAAGATAATAGCTAAGAGATTAAAAGAGTGGAAAAGGAAGTCAGAAGTCAGAAGTCAGAAGTCAGAAGAGGAATATCCTTCGCTCATTCCTCACCATTCGCCACTCATCATTGGCGGAAACATCGGGAAAAACAAAAACACACCGAACGAAGAAGCATGGAAAGATTATGAAACCTGTTTTAAAGAGCTGCATCCTTACGTGGATTATTTTGTGGTAAATGTAAGTTCGCCCAACACGCCGGGTTTGCGGGAGCTGCAGGAAAAGGAATCACTCCGGAAAATACTGATGCACCTGCAGATGATCAACAACGGCAAGGCACAGGCAAAGCCCATATTTCTGAAGATAGCACCCGATCTCACAATGGAACAACTCGATGATGTGATTGACCTGGCAATGGAAATAAAACTGGATGGAGTTGTTGCAACAAATACAACTATCAGCCGTGAAAAACTACAAACTTCAACCCACCAACTTCAAACTATTGGTGCCGGCGGGCTGAGCGGTTTGCCGCTGAAACTCAGAAGCACTGAAATAATAAAGTACATTGTTCAAAAAACCAATGGTGAAATACCCATCATTGCCAGCGGGGGTATTTTTACCGGCTCTGATGCCAAAGAAAAACTGGACGCCGGCGCCTCCCTGGTGCAGGTGTGGACAGGATTTATTTATGAGGGGCCGGGAATTGCGAAAAGGATTTGTAAAACATTAAATATTCAATAAATCAATATACAATATTCAATGGAGCATCTTTTTACTTCTGAAAGCATCATCAGTTTTATCATTCTTGTAATACTGGAAGTAGTATTGGGGATTGACAACGTAATATTCGTCAGCATCATCATGAACCGGCTGAGGAGTGATAAAGAACAACGAAAGGCAAGACGTACCTGGATGATCACGGGCATCATTTCCCGGAGTGCCTTGCTGCTGGCACTGGGCTGGCTGCTGGCTCAAAAAGGAAAATACATCATACCGGACACCTGGTTTGGAAAAGGCTTTGACCTGGCCAGCCTGGTAATGCTGCTGGGCGGCTTGTTTCTTATTTACAAATCAGTAAAAGAAATCCACACAAAGCTGGAAGGCGAAGACCCGAATGTGGAATTGAAAAAACAAAAAGGCTTGTCGCTGGCCCAGGCCATCGGGCAAATCATGCTGATTGATGCCGTGTTTTCTTTCGACAGTGTGATAACAGCCGGCGGCACCGCCAAACATGTGGAGATTATGATTGCTGCCGTCATCATTGCCATGCTGGTGATGTTTTTATTCAGCCCAAAGATTTCTGCCTTCATTCACAAACACCCCACGCTGAAAATGCTGGCTCTTTCTTTTCTGGTCATGATTGGTCTCAGCCTGGTGATGGAAGGCTGGGACAGCAAGGCAGCCCACCAGCTGCAGCTGAAGAACTATATTTATTTCGGAATGGCTTTTTCCTTTGTGGTTGAAATGCTGAACATGACGATGCGCAGCAGGGCTGCCAGGAAAAGAGCTCACGTGGTAGCACTGAATGAACCTGTATTGGAACCTGGGAAAAAAAATAATCCTGCCGGTTGAAATACTATCTTGATATTATCCGTAAATCGTAACTCTGAATTCCGCTCATAAAGCGGGTACATATCAGAAAGTATATCCGGCGGTGAAAGTAAGCGGTATTTTC
>CAYUJD010000010.1:0-61947 GCA_964444975.1 uncultured Chitinophaga sp. | reverse complement strand
TAATTATCCGTATAAACAATAAACAAATCCGAAGCAGGCCGGTAGCGCCACTGAAACCTTGTGTTGAGGTTGATATTCCTCAACTGGTTGTTGTACTGCAAAAAAGTGGTGAAGAAAAGTTTGTTCGTCATCGTCACATCAATCCGCGGGCCTGCCAGCCAGAAATCGGTTTTTCCCCAAGGCAGCGGAAGCGCAATATGATTATAAGTGGTATTGATAGCAATGTTTACATAAGGCTGGAAACGGAAACCGAGATCAACGGCAATATTTGTGCGGCTGCCGCCGGCATAATAACCGCCGAATCGTGTGCTGAAGGCAAATGTGAAACGGCTCTGCGGTTTTGAAATATATTCCATGCCCCATGCTTTCCACCGGTGCCGGGTGCCGCCGGCCAGGCTGTCTTTTCCCGAATTGGTGGGATCGAACGGCTGGAGCAGTTTGACATAAACATCGCCGGTCCACACATCAAACAAACTCTGATTACGGAAATTGAGCAGGTAAATAAAAATGCTTTCATGATCGGTTTGTGACAGCGATGGTGTAAAATAATAACCGGTAAAAGCCCGGGGTCCGTGACTCAGCACCTTGCCGCTTTTTGGGAAAAACAAAAAGCCAAATGAAGGGTTGAATTTTATATAATTTTTCCGCGGCACATAACCGGCTTCGGCGCTGTAATTTTCACCCACGTATTCATGCTGCCAGCCGATATTCCACCTGCGGCTGCTGTATTGCAGGTTGGCGGCATGCACCCAGTTGTTTCCCGGGTTGCCGGGGCTGAATGATTTCAGCAGCATCACTTTTCCCGTCCACAGGTTATTGAAAGATGCAAGGTTGTATTCAAATCCAAAATTGCGATTGAAAGCCGAATAAACATACTGCGCCGAGTCGGCGGGTTTATCATTCAGCGATTGCTTGTTGATAAACATAAAGCCGATATTGGAGCGGGAAAAAACTCTTCGCTGCAAAGCAACCACTGCAAAATTCTGCTCAGGCAATTCAAGCGATTTCAGTTTTCCTGTCTGCATATCCATCACACCGATACGCCAGTCCTTGTTCAGCTTGCCGCTGAGCCTGGCGCCAAAATGAATCGGCACATTCAGCCCGATGCGGCGTGAAAAGAAAGGGCGGAGAGAAGGATAACCAAAGTTTGCAAAGTGGTCTCCGTTCTCAAGGAAAAACTGTCTTCGTTCAGGAAAGAAAAGTTCAAAGCGGTCGAGATTGGTCACCTGCCGGTCCACTTCCACCTGCGAAAAATCGGGATTAACAGTAAGGTCAAGATTCAGTGATGAGGTGACGGCAATCTTTGCATCAGCACCCACATCGCTGCGGTAATCTGCCGCTGTTTTCTGTTCATAATTTTTGCCCACAGCGCCCAATGCATAAGGAATCACAGAAATATTGATGCCGGGTTCGGGTGGCGGAGCATCCCACACTAAAGTGCCGGTGTAAGCCAGCGAAGCGGTTGGGAACTGCCGCGGCACCGGTGCCCAGCTCGATTTTTCAGCCATGATAATATCCAGCCGGCTGAAATTAATGCCCCATGTTGTGATTCCTTTTTTGTACCGGATGGTTTTAAAAGGTATGGCCGCTTCAAAAATCCAGCGGTCAGTATAATTTTTTACTTCCGATGTCCATTTGTTGTCCCAGTTCAGGTCCACCTTGCCGCCTTCGTACATGGTACCGTCCCACTGGGCACCGGCTGCATTGGCGCCAAAAGAAAATCCGTTGGTCTGATCTTCAAACGGGTCCATAAAAAAAAGAAAGTTGTCGTTTTTGCCAAAAACAAAATCCCGCTTGAGCGATTCCACCATGTACTTCTGGTTTTCTTTATGAAAACAAACAGCGATGATATAAAGATGCACTGCATCATAAGCCATCCGTACTTCGGTTTTCACTTTTGCACGGCTGGTGTCCATCGGCAATACCATAAAAAAATCTTTCGCCACTTCGGCATCCTGCCATGCCGGTTCATCCATGATGCCATTCACTTGTATTGCCGAAGAAGCTTTGCGGATGTGCAACCGGTATTTTTCATTTCCTTTCTGTGCCGCAGGCTGCAGGCAGAAAAAGAAAACGGGCAGGAGTGTAAACAGAATTTTCAATGCCTGTTATTTTTGAAATTGACAGCAATGCAATTTAAACCTGCAGGCCGGTTTTATAACAAACTTTTCAGTTTCTATTCGGTAATTTGCATGATGCGTTTGTTTTTTCTTTTATTAATTGGCCTTGTTGCCGGCTGCAAAGATTCCAGCATCAGAGAAGCAAAGGTGGAAGCCGACACAGTTTACTCCGAAACCCCCGATACCGTTCTTGTGTGGAATACCGATCCGGAAAAAATGCTGATGAAGCGGGATACCGCCATCTCAGAAAACAGGATATCGGCGGATGCCGTCGTCAACGGGCTGAATGAAAAATATCCTGAAGTGAAGCTGGTATATTTAAAGCAAAGCGGCGATACGCTTTACACTGTGGTGCCGGATACAGAATACCTGGGTGAGCAAATGGGCGATACCGGTGCGGCTGCCTGGTTTGCCGATGCGGTTATCAATCTTACTTTGGTGCCGGGAATCAATGATGTTTCCTTTCAGATGAATTTGCACAGCCATGCTTCCGGCGGTGTAATTGGCCGGGGTAAATACAGTAACTGGCGGCGTGTATAAAACAGCACAGCGGTTCAGTTTTGCTGCATATTGGCCGTAAACACCCGCAGAAAATTTTCTCCCAGAATTTTACGGATGTCTTTTTTGCTGTAGCCTCTTTCGAGCAGCGCTTTTGTTATCAGCGGAAAATCCTGCACGCCGTTCAATTCTTTTGGCGGCGCCGAAATGCCGTCGAAATCGGAGCCCAGGCCCACAAAATCTGTTCCCACCAGGTTTACGATATAATCCAAATGATCGAGCAGCATGGATAGCGGCGGCCGGGTAGCATCCAGTTCTTCCTTGTATTTTTCCAGTACCATCATGCGGGCATAGTCGGGTTGCGCACCGTTTTTAATCAGGGTATCAATTTCGGGTCTGTATTTGTTTATCAGCGCAAACATCTTTTTTTCAAAACTGCTGTCAATAAACCCCGCATAAAAATTCAGGTGAATGACCCCTCCGTTTTTGGCAATCGCTTTTATCTGTTCATCCTTCAGGTTGCGGCGGTGCGGGCATAGCGTCCATGCATTGCTGTGCGAAGCAATGACGGGTTTGGTGGTCATCTTCATTGCATCCCAGAAAGCTTGCTCGCCGATGTGGCTCACATCAATGATCATTCCCAGTTCATTCATTCTCTCCACTACTTTTTTTCCAAAATCAGTCAAGCCTTTCTTTCTAACCACGGAGTCTTCGGATGCCCCCTCTCCTGTTGGAGAGGGGGTTGGGGGTGAGGTCTCATCTGCTGCCGAAGTTGCCCAGCTTGTTGAGTTGTTCCAGGTAAGCGTCATATACCGTACACCGCGGACAAAAAGATTGTCGAGGTTTTCAAGTTTATCTTCAATCATGTGGCCGCCTTCCACGCCTAACAGTGCTGCCAGTCTTTTTTCTTTAATGGCACGTTTCAGTTCGGCGGGAGTTTTTATTAGCGTCATCCGCATGGGAGCCCGGCGGGCCCATTCATACACCGAATCTATTTCACGGTTAGCATGCGCATACGGCTGCTGCTGCTCCGGCCCGCAAAAGATGGAGAACACCTGTACATCCACCCCTCCTGAACGCATGCGTACCAGGTCAGAATGGGTAATGCCCAAAAGATCCTGGTCAAAGCTTACTTTCTTTTCAATGGAAGCGCTGGGAAAATCATTATGCGTATCCACCACCACGGCTTTTGCATGTATGCGTTTGTATTTCTGGCTGAAACCTGAAACGCTTGCTAAAAAAATAATTCCTAAAAGAAAAATTTTCTGAAACATTATTGAATGTGGTTTTACGGGCAAAAGTTAGATAAACTAATTTTACACAGCAAAAAATCATGCTGCAGATAAAACACATAACCGAAGAAGGAGAAGAACTGAACATCATCCGCACTCTTTTCCGCGAATACGAAAAGGAACTGGATGCCGACATTTGCTTTCAGAGTTTCGAAGCAGAGCTGAAAGACCCGCTGAAAAAATATGGCCCGCCCGGCGGCGACCTGCTGCTTGCGTTCTGGAATGATGAAATAGCCGGCTGTATTGCATTGACACGATTGAAAGAAGAAGGGGTGTGTGAAATGAAACGCCTTTATGTTCGCCCGGCCTTCCGGAAAAACAAAATAGGCAAACTGCTGGTGGAAGAACTGCTGCGCTCGGCAAAAGAAAAAAATTACAGGCTGATGCGGCTCGATACACTCAGTAAACTGCAACCCGCCATCCGGCTTTACCGGCACTTCGGGTTCCTGCACACCACGCCTTATTATCACAACCCGCTGCCTGATGTAGTGTACATGGAAAAGCCACTCTGATATTACCCGATAACAAGAATCACGGAAATTGGTGACTGCAGTCACCAAGCCAAAATAGATACCGGGGTAGTTTTACTCCCGGTTACATATTATGCAAAACAAGATTTTCAAATTTATTCTTGTCTGCATTTTATGCATTGCCATTGTGTATGGTATTGTCAAACTCATCCAGCCGATTTAATCACCAAAAATATTTTTTATGAAAAAAAATATGGGAACCACCGACCGCATCATCCGCCTGTTGCTGGCGGCCTTGTTTGCTTACCTGTATTTTGGCGGCATTGTCACCGGCACCTGGGGCCTGGTGCTGCTGGTGCTGGGCGGTGTATTTGTATTGACCAGCCTCGTAGGCTTTTGCCCGCTGTACGCACCCTTTGGCATCAGCACCTGTGCAGTGAAAAAAAGCTGAAGGTTGCAGCGTATTATCTTACTTGATATTCCCGCAGCCTGCGGGAATTTTTTTACAAAAAACTGTAGCTTTATTCCAAACTGCATGCAATGAAACAAATAGTAATTCTTATTTCACTGTTACTTTTTATTTCTGTTTTTACAACAGCACAAAAGGAAATAAGTAAAACTGACAACCGGCCTAAAATAAAAGATGAAATCATACAATCGCTGAACCAGCAGTACGATTATTATAAAGAGCGGGCATTGACGATTTGGGACTTCGCCGAAGTAGGTTACAAGGAAGAAAAAAGTTCGGCGCTGCTGCAGCAAACTTTAAGGGATAACGGGTTCAAAGTGGAAGCCGGTGTAGCCGGAATGCCCACAGCATTTGTAGCCACGTACGGCAGCGGCTCGCCGGTGATAGGAGTACTTGCCGAGTTTGATGCGCTGCCCGGTCTGTCGCAAACCAATAAACCGGTAAAGGAAGTAGATGCAGGAAAAAATGCGGGCCACGGATGCGGGCATCATATGTTTGGCGTGGCTTCGGTGGCGGCCGGCATTGAACTGAAGAAACGGATGGACCAGAAACTTTTTTCCGGCACCATAAAAGTTTTCGGTACGCCGGCCGAAGAAGGAGGCTCGGGTAAAGTGTATATGGTGCGGGAAGGTTTGTTCAGTGATGTGGATGTGGTGCTGCACTGGCATCCCGGCGATGCCAACTCGGCCAATGCGGCAAGTTCATTGGCCAATATGAGTGCCAAATTCCGGTTTTACGGCATTTCGGCGCATGCGGCAGGCGCCCCGGAGCGGGGCCGCTCGGCGCTGGATGCCGTGGAAGCCATGAACTATATGGTGAATATGATGCGTGAACACATTCCGCAGGAAACACGCATTCATTATGTCATTACCCGCGGCGGCAATGCACCCAACGTGGTGCCCGATTTTGCCGAAGTGTATTATTATGTGCGCCACCCCCGGCGGGATGAGATGGCACGCATTTTTGAACGCATCGTAAAAGCGGCAAACGGTGCCGCCACCGGCACCGAAACCCGGATGGAATATGAAATCACCGGCGGCGTGTATGATTTGCTGCCGGTGGTGCCATTGGCAAAAACTATGTACAATAACCTAAAGCAGGTAGGTGGTGTTATTTACAATGAAAGGGAAACGGAGTTTGGGAAAAAACTGCAGGAAAGTTTTATCACACCCGAAAAACCGCCGCTGGCCAATGCGGCAAAAATTGTTTCCTTCAGAGTGGAAGGCCGCGGCGGCGGCTCCACCGATGTGGGGGATGTGAGCTGGGTGGTGCCTACGGTGGGTTTGCGCATTGCCACCTGGATACCGGGCACACCGGCCCATAGCTGGCAGGCCGTTGCTTGTGGCGGCACCGAAATAGGAACCAAGGGCATGATGGTGGCTGCCAAAACACTTGCACTCACCGGGCTCGACCTGTTTACCAACCCGAAGCTGATTGAAGAAGCCAAAGCCGAATGGAAAAAAGCAAGAGGAGAAAATTTTGTTTACAAAGCCTTGCTGGGCGACAGAAAGCCAGCGTTGGATTACAGGGATTGAATGGGGCGAGGTAGTGAACTATAAACAACGCAGGTAATGTTCAATGCGCAATGCTTAATGCTCAAAGCTTAACAGAAATGATTTGCATGACTGCCCAGGTTCATTGGCAAGAAATTGCAAATTATACAGACTAATGAGTTGAGAAACTGAACAGGCAGAAAACTGAACTGTAAAGATATTTTGCGGTAAAATTATCAATGCTCAACAGAGAAGATTCTCACCATTCATGAAGAACCTTTTTCCCCCACAAACCACTGCTCCTTGTTTTTGAATAAAACATTGAAGGTGGTCAGCGAGCCATAGCAGCGGGTGATGTATTGCTGCATGTTTACTTTTTCTTCATCACTCAGTTTTTTGTTGCTATTGATGTTTTGTTCCAAAACTCTTAACCGGTCACGCAGCATCACAATCTTGTGAAAGAAATCTTCAATAGGAATTTCTTTCGGCTTTAAACTTTTATCGGCCGGTTGTAGAAGCAGGGTGCCGTGCTGCCAGCGATCGCCGAGGGGAACGCTTTCGGTAATGCCGCCCCAGAGGCGCAGAATTTTCAGCAACGCTTTTTCCACCTCGCTGTGCGTTTCTATTTCTTCGGTCACATTTTCAGGAATAATTTCATCCAGCTTGCTGTCGGTTTTATCAATCTCTTTTATGCCATGATTGATAAAAGAAATGAGGTAAGTGGCATAGCGGATGCCCACAATCACACCGGGCCCGAACAGCGTATGCTGCAATCTTGTTCCTATACCAAGAGTAGTTTGTTCCATAGATCTCCAAAATATGCCTCCGGCGGAGGATTTTAGTTTTTAATATTGCTTGGTAAAAGAGTATTCAAAATAGTAAAGTGTTTTAAGCCTCCCCTTTAAGGGCGGTGTGGCGGCGCTCCTTACTCCAGCGCCTGGTACACCAGCACTTTGTATTTATTGGCTATTTCTCCTATAGTTGAGTGCCAGAGCTGCCGGTAAAAAATGCCGATGAGTTTTTCCTTCGGATCCGCCCAGTAAGTGGTGGCAAATGCACCGCCCCAGTCAAACACGCCTTCGGGTGTGGGCAGTATGGCGCTGCCTCTTTCGGTGGTAATGCCAAAACCGAGTCCGAATTTATTTACACCAAAACTCACATCGCCAATCTGGTTCATCGTCATCATACGCACTGTGTTTCTTGATAAAATTCTTTTACCGTTGTATTCGCCGCCGTTCAGAATCATTTGTAAAAAGATGGCATAATCCATAGCGGTGGACGACAGCCCGCCGCCGCCGGAGTAGTAACTGCTTTGGATGATGGGGTAATCAGAATTCACCAGTCCGTTGAAATCAACTTTGCCTGTTGATTTCACCAGTACACTGTCTTTTTCTTCATATAAACTCACCAGCCGGTTTTGTTTGGCAGGCGGTATATAAAAGTATGTATCGTTCATGCCCAGCGGTTCGAAAATTCTTTTTCTGAAAAACTCATCGAGGCTCATGCCGGAAATTACTTCAACCAAATAGCCGAGTATATCTGTATTGAATCCGTAAGTCCATTTTTCTCCCGGCTGATGTATCAGCGGCAGTTTGGCAATTGTATTTACATCATCAGCCAGCGAACGGCCCGGCTCCACACCGATGCCTGCCAGCAACCCGGCTTTGGCATAAATGGCATTGGCGGTTTTGGTGCCGATCTGCGGGTAACTGATGCCCGAAGTATGGGTGAGCAGTTGCCGGATGGTGACTTCGGATTTTGCAGGCACTGTGGTGTACGTGGTATCCGCTTCATTGAATTTATCCAGCACCTGCTGTTTGGCAAATGCCGGTATATATTTTGAAACCGGGTCATCCAACAGCAGTTTTCCATCTTCGTACAAAATCAAAACGGCTGTACTGGTGATGGCTTTGGTTTGCGAAGCAATGCGGAAAATATTATCCGCCTGCATGGGTTTTGTTTTTTGCAGGTCGTCGTAGCCGAATGCTTTGTGATAAACAATTTTTCCGTTCCGGATGATCAGCGCCACGCAACCGTTCAGTCTTTTATCTTTCACCCAGGCGCTGAGGTTCTGGTCGAGTTTTTGTAAACGTTCTGTAGAAAAACCCGCCAGTTCAGGCTTGCCTGCAGGTTGTATGACGGGTTTTTTTACCGCAGTGCTGCCGCCATTCTGTGCAAGGACGGGTAATTGGAATAATAAAATAGCCGTGTAAAAAAATATCCGCTTCATTATTGCTGGTTTTAAGAGGTCAGAAAGTTAAGACTTCCTGCAGAATGAAACGGGAAGCCCTCAGAGTTTTTCTTTTTTTATTTCAGCGGCTGTTTTCTCCGGCTTCCATTTTTCAAAGCATTTTTTTATCCATGCCTGGAAATCGTACTCGCCGGTTTCAATGCAGAATTCGTAGCTGGGGCGGAAGCGCAGCATGAAGCTGTCTCTTTCCGCCCCAACCAGGCCGGTGAGCCGCATCACCAGCACTTTGCTGAAGCGGTGATCAATAAATTTATCCCTTTCTTCCTGCAACAGTCTTTCACGGAAAGACAGCATGCTTTTGTTTTTCCTGAACTGGAACATGCGGATGATTTCATCGAGGTCGAAACCAACGGATGCACCCGGCCCCGAGCCGGTGGTGGCCTGCAGCCTTGGTTTTTCCCAGTTAAACACCTGGGCGTAGGCTTCCCTGTTGCGCAGCGAATCGAGTTTGTAATTCCGCGGCTTCACAATCACTTCTTTCAGCACCGGTATGTTGATGTGCAGGGCAATGTCGAAACGCTCTGCATCAAAAATTTTTGCAACAGCATATTTGATGGTGGGTTTGTTCAGGTAGCTGAACCACACCGAGTCGGTTTCCTTCACATCAATTTCATACCGGCCGAAAATGTCGGTGGTTGTTCCTCTTCCGGCGGTGGTTAATACACTTACACTCACCAGCGGGTAAGTACCGCTGCTGTCGAACACCGTGCCGCGCAGTTTAAAGCTTTGCGCATGAGATTCCGCAGCACAAAACAGAATGGTGGTAAGCAACAGGATGTAAGGAACCTTAGTCAAAAACAGGAGTAGTTTGTTTTGGCAAAGAACAAACAAAAATGGAGAAAGGGGCAATAAAACCTGTTAAAAAAAACAATGGTGCAGGGGTAAAAAATTCCTGGCTTCTTATTCTTCTTTTGCAGCCGCTTTACATCCGGCAAATTCGGCACGCAGCCGGGTGCTGTGCTCCGCCATCAGTTGCCTGAAATTTTTCATCGGTGGAAATATGCCCACCACGGTGAGCCGGCCGGCATCATAAGTTACTTCCATTCCTTTTTCATAATAAATATGGTCGCCGTCGTAGCCATCCCAGGCTATCGGCAGGTAATCATTACCGAATTTTTCCATGCAGTCGGACATTGCGTCGTAAAACTTTACACCGTTATCCAGCACCACTGTTTTCACCAGGTCTTTATCGGCGCCGTACGTGGTGACTGTAATGTAGTTGAGCCGGTGATTTTTAAAATAAAGGCTGTACACCGGCATCACTTTGGAAAGATCATTGGCGTATTTGGCACAACTGTCGAAACCTGCGACAAACTGAACTACGGTATCCACTTCATTCACCTGCCCGGCAAACGAACACATTTCATTTTTATAGCCCAACCAGTTAAGTTCACCCTGCAGCAGGCTGGCCGCCTCCTGTTCACTCATGCCCAGTTTTAATGCGCCGATACCCACACCCGGTATGATTATTAATTGTTTTGCAGTTTGGGCATAAGGGCAAATGAAAATGCCAATCAGGAAAAGAGGAAGAAAAATTTTTTTCATGATTATGTTTTAATAATTAACCTGTGCGTATTATTGACAAGTAAAGGTGATAATTATTGGTAGAAAATAAAAGAAATAACGAACCATTAACCCGTGATTAATTTTTCAATCACCTGCGGGTAATGCTTATGCTCGAGCTGGTGAATGCGCTGTGCAAGTGAATCAGGCGTATCGTCTTTCAGCACGGGGCAGCGGGCCTGGAAAATCAAATCGCCGTGATCGTAATGCTCGTCCACATAATGAATGCTGATGCCGCTTTCCGCATCGCCGCTGGCCAACACGGCTTCATGCACAAAAGCGCCGTACATGCCCTTGCCGCCGTATTTGGGCAGCAGCGCCGGGTGAATGTTCACAATCTTTTTGGGGTAAGCAGCAATCAATGCGTCTGGTATTTTCCATAAAAACCCGGCCAGTACTATGAAGTCAATGCAGGCGCTTTTCAACTCATCCACATAAGCATTGCCGCGGAAGAATTTTTCTTTTTCAATCAGCAGCGTGGGTACGTGATGGGCTTCGGCAATTTTTAAAACACCTGCACCGGGTTTGTTGCACACGATAAGTGATATAACAATTTTCGGAGCCTTTAAGCCTTCCCCTTCGGGGTGGGTTTGGGAGGGGCTGAAATATTCAATTATCTTTTGCGCATTGGAGCCGGCGCCGGAAGCAAAGATGGCAATACGGGGCATCAAAAAATTTTTACAAAGCAGCAAAGTTGTAACTTTTCAGTATGAGAAAATTGCTTCTTCCTTTTTTATTTCTTCCTGCCTCCCTGGTTGGTTTTGGGCAAAAAGAAAACTGCACAGACAATTACCCACAGCCGGCGCTGGGCGATTCTGTCAAAAAAGTTTTTTCGGCACAGCTGCGGTCGGCAGAAAAAAAATACCAGGCTGACAGTACCAGCGATGAACACATAATATGGTATGGCCGCAGGCTGGCTTATCTCGGCTTTTATAAAGAAGCGGTTGATGTGTACAGCCGGGGCATCAGCCTGCATCCGGCCAATGCAAGATTTTACCGACACCGCGGCCACCGCTACATCACACTGCGCTGTTTCGACAAAGCCATTGAAGATTTGAAAAAAGCAGCAGAGCTTACCCGTGAGCAGGTAGATGAAATAGAAGCCGACGGTATTCCTAATGAAAGGAATATTCCGACCAGCACCCTGCACACCAATATTTATTATCACCTCGGGCTGGCCTACTATTTAAAAGGCGAAAACCGGCAGGCCCTGCTGGCGTGGGAAAAATGCCTCGACATTTCGGACAACGACGACATGAAAGTGGCCACACTGAACTGGCTAAATGTAACGCTGCACAAAATGGGAAGAAACAAGGATGCTGAACAGCATTTAAAAGAAGTGACCTCCGATATGGAGATTATCGAGAACCACGACTACTACGATATATTATTAATGTACAAAACCGGTAATGAAACCAAACTGCTGGCCAAAACCCAAAGCCAGCAAACCCTCAGCAATGCCACGCTGGGTTACGCACTTGGCATGTTTTATAAGTTCAAAGGCGAAGAACAAAAGGCAAAAGAACTTTTTGAAAAAATTGTCGCCGGTAACCAATGGTCCAGCTTTGGATTCATTGCAGCCGAAGCGGAGCTGAGAAGAATGTGAGGGTTCTAACTCAAAAATCAAACTTAAAAAGTAAAAACCCGGGCTGTATATTTTTTTGACTTTTGACTTTTTAATTTTGACTTTTGACTTTTTCCGGTTTCAGTACACCCAATTTCCTCCCCAGCTTGCGTGTATAATTATTAAAAAACCTGAACTGCCCGAAAAGAATACTCACCAGGAGCACCATCATCGGCCAAATGATAGTAAGTAACAAAATGTAAAGGATGGCCCAGAGCCAGTCGGTCTGCACGGCCAGCAGGTTCATGATTTTTTTTGCCACAAAGCCCGTGAGGCTGCCGCCTATGGCAAAAGTGCAGAGAATAAGAAAAAGTTGCAGCCCGCTAACCTTCCATTTGTTTTTCAGTTTTTCAAACATGGGGTATTCATTTTTCGCAACAAACAAAAATCGGATAAATGAGCCACGATTGACCACAAAAGTTTTTGCAGTATACAGCGCTGACACAGCAATGACAGTGAACAGCCGGAAGGATAAAACAAGATTTTAAAATCGGATGAAACACAGGCTGGAAGCGAATCAAAAAAAATTTTTTGCCGTTGAAGTTTTGTTGCGTTCCTGACTTATTTTTGCGGCCAAGTCGCCCCTTTGGGGCAGCTTGTTACGAGATTTTATCCACATTCTTCAGACGAATAACCGCTGCTATGCTTCCAGATACACCTTATGCGCCAAAACGGATTCTGACCATACTATCTCTTTTTGTTTTTTCAGTTTTAATTACGAAAGCGCAGGACGGCACAGCCATTTTCAAAACCAAGTGTGCCAGTTGCCATATTTTAGGAAAGGATGCTATTGGGCCTAACCTGCAGGGGGTGATTGATCGTTGGGATGGCGATATGGGTAAATTAAAAGAGTGGGTAAATAATCCGGCAAAACTTGCCGCATCAGGCTTTGATAAGGCAGTTAATATTACAGCGTTTGGAGGACCCGGTAATCAAATGACTCCATTTGAGGGTATTCTTTCCGATGCGGAAATTGAAGCAGTGATAAAGTATGCCAGCACGTGGCAGCCACCCGCCCCCGTTACTCCTACTGATGGAGAGAAACCCCCAGGCACAGGCCAAGGCGCCATCATCTTTGGCATCATCACCCTCATCATGGCCATCATTGCCCTGATATTAATGCAGGTGAACAGCAACCTGAAGAAGCTGAGTGATGATAAGGAAGGCATTCTTCGTCCCGAGCCGGTGCCTTTTTACAAAAATAAAGTTTATATCGCCCTGTTCTCCTGTGTTCTTTTTGTGGTAGGTGGCTACTATGTTACCAAAGGAGCTATTGATTTTGGCCGCCAGAAAAAATACCAGCCGGTTCAGCCCATTTATTATTCGCACAAGGTGCATGCAGGTATCAACCAGATCAACTGCCTGTACTGTCATGGCGCAGCTTGGGACAGCCGTCATGCTGCTATACCTTCCACCAACGTATGCATGAACTGCCATAAAACCATTACCTCGTACGAAAAAGGACCCAGGCTGTATGACGAAAAAGGCAACGAAATAAATGCCAATGCCGAAATTCAGAAATTATTTGACTACGCAGGCTTTGATCCGAAAAATGCAGCTGCGTGGGATCCTGCCAAAGCAAAACCCATTCCGTGGGTAAGGATTCACAACCTGCCCGATCATGTTTTCTTCAGTCATGCACAGCATATACGGGCCGGAAAAGTGCAGTGCCAGACCTGCCACGGCGAAATAACCAACATGCACGAGGTGTACCAGTTTTCAGAACTGAGCATGGGCTGGTGCATCAACTGCCACCGCACAACTAAAGTTGATTTTTATAATGCGGATAAAAAAACCGGGAATAAGTTTTACAGCATATACGAAAAATTTCACAACGATATCAAAAACGGAAAAATGGACAGCGTGACGGTAAAAGATATCGGGGGAATGGAGTGCCAGAAATGTCATTATTAAACACCCTAACCCCCTAAAAGGGGAATTGGGTTAAGGGTTCATTTTAAGTTTGAACAGGTTTTAATAAAAAAATTTTTTGTTAACCGTCTCTGAATTTGTTCGGGATAAATAAGGATGATCCAGGATTCAGAGTCTAAAAGGCCCTTTTGGGATTTAGGGTTTATGAATAAATATTGGCAACGTATCGGTGAGCTGAAAGGAAGTGAGGAACTGGCAAAAAGATTAGAAAACGAATTCAGCGAGGAGCTTCCTTTTGAAGACAGCAAAGGAAATGGCTGGCTGGATGCCAGGGCGCCGCGTCGTGATTTTCTGAAATATCTTGGCTTCAGCACAACAGCAGCAGCCATTGCCGCCGGTTGTAAAATGCCGGTAAAGAAAGCTGTACCTTTTGCCAACAAACCCGCCGATGTGGTGCCGGGTGTGGCAAAATATTATGCCACTACTTATGTGCAGGATGGCGATATCCTTCCGGTGCTAGCCAAAGTAAGAGACGGGCGGCCGATAAAAATTGAAGGCAACGATTTATGTTCTTTCACAAAAGGCGGCACATCCGCAAGAGTGCAGGCTTCGGTGCTCGATTTGTATGACACCAACCGTCTTACGCATCCCAAAAGAAAAGTAAACAGCAGGTTCGAAGAGGTTCCCACCTTTGAGCAGTTTGATAAACTGGTGGCTGATGCCCTGGCAGGAGTGAGCAATCCTGTTTTGCTTACCAGCACACTTACTTCCCCCACTACTAAAGAAATTATTGCAAAATACCCCGGCCTGAAACATGTGCAGTATGATGCCGATTCATTCAGCGGCATGCTGCTGGCCAATGAAGCAACATTTGGCAAAAGAGCAATCCCGTCATACAATTTTGATAAAGCAAAAGTGATTGTAAGCCTTGGCGCCGACTTTCTTGCCACCTGGCTCAGCCCGGTGGAGTTTGCCCGCCAGTATGCACAGAACAGGAAGATAAATGAAAAGAATCCTGTGATGAGCAAACACTACCAGTTTGAAAGCCTGCTGAGCACAACCGGGGCCAGCGCAGATGAGCGGTTCACACATCGCCCTTCCGAAGCAGGACCTGTAGCGCTTGCTTTGTATGCAGCCTTGCTTGGCAATGCCGCCACACATCCTTTGGGCGACCGAGTGAAGGAAGGGATCAAAAAAGCTGCAGCTGACCTGGTTGCAAATAAAAGCGCTGCGCTGGTAGTAAGCGGCAGCAACGATGTAAATGTGCAAATCATCGTGAATGCCATCAACATTGCTATCGGCGCTTATGGCAATACCATTGACTGGAGCACCACATTGAACTACCGCCAGGGCATTGATGCCGATATAGCCCAATTGATAACCGACATGAATGATGGTAAGGTAGGTGCATTGATGCTATATGGCGCTAACCCGCTTTACAATTATCATGATGCGGAAAAGTTCCGGGCAGCCATGGCAAAAGTGAAGGTGAAGATTTCATTCAACGAGTACATGGATGAAACCACCGAAGCATGTGATTACGTGATTCCGGCTCCCCATTTTCTCGAAAGCTGGGGCGATGCCGAGCCGAAATCAGGCTACACAAGTTTTGTTCAGCCCACCATTCACCCGCTGTTTAAAACACGAGCTTTCCAGACTTCACTTTTAAAATGGAGTGGTATCCCGTTAGCTATCGGGACCGACTACGAAACTTATTTTAAAAATTACTGGACTACTAAGCTGGGCTCTGCCGCCGCTTTTGATTTAGCACTGCAAAATGGAGTAATAGAACCAGCAGCAGCCGCACCGGCAGCCGGCACTTTCAATGCTGCACATGTGGAAGCTGCTGCCGCAGCAATTTCTGCAATGAAAAAAGGGGGTGATACGGAATTGGTACTATACCAGAAAGTATCAATCGGCACCGGCAAACAGGCTACCAACCCCTGGCTGCAGGAACTGCCCGACCCCATCACAAAAGCCACATGGGATAATTATGTAATGATGAGCATGCCTATGGCAAAAAACGTAGTCGGCATTGACCTTGCCGGCGGTTCAGAAAAACATATCAACAATTACGAGTTCTATCCCGAAAAGCCGGTAGTAAAAATAACTGTGGGACAAAAATCCATGGAGCTGCCTGTGCTGGTTATTCCTGGTATGGATGCCAACACGGTTGCCATAGCGCTAGGGTACGGCAGAAGCGAAAGCATGGGTAAGGTGGCCGGTAATGTGGGAGGGAATGCATATGTGTTCAGTTCTTCCAATGGTACTGCACGTGACTATTTTTCCAGTGCCGATGTAAAACTGGACAAAACCGGCCGCACACACAGGGTAGCACAAACACAGATACATAATTCGTATGAGAACAGAACCGAGGTGGTGAAAGAAACCTCGATGGCTTCATTCAAAAAAAATCCCAACCAGTTTAAAGCCTTTCGCGAAAAATTGGCTGAGGATTATGCACCCAAAACCGGCGACTACCGCAAGGAATCAACTATCTATCCTGATCATCCGCAACCCGGGCTGAAATGGGGTATGAGTATTGACATGAACAGCTGCGTAGCCTGCGGCGCCTGCGTGGTGGCTTGTCATGCAGAAAATAATGTGCCGGTAGTTGGCAAAAGAGAAGTAGCCCGCTATCATGATATGCACTGGCTGCGTATTGACCGCTACTTTGTAACCAGTGAAAATGCTGATGACCTGAAAGCCGTGGTGTTTCAACCCATGCTTTGCCAGCACTGCGATAATGCGCCCTGCGAAAATGTGTGCCCGGTGGCTGCCACCAACCACAGCGCCGAAGGCATTAACCAGATGGCTTATAACCGCTGCATCGGTACAAGATATTGCGCCAACAACTGTCCTTATAAGGTTCGTCGTTTCAACTGGGCCGATTATACCGGCGCCGACAGTTTTCCCGACAACCAGGATCAGAAACTGATTGGCAAACTCGATCCTGTAGTGCACCAGATGAATGATGAACTGACCCGCATGGTATTGAACCCCGATGTAACGGTACGTTCAAGGGGAGTTATAGAAAAATGTTCTTTCTGTATCCAACGGGTGCAGGAAGCCAAGCTGAATGCAAAAAAGGAAAACCGCATACTGGCCGATGGCGAAGCAAAAACAGCCTGCATGCAGGCCTGCCCTACCGAAGCCATTGTGTTCGGCAATGTGCATGATAAAGAAAGCCGTGTGGCAAAAATGCGGGAAGAAAATGAACAGCGCCTGTTTTATGTGATTGAGCAATTGCACACACTGCCCAATGTGAACTACCTGGCCAAAATCAGGAATACGGAAGAGCTGATTGAAAGCGATGAACATAAGGTGGAAGAAAAGCAGGTGGAGCGACACACTGAGGAGTCGTGAATCGTGAGACATGAGACGTGAGTGAGTAAAAATGACTGGATATTGAATAGTGAACGTATCAGGAGTTGAACGGAGAACAGAATATTGACTAAAAGTCATCTCAAAAGTATTTTCAGACCACAGATTTCACAGGTTAAGCAAACAGATTGCACCGCTTTTATTCTAAAATCTGAGAAATCTGTGAAATAAAATCAGTGTAATCAGTGGTTAATTGGGGTTAAAGTGACTTTTGAGATAGCTTGTACATAAAAAAAGTTTTTTGAGCAGTGGAATTTAAAATTTGAAATTATTTGGTCCCGATAGCTATCGGGATGGGATTTGTAATTTTTTAAATCATGGCATTAATCAGATACGAATCGCAGGTAAGACCTCCGTTGATTGAAGGCGGGAAAGATTATCACCAGGTAACAGAAGACATCTGCCGGCCGGTGGAAGCAAAACCTACCCGTGCATGGTGGATCGGGTTTTTAATTTCCGTGGCTTTCCTGGTATTCGGAATTGTGTCGGTGACGATGCAGGTGATTTATGGCGTGGGTCAATGGAACCTGAATAAAACTGTGGGCTGGGGCTGGGATATCACCAATTTTGTGTGGTGGATCGGTATCGGTCATGCCGGTACGCTTATCTCCGCCATTCTTTTACTCTTTCGCCAGGGCTGGCGTACTGGTGTGAACCGTGCGGCTGAAGCCATGACCATATTTGCTGTGATGTGCGCCGGTCAGTTTCCCATCTGGCACATGGGCCGTGTGTGGATGGCTTTTTTCACCCTGCCTTATCCCAATACAAGAGGCCCGCTTTGGGTGAACTTTAACTCACCTCTGCTCTGGGACGTTTTTGCCATCTCCACCTACTTCACCGTTTCACTTTTGTTCTGGTACAGCGGATTGATTCCCGATGTGGCTACGCTGCGTGACAGGGCAAAGAAGAAATGGAGAAAACTTTTTTATGGTATTGCAGCTTTTGGATGGACAGGCAGTACCAAACACTGGCAGCGGCATGAAGCGCTTTCGCTGGTGCTGGCCGGATTAAGCACACCGCTTGTGCTGTCAGTGCACACCATTGTGTCTTTCGACTTCGCCACATCCGTAGTTCCGGGCTGGCACACTACCATCTTTCCTCCCTACTTCGTTGCCGGCGCCATCTTTTCGGGTTTTGCCATGGTGCAAACGCTGCTGGTGGTGACAAGAAAGGTGCTGGCTCTTGAACAATACATCACCATTGAGCATATTGATGTAATGAATAAAATCATTGTGCTGACAGGTTCCATTGTGGGTATTGCTTATCTCACCGAATTATTTATCGCATGGTACGGCGCCAGCAATTACGAATGGTTTGCATTCAAAGAAAACCGGGTAAACCTGAACAGCCCTTATGGCTGGGCCTACTGGCTGATGATGGGATGCAATGTACTGTCACCTCAGATCTTCTGGATTCGCAAAATGCGAAGAAGCCTGCTGGTGACATTCTTCATGAGCATCCTGGTGAATATCGGGATGTGGTTTGAACGGTTTGTGATTATCGTAACTTCTGTTTACCGCGATTACCTGCCGGCAGCCTGGAGCACTTATTACCGCCCCACCATCTGGGAAGTTGGCTTTTACATGGGAACTTTCGGTTTGTTCTTTACCTGTTATTTCCTGTTTGCAAAATTCTTCCCGGTAATAGCCTGTGCGGAAATAAAACATATTCTGAAGAAGAACGGTGATGTGCAGAAGGAAAATATGATCCGGCTTGAACAACAATTGCCGGAAGAGTTTGCCATGGATCACTCGCATGATCATGGGGCATAGCTGGTTTATAGTTTGTAGTTTATGGTTTGTGGTTGTTGAGATGATGAATGTAACAAGTTTAAAAAGTTTTAAAGTTTTAAGAGGTTCTTTTGGGATTTTGAATTAATTATTATGGCTATAAAAAAATACATAGTCGGCAATTTTGATGACGAGGCAGTGTTGTTTCCTGCCGTAAAAAAAGTGCGGAAAACAGGGTATAAAATTCATGATGTATTCACGCCGTTCCCGATTCATGGACTGGACAAGGCGATGGGACTGCGTGATACCAGCCTGCACACCGCCGGTTTCATCTATGCCATCACCGGCACAGCCACGGCGCTGGGCTTTATTTCGTGGGCATTGACTTACGACTGGCCCATAAACTTCGGCGGCAAACCCTTCTTTTCATTGCCGGCATGGATACCCATCACCTTTGAGCTGACAGTACTGTTTTCCTCAGTAGGCATGGTACTTACTTTTTGCTACCTGTGCCAGCTGGCGCCGTTTGTGAAGAAAGATCATTTTAATCCCCGCTCAACAGATGATCTGTTTGTGATGGCGCTGGAATGCACAGATAAAACCAACGAAGCCGAAGCGCTGGCATTTTTGCAAAGTCTCGGCGCAAAAGATGTAAAAGTGGATTATCGTGAAGACCGCTGGTGGCTTGGCCGTTACGACCGGGAAAGAAAATTTTTTGAAAAAGAAACAGAAGGAGTTACTGCATAAAAAAAACCAGGAATGAAAAAAGTTTTTATCATAACCGGTGTAGTTGCAATGAGCCTGGCGGTGGCCGGTTGCAGAAAGGGGAAAAGAGATCCCGGCAAAGTGTATATGCCGGATATGGCCTACAGTGTGGCTTACGAAACATACGCCCCCGCTGATAAGCTGCAGGAAAAGGGAATCAATTATGATGGTACACCGGTGCCAGGTTCAGTGGCAAGAGGTGATTTGATGTCATTTCCCCTGGCAATGGACAAACCCGGCGATACCGCCAATTATGTTGCCTCCAAAAAGGTTGTAAACCCGCTACCACCGTTGAGCGCAACAGAGTACCTGGAAGCTGCAAGATTATACCTGGTGAACTGCGGCATCTGTCATGGCGATAAACTGGATGGGCAGGGTCCGTTATTCAAAAGTGGTGCTTATGCTGCCGCACCTAAAGATTTAATAGGCGATCCGGTGGTTAGCAAAATGCCAGAGGGTCAAATGTTTTATTCGGTTACATACGGCATCCGTGCCATGGGCAGCTATGCTTCTCAGCTCAGCAGCAAACAGCGCTGGATGATTATTCATTATATAAAAGAAAAACAGGCTGACGCAGCAAAAGCAGCGGCCGGCAGCACCACAGCAGCGCCGAAATAAAAGTTTATTTTGAAGATTAATAAAAGAAAAAACTGATGTCAATCCGCGAACATTTTGAAATACCGAAGAAATACAGGATGTGGTCGTATGCACTGATGGGAATCGGGTTATTTTCCATTGCCCTGCTGTATGCTACGCATGGCGCCAGCAGCGATGAACATGAGCGGTCACGCTTCTGGGCCAGCCTGCTGCAAAACAGTGTGTACTTTTTGTTGCTGGTAAATGCTTCCATGTTTTTCATTTGCGCCACCATACTTGGCTGGGGCGGATGGCCCATCAGTTTTCGCCGGGTACCCGAAGCCATTGCATCCGTGGTGCCGGTTATCGGAGTAATCTGCTTTGCTATTTTGCTGGCCATCGTTTTCGGCGGCGATCATGCCATTTATCACTGGACCGATACGGAGCATGTGAAGCATGATGCCATACTGAATCACAAAAAGGGATTTCTGAATAAAAATTTCTTTACTGTATGGACCCTGCTCACTATCGGGCTATGGGCAGTGCTGGGTAAAAAAATAAGAAACCTTTCACTCAGCACGGACAAAGGACATATACCGGTGGAAGAAGGAAAGAAATTTATCTGGAACAATACCGTGTGGGCCGCCATTTACCTGGTGGTGTTTGCACTTACCGTGATGTCAACCGCCCCCTGGCTCTGGCTGATGAGCATTGATGCCCACTGGTACAGTACCATGTACAGCTGGTACACCTTTGCCAGCACCTTTGTGGCCGGCATGTCACTGATTGCGCTGTTTGTTATTTACCTGAAAAATAAAGGTTACCTGGAATACACCAGCGAAGAGCACATGCACGATTTGGGAAAATTCATGTTTGCGTTTTCAGTGTTCTGGACTTACCTCTGGTTCAGCCAGTACATGCTCATCTGGTACAGCAACCAGCCGGAAGAAACAAAATATTTCGAGCCCAGAGTGGAAGGACCTTACCGCGGTATTTTCTTTTTAAACATCATCATCAACTTCCTGGCGCCGCTGCTGCTGCTTATGAAGCGGGGCGCTAAGAGAAATTACACTACGGTAACCGTGCTGGCAGTGCTGATTATTTTCGGTCACTGGCTCGACTTTTTCCAGATGGTACACCCGGGCCCGTCAACCGATCATGTGCCGATGATGCTGTATGATATTGGGGTAGGTCTTGGCTTTGTGGGATTGATAATGTTTGCAGCCGGCAATACGCTGGCCAAACATCCGCTGGTGCCCAAGAACCATCCGTTTTTTAAAGAAAGCGTTATTCATCATACGTGATGGGTGATGTGCAGGGACAGGAGAATGCCTGTAGCCCGATAAAAAAATAAAATAGAAAGACTTTCAGACAATAAATTATTTCTAAAATATTATGCAAACCACGTTCATTGTCCTGATCCTGTTGCTGGGTTTCCTTATCACCTTCCAGATAGCCAAGGCAAGCGAATATGTTGCCATCATGCGGGGCGAGGAAAATTCGAGGAAGCAGAATAACCGCATCAATGCTTTTTTGCTGCTCAGCTTCCTGGTGCTGGGTTTGATTGGCGTTTATTACTGCAATGAAAGATTGAAAGGAAAAATCCTGATGCCCGGTTCTTCCGCTTCCGATCATGGGGCGGATGTGGATAGTATGATAAAAATCACCCTTATCATTACCGGGGTGGTCTTTGTTATCACGCAGGTGCTGCTTTTCTGGTTTGCTTACAGGTACCAGGAAACTGATAAAAGAAAAGCTTTTTATTACCCGCATAATAATAAACTGGAAGTAATATGGACGGTGGTGCCTGCCATTGTGCTTACGGTAATGGTTGGATTTGGTTTGTTTTACTGGTTCAGAATTACGGGTGAAGCGCCGAAGAATGCCATGACGGTGGAAATAACCGGCAGCCAGTTCAAGTGGGAGTTCCGTTACCCGGGCAGGGATAAGGTGCTGGGTAAAAAATATTTTAAAATGATCAACGACACCCTCAATAACCCGCTTGGACAAATATGGGACGACCCGGCCAACCACGATGATATTTATATTGCCGGTGATGACATGCACCTGGTGGTAAACAAACCCGTGAAGCTAATTATCAATGCCAAGGATGTGATACACGATGTAGGCCTGGCGCATTTCAGAATGAAAATGGATGCCGTACCGGGCACACCCACTACTATGTGGTTTACCCCTACCAAAACAACGGCGCAGATGCGTAAGGAGCTGAATGACCCCGAATTTGTATACGAAATTTCATGCGACCAGATGTGCGGCAATGGACATTTCGGAATGCGGGGTACCATTGTAGTGGAATCACAGGAAGAATTTGACAGCTGGATGGCTACCAAGAAACCCAAATATTACGCTGCCTATCCCGATAAAGACCCGGATAATATTAAAGCAAAAGCCGATACGGCAAAAGTGATTGCAGCAGTGATTCCAAAGTGAAAAATTTTTTTTGATGCCTCAAGGGCAATTTAAAATAACTGAACTATGAGCAACGAAGCATCAATGCATGGACATGCGGAAGTGAAAGTGCCACACGAAATACCTCATGTGGAGCACCATGTTCATCATCACAAGGAAAGTTTTATTACCAAATATATTTTCAGCCAGGACCACAAGGTCATCGGCAAGCAGTTCCTTATTACCGGTATTATATGGGGAATTATCGGGGGCCTGTTTTCCGTTCTGTTCCGTTTGCAGTTAGGATATCCCGAACAAACCTTCCCGATACTGGAAACATTTTTTGGCAAATGGGCAAAGGGCGGAGTGATACAGCCGGAATTTTACTATGCCCTTGTTACTATTCACGGCACGGTGCTGGTGTTTTTTGTTTTGACCGCCGGTCTCAGTGGTACTTTTGCCAACCTGCTGATACCGCTGCAGATTGGCGCCCGGGATATGGCTTCGCCGTTTCTCAACATGCTTTCTTACTGGTTCTTTTTTATGGCAAGCGTGGTGATGTTGGCATCCATTTTTGTACATACGGGCCCCGCCTCCGGCGGGTGGACGATGTATCCACCGCTAAGTGCATTGCACGATGCGGGGGATGGCTCCAAAATAGGCGCCGATCTCTGGCTCATCAGCATGGCGTTGTTTATCATTTCATCATTGCTTGGCGGTCTCAATTATATTGCCACAATACTGAACATGCGTACCAAAGGCATGAGCATGACCCGCATGCCGCTTACCATGTGGGCAATTCTTTTCACTGCAGTACTGGGTGTGCTTTCTTTCCCGGTACTTCTTTCCGGCGCCATCCTGCTGCTCTTCGACCGTAACCTTGGTACAAGTTTTTATCTCAGCGATATTTTCATTGCAGGCAAAGCATTGCCAAACGAAGGGGGCAGCGCCATTTTGTTCCAGCACCTGTTCTGGTTCCTCGGCCACCCCGAAGTGTATATCATATTGTTGCCCGCCATGGGCATGGTTTCAGAAATACTGAGTGTGAATTCACGCAAACCTATCTTTGGTTACATGGCGATGGTGGGTTCACTGTTTGCCATCTGTATTCTTGCTTTCCTGGTTTGGGCGCATCATATGTTTGTCACAGGACTGAATCCGTTCCTCGGTGCTTTCTTTGTGTTGCTTACATTGCTGATAGCAGTGCCATCGGCCATCAAGGTGTTTAACTGGCTCACCACGTTGTGGCGTGGCAATATCCGGTTCACACCAGGCATGTTGTTTGCCATCGGCTTTGTCAGCCTCTTTATTTCCGGCGGGCTTACCGGTTTGTTCCTCGGCAATTCTACCATTGACATTCACCTGCACGATACAAAGTTTGTGGTGGCGCATTTCCACATCGTGATGGGAGTAGCTTCCATGTTCGGCATGTTTGCAGGTATTTATCACTGGTTTCCCAAAATGTTTGGTCGCTACCTGAATCACACGCTGGGGTATATTCATTTCTGGGTAACTATTGTGGGCGCCTATCTTATTTTCTGGCCCATGCACTACGAAGGGCTGGCCGGTGTGCCGCGCCGTTATCTTGACCTGCGGCCCTGGCACAATTTCAACCAGTTTGACTCCTTGAATAAAATGATTACGATAGTTTCCATGATTGTGTTTGCCGTACAGCTGATGTTTATTTTCAATTTCTTTTATTCAATGATAAAAGGAAGACGGGTGCGTACGCTGAACCCTTGGCACAGCAATACGCTGGAATGGACCACACCCATCAACCCGGGACATGGCAACTGGCCGGGCGAAATTCCCGAAGTGCACCGATGGGCGTATGATTATGGAAAGGACGGAAGAGAATTTATTCCGCAAACCGAGCCTGTCGGGGCCCAGGAAAGCAAGGAGCATTGAGGGGATACAATCTGCAGGCACGTACTGAAGCGCATGAATTATGAGTAATGATAAAAATAGTTCTTTCCATATTGGCAATAAGATAAAAGATTACCTGAAGCTGATTAAGGTTTCGCTGAGCATCATGGTAGTTTTTTCCAGTGTACTTGGTTTTTTGCTGGTGCCGGGTTTGGAAGAAAAATTTATAAACCCGCTGCGCATGACGCTATGGCTTGCGCTGGGCGGGCTGCTGGTTACCGGCAGCGCCAATGCCATGAACCAGGCATTGGAAAAAAATACCGATGCGGTAATGAAACGTACGGCAAACCGCCCTGTGGCAGCCGGCAGAATGAGTTTGACTGAAGCATGGACTTTTGCCATCATCAGCGGCATAGCGGGTGTATTCGTACTGGGAAATTATTTTAACTGGACAGCCGCATCCCTTGCGGCACTCAGCGCTTTCCTGTATGCATTTATTTATACACCGCTGAAAAAAGTAAATGCGCTTGCTGTGCTGGCAGGAGCTTTGCCCGGTGCTTTGCCCTGCCTCATTGGCTGGGCGGCAGGTGATGAAAGGCTTGGAATTGGCGGGTGGGTGTTGTTCGGCATCCAGTTTCTATGGCAGTTTCCGCATTTCTGGGCCATTTGCTGGATTGCTTACAAAGATTACAGCCATGCGGGGTTTAAACTTTTACCCAGCGAAAAAGGACCGACAAAATTCACCGCTTTGCAAACGGTAATTTATTCTTTGCTGCTGATACCGGTGGGCATCATCCCCTGGTATATAGGGATGAGCGGAATGATAAGCCTGGTGATAGTGGCAGCCGCTAATCTGTTCATGGTATGGCAATGCACCAGGCTGTACAGGGAAATGGATATAAAGGCAGCCCGGCGGGTGATGTTCAGCAGTTATATTTATTTACCGGTGGTGTTGCTGGCTTTATTGTTTGATAAAATGCCCACAACCCCTAAAGGGGAGTTGGGTGGTTTTCTCAGTTTTATTGAAGCAATATTAATTTGAATAATGTTTTTGATAAGGTTAAATGGTGAGTGAAATAAAATTAGATCAGCCTCAAAATCCAACTTCAAGGGATAGAGGCAAACGGATTCATCCTCACAAATTCACTTTGTGGGTGGCAATCGGCAGCATCGTCATGATGTTTGCCGGGCTTACCAGCGCCTATATTGTAAAAAGCAGCCAGGCCGGCTGGCAGAAAGTAAAAACACCACAGGTTTTCTTTTTTTCAACCGGCGTTATTCTGCTCAGCAGCCTTACCATACAAATGGCGCTGCGCTCTTTTAAGCAAAGAGAAATGAACCGCTACCGCCGGCTGATGCTATTGACATTGTTGCTGGGCGGCTTGTTTGTGTTTTTGCAGTGGAGTGGTTTTCTGCAATTATGGAACAGCGGTGTGCAGTTTCGCGGAGTGGCCGGTGCGGGTCAGTTTTTATATGTGATTTTCGGCCTGC
Organism: uncultured Chitinophaga sp.; assembly: GCA_964444975.1. GTDB lineage: Bacteria > Bacteroidota > Bacteroidia > Chitinophagales > Chitinophagaceae > VBAS01. Next base: position 36,074 of record CAYUJD010000010.1, on the reverse strand, counting down.
ATGCCCTGCATGTGGCAGGCGGTGTAATTGCGCTGATTGTGATGGCAGCAAGGGCATTTTTTGGCCCAACAAAATTTTACGGAAGCACCGGCATGGAAGTGATGGCCACCTACTGGCATTTTGTGGACCTGCTTTGGCTTTACCTGCTGGTATTTTTTATCTGGCTGAAATAATACCGGCGCCGGTGAGAACAGGAGTTTGAAATCAATAACGTAATAATAATTGGCAAATAAATTTTAAATAACCAAGATGGCTTCAGCAACAACAGAGCAACAAACCAAATGGTGGGCAGGAGGCAGGAGCCCCTTCAACCTGGAGTATGGCAAATTGATGATGTGGTATTTCCTGATGAGTGACGCGTTTACTTTTGGCGCCTTCCTGATTTCGTATGGTACCATTCGTTTCTCCCAGAATTTCTGGCCTGATCCCAATGTGGTGTTCAATGCGTTTCCGGGAGCAGGACACAGAAATCTGCCGCTGGCCTTTGTGAGTATCATGACGTTTATCCTTATCATGAGCTCGGTTACCATGGTGCTGGCCGTGCATGAAGGACACCGCGGGAACAAAAAGGGTGTCATTAAATGGATGGCATGGACGATATGCGGTGGACTTGCTTTTCTTTTATGCCAGGCATGGGAATGGCATCACCTGATAACCGGCATGCACCCCGTGCTGGCAGATGGTAAAATTGAATTGATCGGGCAAACTATGGGAGGCAATCCCTGGGGCGCTTTAGTACCTCATGACGAAATTCAACAGGCCCTTGCTGCCAGCTCACACGAAACGCTGGTGCACCTGGCGCATGAGTACCCGGCAGGCGGCACTGCGCAAAGCATGGAAGCATTGGAAAAAATGAATACCGGGCAGTTGATCAGTTCAATAAACCTGGAAGAAGCCCACATTCGCCAGAAAGGACCTATTGCCTTCGGCGGGTATTTTTTTGGCATCACCGGTTTTCACGGCTTCCACGTATTCTCCGGCGTCATCATCAACCTGGTGATGCTTATCATGGCGCAGAAGGGTGTGTTTGAAAGAAGAGGACATTACCTGATGATTGAAAAAGCCGGGCTTTACTGGCACTTTGTGGACCTGGTTTGGGTATTTGTGTTTTTGTGTTTTTATCTTATTTAATTTCAAAATAATTTTTCAGCATGAGCATGGAACATCATCAGCCGGTAGCCAGCGAAATCACTTTTCATCATCATGTGCCGGGCCCGGAGAACGTAAAACGGATCTGGAAAACTTTCTGGATTCTGCTTATTGTGACAATTATTGAGCTGGGGCTTGGCCTGCTTCTGTATGCCACCGAGTGGCCCGACAACCTGAACCTTGCTGTGAAAGGGGTCATCATTATTTTGTCGCTGGCCAAAGCATTTTACATCGTTTCCATCTTCATGCACCTGGGCGATGAAATCCGCAACATGATTATGACCATCGTGGTGCCGCTGATGCTGTTCATCTGGTTTATCGCTGCTTTTTTGTGGGATGGTAATTCGTACCGGGATCTGCGGAACAATTATGACAAGCATTTCAAGGAAAAAACCGAAATGAAAAAACCGCACAAGTATGAAAAAAAACCGGCCACTAATGCCGGGGAGCAACATTGATGGCGGAGAGTGATTTCAATGATATTTTCAGAACCATCTGCTGCGCCGGATGGTTTTTTCGTAAATAAAACAAACGTGAACAGGACCGCATTATACGCATTATTACTGGCTCTCATCTTTCCGCTTGTCGCTTATTTTATAGTAAAAAAAGTTAGTGAAAAGGCTGTACAGCTTCCGCCAAGGTTTTATCCCGATTCGGTGCTCAGCAAAAAAGAGAAAGGAAAAATTATCACCGATACGCTGTGGCACCGCCTCCCCGAAATTTCATTTACCAACCAGCTGGGTCAGCAGGTGGGCTGGAAGGATATGATGAAAGATGATTCCATGGGCAAAATCATTGTGGCAAACTTTTTCTTTACGCATTGTCCCACCATTTGCCCGACGCTTACTGCCAATATGAAGAAACTGCAGGAGTCGCTGAAGACGTCGGAAAAAGTGGGCGACCGCACGGCAGATTATGTGCAGTTGCTTTCGTTCAGCGTGGATCCGGAAAGAGATTCGGTGCCCGAACTGAAAAAATGGGCCGACCGTTTCCAGGTGAATCCTGTAAACTGGTGGTTGCTTACCGGCGATAAAAAACAGATTTATGATTTATGCATTAACGAAATGAAGCTGGGGCTGGTGGACGGGCAGGGTGTTGATACGGCTTTTATTCATACCGACCGCTTTGTGCTTATTGACAGGGACCGGGTCATCCGTGGTTATTACCGCGGGCTGGATGATGAATCGCTTGCCAGGCTTTCTGAAGACATAGTTTTGCTTTCGCTTGAAAAGGACAAGAAGAAAAAAAGTTTTCTTGCCGGCAAGCTGGAGCTGGTTGGCGTTATTTATTTGCTCACACTGGCAGGGCTGGGTATCTTTCTCTTTTTTTTAAGAAAAGCAAGAAACAAATAAACTATGCTGGAAGCCGTTTGGAAAAAAAATGATGCAAGGGCAAACAATTTCATCATTGCAGTTTCAGTAGTTGTATTTATTGCTGTAATAGTTCTGGGCAGGGTGAAGCTGAATGTGCAGCCGGGTTTTGATGAGCACATTTTTGCAAAAATCAATGCAACTATCAATTCAGCGGTTTCTGTTTTGCTGCTGGCCGGTTTACTAGCAGTAAAAAACAAAAACTACCGGCTGCACAAGCGAATCATGCTTTCGGCCATCCTGCTCTCCTGCATTTTCCTGGTAAGCTATATCTGCCATCACCTGTTTGCCGGCGAAACAAAATTCGGCGGCGAAGGGGTCGTTCGTTATATCTATTATTTTATACTCGGCACTCACATCGTGCTGGCGGCTGTTATTCTGCCTTTTATTTTGTTTACCGCTTACCGGGCTTTGATTGGCGAGTGGCCGAAGCATAAAAAACTGGCACGCATCACCTGGCCGGTGTGGCTTTATGTGGCGGTAACGGGGGTCATTGTCTTTCTTATGATCAGTCCTTATTACACATGAAATTAAAACCCCAGCTCTTTCACCGGGTCCCAGAACAGTTTTTCAAAATCCACTACTTTATCATTCTTCACTTTGATGCCTTCTTTTTTCAAAAGCATCTCCATCCTGCCGGGGGGAGTAAAATGATGTTTGCCGCTAAGCATGCCGATGCGGTTTACCACCCGGTGTGCCGGCACTCTTGGTTTAGCCCGGTGCGAGCCATTCATTGCCCAGCCGACCATGCGAGCCGAGAGTTTTGTACCAAGCGCCGCTGCGATGGCGCCATACGAAGTCACTCTTCCCCTCGGAATTTGTCTTGCCACTTCATACACCAGTTCAAAAAAGCTTTCTTCTTTTTTGCCCGAAGGTCTTATTGATTTCAGTTTGTGTGATGAGTTTTTGGTAACAGGCATGAAGGGAAGTTATGGATTTTCTTTTTCGTGAAGTTGCTTCAACAACTCAGTTCGTTTCGGTTCAGAAACATTTTCATATTTGTATGGGCAATGCAGGCAACCCAGACCGCAACAAAATCCCTTTTCAAGATGGTACTGCCTGGTAAAAACAAGGAGCCCGTCTTTATTGAAATAAAAATGGATTCCTTCAGCCAGCTGCACTGCCGGTGTATCAGTTTTGCTTTGCTTCATATTCTTTTAATACTTGCTGCAGCGCTTTATCTTTTTCTTTCGGCGGGAAAATTTCCGGTAAAGAAAATTTTAAATAGTGCACCCGCTTGCTCCCTGCAATGTCGAGGGACTCGTAATGGGTTTTTATTTTAAAATCATCCCCGAGATTGTGATTGCTGTAAAGATCCTCTTCATCTTCAAGCAAAGCGCAGTTGTATTTTTCAATCACCAGCCGGGTAAACCGGTATAACACAGGACTGTCGGTTTTCAAGTGAATAAAACCTCCGGGGGCAAGAAACTGCCGGTACAGCCGGAGAAACTTCGGGTGAGTGAGTCTCTTTTTTGCTTTGCCAGTCCGCAGCTGCGGGTCGGGAAAAGTAATCCAGATCTCGTTTATTTCATTAGCATCAAAATATTCAGTGATGCGGTCAATCTGTGTGCGGAGAAAAGCAACATTATTCAATTGCAGCTGCAATGCTTTCTTTGCACCCACCCAGATGCGGTTGCCTTTCAGATCAATGCCAACGAAATTTTTTTGCGGGTACAACTGTCCCAGCCCTACTGCATATTCTCCTTTGCCGCAGGCCAGCTCCAGCACTATCGGGTAGTTATTCTTAAAAAACGCTGCCCACCGTCCCTTCATTCCTTCGGGGTACTGCAGCACATTCGGGAATGTGTTTAATTCAGCAAACCGTTTCAATTTTTTTTGACCCATGGGCGGCAAAGGTAAACAACAATAAGTGCATGGATGCGGCCGAATGGATTCAGTTCAGGAGAAATTAAGCATGCAGTATTACCAATTACTTTTTGTTTTATAAAATCCCTGGTGTATTTATATCTGAGCTGCACTAACCGTTTTTTTTTAAAAAATATTCCGCAAGGAAAAAATAAACCCTCCGTATCAAGGAGGGTGAATGATTTTACAAAACAGAAGATTTTTTTGAAACCTACTGGTCTTTCTTTTCGTTGAATTTCTTTTCGGCTTCTTTTGCTTTTTCAAAATCGAGCACCACGCCGTTGATGCAGTAGCGAAGGCCGGTAGGCGGAGGGCCATCGTCAAACACATGACCGAGGTGAGCTTTGCAGCGGCCGCACTGCACTTCGGTTCTTGTCATGCCATGCGAGTGGTCGGGAGTGTAAATAATGCTTTCCTTGCTGATGGGCTCATAAAAGCTGGGCCAGCCGCAGCCGCTTTCAAACTTGGTATCGCTTTTAAACAAGGCATTGCCGCAGGCGGCGCAATAGTAAGTTCCCTTATCAAAAAAGCCTTCGAACCGGCTGCTCCAGGGTCTTTCGGTGCCCTTCATGCGGGCTATGTAGTAAACATCGTTGGGCAGAATTTTTTTCCACTCCTCTTCACTCAGGTTCACTTTTGCTGTATCGGTATTGGAATAAACGGGGTTTCCTTCCTTTGTCAGGACGGGATTCTTTTTAAGGCTGTCCATTTTTGCAATATTTGTTTTTGATGATTGGGAATAGCTGCACTGCTGGCAGGCGGCGGCCATCAGCATAATGACAAGTATCTGCTTCATGTTCTTCATTGCTTGCACAGCAAATTTACGTTTTCCCGGGTTGGCGGGTTTGTCGGCATGGAGACAGAGACGAAGGTCATAACAATTTATTTGCACTTGCTTATAAAATGATGCCGGGTAGTGGGCCGGGCTGCCGGTTCAGGATTAAGTCTCTTGGGTTCTGGGAAAAGATTCTCAGCTCTTTTTTCAACGACCAAGCCGGTTGCCAAAGTCCATAGACATCTCCCCGCTTAGCCCTATATTTGCCGTTCACCCAAGGCGCATGAGTGCTTATGTTTAATTTGATTTTATTCGGCCCGCCCGGCAGCGGCAAGGGTACACAGGCGGAAAAACTGGAGAAAAAATACGGTTTAATTCATCTTTCCACCGGCAACCTGTTGCGGGAAGAGATTAATAGCAAAACTCCGCTGGGTATTGAAGCCAAAAAATTTATTGATCATGGCCACCTGGTGCCCGATGAAGTGGTCATCGGCATGGTAGATTCTTTTTTTGACAAACATAAAGATGCCAACGGATTCCTCTTTGACGGTTTTCCCCGCACCGTGGCACAGGCACAAGCGCTGGACAAATTGATGGCCTTGAAAAAAACAGACATTGCTTTGGTGCTGGCGCTGGATGTAACCGAGGAAGAACTGGTAAAACGCCTGCTCAACCGGGGCAAAACCAGCGGTCGCAGCGACGACCTGAATGAAGATGTAATAAGGAAGCGGTTCATTGTTTACAGCAATGAAACTTCACCAGTGGCGGAGTATTATAAAAAAGCCAAAAAATTCAAAGCCATCCATGGTGAAGGATCAGTGGAAGAAATAAATGCGGCGCTGCGCCAGGCAATTGATAAAGCCCAGGCAGCACATAAAATGTAATGTCCTTTTCGCCCTTTCCTGAACCAGTTGTCATCATACTTTCATGACTGCCCACTCCCGTGTTTTTTTATGCTCCCGATTTTCCTAAACTTGCATTTCTAAGCTTGTTTTATGAATATAGAAAAGGAAAATTTTTTGAAGGCGAAATTTATCCCCCTGCTTCACCAGCTGAATGCCAATACGCCACCCCGCTGGGGCAAAATGAATGTACAACAGATGATAGAACATTTTACCGATGTGATGATGGTGGCGTCGGGTAAAATAAAATTGCCGGTGGTGACACCCGAAGACAAGCTTCCGCGTTTGCGTGAATTTATGATGAGCGACAAGCCATTTAAAGAAAACACCAAAAGCCCGGTGCTTGGCGATGAGCCGGCGCCACTGCGCAAGCATACAAAAGAAGCCGCCATCGGCAAGCTGCAGGAAGAACTGATTCATTTTTTCAAAACATACCAGGAAAACCCGGCATTGAAAACAACCAACCCTGTATTTGGCGAACTGAACTATGAAGAAAACATTCAGCTGCTGTACAAGCATGCGCTGCATCACCTGAAACAATTTGGTGTGGAACCGCTTTAAAACTTTTTTATATGAAACTTGAAAATTTTGTTGCCGGCAAATGGGTTACCGGCGACGGCGAAGGTCAGCCGCTTTTTAATGCTGTGACGGGTGAAGTAATAGCTGCAGCATCTTCAAAAGGGCTGGACTTTAAAGCCATGACGGAATATGCAAGAAAGGCGGGCAACAAAAATCTGCGACGGCTTACATTTCATGAGCGGGGAAGAATGCTGAAAGAGCTTGCCCTTCATCTTCGAAAGCATATCGACAGGTTTTATAAAATCAGTTACCAGACCGGGGCCACAAAGGCTGACAGCTGGATTGATATTGAAGGCGGCATCGGCAACCTGTTTGCCAACGCATCGTTGCGCCGGAAATTTCCCGATGAAGTTTTTTGCATTGATGGTGAAAGTCACAACTTAAGCAGGCAGAATACATTTATAGGCACGCATATTCTTGTGCCAAAAGAAGGTGTGGCCATTCACATCAATGCCTTCAATTTTCCCGTGTGGGGCATGCTGGAAAAATGTGCGGTAAACTGGCTGGCCGGAGTGCCTGCGATTGTGAAACCGGCTACCATCACTTCTTATCTTACCGAAGCGGTGGTGAAAGAAATTATTGCTTCGCAAATTTTACCTGGTGGCGCCCTGCAGCTCATCTGTGGCGGCGCCGGCGATTTGCTGAATCATGTCACTTCGCAGGATGTGGTTACGTTCACTGGTTCTGCATCCACCGGGCTGATGCTGAAAAGCCACCCGAAAATCCTGGGCGAAAGTGTTCCCTTTAATATGGAAGCCGATTCGCTCAACTGCATTGTGCTGGGTGAAGATGTAAATCCCGGTAAACCCGAGTGGGACATTTTTATAAAAGAAGTAAGAAAAGAAATGACCGTGAAAGCGGGGCAGAAGTGCACGGCCATCCGCCGCATTTTTGTGCCGGAAAACAAAATGGAAGATGTATGGAAAGCGATTGCATCTTCATTGGCACAAACACCTATCGGCAACCCGCTGAATGAAAAAGTGAGAATGGGAAGCCTGGCAGGACAAAGCCAGCGGGAAGAAGTTAAGGTTCAGGTTAAGAAACTGCTGGCATCATCCCAGATCATTTATGGTTCACTGGACAGCGTGGAGGTGATCGACGCCGATGCAAATAAAGGAGCATTTATTTCACCCGTATTGCTGATGAATGACCAGCCTTTTCATGCAAAAGAAGCACATGAAGTGGAAGCCTTCGGACCGGTGAGCACCCTCATGCCCTATAAAAACATGGATGAAGCCATTGAGCTGAGCAAGCTTGGAAAAGGAAGTCTTTGCACAACGATTGTAACGGCTGATTATAAAACAGCAAGGCGCTATGTAATTGGTGCCGCCACCCATCACGGACGAATTTTGATATTGAATAATGAATGCGCCAAAGAAAACACGGGGCATGGCTCACCGCTGCCTTTGCTGGTGCATGGCGGGCCGGGCCGTGCAGGTGGTGGCGAGGAAATGGGCGGCACCCGCGGTGTGAAGCATTACATGCAAAGAACAGCGCTGCAGGGTTCGCCAACAACCATTACGGAAATCACCGGTATTTACCAGCAGCATGCTAAAGGAAAAGATCCCGGCAAACATCCTTTCAAAAAATATTTTGAAGAATTGCAGATCGGCGATCAGCTGATAACGGAAAAAAGACTAATCACTGCTGACGATATTGACAAGTTTGCCGGCCTGAGCGGCGATCATTTTTATGCGCATATCAAAACGACGGATTTCACCGGCACCATGTTTGAGCAGCAGGTGGCGCATGGTTATTTTATCATGAGCATTGCAGCCGGTTTGTTTGTTGACAGCTATGAAAAAAATCCCGTGCTGCTGAATTACGGAATTGACGAACTCCGCTTCACCAAGCCGGTGTATCCCGGCGCTGAAATTCATATCCGGTTTACCTGCAAAGAAAAACTACCCACTGATATACGGACATTACAACCCGGCGAAGAGCCGAAAAGAGGCGATGATATTGAAAAGGGGATTGTGAAATGGCTGGTGGAAATGATTGATGAAACGGGGGAGATTACCGGCGTGGCGACGATACTGACGATGGTAGCTAAAAGCTCCCTGTCCCCCGCCTGGGGCGGGGTGAATTAGTTTGATAATTTCTTCAATTGTCGTGATGAACTGAAAAGAAAGTGAATTAACTTAGAATACATGAACGGTTATGTAAAAACTGAAACGCATAATGGTGTAAACAGCATCGAATTCTTCCATCCGCAAAGCAATGCGTTGCCGGGAAAACTGCTGCATGATCTTGCCGTGGCCATCCAGCATGCAGGCGAAAATCCGGATACTATCGTTATCATTCTTCGTTCGGCGGGGGAAAGAGCTTTTTGCGCCGGTGCATCGTTTGATGAACTGGCGGCTATTAAAAATGAAAAAGAAGGGCTGGTATTTTTCAGCGGGTTTGCTCATGTCATCAATGCCATGCGGCTTTGTCCCAAGTTCATCATCGGCCGCATACATGGAAAATGTGTGGGCGGCGGCGTAGGCTTGGCTGCTGCTGTTGATTATGCCATCGCCACCGATGCTGCTGAAGTGCGGCTTAGCGAACTGGCCATCGGCATCGGGCCTTTCGTGGTGGGGCCTGCCGTAGAAAGAAGGATTGGCATTTCCGCTTTTTCACAACTGGCCATTGACGCCACGCTCTGGCGCAATGCCGACTGGGCCCGGCGAAAAGGATTGTATGCTGAAGTGCATAGCAGCATCAGCGATATGGATGATGCCATTCATCGCTTATCCTTTGCGTTGTCGCATTCCAACCCCGAAGCCATGGCCGAAATGAAAAAAATATTTTGGAAAGGAACCGAGCACTGGGATCATTTGCTGATTGAACGGGCCCGGATCAGCGGCCGGCTGGTGCTGAGTGAGTTTACAAAATCGGCTATAGAAAAATTCAAAGCGCCAAAACACATCAAGGGAACCTGAGTAATGCACCATACTTTCGATGCATCAAATTTTTATTTGTTTTGCGACAGGCTTGCCCATAATGACCGGGAGCTGAAATTTGTAATGAAAACACATGGTTACCCGCCCATGTGGACACGGCCGGCAACATTTCAAACTTTGATTCTCACTATTCTCGAGCAGCAGGTTTCACTGGCATCGGCGTATGCAGCATTTAAAAAATTAAAAGAGAAAACCGGCTATGTCACGCCGGCAAAAATTCTTTCTCTATCCGACAGGGAGTTGCAGGCTTGTTACTTCAGCCGGCAGAAAACAGAATATGCAAGAGAACTGGCTGCAGCCGTGCAAAGCGGCAGATTGAAATTAAAAACTCTTTCCGCCAAAGCGGATGACGAAGTGCGGCATGAACTGAAAAGGATAAAAGGCATCGGCGACTGGACGGCTGATGTGTACCTGATGCATGCCCTGCGCCGCACCGACCTTTTCCCGCTGGGCGATATTGCACTGGTGAAAAGCCTGAAAGAAGTAAAGCAGTTGAATTCTCACACAACAAAAGAATTGATGCTGGCGATAGCCGAACGATGGCGGCCTTACCGCACTATTGCCGCAATGATTTTGTGGCATGCGTATATAAAGAAGAGAAATATTAAAATTTCCGCCTAATCCGGATAATCCTGTAAATGCTGGTCAGATATTCAATCCCCCGCACACACTTATCACCTGCCCGGTGATATAATTTCCCCAATCGCTGGCGAGAAACAAAACGGTGTTGGCGATATCATTAGCCGAGGCAAAGCGGCCGAGCGGGATGCCCGCTTTGTATTTATCGGCGGCTTCACCTTCTTTCAGGTAGCTGGTCATGTCGGTTTCTACAAAACCCGGTGCAATGGCATTGCAGCGGATGTTGCGGCTGCCGAGTTCTTTGGCCACACTTTTTGTAAAACCATTAATGCCGGCTTTGCTGGCTGCATAGCTTGTCTGCCCCGCATTACCCATTTCACCAATCACGCTGCTCATGTTGATGATTACCCCGTTTCTCGCTTTCATCATGGGTTTAATCACCTGCTTGGTCATATAAAACACACTGTTCAGGTTTATCCTCATCACATCCTCCCACTGGTCGGCGCTCATGCGCAGCAGCAGGTTGTCTTTTGAAATGCCGGCATTGTTCACACAGATATCTATTGTGCCGAATTCTTTCAGCACATCACTGACCAGCGCTTCACATTGGGCAAAATCACCGGCATTGCTTTTACAGGCTTTGGCTTTTACACCCATGCCCCTGAGTTTTACCTCCAGCGCCGCTGCTTTTTCAGCGCTGCTGTCGCTTACATAAGTAAAAACAACATGAGCGCCGTGTTCTGCAAATTTTATTGCAATGGCTTCGCCGATGCCGCGGGCTGCGCCGGTGACAATGGCGACTTTATTTTCCAGCAATTTCATTATCTTATTTTTTTAAGTGGCCGGGACAAATATCGGCATAAATCTATTCCGCTGGTTTGAAACGGATACAGTTATTCAGTTACCGGCTTTTCACTTCCTCAAACCTTTTTTCATAGTCTTCGCGGATGGTTCCCATCACCCGGTCCCAGAAGAGAAAGTACAGGCCATAATTGCCTTTGAAATACTGGTGATGCATGTTGTGATTGACCGACGTGTTAATCCACCGGCCCAGCCAGTGACGGGCAAAACCTTTGGGATAAATTTCATACCCGGTATGGCCGTACACATTGTAGATAATGGAGAAAAGAAAGAACAGCGGCAGGTGAACGCTGTGAATGGGAATGGTAAAAAGCAAAAGCGGAAATATTCCTGCTTCAACGATTGCCTCCAGCGGGTGAAAAGCGTAGGCCGCCCATGGCGAAGGATTGGTGGACTGGTGATGTACCAAATGAAAGATTTTAAACAACCGGGGATGATGCATCAGCCGGTGCGTCCAGTAAAAATAAGTGTCATGAATAATAAACATGAGCGGAAAAGCGGCAAAGAAATAAATGCGGCCATATTCATCTATGTTGGTATAGTGCGTGGTGAAGGGTTCGATTGCCGGGTTTTTGATAAGAAAAAGTGGCACCAAAGCAAAGAGCAGCATGGTGAAAATGGAATAAATCACTTCACGCAAATACTCATTTGTGCCGGGAAACCGCGGCTGAATTTTTTTGTGGCGAATCCGTTTGCGCAAAAGAATATAGCCGGCTACAAAGGCAATGCCTGCCACCATAAAATACCGGGAGCTTATATTTTGCAAAATGGAAAAATAATCTTCCCACTTCATTGTCAGTTTATTTTTTCAAGGGTGGCCACCAGGTTTTCATTGCTGCAAAATACAGCGTTGGGAAATTTTGTTTTCATCGGTTCCACTTTTTCGGGTTTGCCACCGCAAAACACAATGGGAATATGCTGCCGCTTCTTTGCTTCCCACATCCACTCGGCATAAGCCTTGCCATGCGAGGGCAGGCGGTCGAGGCAGATGACGAGGGTTTCAGGCAACGGGTCTTTGAGGTTGGCCGTGGTTTCCGTACTAAAATGATAATCCACTTTGTAGCCGGCTTTTTTCAGTGGCTGAATTTTTTCTTTCAGCTCTGCTTCGTTGAAATGGATGAAAAAAATATTTTTCATAAATAAAATTATTGCCAAAAGTTTTCATTTCGTTTTTTGAAGTCATGAGCCATAGTGGAAGGGTCAACTACTGCATTTCCTAAAAAATCCAACAAATCCTGAAAATCCCGGTTCTTTCTAATGCGCATCCAGCCAGTTCTTCCCCTCGCCGCATTCGGCAATCACTGGTACTTTGTTGGGCAAAGGCAGTGCATTCTGCATACATTCAATAATCAGCGGTTTCAGTTCTTTGGCTTCGTCCCTTGTGGCGTCAAAAACAAGTTCATCATGCACCTGCAGTATCATCCGGCTTTTCATACCTTCTTTTTTCATGGCAGCATGCACTTTTATCATTGCCAGTTTTATCATGTCGGCCGCCGTGCCCTGGATGGGTGAATTGATGGCATTGCGTTCGGCAAAGCCACGTACGGTGAAGTTGGAGGAATTAATATCCTTCAGCCAGCGCTTTCTTCCCATCAGGGTTTGCACATAACCGTGCTCACGGGCAAATTGGATGGTTTCATCCATATATTTCTGAATGCCGGAAAACTGCATTTTATAATTATCAATGATCTGCTTTGCTTCGGTTCTTGAAATACCGAGGTTGTCTGCAAGACCAAAGGCGCCCTGGCCATAAATGATGCCGAAGTTTACACTCTTGGCTTTGTAGCGCATTTCTTTGGTCACGTCTTTTTCATCCACACTATACACTTTGGCGGCCGTGGCCGTATGAATGTCTTTTCCCTGGCGGAAAGCATCACACATGTTTTTATCTCCGCTGATGGCTGCAACGATTCTTAATTCAATTTGCGAATAGTCGGCCGACAGCAGTATGTGCTTATTGTCCCGTGGTATAAATGCTTTCCTGATTTCTTTGCCGCGGTCGGTTCTTACGGGAATGTTCTGCAGGTTGGGATTGTTGCTTGCCAGCCGGCCGGTAACAGCCACTGCCTGCCCGTACGTAGTATGCACTCTTCCTGTTTTCCGGTTGATGAGCTGCGGCAGCGTATCCACATAAGTTGATTTCAGCTTGGTCATTTCGCGGAAGACAAGAATGTCATCGGCAATCTTGTGTCCCCTGGCAGCCAGTTTCAGCAGTACATCTTCGCCGGTCTGGTACTGCCCGGTTTTTGTTTTTTTTGCTGAGGGGTCAAGTTTCAGTTTGTCAAACAGCACTTCGCCCAGTTGCTTTGGCGAGGCAAGATTGAAACGTACACCGGCCTGTTTGTACACACTCTCTTCGGCTTTTTTTGCTTCCCGTTCCAGCTCTTTTGAATATTCTTTCAAAAATTCTTCATCAATTTTCACCCCTTCAAATTCCATATCGGTGAGTACTTTCACCAGCGGATTTTCCACATCAGAAAAAACTTTCTCCACTTCTTTTTCCTTCAATTGCGGAAGAAAAATTTTTTTCAGCTGCAAAGTGATATCCGCATCTTCGGCTGCATAATCTTTTATTTTTTCCAGCTCCACCTCCCGCATATTGCCCTGGTTCTTTCCTTTTTTTCCAATAAGCTCTTCTATGTGCACCGGCTCATACCCGAGGTATTTTGCACTCAGCTGATCCATTCCCCGCTTGCCATCCGGCTCAATGACGTAATGAGCCAGCATGGTGTCAAAAATTTTTCCCTGCAGCTCCACATCATACCACTTCATCACCAGCAGGTCATATTTGATGTTCTGGCCAATCCAGGTTTTGTTTTTATCCTTAAACAACGGTTCAAAAGCTTCAATGATTTTTCGGGTTTCTTTCTGATCGGCAGGGCAGGGAAGGTAGTATGCTTCGCCGGGTGTTATGGCAAAACTCATTCCCACCAGCTCGGCATCGTTGGCGTCAATGCCGGTGGTTTCCGTATCAAAACATATTTCGTCATGTTTCCTGAGCGCTGTAACCAGTTTTTTTATCGCAATATCGCCCTGTACTGCTTCGTATTTATGGGGCGTGTTGTGAATGTTTTTGTTCACCGCCATCACTGCCGGAGATTCTCCTGTTTCAGCGGCCGGCTGTTCCAATGTAATAACAGGTTCGGGCGGTTCAATAACATTGCCAAACAAATCTGTTTGTACACCCTGCGGCTGTTCTTTTTTTATAAAATCTTTATTGGCTACTGTGATGGCAAAGTCTTCGCCCAAAATCCGTTTGCCCAACGTACGAAACTCCAGGTCGGCAAACACTTCTTTCAGCAGCTCTTTGTTCATTTCTTTCACCCGGAAATCTTCTTCATGAAATTCCACCGGCGCATGGGTAATGATGGTGGCAAGTTTTTTACTCATGATGGCAAGATCTTTTCCGGCAGCCACTTTTTCTCCCAGCTTGCCTTTTATATTGCCTGCATTTTCCAGCACTTTTTCCAGCGTACCATATTCGGCCAGCAGTTTGGCGGCAGTTTTTTCTCCCACACCCGGAATACCGGGAATATTATCCACGGCATCACCCATCAAACCCAGCACATCAACTACCTGGCTTACATCTCTGATGCTCCACTTTTCACACACTTCTTTCGGGCCCATAATTTCCACTTCACCGCCCTGGTAGCCCGGTTTGTAAATTTTTATTCTATCTGTAACCAGTTGCCCGTAATCTTTATCAGAAGTAACCATGTAAACCTCGTAACCCGCTTTTGCTGCCTGCCGGCTCAACGTGCCAATAACATCGTCGGCTTCGTAGCCATCCATTTCCATTACAGGAATATTAAAAGCCTGGATTATTTTTTTTATGTCGGGGATGGCTTCCAGAAGATCTTCAGGAGCTTCTTGCCGGTTGGCTTTGTATGCTTCATAATCGGTATGTCGTTCGGTAGGCGCTGCGGTATCGAAACACACAGCCATGTGTGTGGGGTTTTGGTTTTTTAGCAGATCAAGCAGGGTATTGGTAAAACCAAACTGTGCATTGGTATTTTTTCCCTTGGAAGTAATGCGGGGGCTGCGGATGAGCGCATAATAGGCCCGGAACACCAGCGCAAAGGCATCGAGCAGGAAAAGTTTTTTTGCCATCCTGCTAAGATAAATAATCCGGCTACTCCGGCGGACATAAAAAAGCCTCAACCGAAAACACTTAACCGGCTGAGGCGTAAAACTTTTTTAATCAAATCAGTTACTGCTGGTTGTTTTGGCTGCTCTGCTCTTTGTTCAGGTATTTCTCCGGGTTTTGTACCAGTACGGTTCCGGTATAAGCAGCAGCGGCATTCGTGTTTTGGGTGCTAACAACAGGAGCGGCTACCGATTCATTATTTGCCTTGTCCTTATGAATAAAATTCAGGTAAAGTGCAAAGAAGAGAAGGTTAAAGGCAAAAAAGTTAATGATCTTACGGATGCGTCTTTTCATAAAATTGGATTTTAAGTTCTGGAACTAAGCTATTAAACGAAAAACTGTAATCAAAATTTTATAAGTGCAAATAATTAAAAAGAGAAAAACTACCCGGTTGCCATTCGTAGAACTACGCAATTGCCTTTTATTTTTTCATCTCTTCCAGCTTTTTTTGAAGCAAAAACATTTCGTCTCTCAGTCTTGCTGCTTCCATAAAGTCAAGATCACGGGCTGCTTTTTCCATTTCCTTCCTGGTTTTCGAAAGCGCTTTTTCCATCTGCGGAATAGTTTTGTATTCAGCCTGCTCTTCTGCCGCCACGGTTACCAGTTCTTCATCGGGCCCCACCGCATAGGGCTTCTTCGGATCATAACCTTTGATGTCGAGCACAGAGGTTTGTGCAAATACATCTTTTGTAGTTTTCCTTATGGTGCGGGGAGTAATGTTATGGGCCATATTGTATGCGACCTGTTTTTCACGCCGCCGGTAAGTTTCATCTATTGTTTTTTGCATGCTTTCGGTAATGGTATCGGCATAAAAGATTACCAGCCCGTCGGCATTGCGTGCTGCACGGCCGGCCGTTTGTGTCAAACTTTTTTCATTGCGCAGAAAACCTTCCTTGTCTGCATCGAGAATGGCAACCAGCGAAACTTCGGGCAGGTCCAAACCTTCCCGCAAAAGATTTACACCTACCAGCACATCAATTTCGCCCAGCCTTAGCTGGCGGAGTATCTCCACCCGCTCCAGCGTATCCACTTCGCTGTGTATGTATTTTGATTTGATGTTGATACGGCGAAGGTATTTATCCATTTCTTCCGCCATTCGCTTTGTCAGCGTTGTTACCAGCACCCGGTCGCCTTTGGTTACCCGTTTATCAATTTCATCCAGCAGGTCATCAATCTGGTTGACGCTGGGTCTTATTTCAATCGGCGGGTCAAGTAAACCCGTGGGTCGTACCACCTGTTCCACCACCACACCGCCGCATTTTTCCAGTTCATAGTCATCGGGTGTGGCAGAAACAAAAATCACCTGGTTGAGCAGCGATTCAAACTCATGAAAATTCAACGGCCGGTTATCTAAAGCAGAAGGCAGGCGGAAACCATAATCAACAAGAACCAGTTTCCGGCTTCTGTCGCCGCCATACATGCCGCTCACCTGCGGTATGGTCTGATGACTTTCATCTATCACACATAAAAAATCTTTGGGGAAATAATCGAGCAGGCAAAACGGACGTGTGCCGGGTTTACGGCGGTCAAAGAATCTTGAATAATTTTCCACCCCGTTGCAGTAGCCCAGTTCACGAATCATTTCCACGTCGTAATTCACCCGTTCGCTCAGCCGTTGTGCCTCGATGTATTTACCGCCATTTTTAAAATACTCCACTTGTGCATTCATCTCATCCTGAATTTCAAAGAGTATTTGCTGAATCATATCTTTGGGCGCCAGGTACAGGTTGGCGGGGAAGATGGCCGCATTCTCCATTACGCTGATTCTTTTTCCCGTAACCACATCAAAACTTTCGATTTCCTCAATTTCATCTCCGAAAAAAGTGATGCGGTATCCGTTATCGAGGTAAGGCAGGTTGATGTCAACCGTATCACCCTGCACACGGAAGGTTCCTCTTTTAAACTCCAGGGTTGTTCTTGAATAAAGAATATTGACCAGTGAATGAAGAAATGCCTGGCGGGAAATGGATTGATTTTTATGAATGCGGATAATACCGTTGGCAAATTCATCGGGATTGCCGATACCATAAATACAGCTGACCGAAGCGACGATGATAATATCACGCCGGCCGCTCAGCAACTCAGACGTAGCCTGCAGGCGAAGCTTATCCAGTTCATCATTGATGGAAAGGTCTTTTTCTATATACGTATCACTTACCGGCAGATAAGCCTCGGGCTGGTAATAATCGTAATACGAAACAAAATAGCCTACGGCGTTTTCCGGGAAAAACTGTTTGAACTCGCCATAAAGCTGTGCTACAAGAGTTTTGTTATGCGTAAGCACCAGGGTGGGCTTCTGCACATGCTGAATCACGTTGGCAATGGTGTAGGTTTTTCCGCTGCCGGTTACGCCAAGCAAGGCCTGGTACTTTTCGCCATGCAAAATTCCTTTGGTCAGCTGGCGGATGGCATCCGGCTGATCACCGGCGGGGGAATATGGTGCATGGAGTCTGAATGACATTGCCAAAAAAGTGAATCTGCAAATTATGAAATAAGAGAATGAGAAGGAAGAAGGCTTTTTATTAAATTACATGAAATAAAAACAGCATGGCACATTTTGCGGTCATGAATATCGAAAAGGGAGAAGAAATTTCCATGGCTCTTGTCAGCGGGCATATTCCCGGTACGGGCCGTTATAAATTTCTTGCCAAGAAAAAAAAGGATGGAACATTTGCATGGGCACATTTTACCGAAAGGGACAATGGCCTGAAAGAAAATGTGTACCGCGGCGAAGTAAAGAACATGGATGAACTGAAGCTGGTGCTTGAAATCATGAACAGAAACCTGAAAAAGATTTTTGGCGCTCATGCCGAAATGAAACAGGGTATTCCTGAATTCCGATCCATTTTAGGAAAAAAGTTCGACGACACTATCAATTGAATTTAGCCTACACATTTTTCGTAGCCATTTTTATTTCAGCTTCCTGCCCAGGTACGATGAATAATCTTCAATAACCGGCTCGTAAGCCTGGTGCATGAGCGGCGAAGTGAGAATAAAATCAGCCGTGGCGCGGTCGCAGGCAATGGGAATGTTCCAGGTTACAGCCACCCGCAGCAGGGCTTTTATATCCGGGTCGTGCGGCTGCGCTTCCATGGGATCCCAGAAAAAAATCAACACATCAATTTTTCCTTCTGCAATTTTTGCTCCCAGTTGCTGGTCGCCGCCCAGCGGGCCGCTAAGCAGTTTGGTGATGGATTGATCCAGTTTTTCTTCCAGCAGGCTGCCTGTGGTGCCGGTGGCATACAGCCTGTGTTTGGCGAGTGTAGTTTTATTGAACACAGCCCACTCTACCAGTTCATTTTTCTTATTGTCATGGGCCACCAGTGCTATGCGTTTGCGGCTTTCCATAATTCTTTTGGTCATAAGCAATGTTTAAAATAAAAATGCCTTACCACTAAGGCAAGGCATCGGGAATAAAGATACAATATTATCAGTTCAGCTCTGCGTAGACGGTAATCTTGGGTTCACGGGAAACTTTTCCGGCACTGACGGCGGGGCCATCCACGCCAAAGTCAGCCAACTTTAAGGTAAAAGAAGCAGATGCTTTCACCGTATTTCCGTCAACGATAATGCTGGCCGGCAGGGTAATTTTTTGTGTTTTACCTTTTATGGTCAGGTCGCCCTGAACGGTTACATGATATGTGCCATTTTTCTTAAAATCCGATGCGGCCGGAGTAGTAACGATACCGCTGAAAGTAGCCGCAGGAAACTGGTCTGAATTCATCCAGCCGGCGGCATTGAAATGCTCCTGGATTTTCGGATTGGCAAAATCAAAATTTTTTATGGTGGCTTCAAACTCCACGGTATTTTTTGCCAGGTCAATGGCGGCTACTGCCGTTTTATTTTCCGCTTTTGGCAAATTATCAATAGCCGTAGTAGCATCAAAGCTGATGATGGCAGAAGTTGTGGTTTTTTGCTGAGCCAAAGCGGCTACTGAAAGCAGGGCTATGGCAAGGAATAATACTGATCTTTTCATTTTAATCATTGTTTTATTGTTTAAAGAATTAATTTTCTACTGTACTGCGCTTAAAGCTGATAAAATATTTTTTCAAAATCCGGCTGTATACGCCATCGCTGCAAGAGCCCTTAATCGTTACCGAATCACCAGACTTTAATTTTTTTGCTTCATCGAGGTGTTGTTTCTGGAAGGCAAAAATCAGATAAGAGCCGGTGGCCTTGTCTTCCATTTTAATATTCACCGTTGTATCGGCCGGCTCTGTGGCAGTAACAATCCCGGTTACGGCCACTATTTTATCGGCATATTTTTTATTGGCAGCCTGGTAATCTGTTTCAAATTCTTTGATGAAGGGGATAGCTTCCGTGATAAAATCGGCTTTTATTTTGGCGGTATCTGCGTAAGTAAGTGTGGCAAAATAAAAGTAAACGGCCACGGCAATCAATAAAAGCACGGCACTGGATATTAATGCCCATTTCAAAGCTTTTTTATTCGCTGGTTTCGCCATTTTTTTAGAAAAAATATTTGACGTATACGCTTAGAAAAAACCTGTGCCGTTTGATTCAAAATATTGTCAGCGGAATGCAAAATTTTATCAAATCGCCGAAAGTGACATTGATATATGTTAAAAAAACAAAACCCCGCGCATTAATTGCCGGGGCTTTTTACTAACCCATGTTTGTATATTTCGAAAAAAAATTAAGCAGTCTGCATCTCTTTTATCTTTTCCCTGATTTTAGTTTCAATTTCATTGGCCAGCTCAGGGTTGTCAATCAGTAATTGTTTTACTGCATCACGGCCCTGGCCAAGTTTATCATTATTATAACTAAACCAGCTTCCGCTTTTCTGAACTATTCCGAGGTCCACACCCATATCAATTATTTCCCCGGTTTTGGAAATACCCTCGCCGAAAATAATGTCGAACTCGGCAGCACGGAATGGGGGGGCCACTTTGTTTTTTACCACCTTTACCTTTACCCTGTTACCAACGGCTTCTTCGCCGTCTTTTATTTGAGATAAGCGGCGTATATCGAGCCGCACTGATGCATAAAATTTCAGGGCATTGCCGCCGGTAGTAGTTTCCGGGTTGCCAAACATCACACCTATTTTTTCCCGAAGCTGGTTGATGAAAATGCAGATGGTGTTTGTTTTGGCAATGGTGGCGGTAAGTTTTCTCAATGCCTGGCTCATCAGCCTTGCCTGCAAGCCCATTTTGCTGTCGCCCATTTCACCTTCCAGTTCGCCTTTTGGTACAAGGGCTGCCACCGAGTCAATTACTACTACGTCCAATGCACCTGATAATATCAGGCGGTCGGCAATTTCCAAAGCTTGTTCGCCGTAGTCGGGTTGCGAAATCAGGAGATTGTCAACATCCACACCCAGCTTCTGGGCGTAGGTGCTGTCGAAGGCGTGCTCGGCATCAATAATGGCGCACATGCCTCCTTTCTTTTGCGCTTCGGCTATCACATGGGTGGCAATGGTAGTTTTGCCTGAAGATTCGGGACCATAAACTTCCACAACCCGCCCCCGCGGCAGCCCCCCGATGCCAAGAGCCGTATCCAGCCCGATGGAGCCGGTTGAAACCACTTCAATTTCATTGGCTGCTCTTTCATTCATCATCATGACGCTGCCCTTGCCAAAATCTTTCTCGATTTTGTCTATTGTCAGCTTCAGCGCTTTTAATTTTTCAGTGTTGGTTGACATATCGGTAGTTTTTTCTTTATTTGATTTAGCCATATTTCAAAGGTAGGGTTTCGGTTGCCTGCCGGTTAAAAAATTTATTGAAGCAACGAAACTAAGCATTTTAGCAAATACAAGCTAACTTATTTGGATGTTTTTTTAAAAAATACCACGAAGCGGGTAGTGACGGGTGATTTTTCAAGGCCTCGCCGGCCTGATTAAAGTCATAAAATCCCGGTTTAAAATCCCGATATTTGTTACCCCAAAACAATTAAACCATGAAGAAAATTTTTTCAGTATTGCTTGCTGTATTGCTGGCAGCTATTATCAAGGCCCAGGAAGCTGAGCCGGCTAAACCGGGTGTGGTTTACGGAAAATATTCTGAAAACAATGTAACCCCGGTAAACGTGAATGATCTTGAAAAGAAAATAGGCGATTCCAAATTTGAAGGCAAGGTGCAAGGCAAGGTGTTGGAAGTATGCCAGGCCATGGGCTGCTGGGCCAAGCTGCAAAGAGAAGACGGCAGTACCGTTATGATTAAAGTAAAGGATCATGAATTTGCCATGCCCAAAGATATTGTGGGCAAAGTGGTGGTGGCCGAGGGCAAGGCTGAGGTAAAAGAAACATCGGTAAGCATGCTGAAACATTATGCTGAAGATGCAGGCAAGAGCAAAGAAGAGATTGATAAAATAAAAGAACCAAAAAAGGAAGTGATTATGACCATTAAAGGTGTGAAAGTGGTTGAATAATATGGTTTGTTCTCAAGTGAAAGACCTTCCGCTCTGAACGGGAGGTTTTTCTTTTATAGTTTTTAAATGGCTTGCTGTATGGTGCGCACACTCATCCAGCTCATGGCAACTACCACCAGCCAGCCAACCAGCTGCATCCAGAGAGGATGTTTGTAGTTGTTTAATAATGTTGATTTGGTTGCCGCGATGAGCATTACTGCCAGCGCTACCGGCAAAATGATTCCATTGACCGCCCCGGCAAGTACCAGGAGCCTGACCGGATTGCCGATACTAATAAAAAAGACAGTAGAGGTGATGATGAAAAGGCTGATTATTGTTTTTTCATTTTTAGTAATAAACGGGTGCAGGCTTTTCCAGAATGAAACTGAAGTAAAAGAAGCGCCGACTACTGAAGTGATGGCTGCTATCCAGATTACTATTCCAAAAAATTTAAGGCCTATTTCTCCCGCGGCAGACTGAAATACTGAAGCAGCGGGATTCGAATTACCAAGGCTTGCTCCACTCCACACCACGCCCAAAGCAGCAAGAAACAGCACATAACGCATAACGGCAGTAACAAAGATGCCGCTTACGGCGCTCTTTGAAACCTGACCGAGGTTTTCTTTCCCCCTTATGCCGGCATCCAGCAGCCGATGGGCCCCGGCAAAGGTTATATAACCGCCCACGGTGCCGCCCACCAGCGTAACTATTTTCATTACATCAATTTTCTCCGGCCACACAGTTCGGTATAATGCCTCACCCACCGGCGGGTGCGATGATACAGCTACATAAACAGTAAGACCAATCATCAAAAAGCCAAGCCATTTTACCAAACCATCAATCAGCCGGCCTGCTTCACGATACCAGAATATTCCAAGTGCAAGAGCACAACTAATCAAAGCACCATATTCCGCTTTCATTCCGGTTAGCACATTTACACCCAGGCCACAGCCGGCAATATTGCCGATATTAAATACCAGCCCTCCAAAAGCAATGAGGCCGGCAAGAAAATAGCCGAGACCCGGAAAAATTTTATTGGCAATATCCTGTGCACGGCTTTCACTCATTGTTACTATGCGCCATGTATTTACCTGTACGCCGATGTCGAGTAAAACTGAAACAAGAATGACAAAACCGAAGCTGGTAAGCAGTTGTTCGGTGAACAGGGAAGTTTGTGTAAGAAAACCCGGGCCAATGGCAGAAGTGGCCATCAGGAAAGCGGCTCCCAATATGGCTGAGTTTTTACCCACCCGGCAGGGAAGTTAGGTAATTGCTTTGATGGCAATATTGTTTTTTGTAAGCGCTTTGTGAATGGCTTTTACCAGCTCCACTGCATGCGGCCCGTCGCCATGAATACAAACCGTGTCGGCTTTGATGGGAATTTTTTTCCCGCTGGTGGTGGTTACCGTTCCTTCATTTACCATTTCCAGCACCTGTGCCACAGCTTTATCTGCATCGTCAATTAAAGCGCCGGGTTTATAACGTGGCGTCAGGCTGCCATCATCCTGGTAGGTACGGTCGGCAAACACTTCGCTGGCTGTACGCAGCCCCAAGTTATTTCCCTCTTTCACCAGGTGGCTTCCGCTTAATCCGTAAAGCACCAACTTTCGGTTGGTATCCATTACCGCCAATGACACAATGGGTGCAAGAAACCTATCCCGTGCAGCCATATTGTACAAGGCACCATGTGGTTTTACATGGCTGAGCGTTATGCCTTTTGCTCTTGCCATTTCATCCAGCAGCCTGATTTGTTTCATTACCAGGTCATACACTTCCTGTGGCGGGAGTCGCACATCGGTTCTCCCGAAATTCTCCCGGTCGTCGTAAGAAGGATGTGCGCCGATAGCGACCTTGTATTTTTTGCAAAGCTCAACGGTTTCCTTCATCGTGGCTTCGTCGCCGGCATGAAAGCCGCAGGCAATGTTGGCAGAAGAAATATAGGGCATGATTTGTTCATCGTTCCCGATGCCTTCACCCATATCGCAGTTGATGTCAATTGTTTTCATGGATAAACTGTTCAAGCTTCAATTTACAGGCTATTTGCAGTTGATGCAAATGTAATTGTTGTTTTAAAAGTAAATTTTCTGCAATAACCTGGCTGGTTATTTTAAAGTGTACCTGTTCACCTGTTTTCATTTGTGCCAGCCGGTGCAAATGGGCAGTGATTATATTACCGATTCTCGGGTATCCGCCCATGGTCTGGTGGTCGGCCATCAGGATAATGAGCTGGCCATCGGGCAATAACTGGATGGTACCGTAGCAAACTGCCGAGGAAACCAGCTCTGTTTTATTTGCTGGCTGCAGCGGATCGCCGGTTAGCCGGTAACCCATCCGGTCGGAAAGCAAACTGATATAAAAAATATTTTCCTGGAATTTCTGCTGAGCTAATTCTTCCAGCCAATGCCATTCGCTGCCGGGCAAAACGAGAATTTCATCCTGCTGGCTTTCGTCATATTCCTCTTTGGCCTTCCAGGGTAATATTTTGCAGGCTGAAGCGATTGAACAGCTGAATTCCTCCCGCATTGCAATCACATCGTCTTTCATAAGTTTTTTTCCAAAAAAACCACCCGCTTCCGCTTTCAGGTTGGTGCTGCAGCTGTTCAGCCATTTGCTTATTTGCAGGCCGCCTTTCACAGCCAGGTAGCAGCGGTTTTTGTTTTTGGCAAAATGAAATTGAAGTAAACAGCTTTTGTTTACCAGCACAGGTTGATTAACAGAAACCGGAATGCCATCAGCCGTTGCATTAAAATCAGCGCCGGTTAAAGCAATCAATGCCGGTTTTTCAAATAAAATAACCGGCGCCGGGAAATGCATTTCAATCACCGCTTCACCGGGGTTATTGCCCACAAGGATATTGGCAATGGCTGCTGCATATTTATCCATGGCACCGGTGGGGTTGATGCCAAGCTGCTGGTAACCGAAGCGGCCCATGTCCTGTATGGTATCCAGCAAACCAGCCTTTATTATTCTTATACTCATACCCCACTACCCGTTTTGGTTTTCAAAAAAATAAACTCATCCTTATTGATTGAATGAAATTTTACATTATCGCCCGGTTTCAATAAAGTGAGGCTGGTTTCATCTTTATTAAAAAGATGCAGTGGCGTTTGCCCGATGATCTGCCAGCCACCGGGGGATGGCAACGGGTAAATGCCGGTTTGCCTGCCTGCAATACCCACGCTGCCGGCTTTTACCGGTACAGGATTTTTTTTGCGGGGCGAAGCGATTTTTTCATCCACTTCGCCCATATAAGCAAAGCCGGGTAAAAAGCCAAGCATAAACACCCGGTATGTGCCTGCTGTGTGAAGCCGGATGATTTCTTCAGCCGCAATTTTATTTTGCGTGGCAATCCACTCCAGGTCGGGGGCAAATTCTTTTTCGTAGCAAACAGGAATGGAAACAAGCGAACCGCTGTGGCCTGACGTAATGAGATCATCACTCAATAACTTTTCCAATTCACGACTCACCCAATCAAATGCAATGGCACCGGGAGTTAATTTTTTTCTGATAGCCGCCACATCGTAGTAAACAGCAAGCGAACTGTAGGCCGGAACTGCTTCCATCATGCCGTGCAAAGGTTGTTGCTTCAGTTTATTGAAAAGGGCAATCACCTGTTCATTCACCGGCAGGCTGATGCTGTTTCCAAAATCAATGATCAATGCACAGTCGCCAAGCGGTGCGATGGTATAGGCAGGAACCCGGTTCATCGTGATGATACGTCAATTTAGAAATTTATTCTTTACGCAGCTTTATAGTTTCGAATTTACCTTTACACCCGATGCCGCAGGTGAACCGGAACGATACTATTAATCTTTTAACCAAACTTACCCTGCACCGCTGCTGGAACGGGCTGAAAGTGCTGGCCAGCTATTACCTAAGCAAATGGCTGAAGCGGCCGGTGCAATGGGGTTACCCTGTTTCCATTTCTTTTGAACCTACCACCAGTTGCAACCTTCGCTGCCCGGAATGCCCCAGCGGGTTGCGGGCCTTTACACGGCCCACCGGCATGCTGCAGAAAAATTTTTTTAAAGAAACCATCGACCAGCTTCACCGCGAACTTTTATACCTCGTATTTTATTTCCAGGGCGAGCCTTATCTCCATCCTGATTTCCTGGAGATGGTGCAATATGCTTCGTCAAAAAAAATTTATACCGCCACGTCCACCAATGCACATTACCTGGATGAAGAAAATGCCCGCCGCACAATTGAAAGCGGGCTCGACCGCCTCATTATTTCCATAGATGGCACCACGCAGGAAGTGTACCAGCAGTACCGCGTGGGTGGCAGGCTGGAGAAAGTATTGCAGGGCACAAGGAATGTAGTGAAGTGGAAAAAAGAACTGAAAAGTAAAACACCGTTTATCATCTTCCAGTTCCTGGTAGTAAAACCAAATGAACACCAGGTGGAGGATGTAAAAAAACTGGCAAAGGAAATGGGTGTGGATGATGTATGGTTTAAAACGGCGCAGGTATACGATTACGAACACGACCCGAATAACTTAATTCCAACCATTGACAAATACAGCCGCTACCGCAAAACAAAAAATGGTTATGCGTTCAAAGGCAAACTGGCCAATCACTGCTGGCGGCTCTGGCACGACCCGGTGATAACCTGGGACGGGCTGGTGACGCCCTGTTGTTTTGATAAAGATGCGCAGCACCGCCTCGGCGATCTGAAGCAAAAAACTTTTAAAGAAATATGGCACAACGGGGAATACAGAAAATTCCGTGCTGCCATTTTAAAAGGAAGAAAGAATATTGATATCTGCTCTAACTGCAGTGAAGGAACGAAAGTGTGGGAAAATTAACCCGCTTCAGTTACAGGTTTGAAAAACTTTCAGAAACTTAATTCGGGAAAGCAGCCCCTACCAGTTTTTTAATTCTCTATACAGGGCTGCATAAAAGGAAACAAACCCTTCCCAGAAGTTTTTCAGCGATTCTGATATGATATTCATGGTGGCTGGTTTTGGTTAAATGAAAAAAAAGCTGTACAAAGCAACCGTTTTTTATTCAACAGGTTAGTACCACTTTCGTGGTATTTTTTTCCACGCACTGTGAATTTAATTTTGAAAGGGAAACAGTTTGGTCGGGTTTTTGACATTTCAAAAAAGAAATACCACCACATGGGAATTGAAAAGGACATCCACCAGCTCAATTTCCGCAACCGCCAGAACAAAGCAATGGTAAATATTCTGTTCACCGGGAGCTGGATACTGGAAAAAATAAAACAGTTTGTAAAAGCTGAAAACATTACGCCGCAGCAATACAACATTCTTCGCATACTCCGCGGCGCAAGCGGGCCGCTTTCTACTTTACAAATAAGGGAAAGAATGCTGGATAAAATGAGCGACACCAGCCGTATTGTGGAGCGGATGGTATCCAAAGGACTTGTGCAAAAAGCCATATCGCAAAAAGACAAGCGGATGGTAGATGTAGTGATTTCACCGGCAGGTTTGCAGCTGCTGGAAAGACTGGATAAACGCAACCCTGAGCTCGATAATGTACTCCAGACCCTTTCGGATGGCGAACTGGAATCGCTGAATCATCTGCTCGATAAACTCCGAAACCATCAATGATGTATCTTCATGCTTTCACAGGCATGAAAAAAATTTTCATCTTTATTCCGGGTCTGTTTATTGTTTGGCAACCGGCGGCGCAACCCGCAGCAGAGTTTCGCGGTGTATGGATTGCCTCAGTGGATAATATTGACTGGCCGCTGAAAGGAATGGCCGATGCCGACAGCCAGCGGGCAGAGTACATTCGCCAGCTTGATATGCATAAGCTGAACGGCATGAATGCCGTGATAGTGCAGGTGCGGCCGGCTGCCGATGCTTTTTATCCGTCGCAGTACGAACCGTGGAGCCAGTGGCTCACCGGTGTGCAGGGCAGGTCGCCTTTTCCGCATTACGACCCGCTAGAGTTTATGATAAGCGAAGCGCATAAACGGGGAATGGTGTTTCATGCCTGGTGCAACCCCTACCGGGCTGATTTTAAAACCGGGGCTTCTTCCATTGCACCCAATCACATTACCAAAATTCATCCCGGGTGGTTTTTGGAATATGGCGATAAAAAATATTTTGACCCGGCCAACAGGCAGGCGCAGAAATTTGTAGTGAAGGTGATAGCCGATATTGTGCGCCGCTACGATGTGGATGCCGTGCACATGGACGATTATTTTTACCCATACAGAATCACCGGCCAGGAATTTCCCGATGAAGAATCGTTTAAGAAATCAGGAAGCAAACTGAATAAGGACGACTGGCGCAGGAGCCATGTTGATTCCATTATTAAAATGTTATCCATCGCTATCAAAAAAGAAAAACCCTGGGTGCAGTTCGGCATTTCGCCGTTCAGCGTATGGCGAAATAAGGACAAAGACCCGCGGGGCAGCGACAGCCAGGCCGGCCAAACCAATTATGACGACCTGTATGCCGATATACTTTTATGGCTGAAAGAAAAATGGATTGACTATGTGGCGCCGCAGCTTTACCTGGAAATCGGGCATGAAAAAATTGATTATGTAAAAATGCTGGACTGGTGGAGCAAAAATTCTTACGGCCGCCATTTATATATCGGTCATGGCATTTACCGTGCGGCCGGCCATAACCCCGCCCATGCTGCATGGAAAAACCCGGATGAATTGCCCAACCAGGTAAAACTGCTGCGGCAATATCCTAATGTGCAGGGCAGCATTTATTTCAGCAGCAAATCGTTTAACAATAATCCCAACGGCTGGTGCGACAGCCTGCGGAATAATTATTATAAACTGCCGGCGAAAGTGCCGGAGATGGAGTGGCTGCCGAAAAGGCCTGGAAAATGAGTAAAATGAAAATTCCTGTAATATTTTTTGGGGTAGTATTTATTTTCTTTCTCAATAATTGTAAATCGCCTGCTGATAAAATAGTGGACGATTTCAATAAAGTGAATGAAGAATTACAAAAAGCAAATGAAATAATGGACAGCACTGCGAAAGATCTTACATTTTATGGCCTTAATAAAAAAGAGGCAGATAGCATACTGTTAATATTAAAAAACGTATCAGATTTCCTGGAAAAAATAAAAGCAGAACTGGCCGAAGCAGAACCAGATGAAGAAAACATGGATGTGGCGGAAAAACTACTGAACAAAACAGCAAAGGGTGATTCGCTTTTCCATCTCATGATGAGTGTCTACGGGTTGGCAATAAAATTCAGTACAGACTCTTTGGTAAAGCAGCAATATATTCACCTTCTGGAAAATGATAAAGACAAGTGGCAGGAAAAGTATTTTAAAATGGTTCCTGTCATTGCGGCAAAAACCATTCTCTCCAAATTTCAAAATGATTGCAGGCTGATAAGGATGAATAGTGCAGGTGCTGGCAGCGCCACAGTAAATAATCAGGCGCTTAATCAATAACCATTCTTCTTCCCCTCCAGCCGGTTCACATACTCCAGCGAGCCCAGCCGCAGGCGCAGCGGCACAGAAATTTTTTTCTCAATCAAAATTTCTTTTTTGCAAAAGAAGCCGAGGTTTTTGCTGTAAAAATCAGGCGTGACAGATGTAATTTTTACCGGCACATAGTTTTTAAATAACGGCTTTATTTGAATTGTACTGTCTGTTTTTTGCTGCGCAAAATTTTTAACTGCCAACATTAACAGGAATACAACAAGAAGAATAATTTTTCGTTGCGGCACCTTTAATTCTTTTGTCTGTAAATTTACGGCCTGATTTTTGTTGAACGGCCGGTTTTTTCAAAAAAAATTCCGGCTCTTAACGGTTGAATGACATTGAGATTATGGCACTGAGTCAAAGTTTACAACAAAAGCTTTTACAGAAACTATCGCCCCAGCAGATACAGCTGATGAAACTGCTGCAGGTGCCTACGGCCAACCTGGAGGAGCGCATCAAAGAAGAAATGGAAGAAAACCCGGCGCTGGAGCTGGAAGAAGAAAAGCATGACGAATTTGAAGAAGTAAAAGACGAGTTTTCGGAAAACGGCGATGAGGAATACGAGGAACCCGACGGCAGCGAAGATGAATATGAAAACCTCGACATCAGCGAGTATGTACAGGACGGCGATGATGAAATAGCCGGGTACAAACTGCGGGATGAAAACTACCCGGCGGATGATGAGGATAAAAAAAACATTCCCTTCAAGACGGAAACCAGTTTTTATGAAACCCTGCTCGACCAGCTGGGCCTGCTGAAGCTGGATGAAAAGCAACAGAAAATAGCCGAGCAGATTGTGGGCAGTATTGATGAAGATGGTTACCTGCGCCGCGAAACCTCGGCCATTGTTGACGATCTTGCTTTTCGCCAGAACATCATCGTTACCGAACAGGAAGTGGAAGACCTCATCAAACAGGTTCAGCAGTTTGACCCCCCCGGCGTAGGCGCCAGGAACCTGCAGGAATGCCTGTTGCTGCAGCTTTACCGCCAGCAGCATGAAGGAAAAGATGTACGTGTTGCCATCAATGCCATCTCCGGGTACTTCGAAGAATTTACGAAAAAGCATTATGAAAAAATTCAGCGGGGGCTAGATCTTACCGATGAGCAACTCAGAGAAGTGATGCAGCAGATTATCCGGCTGAGCCCCAAGCCCGGCGGCAATGTGGGGGAAATAAACAAAGCGGAAAGCTATGTGGTGCCCGATTTCTTTATTGTAAACAACGGAGGCAAGCTGGAGCTTACACTTAATGCGAGAAATGCTCCCGAGCTGCGCATCAGCGAAGGCTACCGCGAAATGCTCAGGGAATATGACCGCGGCGCCAAAAAAGACAAACGCCAGAAAGAAGCGGTGCTTTTTATCAAGCAAAAAATAGACGCAGCCAAATGGTTTATTGATGCCATCAGGCAGCGGCAACACACCCTGCTCGATACCATGTCGGCCATCATGAATCACCAGCATGAGTTTTTTCTTACCGGTGACGAAACCACCCTGCGGCCGATGATTCTGAAAGATATTGCTGAAAAAACCGGGCTCGACATTTCCACCGTGAGCCGGGTGGCCAACAGCAAATTTGTGCAAACCGAATTCGGCACGTACCGCCTTAAATTTTTCTTCAGCGAATCATTAAGCACCGAAAGCGGTGAGGAAGTGTCAACCAGAGAAGTGAAAAAAATACTGAGCGAACTGATAGAAGCCGAAAATAAAAAGAAACCGCTGAGCGATGAACACCTCACCGAGCTGCTTCAGCAAAAAGGGTATAATATTGCACGCCGCACGGTGGCCAAATACCGCGAACAGCTCAATATCCCGGTGGCCCGTTTACGAAAAGAGTTATAACCATGCCCGACCGACTTGTAATAACCGAGAAGAACCAGTTAAGAGAAATCAGCATTCCGGAAGCCATTCCCCAGCCGGGCTGGATAAAATTGCCGGCGCAGGTGGTTTCTTATGTGTTTCATCCCTTGTTCGTGCCGCTGTACATGGCGCTTTTTCTCACCAGCGTTCATCCCTATGCTTATACCGGCATCAGCGCCTGGCAAAAACTCAGCAACCTGCTGCAGGTTTTTGTCAACTGCACTTTCCTTCCTGTGGTAAGTGTTCTTTTATTGAAAGGTCTGAAGTTTATTGATTCCATTTTTCTGAAAACACAGAAAGAACGCATCATACCGTATGTAATCTGCATGATATTTTATTTCTGGAATTGGTATGCTTTCAAAAACAACCAGGGAGTGAAGGAAATAGTGAGCATGAGCCTTGCTGTGTTCAATGCATCTGTGTTCGGGTTTTTAGCCAACATCGTTCTGAAAGTAAGCATGCATGCCATTGCCATGGGCGTGCTGGTTACTTTTATGGCATTGCTTGCAGTCAGCGGCGATACAAACCTGACCTTTTATCTATCGCTGTCGGTTTTAACAGCCGGAGCCGTCTGCACTTCGCGGCTGATTGTTTCCGATCACAGCGCAAAAGAAATTTACTTTGGCTTCTTCATCGGCGTTTTCTCCCAGCTGGCGGCTCATTATTTTGTCAGTTAGGAAAATTAAAAAAGCCCAATCATAGGGTACAGATTGAGCTTTTTGTTTTCATCCATCCTTGTTGTACGTCCAATTAGCCGTTTAATATTTTTGATACTGCCAGGTAATTCTTGCCTGGATGATATATAAATAAGCAGCTTCCTCCTTTAATAGTATTAATCAGCCTGGCAGAATATTTTTTCGGCACGGCCGGGCAACCAAAGCTGCGGCCCATGTACCGGCTCCTGCGCAGGTAGCTCTCGCCAATATAAGCCGAACCATGCACCACGATTTTCCTTCTTTCGGCTTTGTCATTAATTCCTGCTTCAAGGCCGGCCAGCGTGAGGGCCAGCCCATGACTGCCGTAATACGTTTTTTTGGTTTTATAAAATCCCAGGCTGCTTTGTTTTGATTCAGGCCTGTTGGAAAACTTTCTTGCATATTCGGCGCCGGAGTTTCGGCCATGCGCCACATACGTATTCAGCAGAAGTTTGTATTTGTTCAGGTCAACCAGGTAAAGTCTTTTTCTTTTTGACGACTGGCTGAAATCGCAGATGGTAAGAATGCCTTCTTTTTCCAGCGTACCCTGTTCCTGCAATTTTTTATACCCTGTATATGCATAATTGAACGCTTCTTTTTTCAAACCATATTTTTCCAGTTCCAGGCTGTCGTAAATCATTGTCATCTCCGTGTCCGGGATGTATTGAGCCGAATCAATTAGATTGATTGCCGGAATTGAATTTTCATCCGGTGAAACACGCTGCCTGTTTCCTGCATTCAGCAGGGGTAACATCATCAGTACTGCAATTGAAAAAGCGGGTAATATGGTTGAAACTAACCGGGGCAAGGGTGCGGATTTGGATTTGAGTATGAAACGGAGCGTAACAGGAAAATATTATCCTATTGCAGAAAATTCAACCCGGCTGAGTAATTATCTTTTGAAGAGTGCGGGAAATACTAAAGCGTAAATACCCGGTAGCAGCAATTCTACTTAAGAAAATTTCAGTTTTCCATGTGCGAAGGATGCATGTGCCGCTGCCTTGCGATAAACTCAGTGGAATAAATTTTCAGCAGCAGCATAAATAAAGAAATCAACAGGGGGCCAAAAATGAGCCCGATAAAACCGAATACCTGCAGGCCGATAATGACTCCAAATACAGTAACCAGCGGATGCACATTACCGATTTTTTTTGCCAGTGTAAAACGGAAAACATTATCCACGGTGCCCACTATGCCAAATCCATAGATGAGCATGAACACTCCCTGCCATGCCTGGTTGCCGGCAAAGAAAATAACAGCCAGCGGCACATAGGCAAGCGCTGCACCTACAACAGGCAGCATGGCGGTGATGCAGGTAACCACAAACCAGAACCAGGGTTCTTTTACACCGATAATCAAATAACCAATCAGTGCAACCACGCCCTGTAAAACTGCAATCACCGGGATACCCACTGCATTGCTCAGCACCATGCTTTGCACTTCCCTGCCCAGCTTATTCACGTTTTCATCTTTCAGCGGTATGTGCTCGTAAAGACTGTTCTCCATGGCACGGCCATTCACCAGCATGAAGTAAAGAATAAAGTACATGAAAAAGATAGTGCCCAGCGTATTGAAAGTAGCAGAAACAATTTTCGGCAGCGTGTCGGCAATCACTTTACCCAGCTTGTTTATGTTTTCATCGCTGGCAATTTCGATATTAAACCGCAGCTCGATGCCGGTCACCAGTTTTTTTAATGCAGCCACCAGCTCATTGGAATGTTCGATGGCGTATGAAACTTTTGACGAAAGCATATTGACCAGCACAGCTATGGGCAGCAATATGACGAGGAGGGAAAGAAACATCAGCAGGATGGCGGTCCAGCCTTTGCGCCATTTTTTTTTGAGGGTAAGATAAAACATTGCTTTGCGCATTACGATGTACAGCGTGATGGCGCCGAGCAGCGCCGGCAGAAAAGCATACAACTGAAGAAACAACAGCAGACCCAATAACACGATAGCCACAAGAAAAAAAATCTGCCGGATGCGGTTCTGGTGAATGACCTGGTTGTCCATTTTTCAAGAATAAGTTTAAACCCAAATTTTGCAGTAGCAAAATTTCTGCGCAGCAGTGACGAATCCCGATGATAATATCGGGATTGTCAGGGTTAAAGATAAATAATAAGGGCTGTCTGGATGAACAGCCTCTTGCTTTTATATTTTCACCTCTTTCCACTTTCCTTTTTTGAAATAATACCAGGCAGCCAAAGCAAGAAAAGTTTCTGCAACAGGGATAGCTATAAATGCGCCGGCAACTCCCATATTTAAAACTTTTACCAGCAGGTAAGCCAGCGGTATCTGGAAAAACCAGAAACTTACCAGGTTAATGCGGGTAGGTGTTTTGGTATCGCCGGCTCCGTTAAGCGCCTGTATCATCACCATCCCGATGCCGTAAAAAATAAAACCGGCGCCCATTATCTGCAATGATTGGGTACCGTATCGCATATCTTCGGGCACATGGGTAAAGATGCTGATGATGGGCTTGGCAAAAAATATAAAAAGCAGCATCACCCCGGACATAAAAATAGCATTGTACTTTGCCGTGAGCATTACACTTTGCTCTGCGCGGCCGGGTTGGCGGGCGCCGAGGTTTTGACCCACCAGCGTGGCAGCCGCATTGCTAAGTCCCCATGCAGGTAAAATAAAAAACACCAGGTTGCGGATGGCAATCTGGTAGCCTGCCGATGCATGTTCGCCGCCGGTTTTTGCCACCAGTTGCGATAAAACTATCCAGCTGCCCGAAGCGATGATAAACTGGAAGGTGGCAGGCAAGGCAATATTTACCAGCGATTTCATCAAAGGAACATCAATAGTGAAATGCTCTTTGCCGAGGCTGATGGAGCTCTTTTTGTTCCAGAATAAATGATAACATTGGTACAACACACCGCAGCCCCTGCCAATGGTGGTGGCAATGGCAGCGCCTTTCAAACCTAATTCGGGCAGCGGGCCCCAGCCTTTGATTAAGGCCGGGCACAGAAAAATATTAATCAGGCTTGCCAGCCATAAGCTGCGCATGGCGATGGCTGCATTACCGGCGCCGCGGAAAATTCCATTGATGAGAAAAATAAGAATGATGACCACGCTGCCGCCCAGCATGATGCGGGTAAACACAGCGCCTTCTTTCACCACTTCTTCCGTTGCGCCCATGATGCGCAGTATATCCGGGGCAAAAATTACCCCGATGACGCTGACAAACACTGTTGCAATCAAGGCCATTATCAAAGCCTGCATACCGGCATGACCTGCCGCTTCGGGATTTTTTTCTCCAATGCGTCTTGCTACCATGGCGGTGGCAGCAGTGCTCAGGCCGATAGCCAGCGAGTACACAATTGTAATAACTGATTCCGTAAGACCCACTGTTTGAGTGGCGCCGGAACCAAGGCTGCTTACAAAAAAAATATCCACCACGGCAAACACACTTTCGAGGCTCAGCTCAAGAATCATGGGAATGGCCAGCAGCACGATGGCCACGCGGATGCTCCCTTGGGTATAGTCGTGTTCTATACCACGGATGGATTGGCCGATGAAGGTTAGGAATTGGAAAAATTTATTTTTATGAAGAGTCTGATTCTGCATGATTGAAAATGCGGTTGAATGAATAAAAAATAAAAGGAACAGCAATACGTGTTGCTTATTGAAACGAGGACGGCTTAAGTCAGGTTCTTCCCGGCAAAGGCCGGGGTTAAAACCGGGAGGCGAACCTTAGCAGATTTTCATATTCGTTGGTTGAAAGAAGGGCAAAAATAGGAGAATGTTTTTATCTGCCAAGACGCAGCGCCGGCAAATATTGATGAATGTAATTTTCCTTTTGCCTGCGGCGGTATTGCATGATAAAGCGGGGATGGGGCAGGGGAATGATTTTTTCAAACCAGCCGTGTTGTTTATTCAGGCCGGCCAGGAATCTGAAATTCTTTTCGCCACCCACGCAGATGCAGTAGTCCGGCAGAAAGCCGGATGAAAGCTGTTTACTGATGCTGTCAATTATAAAAGGAGTAACGGCAGCCAACAGCTTTTTATCATCATAGTAGTTGATGTTTTTACCATCTTTAATAAAACCCAGCGGTGAAACGGCGCCGATAAACCAGTGGCGGTAAAATTCTTTAACGCCGCCGTAGCGTTCAATCACTTCATAAATGAATTCGGCCGACAGCTCAGAATGATTTTTAAAAGGATGATTAATGTCGCAAAATTCTTTCAGTTGCCGCGGGCCGGTAAAGTTGATGCCCGTGGTGCCGGCGCCAAAACGACCGGGGTTGATGCCCAGCATGAGGCGGCGGGGTTGGTTGTCCTTGTAAAATTTTTTGAAGAATTGTTTTACCACCTCCATCACCCGGGGGTCTTTTTGGGGAAATAAAACTTCAATGCCCTTAGGAAGATTTTGAGGCGGGCGGAGGGATTGGTAGAAATGGATGAGGTTATCGGCGAGTGAAGCTGGCATGGTAATTTAAAAATAAAAAACTCCGGGATATAACCGGAGTTTCACCGCTCCCCCTGCTGGACTTGAACCAGCGACCCTCTGATTAACAGTCAGATGCTCTAACCAACTGAGCTAAGGAGGAAACTC
>CAYUJD010000009.1:0-66671 GCA_964444975.1 uncultured Chitinophaga sp. | reverse complement strand
GAATTACAGGACGTACAAGAGTGCGACGCAACGGAAGCCCAATAGTTATGCTTCAGCCGGCTCCATCCTTTTCTTACTCACCTTTTCAAAACGGCTCACCCGGTTTATCAATTCCGCCACCACGCCTGTCCAGCCTGTCTGGTGCGATCCACCCACTCCCCTTCCTGTATCCCCATGAAAATATTCATAGAACAATACGAGGTCTTTAAAATGTTCATCCTGGCTATACACGGCATCATCTGCATGGCATGGGCGATTACCATTTGCATCTTTTCTGAAAATACTTACCAGCCGGTTGGCCAAATCAATACTCACTTCTTTCAAACAAACAGGATGGCCCGAGTTGGTTGGCAGCTCCACCACGCAGTTATTATGATGATATTCTCCGAGAGTATTTAGTGCATTCACCAATAAATAATTCATGGGCATCCACACCGGGCCCCGCCAGTTGCTGTTGCCGCCAAAGAGCCCACTCGTTCCCTCGGCCGGCTGGTAATCCAGGCCAAACTGCTGCCCGTTAATATTTACGCTGTAACACTCTTTATGAATTTTTGAAATGCTGCGGATACCACCGGGCGATAAAAATTCGTTTTCGTCCAGCAACGCTTTCAATAATTTTTCCAGTCTTGCTTTTGGAACCAGCGACAACAGTATATCGTCATGTTCTTTTAAATCTTCAATTACAAGGTACTGGCCATTATCTTCACGATAACGCTGAAACCATTTGAGGCGGCGATGAAACTCCGGCACTTTCTCCAGCAACTCTTTTTTCAGCACAAGTACGGCAAACAAAGTAGACAACCCGACAAGACTGCGTACCTTCAGCGGAATATATCTTCCATCAGGCATGGCCAGCACATCGTAGAAAAATCCTTCTTCATCATCCCAGCTGCCGGTCCAGTTTTCGCCAATGCGGTTGAGTGATTCGGCGATATAAACAAAATGTTCAAAGAATTTAGTAGTCACATCTTCATATGCCGGGTTATGTTGTGCAATCTCCAGCGCCATCTCCAGCATGTTCAAACAATACATGGCCATCCAGCTGGTGCCATCAGCCTGTTCCAGCCGTCCCCCGCCGGGAATGGTATTGCTTCTGTCAAAAACGCCAATATTATCAAGGCCTAAAAATCCGCCTTCAAAAACATTATTGCCTTTGCTGTCTTTTCTGTTTACCCACCAGGTGAAATTAATAAGCAGTTTTTGAAATACTCTTTCCAAAAACTGTACATCTCCCATTCCGGTTTTTGCTTTATCCATTTTATATACCTGCAGGCAGCTCCATGCATGCACCGGCGGGTTCACATCGCCAAAGGCCCACTCGTATGCAGGCAGCTGGCCATTGGGATGCATATACCACTCCCGCAAAAACAAAATGAGCTGTTCCTTGGCAAAATGCGGGTCAATCATGCTCAGCGGCACGCAATGGAATGCCAGGTCCCATGCTGCATACCAGGGGTACTCCCACTTGTCCGGCATGGAAATAATATCTTCGTTATTCAGCGTATGCCATTGATGGTTCCGGCCATTTTTTCTTGCAGCAGGCGGCGCCGGCTGACCTTTATCACCGTTCAGCCACCGGGGAATATCAATATTATAATACTGCTTGCTCCACAGCATGCCGGCAAAAGCCTGGCGCTGGACATTGCGCAAATCCTCATCATCGGATTCCGATACGGCTTTATAAAACTCATCTGCTTCTTGTATGCGCTGCGCAAACACTGCATCGAAATTTGCTTCCAGTGGATGTCCTTCAATTTCCTTTTTACTCAATCGCAACCTGATTGTCACCGAATCATGCGCCGGGATAGTGAATTCATATAGCGGTGCAAACTTTGTTCCTTCGTTTTTATTTTCAAGCCAGGCGTAATCGTTGTCAATAACTGCACGGTGAAAGGCATCTTTTACAAAAGGGGAACGGTTTGGAAAACCATTGAGCCTTTCGGTGTTGGTTTCATTTTCGGTAAACAGGGTCCGCACCGGCCTGTCAAAGTAAAAATGATATTCACCGGCTTCGTAATGAATCGCTTTTACTTCACCATAGCCGTTCGGCACTTTCTTTAAATACATCAGTGGTTTTTCTGCAGCCAATCCAAAACTCCAGAGATTGCGAAACCATAATGTTGGCAATGCAGCTACATAAGCCTCTTCATTACTCCGGTTGTGAATGGTAACACGAATCAGTAAATCCTCGGCATCATTTTTTGCATATTCTGTAACTACATCAAAGTATTTGTTATCGTTAAAAATTCCGGTATCCAGTATCTCATATTCCTTCTCAAATTTATTCCTGTTCCGGTTGGTATTCACCAAATCAGCATAAGGATATTCCGCCTGCGGATACTTGTACAGATGCTTCATGTACGAATGCGACGGCGTATTATCCAGGTAATAATATAACTCCTTTACATCTTCGCCATGATTCCCCTCGCTGCCCGTCAATCCAAATAACCGCTCCTTCAGTATCGGGTCTTTTCCATTCCATAAGGTTACGGCAAAACAAATGCGCTGCATTTCATCACTGATGCCTGCAATGCCATCTTCGCCCCAGCGATAGACGCGGCTCCTTGCATGGTCATGCGGAAAATAGTCCCAGGCATTGCCATACTCACTGTAATCTTCCCGCACCGTGCCCCACTGGCGTTCGCTCAGGTAGGGGCCCCATTTTCTCCAGCGGGAATCTGTTAATCGTTTTTGTTCGGCATTCATCGCTTTTATTTTTCGTGTACTCCGGTTTTTAGGAAAGAAAAATTATGTTACCAACTTCAGTTTTTCATGGCATCGCCTGTTGCGTCGCACACTTCATCGTTCCGAATTCTATTCATCTATTAGTGAACCCTCTACGGGGTTCCAAAAAACATCACCTATTATCTCCGGGTTAAAACCCGGAACTATTAATATTGCGCCCCTACGGGGCGCCAAAAAAACTTGCTTATTCATCATGCCCCGGGTTTCACCCGGGGTTACCCATATTCAGCCCTACGGGGCTGAGAAGACCTTTCAATATTCAAACTATTCTTAAATGAAAATTGAGCCCAGAAACTTCGGGGGAATATTGAGTATTGAATATTTATAAAGAACTTTTTTGCCATAGGGCTCTAAGGCCCCTCCTTTGGAGGGGTTGGGGAGGTCTCTCTATCCATTATCCTCAAACCCCGGGTACAAGGTCATCCCGCCATCCACAAACAAAGTAGTTCCATTCACATAATCCGCATCATCACTGGCCAGCCACACGGCGGCTTTGCCGATATCTTCCACCTGCCCCACTCTTTTTTGCGGGATTAATTTTAATAACTGCTGTAAATGTTCTGCCGTATCCCACGCATCATGATTGATAGGCGTGGCAATAGCGCCGGGTGCAATAGAATTAATACGAATCTTTTTTGGCGCAAATTCCTGGGCAATG
This sequence comes from uncultured Chitinophaga sp., assembly GCA_964444975.1. Taxonomy (GTDB): domain Bacteria; phylum Bacteroidota; class Bacteroidia; order Chitinophagales; family Chitinophagaceae; genus VBAS01. The sequence goes on along the minus strand of CAYUJD010000009.1, from coordinate 63,268 downwards.
GTTTTCATCAACAGCATTACGCCACCCTTGCTGGCAGCATAGTTGGCATGCCCGGCCCAGGGAATTACTTCATGCACACTGCTCATGCAGATGATTTTTCCAGCACTTTTTGATTTGCCGTTCGGGCCTCTTCGCAAAAATTCTTTGATGGCTTCCCTGGCACAGAGAAACTGCCCGGTAAGATTTACACCCAGCACATAATTCCATTGGTCCAGCGTCATCTCGGTAAACGGCGCATCTTTTTGCAACCCCGCATTGTTGATGAGAATATCTACCGTACCAAACTGTTTTATCACATCGGCAAACATCTGCTTCACTTCATCTTCCTTGCTCACATCACATTTATAGGAGATAGCCATACCGCCGCTGCTGAGGATTTCAGCTACCACAGCTTCAGCCATTGTTTTGGCGCCGGGAACGGGATAGTTGACTGCTACCGTTGCACCTGCTTTTGCCAGTTCTCTTGCACAGCCTGCGCCGATACCGCTGCTGGCGCCCGTTACTATGGCCACCTGGCCTTCGAGTTTTCTTTTTTCCATAAAATATTTTTATTGGTTTGATTTAAAATATGGATGAATAAAGATTGGGCACATTGGCAGGACCCTCCCGGTTTTTAATTTCAGTCAGCTCTTTCTGAATCAGCCTGACTTCAAAATCCATCACCACGCTTTCATAATCTGCAAACGCCTCTTCGGCGTTGCAGAAAGGATTCAGCATCCGGTATGCATCATTCACTGCCCGGCCGTCGTTGCACATGTAATAAAAATGATCAGCGCTTTGCAGCCGCCCCCAGGTGTCTTTGTCGGCGCAATTGCCGCTGCGCATCACCATCTGTTCAATACTGTAAATTTTTCGCAGCGTATTATTCTGCATCATATTCTCACACCACACGCAGCATTCCTTGCTTTTATCTTCCCACGAAATAGTTTTGGGAACATCATAAATATCCTTGGGGTAGCAGGTTTCCAGTATGTCAGAAGGTGCCAGGAATTTCCATTCATCTTTTGTAAATACGGCTGCGGGAAGGTGCTCCAGGAAATCAAAAATGCCGCTTTCTTTTTTCTTATAAATGCCGAAGGTTTCGTAATCAAAAAACAAGCTGATGTTGCAGGCATTCCCTTCCAATGCGTGCAGCCAGCCGGCAAATTTTTCTGCTGTCAGGGGCTGTTCATTCCAGGTGGGGTCGTCAAACCGGAAAGCGATATCATCGCTGAGGCGAACATGGCGCAGCAGGAGACCGAAATCACCATTACCCGGCGCTGCATATACCTGGCAGGCATTACGACCCTGCAGTATTCTTTCCAGTCCTTCGCACAGCATACCCCTGTATCCCATTCCGGCAATTACTTTTGCCAGTTCATTATTATAAATAAGTTCTGTATTGCGGAAAATAACGGGCTCCACGCCAAACAATTCCTGCATCAGTGCATGATGTTTTTTTACCTGCCGGAGAAATTCTTTTTTTGAATGGAGCCAGCTTAAGGAGTTGTAATATGTTTCTGCAAAAAGCTCCACGCAGCCCGTTTTTACCAGCTGCTTAAAAGATTCAATTACATCCGGCCGGTGTTCCTGCAACAGTTCAAGTGCTGTACCACTGATTGAAAACGCTACTTTGAACTTGCCGTCATGAGCCTTGATAAGGGCAAGCAGAATTTTATTTGCCGGCAGGTAACTTTCATCAGCGAGCTTATCAACAACATGCCTGATAGCAGCGCTGTCAAAATATTCACCGTTGAACCCATTACTCCCTTCAATCAGCGTCTTAAGCCGGTATGGGATATGCACTCTGAAACTGAGACTTACTGCTGGCATGGTTTTATTTTCAATTTTCTCAAGCCCGGTATTTAAAAACGGCCGCTGCATTTCACAGGGCCGTTTTTCCTTTACCAAAACCTGGCCTGCACAAGGCAGGCAACTGCTATATGAAACAACACGCAAACCTATTCTGCCGCGGGATTATTGATTGTCGCTGGTTTTACAATCAATTGGATTTTCATCTCTTCAATTCCAGATGACCGGATTATTCAGTTCAATTTGTTTGCGGTTGTAGCAAAGCATGCCGGCGCTTTTCAGTTCATTCAGCAGCATATTTACACTCTGGCGTGATGTGGCAATAAAACCGGCAATATCACTATGTGTCAGGTAATTGTTAAGAACGATTTTATCGCCCATACGGTTGCCATCTGTACGGGCCCAGTTTTTAATAAAGCGGATAAGCCTGTCTTTGGTGTCCAGAAACACCAGGTCGGCATGGCGTGTTTCCATCCGCTGCAGCTTGCTGTTTACTTTTTTGGCAAAGTTCAGCGCCACCGCCGGGTTTTCTTCCAGCACCCGTTTAAAATCGCTGACCTGGAAAGAGCAAATAACCGTATTGGCAGTAAGCGCTTCGGCACATTCGTATTTATAGAGCCGGCCTTCCAGCCCCAGGTCACCAAAAATGTCAGGCTCGGTAAGAATATCCTTTACCAGCTCATTCTCCGTACCGCCGCCCAGTTCAGTAATTTTGATTTTTCCTTTCACCAGGAAATGAATGCGGGTAAATCCAACTTCGCCATAGCTGATAACTTCGCCGCGGTACACTGTACGAAGCCTGGCAACCGCTGCAACCTCTTTCATCTTTTGCTCCGAAAGCAAAGACAATAAGGGATGACTCTTCAGGTAGATGTACTTCAGGTCCTCTGACATAGCTGTAAGTTTTAGTAGTAAAAAAATTTAGTTTAAATGATTTGAAAGCGCATTTTCGATTTTACTTATCACCACATTTTTCGGCACCAGGCCCACCACGTGATCTATCACCCGCCCGTTGCGGAAAAAAAGTATTGTGGGTATTTCCATCACACCATATTCCTCTTCCAACCCGGCCTCCTTTTCCACATCTACCGAATAAAAACCAACCGATCCCTTGTAGGACATAGCCAGCTCTTCAAATACCGGTGAAATAATCTGGCAGGCGCCGCTCCACTCTGTTTTGAACTGTACCAGTGTTAACCCCCTGCTCCCAATCACTACTTTTTTAAACTCATTCTTCGAAATCGTCATTATTTTTTTGTTTTTCTCAATAGGTAAGCCAACCGTTATGCCAAAGTTTTTTTTCAGTGTTGTATTATCCTCCAAAACCCTTGACTGTAAAGCGATGCAGAATTTCATTGCCGCTACGTATGCATTCGTATCTCCTGTTTCTTTTTCCCAATATTTTGGGATGACTGCAAAAAATTGGGAATTCCGCCCGGGTGGCAAAACCCAAAATGAAAAATCTGCTGCACTATTATTAAAAAAAAATCCCCTTTCGGGGATTGCAGTAATTTATTAATAAATTGAAAATATCAGTGCCGGCTCGCTTATGGATATTTGCTATCCTTAACTTTCGGCCAGTTAGCATCGGCCTTTTGAATATAAGCCTGGCGGTCTTTATACCAGGTTTCTCTTACATCGGTATTATAATTAAGATACAGTCTTCCGTCTGTAATCGTCCATGCATCCGGACTGGTTTTTGCCTTATAACCTCTTGAACAACCAAAGGCACAGTAGCCGCCATATTGCGGTGCATATTTTTCAGGCGCGGCGGTGAACTTATCAGCGTTTTCTTTGCTGGCAAAATACCAGTTTGCACCTTCGTAAGTTACTTTAAATGTACTGTCACCCTTCACGGGTTTGCCTTCGGTGAAATACGCCACTACATCATAACCGCCAATGGCGGCTCCGTCTTTAACATACACCGGGGATAGCTGTGCCTGAATGCCTGCAGTTAATAAAAATAAAGCAGCGGCAGAAAGAATGATTTGCTTCATGGTTTTTTGCCGGTAAAAATAGAAGCAGGCTTTGCTGCCGTTTGTCAATCAGTTTACTTCATTGGTAAATATTTAAAAAAATAAGTATGGCCCCGAAATCCATTATTATTTTTTTGCGTAAATTATTCTGCGTCTGTCTGTAATAAGACAAAGCCGATACAACCGCCTGCATAGTTTTGCCGGCAAAAAGTAAATACGATGAAAATAAAATTGATGCTGGCATTTGCTTCATTGGTTATTTCTGCTGCCTCATTTGCCCAAAATGCCGAAGCGGTAAGAAAGAAACATTTTAATACAAGCAAAAGTTCAGTTGCTATTGACGGCTACGACCCCATAGCTTATTTCAAAAGCAATAAGGCCATTGAAGGCAAAAAAGAATTAAGTGTTTTGCACCAGGGTATTATTTATTTTTTTTCTACTGCTGAAAATAAAGAAGAATTTAAAAAAAACCCGGCGGCTTATGAACCCCAGTATGGCGGCTGGTGTGCCTATGCCATGGGCAAAGACGGCGATAAGGTGAGCATTGACCCGGAAACATTCAAGATTGTCAACGGCAAATTGTACCTCTTTTACAACAAAGCGTTCAACAATACACTGAAAAGCTGGAATAAAGACGAAACGAACCTGAAAACGAAAGCGGATGCCAACTGGCAGAAAATCTTTCATTAATTGATTTACGTTTATTATTGATTATGCCAATCACTTTTTCAACCTTCGGGCCCTGGGTTTTGCGGATTATTGCCGCAGCCATCATGCTGCAAACACTTTATTTTAAATTTTCCGGCGCCGATGAATCGGTTTATATCTTTTCTCAGCTTGGAATGGAGCCCTGGGGCCGAATCGGCACCGGTGTGCTGGAGTTGATTGCATCCCTGCTTATCCTTTTTCCGAAAACTACTTTTCCGGGGGCATTGCTGGCTGCGGCATTAATGGCGGGTGCTATCGGCTCTCATCTTTTTAAACTGGGAATAGTAATAAAAAACGACGGTGGCCAGTTGTTTATTTATGCCCTGCTTGTCTTTGTTTCATCTGCAGCGCTTATTTTCATTTACCGCCATGCGGGTATAGGCCTGTTAAAAAAAATAATTCATTAAAAAAAATTCCATGAAGAAATTAGGATTAATTTTATTGGTACCGGTAATTGTATTAGCCGCCTGTGTAAAAGAAAACACTCCCACCACAGGAGAGGAGGAAGTAGTGGATACCATGTTTGCCGTAAGCAAGTATAGCGGTACATTTGTAAACGGCCCGTATGGCGCCGTGAGCGGTACGGCAAGAATTTACTTGCAAAATGGCCAGTACATCCTTGCCCTTGAAAATTTCAGCAGTACAAACGGACCCGACCTGCATGTGTATCTTTCGAGAGAAGTTCAACCGGTGAATTATATTGATTTGGGCCGTTTAAAGTCAGTAAGCGGCAATCAACTGTACCCATTGACAGGCAACGTGGATTTTACATACTATAAATATGCCTTGATTCATTGCCAGCGGTATAATCATTTATTCGGTAGTGCTGAATTAAAATAAACAACCAGAACACTATGCTTTTAAAACAACCCCTCCAGCATGTTTTTGTACAATTGAGCGACACGCTTACCCGGCTGAGTGATGCCGAATATATGCAGCCATGCAAAACCCTGTTCAATGCCAGCATTGGCCAGCATGTGCGGCACATCATTGAGTTGTTTCAATGTCTTGAAAGCGGCTATGAAACCGGTATGGTGAATTATGAAAATAGAAAAAGGGATTACCTGATTGAAACCAACCGTGAGCTGGCCGCCGGCCTGCTGAAAGATATTTACAGCAACCTGGAAAAACCGAATAAAGCTATTGTGCTGGAAGCTGAGGATTACTGCGATTCGATGGAACCGGTTACTATTCCCTCCAACTATTACCGCGAACTGGCTTATAACCTGGAGCATACCATACACCACATGGCGCTGATACGGGTGGGTGTAAGTGAGGTGGCATCCATTGAGCTACCCGAAGAGTTCGGCGTAGCTTATTCTACCATGAAATACCGCCAGCAATGTGCACAGTAAGCTATATACCGGCCGGCGATAAAATTTTCATCACTTCCAACCGGGATGAAAAGTTGAGCAGGAAAAATGCTTCCGCGCCTGTATTATCAGTTTATAACGGGTACAAACTGATTTACCCCAAAGATGGCAATGCCGGCGGCACCTGGATTGTGATGAAAGAAAACGGAGATGCAGCTGTTTTGCTGAATGGCGCATTTATCCGGCACCTGCCCGACCCCCCTTACCGCGTAAGCCGGGGAATCGTATTGCTTGATATCATTGCAACTGAAAGACCTTCTTTGACGTTTTCAAAAACCAACCTGCAGGATGTAGAGCCATTTACTATTGTGCTCTTCGAAAGCCAAAATCTCTATGAATTCCGCTGGGATGGTAATGAAAAGTTTCACCGGCAGCTGGATGCTGCCAAACCCTTTGTCTGGTCTTCTGCCACGCTATACGACGGGTTTGTGATAAAAAAAAGAGAGCAGTGGTTTGAAACATTTTTAAGCAGCAATACCCAGCCTACCCACCTGGACATTCTCAATTTTCACCGCTTCACCGGCGATGGCGACCGGCACAACGATTTGTTGATGACCCGCGACGGTATTTACTCCACTGTAAGCATTACCGGCATCCTGCTCACCCGCGACCGCGGCTTTATGAAATACATTGACATTAAAAACGGCAGGAGCTCCGAAATAAAAATTGAATTGCTGCACTCATCGCATACCATTGAATGAAGAAAATATTTCACTACCCTTTTTTCATCAGGTTGTTTAGCTGGGAATACTGGCCCTTTCATGTGGTGTACTCACCCATTTACGTTTACTGGCTCTGGCTTTGCCTGAAAGCCCGGTCTTTTTTCTTTTTCAATACGGCTAACCCCGGTATCAAAAACGGCGGCTTCCTGATGGAATCGAAAAAGGAAATTTATGACCTGCTGCCGGAAGGATTTTATCCCCGCACGGTTTTTTTCAAAGCCGGCACGCCTATAAATGAAATAACTGAATCCATAGGGCAAATGGATTTGCGCTATCCGCTCATTGGCAAGCCCGACATCGGTATGAAAGCGCTGATGGTAAAAAAACTGGAAACTGAAAAAGATTTGGCTGCTTACGCCGCTGTTTCCAAAGTAGATTTTCTTATACAGGAATGTGTGCCGTGGCCACATGAGATTGGTATTTTTTATTATCGTTATCCCGGCGAAGCCAGGGGCCATATTTCGGGTATTGTAAAAAAAGAATTTCTTGCTGTAACCGGCGACGGCCATTTCACCATAGAGGAGCTGATTAAACAAAATAAAAGAGCCATTTTACAGCTGAAGATTTTGAAAGAAACTTATAAAGAAAAATTAAGCACCCAGTTGCAGGCCGGTGAAAAATTTGTGCTGGTACCTTACGGCAGCCATTTCCGCGGCTCGAAATTTACCGACATCAGTCCCCGGGCTGATGATGAACTGACAACCCTGATAGATTCGGTATGTAAACAGGTCAGCGGATTTTACTTCGGCCGGCTCGACATACGCTATAATACATGGGAAGAATTAAAGCAGGGAAAAAATTTTTCCATTATTGAACTCAACGGCGCCGGCAGCGAGCCTACACACATGTATGATCCCTCCCACTCGCTTTTTTTTGCATGGAAAGAAATTATCCGCCACTGGAAAATTCTTTACCGCATCAGCAAACTGAATCATCACCCGGAAACACGTCCATTTATGAGTTCCGCAATGGGTATTGAAATGTTCCGTCAGCATAAGGAACATAAAAGATTAATTGCCGGTAGCGATGTAAAATAGAAAATAACAACAGCTGAATTTATTTTTCTCTTTTTATCCCCAGCTTTTTCATGCGGGCCTCAAGCGTAGTAGCATTCAGGCCAAGAATTTTTGCAGCGCCTTTATCCCCGCTTACCTTCCAGCCGGTTTGTTTCAGCACTTCAATAATGTGTTCCCGCTCCACATCCTCCAGTTTCGAGTAGGCAGAGGTTTTCATTTCGCCGGCCTTATTGCTGGGAATCCAGTCGCCGTATGAAAGTGTTCCGTCATGGCTCAGGATCATGGCCCGCTCGATAATATTTTCCAGTTCGCGGATATTGCCCGGCCAGTCGTAGGCCATCAGGGCCTCCATCACCTTATCAGGAATACCGGTGATTTTTCTTCCGATTTTTCCTTCATATTTCTGGCAAAAATGTTTTACCAGCAGTGATATGTCTTCCTTGCGTTCACGCAGTGGCGGGCAATACACGGGAAAAACATTCAGCCTGTAAAATAAATCTTCACGGAATTCTTTTTTCTCAATAGCCTGCTGCAGGTTGCGGTTGGTGGCAGCAATTACCCGGGTATTCACTTTTATTGTTTTCGGATTACCGAGCCGCTCAAATTCTCCTTCCTGCAGCACCCGCAGCAGTTTGGCCTGCAGTTCTATGGGCAACTCGCCAATTTCATCAAGGAAAATGGTGCCGCCGTCGGCCAGCTCAAACCGGCCGATCTTTTTTTCCATGGCACCGGTGAAGGCTCCTTTTTCATGCCCGAACAATTCGCTTTCGATAAGATTGGCAGGCAGGGTGGCGCAGTTCACCTTCACCAGCGGACGTTTGCTGCGGTTGCTGATATTATGAATAGCTCTTGCGATTAATTCTTTCCCGGTACCGGATTCACCCATGATGAGCACCGTGGCATCTGTCACGGCCACCTGTTCAATTTGCCGCAGCACACGTTGAAAAATAGCGCTTTTACTTATTATCTCTTCAAAGTTGTAAGTAAGTTTTATTTCTTCCTGCAGGTACTGGTTCTGCGCCTGCAGTTTTGCTTTTTCCTGCTCCAGCATTACCTGCTCGGTAATATCAATGAACATGGTTCTTGTAAACTTGCCGCTTACATCCGGCTTTGACCACCACTGAATCCAGAGTGGTTGACCGGTGTCCCTGCGACGCAGTTCAAGCACCACACCGCTGGTATTGGTGCCCCGCCCGATGGATTCAAATGCTTCCTTCACTCTTCGTTGTGCTTCCGGCGTATCGGGTATAAAAGAAAAACCAAAAGTATCGGGAACATCTTCCGGTTTTATACCAAGACTTCTCAATGCCGCCCGGTTGGCCCTGATAAATTTTGAATCGAGTCCTTCATGCACATACGCAATGGGAGCTTCTTCAAACAGGTCGCGGAACCGTTCTTCACTTTCCTTCAATTGCAATTGCAGCTGGTAATTGGCGCTTTCCAGGGTCTCTTTCAATTTCTGCTCAGCTTTTAATCTTTCAATTTCGGAGCCGGCTCTGGCTGCGAAAATTTTCAGAATAGCAAGCTGGTTTGATTTGGTGTCGCTGCCCAATGGCTGCGGGTCCACCGCAAGTATATGCCCGATTATTTCACCGCTCTTTGCACTGTAAATGGGAACTCCTACCGCAGCTTCAATTCCTTTTTCTTTGGGGAAATGCTGCTGCACACCGCTGGGCATGTAGAAATCTTTTCCTTCCATGATGATTTCGCAGGGCAGGCCGGCTGTTTCGTACTCAATGTTGTCAAGCACTTTTTCACCGTCAATATAACAAAGTGTACGAAGTCTTTTCTTTTCCTCATCAGCACATTCGGTAATCAGCGCATAGCGCATATTCAGGGTAAGGGTGATGTGGCGGGCCAGTTCATTCAGAAAGTCTTTACCAATTAATCCCGATGTGGCTTCCGATACGGTAAGCAACAGGTCCTGTTCCATTTTCAGTTTCCTGATGTCTCGTACCGTGCTGCAGAAGTACTCCACGCCCCCATGCTCAAAAAAATTATTGATGACCTGCACGGGATACACCGTGCCGTCTTTTTTCTGGTGTTCTGTTTCCAGCACCTGGTGCCCGTTTTGTTTTGCCTCCTCCCATTTTTGCCGCCATTCTTTTTTTGAAAGGCCGGGATTGATGTCAAAAACAGTCATGTGCTTAAGCTCTTCGTTGCTATAGCCGGTTTCATTACTTACCGCCTCGTTGGTGCGGATAAATTTTCCTTCCTTATCCAGCCAAAAAACCTGCTCATGCAGATGGCGCAGTGTTACAGCAAACAGTTCAATTTCATTCAGCCGTTGATGCAGTTCTTCTTCCGCCTTTATGCGTTCCAGCTCGGCAGCTATGCGTGCCGCAAAAATTTTCAGGATGGCCGTCTGGTTTTTGTCTTCACCAACCGGTGTTTCGTTGGTTACGGCAATATGACCGAGTATTTCGCCTGTAACCGTACTGGTAATTGGCGCTCCTGCATAGGCCTCAATTCCTTTAGCAGCAGGAAAACAAGCCTGTGCTCCCGAAGGCATAAAATACGTATCACCGCCCATCATCATACGGCAGGCAGAGTCATTGGTATTGTATTCAATATTATCAAGAACCTTCTGTCCTTTTACAAAAGCAATTGTCCGCAATCTTGTTTTTTCTTTATCGGCACACACGGCGATAAAGCAGTAATCCATGCCCATCAGGGTGCTGATTTTTTTTGTCAGCTCCACCAGGAAATCCCTTCCTGTGAGACCCGATGTGGCTTCAGAAACAGTGCGCAGCAGTTCTTCCTCCAGTTTTCGTTTGCGGATGTCACGGGCAATACCGCAGGCAAATTCTTCCCCTTCATGCTCAATGTAGCTGGCGGTTATTTCCACATCATATAAATGACCCTCCTTATGACGGTGCTGCGCTTCAAACACAATTTTGCCTTCTTTTTTCAGCCGGTTCCAGAAAACGGAGAAATCCTGTACCAGTGGTGATGCATTCAGTTCGGGAACTCTCATGCTGGTGAGTTCTTCTTTGTTGCGGCCGGTCATATCGCAGGCACGTTCGTTTACATTAAAAATCCGGCCATCGGAACGAACCCAGAAGACAGCTTCGTGGAGATTTTCCAGTGTAAAATGAGAAAGAAGAATATCCTTTTCTATATCAGCAGAAATTGTTTTGGGCATAAAACTAACTTACCGGAACTGTAAGTTACAAAATTTGATGATGATTTATAGCCGTTTCTGTCAGCCATACGACTAAAAACCAGGTAAGAAATCCGGAGGGCTTATAACAATACAGCCCTGCTATCAACGATTCGTTTCGGTAAAGGGTGGGGGTTCCAATGCTGGTGAAAAACCAAAGCTGCTCCCAGCGCTGAAGCCTGCGGTACTGAAGCGGCATACACGTCCATTTCAGGAAATGATAAGGCCAGCAGGTGCATATAAATTGGATTCCTGCTAAAGCCTCCATCCACAAAAATCCGTTTTACTGCCGAATCTTTCAGCACAAGCCTGGTACTCCTTTGCTGCAGCGAAACAATGTCAGTTATCAATTGATGATACGCTTCTTCATAATTTTTAAACCATGAAAGTTTTCTTTCTTCAAAAACTGATATAGAAAATCTGTCGCCGGTATTTTTAAATGGAATTTCAGCGGGTTTCTGTTTTTTCAGCAAAGCCGTATCAAGCGCCACCGAAGTGTAGTAATCAACCGGCCTTTTAAAATGTTCTGCCAGCCTTTTTACCTGCCGCTCATGTTCGTGGCCTGCAAAAATTCTTGAAGCCTTTACCGGCTTGCCTTCGTAAGACAAATAGCAAAGACAATCCAGGTGCAGTTCATCATCCGTAAGCAGGGTATGGTTAAAAGGATTCAGGCTGATACACCAGGTGCCAGTTGATATTAAAACAAAAGGTTCATGGAAGGTGATGAGATAAGGTATCAGTGCAGCGGAGCTATCGTGCAGGCCGGTGCCGGCAGGGATGCTTTCGTTTACATAGCCTGCAATTTCGTTGCCCGAATGCAAAGGCGGCAGTTTGTCTGCAACACCTTCCTTATTCACCCATTCGTGGTAAGTATTTTGCTGAAAATTCCAGAGGTTGGTATGACAGCCAATACTTGTTATATCAGTATGCAAAGCGGAAGTAAGAACAAAACCCAGGTATTGCGGCAGGTGTAGCGCATATTTTATCCTGCTGAACTTTTCCGGTTGTTCAAATTTCAACCGGTACAACTGCATGCCCGAATTGAGATTTCCCAAAACCGGTGATGCAGTGACTTTGGAAAAATAACTTTCGCCGCCATAATCATGGTAAAATTTTTTCTGAAGCGCAGGCGGGTAAGGTTTAAGATAATTGTATAAAGGCGGGATGACATTCAATTCTTCATCCAGGTAAACAAAGCTGGCGCCGTATGCGGAAAAATTAACCGCTTTGATTTCAAATCTTTCATCACTTTGTACCCGGGAGAAACTGTTTTTAACCCAATCCGTCAAAGCAAATACATCTTCACAGGGAAATCCGTCTTCATCTGCCGTTTCTTTCAATTGAGTGCTTTCCTCATAAACAACTTTATACTGCTCATCGAAGAGTAAAAGCTTTTTATTGGTCTTGCCAACATCAAAAATCATGACTACGGGAATTTTTGAACTCATAAGCCTGTGGCCACTGTTTTACTTCCCCTTTCCTTCATTAACCGATTTCTTATTTTCAAATCTCTGAACAATTGCAAGGGATTCAAAGCGCCGCCATTTTTTAGTCTTGCTTCAGCAACAATGGGTCTTACATCGGTGCGGAATGCGTTTTGCAGAATCTCCTGCGCCGCTACCACGTCATTGTTTAGCTGTGCATCGTTCAGTTTACGTCTATCCACCAGCAATGCCTGGGCATAAGCGATCATTATTGCATCTACGGATTGCAGCAAATCTTCCAGCGGGTCTTTTACATTATGGCTGGCATCAATCATCCAGCCAAGGTCAGTAGCATGATTCATTGCCTTTGCATCCATGCCTTCCACCAGTTCATTAAAGATTAAAAATAACTGGTAGGGTTTGATGCTGCCCACAGTCAGGTCATCATCGCCGTACTTGCTGTCGTTGAAATGAAAACCTCCAAGTTTCCCTTCCATTAATAATAAGGCAACAATCTGTTCGATATTGGCATTGGGCAAATGGTGGCCGAGGTCAACCAGTGTGAAAGCTTTCGGGCCCAGCTTGCTGGCATATAAATAAGATTGCCCCCAGTCGCCGACCGTCATGGAATAAAAGTTGGGTTCGTAAGCCTTGTATTCCACAAAAATTTTCCAGTTGGCCGGAAGCGCTGCATAAATCTCCTGCAAACTTTCCAGGGTATGCTGAAATGCTTTTCTGAAATTTAATTGTCCCGGAAAACAACTGCCATCGCTCAGCCAGACGGTCAATGCTTTTGAACCTAATTTAACACCATGCTTAATTACTTCAATATTATGTTCAATTGCCTGCCTGCGTACCGCTTTATCAACATGCTGCAGTGAACCGAATTTGTAACTGTACTGCTGTCCTGGCTGGTCCTGGAAAGTATTGGAGTTGACAGCATCAAATTTTAATTCCAGTTGCGCTGCCAATGATTTAATAGCCGGATAATTTTCAGGTATATCCCAGGGAATATGCAATGAGATGGCGCCGCTTGAACGATTGAGAGCATGCAGTAAACCCACATCTTCTATTTTTTCTTCCAGGTTGCCCGGTTCACCACCGCCGGAAAAACGGCCAAACCTTGTACCGCCGGTACCCAATGCCCATGAAGGAATAGCCACGTTGAAGTCAACCAGTTTTTGAATTACAGATTCGATATGGTTAATACCTGCCGCAGCAAAATCAAATTTTTTTTTGTGTTCTGCAAGCAATGATTGATTATGTTTTTCAATACTGGTTCTCTCTATACGCATATTTTCAATTAAAAAATGTCATCGGAGGAATGCGGCCGCCACACCGCCATCCACATTCAATGTATTGCCCGTTGATTTATTCAGCAGTCCGCCGACAAAAGCAAAACAGGCATTGGCAATATCTTCGGGCAAAATGGTTTCATTCAGCAATGTACGATTTGCATAATAAGCCGGTAATTCCTCAACGGTAATGCCATAAGCTTTTGCTCTTCCTTCGGCCCAGCCGCCGCTCCAGATATTGCTGTCTGAGATTACAGCGTCGGGATTTACAGTGTTCACTCGTATTTTATCTGCACCCAGCTCGGCAGCCAGCAGGCGGGTAAGATGTGCCTGCGCTGCTTTGGCGCTGCCATAGCCCGCATTGTTGGGCCCGGCCACGATTGAATTTTTTGAAACCACATTGACAATATCGCCGCCGAAACCCTGCATGCGCATGAGCTCCACTCCTTTCTTTGAAACAAGGAACTGTCCTTTTACCAGGATATCATAGAGCTTGTCCCAATCTTCAATGCTATGTTCGGCTATAGGTTTTGAAATACTGATGCCCGCATTGTTGATGACAATATCAACTCCGCCAAATGAAAGGGCTGTTTCAGCAAAAGCCTCTTCAATGGATGCCTCATTGGAAACATCAAGCAATGCAGAAGCAACTATGTCTTTACCAAATGTTTTTTCAAATTCCTGCACAGTGCTATCCAATCTTTCCCGGTTTATATCATTTAAAACAACGCAAGCACCCTCTTCAGCAAATTTTTTTGCGATGGCTTTTCCAATTCCACCGGCGCTGCCGGTAACCAATGCAATTCTTCCGCTCAATGGTTTTGGCTCAGGCATGCGCTGCAGCTTGGCTTCTTCCAGCAGCCAGTATTCAATGTTAAAGGCTTCCTGCCGCGGCAAAGATGTGTATTCACTCACTGCTTCGGCACCACGCATTACATTGATGGCATTGATATAAAACTCAGCCGCCACTCTTGCGGTCTGCTTGTCTTTTGCAAAGGTGAACATACCCACGCCGGGATATAAAATCACCACGGGATTCGGGTCACGCCTGGCAGGGCTGTCGGGGTGTTTGCAGCTATTGTAATAGTCTGCATACATTTTCCGGTACGCTTCAAACAGCGGCTGCAGTTTTTCTTTTATTGCTGTTGTGATGCTTACATCATCCTCCGGGGTTAGGTTTAATACCAGTGGGGAAATTTTTGTACGCAAAAAATGGTCGGGGCAACTGGTACCCATCGGCGCCAGTTTGCATAAGTCGTTTGAGTTGATGAACTCCAACACCCTTTCATCATCTGTGAAGTGGCCAATAGCCCCCTTGCCCCCTAAAGGGGGATTACGTGAAATATCACAATTAGAGCAAAAGCCTCTTAATACGGGTGCAATCAACGCTGCTTTTTGCAATCTTTCTTCTTTCCGCAAAGCCTGAATTTTTTGTCCGCCAAATACAGGTCGCTTTTTCCCGTAATTGTCTTCAAGAAACTGTGCACAACGTTCGATTACTTCCAAGGTGTTTACATAACTTTCAAACGCTGTATCACCCCAGGTAAATAAACCATGCGAGCCGAGCATGATGCCGCGGATAGCGGGGTTTTCATCAACGCATCGTTTCAACTTTAATCCTAAATCAAAACCGGGGCGTTGCCAGTCAACCCAGCCAACGGTGCCGTTGAACAGTTCCTGGGTAATTCTTTTGCCATCCTTTGCAGCTGCAATAGCTATTGCAGCGTCGGGATGGAGATGGTCAATGTGTTTGAAGGGGAGAAAACCATGCAGCGGCGTATCAATTGACGGAGATTTTGAATTCAAATCATAAATGCAGTGATTAATAAGCTCTACCATTTCATCTTCATGCTGAATGCCGCGGTAAATATTTTTCAAACTTCTGAGCCTCTCCACATACAATGCAGCCAGGCCGCTTCTTTTCATGGTGCCTAAATCACCGCCGCTTCCTTTTACCCACATTACTTCCACTTCTTTTCCGGTCAGCGGATCTTTGGCCATGGCTTTGCAGCTTGTATTGCCACCGCCATAATTGGTGAGTCGCAAATCGGCACCTAATAAATTGGAACGATACACCAGCAGTGCCACTTCATCACCAGCCATAGAGGCGGCTATGGCATCATCCCACAAATAACAGACGTGTTTGAAGCCCCCACTCCCTAAAGGGGGGTTTTGAGGCTTGTCTTTAATTTTCATATCCATTACCGTTTCGCATTTGTATTTTAAGTTTATTGGCACCCGGCCTCTGATTGAATTATGTTGTGTTTTGAATTCCGGTTGCTTTCGGAGCAATTACCTGTTGCCGTTTGCCTAATTCAAGGAAAATAACAACAGCCACTGCCAAATATCCAACCAGGGAAAATAAAAGTGTTTTGGTGGTTATTTCTTCGAGGTTGCCCAATCCTACCAGCACTATGGAAGCGATAATGGACAATAACCCCAGTTTGAAAGTATCCAAAGTTTTCTTACTGACAGCTTTCCATTCTTTCAGCATTACACCCCACATGTTGGATACAAGTATAATGAATGCCATGTGCAGAATCCAGGAAGCGGGGCCGTTGCCCAGCCTGCTTTCGCCCATGCCGTAAAAGAAAAATTGCAGGAACCATACGGTACCTGCCATGGCTGCAAATAAATAATTTCCTGCCAATGGCGTTTTTTTGTTTGTATAATCAGAAAATGACTTATTGCGGAAGTTGAGAATCATGCACCAGATAAAATTTGTTGTGAGCCCACCCCAAAGCAACACGACATACACCACGTTGTTTTGAAAAAGAAATTCGGAACCGGCGCCGGGATGCGCAGCCAGCCATTGTGCATTGGCCACTTCGGCCATGGGTGTACCGGCCTCGATACCATAATTGAAACAGGCACTCAGGATACCGGACACGGTGCATACTATTAATCCTTTTACCAGGCTGAACTCTTTGATGCTCGCTTTCTTTTGTTCTTCAGGAAGTTCTTTTTCTTTCATATGACCTGCCCTTCCGCAGATGCCAATGCCGATGAGGCAAAGTATTATTCCGGTTAATACAATCAAACCACCGGGTGTTGTGATCAATTGGTTAAATGTGGTTTTGCCTTCGGTGGGCACATAATTATAATAGATGGAAGGAAGCAGCGAACCAAAAGCAGCGGTAAAACCCAGCAGTACCGAATTGCCCAGTGACAAGCCGAGATAACGCATGCCCAACCCGTACATCAAACCGCCGATGCCCCAAAGAATACCCCAGAAATAAGTCCACCAGAAAGTGGAGGAGGAAGTTTGTGAAATGATTTCCCGGAAACCCGGAATAGTAAGCCATGCAGCCAGTGGAGGAACAATGAGCCAGGAGAAAAGTCCACCGATAATCCAGTAGCTTTCCCAGGCCCATCCTTTTACTTTTTTAAAGGGAACATAGAAACTGCCGGAAGCGAAGCCGCCGATGAAATGATAAATGATGCCAAAGATGACCTGCATAATCGTTGTATTGAGCTACTATAATAAAGTTAGATTATTTCTGCCCGCCTTCAGCGGATAGGATTTCCCCTTCCAGAGAAAGCGGCCGGAAATTTGTTCGGGCAATTCAATTTCAATTTTCCATTTACCATTTTCGAATACATAAGCGGCCGAAATAAACCCGTGCGGGTGCGGCATTTTCCCTTTTACATTTTTTAACTCGCCTACCTGCGGTTCAATCTTTACTTTTTTAAACCCCGGCGCATCGGTGTCAATACCCAGCACTGTTCTGAAAAATTCAATATTCGGGCTGCTGCCCCATGCATGACAGTCGGAACGGGCATTGTCAATCTCCGAAATTTCGGCCCAGGTGGTCAGCCCCATTTCAATATTTTCTTCCCATTTTCCAAGCCATTTCAGGTAATCATTTCCCAGGCCTGCTTTCACCAGTGCCATGTGCAGGTAATATTTGAAATAAATAGAAGCAGGTGCCAGTGAATGATCAGCCAATAATTTTTTTGCAAGTTCAGTTGCTGCGCTTCCCTTTATTGTTCCGGTAAGTATGGCAAGTGTGTTGGCATGTTGTGAAAAGCGATCCCTGTCGCGGGTATCGGCATATAATTTTTTACCGGCGTCCCAATAACTGCGCTGAATAGTTTGCTGAAGTTGTATTGCTTTTTGTTCAAATAATTTTTTCATTGCCGGCATTCCCCGTTCTGATTCCAGTTTAGCGGCTATCTGCAAAGCCCATAGCAACTGAAAATCGAGTAAGGATGAACTCCCGTCTTTTCCTATAGGTCCTACACCGCCGGGCCAGCCGGTTTTTCCTTCCACCCAATCGCTAAATATCCAGTAGGGAACATTTTTGAGTGAACCGTCCGGTTGTTGAAATTTACTGAAGAACCAGAGCACATCACGGATACCCTGCAGTTTATCTTTTACAAAATCACTGTCGCCGCGGTACATCCAGTAATCATGCACCATGCCAATATACCAGAGCGAAAAAGTGGGAATCTGCTGCGGCGAGAAAGAAGGATGCCGGCTGAGTGTGATTCCTTCCGCCATGCGGGAGCGGTCCATTTGATTGATGGCATTCCGCACAAGCCGGTCATCGCCGCTGTTGTAATATGAAACCAGCGCCTGTATGCGGGTGTCGCCGATGTACTGTAACTGCTCGTAGTAAGGACAATCCATATAGGTTTCCCATGCACAGAGCCGGGCGGTTCGCCAGCCCACTTCAAAAATTTTATCCAGCATTTTGTCATTTGCATCGAAGGATGCGTTCAGCTGAAAAGGGTAACCGGTGAACAGGCTATATAGATCTTCTATGACCAGCGGTTCGTCTTTGGTAGTCACTTTTACCTGCACATAGCGAAAGGTTCTAAAGTTTAATGAGCAGAAATGCTGCCTGTCTTTACCGCTTGAAATAATGCTGTCCTTTCTTCCGGCCATGATTTTTCCTTCCACTTCATCGCGGTTGCCTTTTTTAAATGTTTTACCGGGGCCATCGGGTTTTTCATTAAACAAGGCCTCGGCATAAGTGAGAGAAATGCCTGCATCTTTGCCTTTGCTGAAAATTATTTCGGGATAGGCATTGGTAAGAAAAGACTGGTCGAGCAGAAAAGAAGCATGCATATTTGCCGGAATGGTAAGTGTTGTTTTTGCTGAAGGAAATCCGGCTGGTACATTGATGCCATCTGATTTTATCGCTGATGCAAAGCGCTGCGGCGTCAGTTCCATTTGCGGCAGCGGTGATGGCACCAGCATCCAGTCGGCAATGTCCACTGTGCCTTTGGGTGTGGCGCCGCGCCAGCCTATCCGGATGGCATGGGGCCAGGCGCTGTCGTCAAAATCTTTTTTCATCCAGCCCTGCGGCATTAATTTCATGTCAACCAGTTCGCCGGGGCCGGCCACATAGTAAGTATTGTAGCCAATGCCGGTAAGTGGTGAATAGGCCGGATTCTTAATAACCTTCCAGCTTTGATTTGTATTGATGATTTCTTCGCTGGCTGTATTGCCCTGCAATAAAAAACCTGTGCGGTTTGAAATCTGTCCTTCGGGCCGGTATTCGCCTTCATTCCATACCACAGCCCCTACAATATTTTCTCCCTGTACAAAATGAGGGGCTATATCCACCGTTACAAAATTCCAGTAATTCAAATCGCTCCTGGCCGGGCCCAGTGAAACCAGCTTTTCATTTACCAGCAAAGCATAGCGGCTGTCGGCCGAAACATGCACAATAAAGGAAGCCGGTTTTTCTGCCAAAGAAATTTTTTTTCTGAAATGATAGACCCCGTAACCTTTTGCCGGCGCATCGGGCGCAGTAACCCAGTAAGCTGACCAATGCCTGCTGAGCAATGAAGGATTGATGGTTTGAGAAAGAACATATCCTGAACAGAAAATTAAACTTGCCAGGTTAATTATACTTTTCTTCATGATCAAATGCTCCGGTTTGATTTTTGAACTCAACAGGTATTTTACTGCTTTCGCATAGTAAAACTATAAGGTTTGCAGCGCTGCTGATCCGCCTGGCAATCCTTATAGGTTTTATTTTGAAACTTCAAACTGGTATTTGCCCGAACCAAGTTTTAAAATCACATACCCGTCTTCTGTTCCAGCCACAGTGATTTCTTTTGATGAAGCGACTGCAATCCCGCTTTCCATAATCTTACCGGCACCGGCAGCAGGCACATTCACGGTTGCTCTTGTATTGGCAGGTATTACCACGTCTATTAAAATTTTATCTCCTTCCAGCTTCCAGCCACTGATAATTTTGCCATAATAAGTTTGAAGCGTGGCGGCAGCATGAGTAAGCCCTCCGCCGATATATGGTTTTATCCTGATATGCTTATAACCCGGGGCATCAGTATACGTATCCAGCCCTGCTATCACCCGGTACATCCAGTCGCCGATGGCGCCATAAGCATAATGATTGAATGAATTCATCGTCGGTGTCTGGAAGCTGCTGTCGGGTTTTATGCCATCCCATCTTTCCCATATCGTGGTGGCGCCCATCTTTACCGGATACAACCAGGAGGGATATGTTTCCTGCATTAATAACTGGTAAGCGATATCCGTTTTTCCAAAGCGGCTGAGCACATGACATAAATACGGCGTGCCGAGAAAACCGGTGGTAAGATGATTGTTATAGCTCCTGATATTCTGCACCAGTTTTTCCACGGCCAGCTCACGCAGGTTCTCCGGCAGCATATCAAAATTAAGTGCCAGCACATAGGCTGTTTGTGTGCCTGACACAAGGCGGCCGTTGGGCGTCAGGTATTCTTTTACAAAAGCCTCTTTGATATTTTTTAAAAGTTCGGTGTAACTGTCAGCATCATCTTTTTTGCCAAGAATATTTGCCGCATGAATCATGATTTGAACGGAGTTGGCAAAAAAACATTGGGCAATCATGTATTTATCAGTCACTGCAGAGCGACCGTCGCGGTCGTCATCCGGATCATAAAACAACCAATCGCCAAAATGAAAGCCGGTATTCCATAAATAATTCTTGCTGGCCTTTTCCATATAGCCTACCCATGCCTGCATGCTTCGGTACTGGTTTTCCAATATCTTTTTATCGCCATAAGCCAGGTACATGTTCCAGGGAATGATAGTAGCAGCGTCGGCCCAGCCGGTAGCGCCGCCTGCCATCGGGCCAAGTACATTCGGAATGACAAAAGGTACGCTGCCGTTGGGTTGCTGATCGGCTTCCACATCACGCAGCCATTTGGCAAAAAAATTATTGACGCCAAAATTGAAAGCTGCTGTTCTTGAGAAGGCCTGTGCATCGCCGGTCCAGCCGAGGCGCTCATCCCGCTGCGGGCAATCGGTGGGCACATCGAGAAAATTTCCCCGCTGCCCCCACTGAATATTCTGCTGTAATTGATTGAGCAATGCATGAGAAGATGTAAACGTGCCGGTCGGTTTCATATCCGAATACAGAGCCACTGCCGTAAAATTTTCCGGGATGATTTCATCCACTCCTTCAATCATGACATAGCGGAAGCCATAAAAAGTAAAATGCGGTTCAAATGTTTCATCGCTTTTACCGGATACAATATAAGTGGCTGTTGCCTTGGCCACACGCAAATTGTCAATATAAAAATTTCCCTCCTTGTCCAGCACTTCAGCATGATAGATTTTGACAGTATCGCCTGCATTGCCTTTCGCTTTTACCAGTACCCAGCCCACAAGATTCTGCCCGAAGTCAATCACCTTTTCTCCTTTGGGAGTTGTAATAACTTTCACCGGTTTGAAACGCTCCTGTTTTTTTACGGGTTCGTTGTAAGTGGCAAGTAAATTGTCAAAAGAGTAATCAGCAGTTTTTACACCGCTCCATTCCGCATCGTTGTAGCCGGCAGTTGACCAGCCGTTTTTTTCTTCTCTTGCATCAAGGGTTTCGCCATGATAAATTTCTGCATAGCGGATAGCGCCTTCGGATGATTTCCAGGTTTCATCCGATACAATGGAAGTTGCTGTTCCGTCCGAGTAGGTAATATCGAGCTGAAACAATATGGCCAGTTTTTTTCCATACACATTTTTATTGCCGCTCCAGGCAAGAAAGCCGCGGTACCAGCCGTTGCCGGCCATCACTCCTATCGCATTATTGCCGCTGCTGAGCAGCCCGGTAACATCATACACCTGGTATTGCAGCCGTTTGTTGTAGCTCGTCCATCCGGGGGTGAGATAATAATCACCTACCCGCCTGCCGTTTATCTGTGCTTCGTACATACCGTGTGCGGTAATGTACGCTGTGGCGGAAACAATCTTTTTACTGACGGAAAAATTTTTCCTGAAATACTGTGCCGGCCGGTTGATGGAATCTTCGGTAAAGTCTGCTTCAATCCATTTTGCTTTCCACGAAGATTTATCAAAAAATGCAGTTTGGAAAAATGCGGGCTCACTCCATGGCGATGCTTTGCCGTCATTGTCCCACACACGTACCTGCCATGTATATTTTTTGCCTGATTGCAATGCGGCACCTCCATAAGGCACATGTACCGACTGATCGCTCATTATCTTCCCGCTTTTCCACACAGTAGTTTTCCCGGAGCGGATATTTATTTCATACGATGTTTGCAACACATTCCGGCGGTCGCTTACAAGTTGCCAGCTGAAATGCGGCTGCTGCACATCAATACCGATTGGGTTATTGAGACTTTCGCAAAGCAGATTATGAACTTTTACCTGGGCGTTTATGAAAAAATCAAAAACAAACAGGCAGGTAATGGCAAGTATATTTTTTTTCATCGCAGGAATTTTAAAACGATAAGTTAGGAAATCTTCTGTAAAATAACGGGCCGGTGCAGGATAACTGTCATGCAGCATTCTGCCACCTACTGGTTTTTCTGTATGGTTAAAAAAACCATTCCCTTCCGGTTTTATCAAAATAAAATTCTTGCCTGCTTCAGCTAAGTGAAAGACTTTTTGCAATACCCAGTTCCATACCTCTTATTTCCGCCAGGCCCCTTAACCGGCCGATGGCTGAATAACCGGGATAGGTTTTCTTTTTCAGGTCATCCAGCATCTGGTGGCCATGGTCGGGCCGCATGGGAATGGAAACTTTTCTGCGCTGCATTATCAGTAATACTTCTTTGATGACGGCATACATGTCGGTGTCGCCATCGAGGTGATCGGCTTCGTAAAAATTGTCTTCAGCATCACGCTTTGTATTCCGCAAATGAAGAAAATGAATATGGTCTCCAAAACGCCTGACCATTCCTGGTAAATCATTATCGGGTCGTACGCCGTATGAACCGGTACAAAAACATAAACCATTTGCCGGTGAAGGGGCAGCAGCCAGCAAATCGGCGGCATCCTGCTCCGTGCTTACAATACGTGGCAATCCTAAAACAGGATAAGGCGGATCATCAGGATGAATGGCCATTTTCAATCCACATTCCTCTGCCACAGGCACAACCTGCTGCAGAAAATAATACAAGTGCTGCTTCAGCTTTGGAGCATCAATGTGCTCATAAGTTTTCAGTGCTACCAGAATCTGTTCTACCGTAAATTGTTCTTCGCTGCCGGGTAATCCAAGCAACGCATTACTGAAAAGGGTTTCAATTTCTTCCGACGTCATTGTTTGCAGTCGCTCTTCTGCTTTCTTTATTTCTTCCGATGTATAATCTTTTTCTGCGCCGGGTCGTTTCAGTAAAAACAAATCAAAGGCAATGAATGCAGCCCGTTCAAAACGCAAGGCCTTGCTGCCGTCGGGCATGGTGTAAGAAATGTCCGTTCGCATCCAGTCGAGGATGGGCATGAAATTATAGGTGACCACTTTCAGCCCGCATTGGGCCACATGGCGCAGGCTCTGCTTATAGTTTTCAATATGCTGTTTGTAATGGCCGCTTTTCTTTTTGATATCTTCACTCACCGGCAGGCTTTCAATCACCGTCCAGGTCATGCCGGCGGCTTCAATCCTTTCTTTTCGTTTATTGATTTCATCCACCGGCCATACTTCCCCAACCGGAATGTGATGAAGGGCTGTTACCACACCGGCGCATCCGGCCTGGCGTATATCCGATAAACTCACCGGGTCATCAGGCCCGTACCAGCGCATGGTTTGGTGCATCAGCATAGTAATTCTTAAGAATATTGATTATTCATACAAATCGAATTTCCGACATCCGATATCAGACTTCCGAAATCAAACTATCCCCTGAAATACAAGTAGGCCGCCAGTATCAAAACCAGCACAAGTGCAGACAGCAATACTTCTTTGGCACCCCAGCTTGCCTTGTTGATTTTCCTGTCTTCATCAGATAAAGTAGAAAAGGTGAGGCCGCTTATTTTTGCATAATCAGGCTTTTTACCAACATAGCTCACCATGATGAAAACAATAATACAGACAATTGTAATCAGCAAACTGTAATATTGGAAAAAAATGTTGTTTACTACCCACAAAAAAGAACCTTCACTGTAAGAAAAGCCGTCAATCAGTTTTACCGGCGTGTCAACAATGAGACGGAACAGGCCCATTGCTATGCCGGTAATTAAGGTAGCAATACAGCCGGCTGCATTCATCCGTTTCATAAAAATGCCGAAGAAAAAAACAACAAAGATGGGCGGTGCCAGGTAAGCTTGCACGCCCTGCAGGTAATCGTACAATCCTTTACCGCCCTGTATTACCGGTATCCAGGCAAGTCCTATCAGCACCATCACGGCCGTAGCCACTCTGCCAATCCACACCAGCTTGTGTTGCGAAGCATTGGGCCGGAAGCGGGAATAAAAATCCATAGTGAACAAAGTGGATGAGGCATTGAACACTCCCGCCAGTGAACTCATAAGCGCAGCCAGCAAACCGGCCACCACGATACCCCTTACACCAACCGGCAACACATTTATCACCAATAAAGGAAATGCCTGCTGTGCATTGTCTCTTATCACATTTCCCTGTGCATCCAGCAATGCAGTTTGCAGCGCAGGCACCTGGCCGCTTTTTGCAAGCGCAAAACATATAATGCCAGGAATAATAAAAATGAAAACAGGTAATAATTTTAAAAAAGCGGCAAAAATGGAACCGCGTCTTGCTTCCTTTACCGAAGGAGCGCCAAGAGTGCGCTGCACAATATACTGGTCAGTGCACCAGTACCAAAGCCCGATGATGGGTGCACAAAAAAGCATGCCCACCCAGGGATAATTATCATTAAAATACCAGGCGGCACGCCCGGCTTCTTTCACCGGCGCCCAGGTGCCTTCGGTACCGGCGGGTACAATGGGTTTCCAGAGATTGAACATCTCGCTGCCGGTAATTTCTTTCAGTTCACTCCAGCCGCCCAGCGCTTTTAAACCATAATAAGTAACGAAGAAGGAACCCAAAATCAAAACGATAGTTTGAATGGCTTCGGTGTAAGCTACCGCCCTCAGCCCACCGATGATGGTATAGATGCCGGTAAGCACTATAACAAGAATGGAACCTATCCAGAAGCTGTTTAATCCCCAAATATTCACTTCAGGCAGCAACACGCTGAACACAATGCCACCGGCAAAAATGCCGACAGCAATTTTGGTAAGGATATAAGCGATGAGTGAAATAACCGAAAGAATGGTGCGTGCCTTTGGTGAAAATCTTTTTTCAAGAAATTCAGGCATCGTAAATACTTTTGAACGCATATAGAAAGGCACCATCACCCAGGCCAGCACCAAAAGACACCAGGCATGCAATTCATAATGTGCCAGCGCCACCCCATCGGTGGCTCCTGAGCCTGCAAGACCTACCAGGTGTTCTGAACCAATATTGGAAGCAAAGATGGAAGCGCCGATAATGAACCAGCCGAGATGACGCCCGGCGAGAAAATAATCTTCCGCCGAGTCTTTTTTCTTTTTTAATGCCCACCAGGAAATGCCGGCAATAATGGCAAAGTACAGGACGACTACCAGCCAGTCCCAGCCTGTAATAAAATTCATAAGCGTTGATTTTATTTTCAGTGAAACGTCAGACGTAAATAGAAGCCCGGAAGCATCACCTTTCACGACTCTCCCTCCTTTGCCTCGAATAACCGGGACATCAGAGGGCAGGCATATCACAACTCCCGATACAATCAAATATACCTGTTAATAATATTCTCCAGCCACTCCTGCCTGCCGCTGCGCATGGCCGGTTCACCATTTTCAATAGCGAAGGCTCTCAGGTCTTCCAGTGACAATTTTCCTTCTTCAAATTCTTTTCCCTTGCCGCTGTCGAATGTAGCATATCTTTCTTTTCTGAACTTCCGGTAATCCGATTTATTTAAAATATTGTCGGCAACAATCAGCGCTCTTGCAAAAGCATCCATACCGCCGATGTGCGCATGAAAGAGGTCTTCGGCATCAGTAGAGTTACGGCGCACCTTAGCATCGAAGTTGATACCGCCACCCTTAAATCCACCTGCTTCTATTATCACCAGCATAGCATCCACCAGTTCATTAATGTTATTGGGAAACTGGTCGGTGTCCCACCCGTTTTGGTAATCGCCACGGTTGGCATCCATGCTGCCCAGCAGCCCGGCATCGGCAGCACATTGCAGTTCGTGAGTAAAAGAATGCCCGGCCAGCGTGGCATGATTCACTTCTACGTTCAGCTTGAAATCATTCAGCAAATCGTACTGGCGCAGAAAACCGATGACAGTTTCTACATCATAATCATACTGGTGCTTGCTTGGTTCGCAGGGCTTGGGCTCGATAAAGAATGTTCCTTTAAATCCATTTCTTCTTGCATATTCTTTTGCCGCATGTAAAAATTTTGCAAGGTGTTCTTTTTCCCGTTTCATGTCGGTGTTCAGCAAACTCATGTAACCTTCTCTCCCGCCCCAGAACACATAATTTTCGCCGCCGAGGGCAATGGTTGCATCCAGCGCCGCCTTCACCTGTGCAGCGGCATGCGCCAGCACATGAAAATCGGGATTAGTGGCCGCGCCATTCATGTATCTTTTATTGGAAAAAAGATTGGCCGTGCCCCAGAGCAGTTTCACACCTGTTTCTTGTTGTTTTTCTTTCAGGTACTCTGTAATGGCCTGTAGCCTCCGTTCGTTTTCCATTACATCATTGGTGTAATCCACGGCATCCACATCGTGAAAGCAGTAATAGGGTATGCCAAGTTTTGTAATAAATTCAAAAGCCGCATCAGCTTTATCTTTTGCTCTTTCTACCGGATCGCTTTTTTCATTCCAGGCAAACAGGTGCGTGGGTTCGCCAAAGGGGTCGGCGCCGCTGCCGCAGAAGCTGTGCCAGTAGGCGCAGGCAAAGCGCAGCCAGTCCTTCATGGATTTGCCGGCCACTAATTTGTTTTCATCGTACCAGCGGAAGGCAAACGGGTTGTCTGTGTTTTGTCCTTCATATTTAATGACTGGAACTTTTCGGAAAAATTCTTTTTTGAGTGTAGCGACGTTCATACTGTTAAATTTAATTGGGGGGCATAAAAATAAACTTCTTTTTCCAACTGAAAACAAAGGAAGGATGAAGAATCATCCCTCCTGATGTTTGCTTATATTATGCAAAACAGAAAATTTCAGTAATTCATTTTATGAAAAGAAGCTGAAGACCACAGCCTCTTTCTTATCACGAGCCATATTATTGTTTAATAGCCCGGATTTTGTGGGAACGGAGGTCCTGAAGTGACAAGGTCAATCTGGTTCTGCGGAATCGGTCTTAGAACATGGAATGACTTTATATAAGGCGCTGCTTCGGGATTCCATTCTGTAGCTCTGCGCACCAGGGATTGGGTGCGTACCAGGTCCCACCAGCGCTGCCATTCGCCATAAAACTCTCTTGTTCTTTCATCCAGTATAAAATCCAACGTTACCTGGGTCGGCAGAATCGTCATTGCAGCAGCAGCAGCCGTATTCTGAGCCGGCGTATTCGTGGCCCGGTAAGCGGCCCTTTGCCTTACAATATTGATTGCATTGGCTGCATTGGCCATGTTGTTTAACTTAAATGCTGCTTCTGCGGCAGTCATCAGCACATCTGAAAACCGCCAGATAACAACAGGCCGGGTGGATGGATCGTTTACAACCGTTCTGAAAGGATCATCAAATTTTTTTACTGCAGGAAATACCGTGTTCGATTGTGTTCGTGGTGTAACAATATATCCTTTGAAAGGCCGGGTATCAAAAAACTGCGGAGCGCCGGGCACTTCGTAATCGGCAAACCATACAGCCGTATCGATTCCCGGTGTCATACTATAACTGATTCCTCTTGTATTATTGGGTGCACCGGCCGTATTGGAAACAGCAGTGTTGCTTATCCAAACGGTCTGAAATGTTTTATCGTAGCGGGAATCGTTGATCCTGTCGGCAAATGCCTGGTCATAAAAATAGTTTTTACCGGCATTGGGACCGCTCGTCCATAAGTAAACATTTGGCCTGATACGGATATAAGGACGGCCATTAGCCACATCCCGTATCATCATATTTGAACCTGACTGAACAAGTACACCGGAAGCATTTTTATAAGTATTGATACCCGTAGTGGCGGGATAATTCCAGCGGTTGAACCAGGGCGTCAGGTTTTGTGCTGCGCCACCGGATGCCTGTCCGCCTACTGTATATTGTCCGTACTTGGCATCAATGCTGTGATCGCTTACAAAAATGGTTTCTTTACCATAGTCGTTGGTATTTACACTCAGCGGGCCGGGCTTGAAGGCATCTGCATAATCCTGCCAAAGATCAAGCTGGTAAACTGATTTGTTCATCCAGAGACTGTCCCAGCTATAGCGGTAAGCATCCTGAAAATCACCTGGCTGGGCAGCGCTTGACCAGCCTCTCCACAAGTATGTTTTTGCCAGCAGAAATAAAGCGGTTGGTTTACATGCTGCTTTGCCTTTGAAAGGAGCAGTGGGTACATTGGGCATGGCATCGGCAGCTTCACGCAAGTCTTTAATAATTTGTGCATACACATCAGCAATCGGTGCACGGGAGTCGGCGGTGGAAGGCTCCGTAATAAAAGTAGTATGCAGCGGAACATTGCCGAATGTTATAACAAGATGATAGTACCAGAATGCCCGTAAAAATTTTGCCTGCGCAAGGTATTGTGCTTTTGTCGTTGCAGGCATATCAACTGTCTGACCAAATTCCAAAACACCATTTAACGTATTGATATCGGTATAGGCTATGTTCCAAATACTTCCATTCAAATCGCTTGCCTGTAAACCGTTATAAGTAAAAAATTTAGGCGCACTGTTGCTGGCCCCCATCAAATGCTCATCGGTACCACCCACACTTGTCAGGCTGAAACCCTCAGTACCCCAATGAGCCCGTAAATCATTGTACACTGCTGTGATACCACCCAGTAGTCCCGCCGGTGTATTGAAAAAGGCAGGTATTATACCGGATTGCGGATGTTCTTCAAGTATTTTTTTGCACCCGGTGGAAAAAGTAAACAGGACAACCAACACGGTATAAGCAAATTTTTTATAAAGTATCATATACAATTGATTTAATGTATTAGAATTTTAAGTTGACACCAACAATAAACTGTCGTGTGGAAGGATTATTTGCATTCACGGTAATTACCCGTCCCTGGCCTGATGCTCCGCCGGCACCCACACTGCCTCCTGACTGTGCCGATGATACCTGGCCTCCATAACCATTCCCTTCCGGATCGGGTCCGAGGTCGTCTTTTACAAAAGGTGAATAAAGAATAAACAGGTTGGTTACATTCACATATATCCTGAGTGAACTGATGTGTGCCCGCTGCAGCAATGAAGGGGGTACCTGGTATCCCAGGTTGATGCTGCGGCATTTGACAAATGAACCATCACGATAACCCAGTGTTGATGCAAACAGGAAACGGTCAGTGCCTGCATCCGGTGCAGGAAATTCATTAGTGGGATTGGTACGGGTCCAGTAATTTACTTTTAACTGGTTGTTGCGGCTCTGCATGAAGAAAGGAAATCCCTGAGCGCCTCCGTCGGCAGTAATGTACGGAACCACCACTTTCATCCCCATCCTGGCATAAATGAGAATTGACAAATCAAAATTTTTGTAGGCTACCCGGTTGGTAATACCACCCTCCCACCTGGGCTGGAAGTTGCCAAGTATCTGCCGGTCGTTTGCATCTATTTTTTTGTCACCGTTTACGTCTTCAATTCTTATTTGACCAGGGTATTGTACTGGCGTTGTCTGTTGCTGCAGAATTCCCTTAATGGAATCTTCCAGTTGCCAGATGCCGATTTTTTTGACATCGTAAATCACAGTCAGCGGTTCACCGACAAACCAGCCATTGCCAATGTTGAATTTCTCATTGGGTGTTGTTAACTGCACAATTTTTTCGCGGTTGAAATAAAAATTAAGATCCGTTGTCCAGCTGATGCCGTTTTTGTTTTGAATATTGATGCTGCTCAGGTTGATTTCAATTCCACGTCCCTCAGTTTTTCCAAGATTCTGTACGGTACTGGATGCACCGTTGCTGGGCGGCAGATTTACGGTAAGCAGAATATCTTTTGTCTTATGCTTGTACACATCCACACTTCCGGTAATCCTGTTTTTTAATATACCGAAATCAAGACCGGCATTCCACTGCGAGGTGGACTGCCATTTTAAAGATGTGTTGGCAAGGCTTGTTACCAAATAACCTTGCTGGCCATCTGCCGGATTGTTTCCGAAGTTATAAGTATACTGCGGGCCGGTGGCAAGAAGTCCTAATGTGGCATAAGGATTTATTCCCTGATTTGATGTTTTTCCCCATCCCCCGCGGATTTTCAGATTATTCAGCCAGTTAATGTTCTGCATGAAGTCTTCATTGGTAGCATTCCAGCCTAGTGCAAAAGCAGGATAAGTAAAATACTGGTGACCCGGCGATAAAGGCGATGCTCCGTCTCTTCTTACAGTAGCGGTCAGCAGATAGCGGTTGTCATAACTGTAAACCAGCCTTCCCATCCAGGAGATAATTCCGCGTTCGGAAAAATTGCCGCTGCCGGCAGTTACTGTATTGGCAAGTGCAAAATTGGAATTCAGGATATAGTCAGCCGGAATACCCACGGCGTTAAAACTGCTCGATTTGCTGTGATCTTTCTGCGCTTCATACAACCCGGTAAAGTCTATTTTATGTTTTTGAAAAAATGTTTTGGTATAATACAAGAGGTGCTGAATGTTCCAGGTCCAGCCTTCAAAATCGTTGATGCTGGCAGCAGATGCCGACTGAGCCGTATTAGAATTTATATAAGTGCCCGGACCGCTATAACCGTCGCCGTGAATTTGCTGATAATTAAATCCGCCATTAAACCGGTAACGAAGTCCAGGCAGAATGTTCACTTCGCCATACACTGTATTATAGGTAGCCAGCCTCCGGTTTCTTGCAAGGATGGAACTGGCTTTAGTTATTAATGTTAAGGGGCTGACCACGAATGGATCATCCACAGAACCAACCGCCGGTTTTAGGTTTACTGTTCCATCAGGATTATAAGGTGCAGCCAGTGGAGTTAAACGCACCAAACCGGCTGCAACACCTGCACCGCCGGGAGTATTTGAATAAGACAATATATTATAAATGTTAGCGCCGAATTTCAGGCGTTTGTTTATCTGGTGATCAATGGTGGCACGAACGGCATATCTTTCAAAATCCTGGTTAGGAATAATACCTTCTTCCCTAAAGTAACCCCCGCTCAGTCCGTATTGTGTTGATTCATTGCCCCCCAGAATGCCAATGTTATGATTGGTGACAAATCCCTGTTCGTAAATCAGGTCTTGCCAATTAGTGGAAATACCTGCTGCCAGGGCGGCCTGTTCGGCCGGCGTTAACAGGTATGAGCTTGTGCCAGCACTGGCAGGCCAGTTTGTTCGGTTATAAGCGGCTGCATCCAGTTTGAACTGGGCAAACTCCTGACCATTGAAGACTTTCAATTTTCCCATTATATTAGTAATGCCAACATACCCTTCATAGGTGGTGGTTATTCTGCCGGTCCGGCCTCTTTTTGTTGTAATCAGAATAACTCCGCCCGATCCCCTTGAGCCGTAAATTGCCGTAGCTGAAGCATCTTTTAAAATTTCGATACTGGCAATATCATCCGGATTGATATCATTGATGCTGCCGCCAAAGGGAACTCCGTCCAACACAAGCAGGGGGCCGTCAAGCAGATCGCTGCTGAATTGAGAAGTGGTCAATGTTCGGTTTCCTCTTATCCTTATCTGTCCGCTGCCACCGGGAGTGGCGCTGTTGCTAACAATTGTCACACCGGCTGTCTGTCCTTTCAACTGCGCAATCAGGTTGGGAGCCGGCACTTCACGTAATGTCTCACCTTTCAGGCTCACCACCGATCCTGTTACATCTCTTTTTCTTTGCGTCCCATAACCTGTTACCACCACTTCACCTAATACCTTGTCAAGATGTTTCAGCGAAACTGTAATAGTGGCTTGGTTATTTAATTTTACTTCTCGTAATTCATGGTCCACAGCCGATATTACAAGCGTGGCATTACCGGGTGCAGAAATGGTAAATTCCCCGTTCTGATTTGTTGTGGTGCCCGTTTTAGCACCTTTAATAATAACCGAGGCACCTGCAACCGGCTGATTATTGTCATCCGTCACCCGACCATTTATTACAATGTTCTGGGCATACATTATAACAGGCAGAAGAAACAAATACAGCATCAATGCTGCTGGCATGAGTAATTGATTAACCCCTGGTTTACTGAAACACCAGGCCCGGTTTCTCCATTTGATTTTTCTTTCCATATAGCTTGTTTTTGTCGGTTGACAGAATGGGTTAACTTTTCGAACTATCCTTTTTTGTTTTGCAATTTTTGTTGGTTTTTCAATTTATTTACGCTGACAGTATAAACAGATACTAAAGAGAAGGGCAGACAGAATTTATTTCGGGGTTGCAGATTGGAAACAACAGGCTTGCCGGCATCAATAAAAAGCATTCGGAGTGTCCATTTTCTCATAAAGCATCAATCTTTTTTCAAGTCACCAGGCCCCGGCAAGAAACCTGTTTGGCAGAACGAATATAGGAGAATTTTTAAAAATTGCAACCGATTGCAATTTTTTTTTAAAAAAATCTTCTTTTATTTGTGGTATGACCCCGGTCAAAGAGATTACCATTTATGATATTGCGAAACACCTGAACATTTCGGCCACTACTGTCAGCCGTGGCTTGAAGAACCATCCTGCCATTAATAAAAATACCAGGAAAAAAATTTTTGAAGCTGCCCATCATCTCGGTTACCGATCCAACACATTTGCCAGCAGCCTGCGGAGCAAAAAAACGCATACCATCGGCATCATTGTGCCCCGGCTTAACAGTTATTTTATGGCTGCCGTGCTTTCGGGCATGGAAGATGCCGCCAGCCGTGAGAATTATAACCTCATCATCAGCCAGTCGCTTGAAAACGCAGATAAAGAAATAGCCAATGCCCACACTATGTTTAATAAAAGGGTGGATGGACTGTTGGTGTCCTTGGCTTATGACACCGAGAATATTGAACACTTTGAATCTTTTTTTAAAAAAAACATCCCGGTGGTTTTTTTCGACCGTGTACAGGAACATCTTGAAAGTACCAGCATAGTTATAGATAATTTCAGGGCCGCGTACGATGTGACGAAACACTTGATAGAACAGGGTTGCAGGCGCATTATGCACCTGGGCGGCAATATGCTGCGCAATGTATACTCCGATCGCTTAAGTGGGTATAAAAAAGCTTTGCTGGAACATAACATCCCCTTTGATGAAAAGCTGGTTTACATTAGTAAACTGAATGAAGAGGCAGGTACCGAAGCTGCCGCACACATTTTGCGTATGGGCAGCAAAGAACCGGACGGCGTCTTTTCGGCAAATGACACTACCGCGGTTTATTGCATGAAGAAACTGAAAGATGAAGGCATCCGCATACCTGCCGACATCGCTTTTGCCGGGTTCAATAATGACCCCATAAGTAAAATAATCGAACCGAATCTTACCACGGTGAATTATTCAGGTTACGAAATCGGCAAGACAGCCGTATCCAATCTGATTAATCACCTGAAGGGTATGTCGAGTGTAAAAAATACCAATGTGGTTATCCTGCGGGCCGATTTGATTATCCGGGAATCTTCCTTAAAAAAGACTTCCTCCTGATTTAATTTTTTTTCCGATTTTTATGCAACCGATTGCAAGATGAAACCTAAAAAAGACATTACCATATACGATATTGCTCAAAAACTTTCGCTGTCCTCTGCCACAGTCAGCCGGGGTTTAAAAAATCATCCTGCCATTAATAAGAACACCCAGAAAAAGATTCAGCAAACAGCCTGGGAACTCGGATACCAGCATAACACTTTTGCCAGCAGCCTGCGCAAACAAAAAACCAATACCATCGGCGTGAGTGTGCATGTGCTGAACAGTAACTTTATTACTTCTGTACTGGCAGGCATTGAAAAAGTAACTACTGAAGCTGGTTATGACTTGATTATTGCTTACTCATCTGAAAACTGTGAAAAGGAAGCGGCCAATGTAATCAATCTCTTTCATAAGCGGCTTGATGGTTTGATTGCATCCCTTGCATTTGATACGGACGGCCTGGAGCATTACAATCATTTTCATGAAAAAAATATTCCCGTTATTTTTTTCGACCAGGTGGAAGAAGAAAACAACAACACGAAAATGATAATTGATAACTATAAATGCGGCTATCAGGTTATCCAACACCTGATTGAGCAGGGCGCAGACGTATAGTGCTGGTTACAGCCAACCTGAAAAGGATCGTTTATGCCCGGCGTCACAAAGGCTACATGGATGCATTGAATGACAACGGTATCCCTTATGAAAAATATGGTGCTGATAAAAGACCTGAGCGAACATTGCGGCCGGGAAACTGCTCTAGAAATAATGAAAATGAAAACTCTTTCTGACAGCGCTTTCATTACCAACGATTTTTCTGCTGCTTTGTGCATGCAGACGCTGAAAGAACAAGGCATCCGGATTCCCGACGATATTGCCATTGTCGGATTTAACAACGATACCATAGGCAAAATAGTGGAGCCGCAACTCACCACCATTAACTACCCGGGTATGGAAATGGGAGAAATTGCCGCCCGCAACCTGATTAATCACCTGAAAGGAATTTCTAATATCAAAACCACACAGACCATCGTAATCAGATCGGATTTGATTGTATGAAAATCATCCCTCAAAAAGAAAATCAACAGCTAAGGCTGACTATAGGAATGAAAACGGGACTGCTTATCATATTTCTGTTAACCACTTCCCTGCTGAAAGCAGAGAACGGCTACGATCTGTGGCTGCGGTATGTAAAAATTTCCGACCCTGCGCTGCTCGGTCAGTATAAAAAACAAATCATCGCTCCGGCAGTAACAGGGAATTCTTCCACCATTGCCATAATAAAAGCTGAGCTGTCGAGGGGTTTATCCGGCTTAACAGGGATAAATTATACCATTCTGTCCTCACCGGTTAATACAAGCACATTCATTGCCGGCACTGCATCTGCTCCGATATTTTTCCCGCTGGTTACAAAAGATGAATTAGCCCGGACAGGTAAAGAGGGTTTTATCATCAAAAGCATAGCGGGAAAAACCTTCATTACTGCCAATACAGATATCGGTGTACTGTATGGCGTCTATCATTTTCTCCGCCTTTTACAAACGCATCAGCCTGTCAGCAATCTCAATATCCTGGAATTTCCCAGGTTAAAACTGCGGCTGCTCAATCATTGGGATAATCTGAACCGCACAGTAGAAAGAGGTTATGCAGGCTTCTCCATCTGGGACTGGCACAAACTACCCGGTTTTATTGACAAACGCTATACTGATTACGCCAGAGCCAATGCTTCCATAGGAATTAACGGAACCGTTCTGACCAATGTAAATGCCAATGCAACCATCCTTACAAAACCCTGGCTGGAAAAAGTAAAAGCATTGGCCGATGTGTTTCGTACTTATGGCATTAAAGTGTATCTCACGGCCCGCTTCAGTGCACCCATCGAAATCGGCGCCATGAAAACCGCCGACCCGCTGAATGACACTGTACAGCAGTGGTGGAAACAAAAAGCAAAAGAGATTTATGAGCTGATACCCGACTTTGGCGGTTTTCTGGTTAAAGCAAACAGCGAAGGACAACCCGGCCCGCAGGATTATAAAAGAAACCACGCTGATGGAGCAAATATGATGGCCGATGCAGTGGCTCCGTTCGGAGGCATCGTAATGTGGCGTGCATTTGTGTATAATCCCGAATCAGACGATCGTTTCAAACAGGCGTATGAAGAATTCAAACCGCTGGATGGTAAATTCAGAAAGAATGTACTGGTGCAGGTAAAAAACGGGCCGATAGATTTTCAGCCGCGGGAACCTTTTTCACCTTTGTTTGGTGCAATGAAACACACACCGCTCATGATGGAATTTCAGTTGACGCAGGAATACCTGGGCCAGGGAACACATCTTGTGTATGAAGTACCGGTGTTTAAAGAAGTGCTGAATGCAGACACTTATTCAAAAGGCAAAGGTTCATCAGTGTCAAAAGTAATTGATGGCGGTTTGTACAATCATGAACTGAGCGGCATGGCCGGCGTAAGCAATATCGGCAACGATATTAACTGGTGCGGGCATCCGTTTGCGCAGGCCAACTGGTATGCATTGGGCAGACTTGCATGGAATCATGAATTGACTTCAGCGCAAATTGCAGAAGAGTGGATACGGCAAACCTTTACCAATAACAATTCATTCGTGCAGCCGGTGAAAAAAATCATGCTGCAGTCGCACAATATATTGGTGAACTACATGACACCCCTTGGCCTTACACATATCATGTACAATGGTCATCACTACGGGCCCATGCCCTGGGGTAATACACTGAATCGTCCCGACTGGAACCCGGTTTACTATCATCGTGCTGATACAATTGGCATCGGGTTCAACAGAACTATTACCGGTACCAATGCGCTGGCGCAATATGCACCCGAAGTACAAAAACAATTTGCCGATATAAACAGCTGCCCCGAAGATTATCTGTTGTGGTTTCATCATGTGCCCTGGAACTTTAAGATGAAATCAGGAAGGACTTTTTGGGAAGAGCTTTGTTATAAATATTATACAGCTGTTGATTCGATGAAGGCGGTGCAGCAACAGTGGAGCAAACTGGAAAAATATATAGACGCCGATCGCTTTCATCATGTAAAGCAATTACTGAACATACAGGTGAACGAAGCCGTATGGTGGCGTAATGCGTGTTTGTTGTATTTTCAAACATTCAGTAAAATGCCGATACCCGCACACAATGAACAACCGGATAAAACATTGGAGTATTATAAAAGCATAAGGATATTGTTTCCGCCGGGGAATTAAAAACCCCTGTACCTAAAGGGGTACTTAGATATAGTCAGCCATTTTTTTTCTGACAATGACTTAAATTGAAAAACATAAAATGAAATTACAATGAGTAGTATCAACACCCCTTCAGGGGCTGGGGGTAAAGTGGCAATAGTTACCGGGGGGGGGTCCGGATTAGGTTTTGGCATCAGTAAAGCGTTTACAGAAAATGATATCACAACCATTATTGTTGGCCGGGATGAACAAAAATTAAAAACAGCCAAAGCACAGCTGGGAGAAAATTGTTTTTACAAAAATTGTGATTTAAGTGTTTTGTCAGCCATACCTGCATTAGTTGATAGCATAATAAAAGAATTTGGCCAGATTGATATATTGGTAAACAATGCCGGCATCAATATGAAAAAAGAATTTACGAAAGTAACCGATGAGGATTTTCAGAAAATAATTACCACTAATGTGAATGCCGTATTCAGCATTAGCCGGGAAGTGGTAAAACACATGCTGCCACGAAAAACAGGATGTATCATTAATATCAGTTCCATGGCCGCACAATATGGTTTGCCAAAAGTGATTGCGTACAGTGCAAGCAAAACGGCGATTGATGGAATGACAAGGGCAATGGCAGTTGAACTTTCACCAAAAGGTATTCGTGTAAATGCAATTGCACCGGGATTTATTTATTCAGATATGACAGCTAAAGCATTGGACAGCGACCCGGAACGTAAAGCGAAAGTTTTTAGCCGTACACCCATGGGACATATGGGGCAGCCCGAAGATATCGGCGCTGCTGCATTGTACCTGGCCAGTGAGGGGGCAAAATATGTTACCGGAGTTGTATTGCCGGTGGATGGTGGTAACTCAATTGGTTTTTAAATGTCGTACTCCCATTTTTTAAAAAAATTGAATTGCTATGAATACAGGAAAATATTTTTTACTTATAATCAATGCTTTTGTTTTATCCTCCTGTTCAGTCAGTAAAAAACCGGCCGCTGCTTCAGATGCCGATGCACTTAGAATTGTTTATAAAAATGATTTTCTTATTGGCGCCGCACTCAATACACAGCAAATTGAAGAAAAGGAACCCAGGGCCGCCCAACTAGTGCCGCAACAGTTTAATGCCATTACTCCGGAAAATATTATGAAGGCAGAAATTATTCATCCTGAATGGGATCGGTATAATTTCAACCTGGCTGACAAGATTGTTGAATACGGAAAGAAGAATGGGATGAAGGTAAATGGCCATACACTTATCTGGCACAGCCAGTTGCCCGCTTTTGCACGGCGTATAAAAGACGTGGACTCATTTAAAACATTTTTCAATAATCATATTACAACTGTTGCAGCACGGTATGAAGGAAAGATAGCATCCTGGGATGTAGTAAATGAAGCGCTGAACGAAGACGGAACCATGCGTAAATCTATTTTCCTTGATAAGTTGGGAGATGATTTTGTTACCGAAGCATTCCGCCTTGCCCAAAAAGCAGCCCCGACAACAGAATTATATTATAATGATTATAATAATGAACAGCCCCAAAAAAGAGCGGGTTGTATTGAACTAATAAAAAAGATTCAGAGGGCAGGAATCAGAATTGATGGTGTGGGAATTCAGGGGCATTGGCATATGGGCAAATTGCCGCTGAAGGATATAGAAGAAAGTATATTGGAGTATTCAGCATTGGGATTAAAAGTAATGTTTACAGAACTGGATATTGAAGTATTGCCCAGAAATTTCAGCGGCGCAGATGTAAACCAATGGGTGGCTTCCAACCCGACATTGAATCCTTATGTAAATGGATTGCCGGACAGTGTTCAGCAGCAACTGGCAAAAGATTATGCGGCGCTGTTCAGTCTTTTTTTGAAGTATAAAGACAAAATTGACCGTGTGACTTTCTGGGGAGTGAATGACGGCCAAAGCTGGCTGAACGGATGGCCGGTAAGAGGAAGAACAAATTATCCTTTATTGTTCGACCGGGAGTTCAAGCCTAAACCTGCTTTTTTTAAAGTAGTGGAAGCGAAAAAAAAATTTGAGCGGGAAAACAGAAAAAAAGCATTTTAAAAAAACCAAATTATTTCTGGCAGGCTGTTCCGAATAATTATAAGTAATCACAAAACTCAATACAACATATATGAACCAGCAACATTTATTCACCGGGCTTATTTTCACTTCAATATTTATCAGCTGTAATAATTCAGCGGATAATAACAATCAAAGTCCCCCATCAGAAAACAAACCAGAACCGCAAAAACAATACCTGTCGCAGCCAATTGTGTCGCATATTTATACCGCTGACCCCTCGGCGCATGTTTTCAATGGCCGCATTTATATTTATCCCTCCCATGATACGGCCACCGGAACCAAAGAAGATGACTTGGGCAGTCATTTTGATATGCGGGATTATCATATCCTTTCCATGGATTCAGTCGGCGGACCTGTGACTGATCATGGTGTGGCACTGGATATAAAAAATGTTCCCTGGGCTGGCCGCCAGATGTGGGCCCCTGATGCAGCCTATGCAAACGGAAAATATTATTTGTATTTCCCCGTAAAAAACAAACAGGATGTTTTCCAAATCGGCGTAGCAGTAAGTGATAAACCCGAAGGGCACTTCGCTGCGGAAAAAGACCCCATTAAAAACAGTTACAGTATTGACCCCTGTGTTTTTAAAGACGATGACGGGAAATATTATATGTACTTCGGTGGCATCTGGGGCGGGCAACTGCAGCGCTGGAATAATAACAAATATGATTCGGCTGCCAAAAATCGTGTGGCAGGTGAAATGGCTGTATTGCCAAGAATGGCAAGACTGAATGCCGACATGAAAAGTTTTGCCGAACCGGTAAAAGAAATTCAACTGGTAGATAAAGAGGGAAAAGTATTTGGTGAAAAAGATAATGATAAACGATTCTTTGAAGCTGCATGGGTTTTTAAATACAAAGGCAAATATTATTTCACTTACTCCACCGGAGATACCCATTTTTTATGCTATGCCACCGGGGATAACCCCTATGGGCCTTTCACATATCAGGGTGTGTTGTTAAACCCTGTTGAAGGCTGGACAAATCATCACTCCGTAATAGAACATAATGGGAAATGGTATTTATTTTATCATGATGTGCAGCTAAGCGGTAAAACACATCTAAGAAATGTAAAAGTAACTGAGCTGAAGTTTAATGATGATGGAAGCATTCAAACATTAACTGCGCATAAATAAAAGCTTAATCAATGAGAAAATACCGTTTATTTTCTGTATTGTTTTTTTCCGTCTGCACCCATGCACAGGATTACCGTTCATTCCCCATGTGGAATCCATCCTTGCCTATTGAACAACGGGTGAATGATGTGGTGAGCCGGCTGACACTGGAAGAAAAAGTAAAACAAATGCTGAATGCCACACCGGCTGTACCAAGATTGGGAATACCCGCCTACGACTGGTGGAATGAAGTACTCCATGGTGTGGCAAGAACACCCTTCAAAGTAACCTCCTACCCGCAGGCCATTGGTATGGCCGCTACATGGGATACAACTTCATTGTACAAAATGGCCGACTACTCCGCACTTGAAGGGAGGGCCATACACAATAAAGCAATTGAACAGGGAAGAACAAGAGAAAGATATTTAGGCTTGACTTATTGGACGCCAAACATCAACATCTTTCGTGACCCCCGCTGGGGCCGCGGGCAGGAAACTTATGGCGAAGACCCTTTCTTAACAGCCATGCTGGCAAAGGCTTTTGTAAGAGGGCTGCAGGGAGAAGACCCGAAATATTTAAAAGCCGCAGCATGCGCCAAACATTTTGCCGTGCATAGCGGACCTGAGCCCTCCCGGCATGTTGATAATTTCAATCCTTCCGTTTACGATTTGTGGGATACATATCTGCCTGCATTTAAAGAATTAATTGTAAAATCAAATGTGGCGGGTGTAATGTGCGCCTATAATGCAGTGAATACACAACCCTGCTGTGCAAATGATTTGCTGATGAATGATATTTTGCGCAGGCAATGGAAGTTCACAGGATATGTTACAAGTGATTGCTGGGCGATTGATGATTTTTTTAAATATCATAAAACACATAAGGACTCCGTAACGGCTGCTGTAGATGGTGTGATGCACGGCACCGATATTGAATGCGGCACTTCGGTTTACTACACATTATATAATGGTGTAAAACAGGGATTGATTTCAGAAGAGCAGATAGATATTTCATTGCGGCGGTTGTTTATGATTCGTTACCGCCTCGGTATGTTCGACCCGCCATCTATGGTGAAATATGCTCAAACCCCCTCTTCTGTATTGGAGTCTCCGGCGCATAAAGCACATGCATTAAAGATGGCACAGCAAAGCATTGTGTTGTTAAAAAACGAGAACAACACATTGCCTTTGAAAAAAACAATTAAAAAGATTGCAGTGCTTGGACCGAATGCTGATAACCGGATATCTGTATTGGGAAATTACAATGGTACTCCTTCAAAAGTTATATCACTGCTGGATGGTCTGAAAGAAAAACTCGGAACTAATGTTGAAATTATTTATGAACCGGCCATCAATTTTGTAAATGATACCATGCTGGCCTATGAAGATGTTAGCAACCAATACAGCTTTGAAGGAAATAAAGGTTTCAAAACCGAATATTTTAATAACCGTGAACTACAGGGAAATCCGGTTACAATTAAAATTGAAACTAAGGTTGATAATTTCTGGCAGGAAGGTCAAAATGTTGTTGAAGGAATCAAGGCAAACAATTTTTCTGTACGCTATACTTCAGATTATACAGCAGCAAACGATGGCTATATCACATTTGAAGTGGAGGCGGATGATGGCTATCGGTTTCTTATAAATGGCAGAACGGTAATCAATGCCTGGCAGCGTAACCGCTGGGGCGCCAGGAATTACAAACTGCAAACAAAGAAAGATTCCGTTTATAAATTAGTGTTGGAGTACTGGCAGGGAGAAGGTAAAGCCAATGTGGCGCTGCGTGCCGGTAATTTTAAGCGAACTGATTTTGATGCGGTTGCAAATAGAGTGAAAGATGCCGATGTAATCATTTTTGCCGGCGGCATTTCACCGCAATTAGAAGGGGAGGAAATGCCCGTGAATGCACCTGGCTTTAATGGCGGCGACAGAACATCTATATTATTACCTGCAGTACAAACAGAATTGATGAAGACACTGAAGTCAACCGGAAAACCTGTGGTGTTTGTAATGATGACCGGTAGCGCTATTGCCATACCGTGGGAAGATGAAAACATCCCTGCCATAATAAATGCCTGGTATGGCGGACAGGCTGCCGGCACCGCTATTGCGGATGTTTTGTTTGGTGACTACAATCCGGCAGGAAGATTGCCGGTAACATTTTATAAAAACGATAGCGACTTACCCGGCTTTAGCGATTACTCGATGAATAACCGGACGTATCGCTATTTCACCGGCGAAGCGTTGTATCCTTTTGGGTATGGATTGAGCTATACAAGTTTTAATTATAGCGGGTTGCTGGCTCCGGCTTCTTTAGCAAAAGGAAAAAATATATCCGTAACGGCAACTGTAAAGAATACGGGTAAAAAAGATGGCGAGGAAGTGATGCAGCTATATATTTCCTATCCGGGTGTAAAAGAAAAAGCCCCGTTAAAAATGCTGAAAGGATTTAAGCGTATTTCCTTAAAGGCCGGCGAAAGCAAAAAAATCTCATTTACTCTCACTCCGGAACAGTTGAGTTTAATAAGTGAAGAAGGCAAAACCTATCAGCCAAAAGGTAAGATGAACATCAGTATTGGCGGTGGGCAACCGGGAGTAAAGAACAAAACAACCAGTAATGTGGTGACAAAACAGGTAACAATTCAATAAAATAACAGCGATTGATATGAACACCCACAAAGCAGGCAGGAGGAAGTTTTTGCAAAACGTAACAAAAGCTTCCGGACTAATGATGTTTGCGCCAATGGCAGGTGCGGCCAGCTTTAAATCTGTAAAATCTACCGGCAAGCCGGTTGAAACATATATCCCGCCCGGCAGAATAAAGTTTTCAGTAATTAATATTAACCATCCCCATATTTATGGAATGACAGATGCCATAAAACGGGGCGGGGGCGAATTAGTATCGGTGTACGCTAAAGAGGCTGATTTGTTAGCGGCGTTTGTAAAAGCATACCCTGATGTAAAGCAGGCAAAAAGTGAAGAGGAGATTTTAAACGACCCATCTATACAACTGGTGTTAAGCTCCGGCATACCAGACGAAAGGGCTCCATTGGGCATAAAAGTAATGCAGCATGGCAAAGATTATTTAACAGATAAGCCCGGCATTATTACATTAAAGCAACTGGCCGAAGTAAAAAAAGTGCAGCAGCAAACCAAACGCATTTATTCTATTATGTACAGTGAACGGTTGGAAAACCGTGGCACTGAAAAAGCCAGCCAGTTAGTTAAGGCCAGTGCAATAGGAAATGTAATTCAAACTATAAACATCGCACCACATAGAATCAGCAATAAGTTTGGCACTTCGGGTTTGGCAGTACGACCCGACTGGTTTTGGGATAAAAAAAGATATGGCGGTATCATCACCGATATCGGCTCTCACCAGTTTGACCAGTTTTTGCATTTCACTAACTCTACCGAAGCAAAAATTATAGCATCGCAGGTGGGTAATGTGCATTTTCCGCAGGCGCCCAACTTTGAAGATTTTGGAGATGTGATGTTAACAGGCAATGGCGGCACCGGGTATATACGAGTGGATTGGTTTACACCCAATGGGCTGGATAGCTGGGGCGATGGCCGCTTAACTATACTGGGTACAGAAGGCTATATTGAAGTAAGAAAAAACATTGACATTCTCTCTGGTAATAAAGGCGGCAATCATTTGTATTTAGTAAATCAAAAAGAAATGGTGCACATGGATTGCAATAATGAAGCATTACCCTTTGGGCCTTTGTTTGTGGATGATGTGCTGAACAGGACCGAGACTGCCATGAGCCAGGCACATTGCTTTTTAGCAACAGAATTAGCGTTGCAGGCGCAGAAGAATGCGAGGGTGATGAGTTTGAAGAAATAAGGGCTCACAGATTGCACTGATAAACTGATGAAAAAGCAATCTGTGAAAATCTGAGTAATCTGTGAGAAAATTGCTGAATAGAATTCCTGTAGTACAAGTGTGCGACGCAACGATGCTAAATAGAATTACTAAAGCTGGTAATAAAAAAAATTATCTCAAAAAATAAGCTGTATGAAAAAGCAAACAAGCCGCCGCAAATTTTTAACCGACTCTGCCAAAGCAGCTATCGGC
This sequence comes from uncultured Chitinophaga sp., assembly GCA_964444975.1. GTDB lineage: Bacteria > Bacteroidota > Bacteroidia > Chitinophagales > Chitinophagaceae > VBAS01. Next base: position 19,357 of record CAYUJD010000009.1, on the reverse strand, counting down.
ACCGGCATTGCATTTAGTTTTCCCTCCATTGTTCCTGCCAGTGTATTTGGCCGCCATGCGCCCAGTAACAGGATTAATGTTGCCGCAATCGGCACAGGCCGCATTTCCCGGGGGCATGATATGCCGGGTGTGTGGCAATATGATTATGCGCAGCTGATGGCTGTTTGTGATGTGGATTTGCACCGTGCCGAAGAAGGCAAACAACTGGTAAATGATTTTTACAGCAAACGGGATGGCAAACCTTTTGATGGCGTGAAGTTGTACACCGATTACAGAGAGTTGTTACAAAATAAAGATATTGATGCTGTCATCATCAGCACACCCGACCACTCCCACGCCATGATTGGTGTGGCGTCAGCAAAAGCAAAAAAACATATTTACATGCAAAAGCCTGCATCACTCACTATTGCCGAAGGCAGGGTGATAAGTGATGTGGTAAATAAAAGCGGGGTGAAATTTCAAATCGGCAGTCAGCAAAGAAGCACCGGACAATTTAGATATGCTGCGGAGTTAGTACGCAACGGAAGAATTGGGGAATTAAAATCCGTGTATGTGGGTTTGCCTGGCGACCCGCCCGGTGGCAACAAAACCGAGATGCCTGTTCCTGCAAATTTTAATTATGATATGTGGCTGGCATCAACGCCTGATGTTTATTATACCGAAGAAAGAGTGCATCCGCAAATAGGTTATGGCCGCCCCGGATGGCTGCGTTGCGAGCAGTTTGGCGCCGGTATGATTACGGGCTGGGGCTCGCATCATATTGACAGTGCACATTGGGGAATGGGTATGGAAACAAGCGGACCGGTGGAAGTGTGGTGTGAAAAAGTAGAGTTTGCAAATAACGGATTGTGGGATGTGCATGGCATTTTTAAAACTCATGCAACATATGCTAATGGTGTGCATATGATAGTGAGTAATGAGTTTGACAATGGAATAAAATTTGAAGGCACCGAAGGATGGATTTTTGTTAGCAGAGGCGATTACCAGGCAACATCAAGCGACCCTGCAAAACCCGGTCCGCAGGCGAAAAAGATTGATGCCAGCAACCCGGCAGTGCTCACCTCTGTAATTGGCGAAAACGAATTTCATTTTACGGTAAGTAAAGACCATCATGGCAACTGGCTGGAAGCTATCCGTGATAATAAAAAAACCATTGCTCCGGTGGAAGAAGCCCACCGAAGCTGCTCCACTTGCTTGCTGCACCATATTAGCATGAAGCTGAAACGAAAATTACACTGGGACACGAAGAAAGAGCAATTTAAAAATGATGATGAGGCAAATAAAATGCTGAGCCGGCCACAACGAAAAGGATATGAGGTAAAACCCTGATACAAAAGATTCTACATTATCTTATACTGCCGCCTGCCGGCACGGCAGCACCAATTCCCGTTAAGTGATACAACTTATTCTGTAATGGCAGAAAGGGAGTGTGAAAAATAAAGTGCAAAATTCCCCGGCGTTGAATTATACAAGTCTGCTAATGGATGGAGTATTAAATTGCCTGAACAGTTGCATAAGAAGTCACAAAAAGCATTTTGGCCGGGTGACGGTATGGTTTAATTTATTATTTCATCCGGTAGCGATGTTGCCAATAAACTGACATAATATTAACCCACTAAAACAGTCGATTGCTTTAATATAAAAGATGAAATACAGGATATATTTACCGCTTTGTTTTCTCTTATCATATTTATTTATAAACGGGCTACAGGCACAGGTAAAACTCCCCCGGCTTGTAAGAGATAGTATGATTCTGCAACGGGATGCCCATATTAAAATCTGGGGCTGGGCATCGAAGGATGAAAAGATTGCAGTAAAGTTTAACAACAAGACTTACAAAACAAAAGCAGATGCAAATGGCAACTGGACAGTAATGCTTTCACCGGCAAAAGCAGGCGGTCCCTACACAATGGATATTACAGCAAAGTATAAAATCTCATTAAAAGAAATTTTGGTTGGCGATGTATGGTTTTGCAGCGGGCAATCCAATATGGTTCACCAGATGGGTATTCATGATGTATTGTATGCAAAGGAAATTACGGAAGCAAATAACCCGCAGATACGCCAGTTCTGGGTTCAGACAATGACTAACCTGCAAGGCCCGCAAAATGATTTTCCATCCGGTTACTGGAAATCTGCCGTGGGAGAAGACATTCGCCCCTTCTCCGCTGTTGCTTACTTCTTTGCAAAAAAAATTTATGAAAAATATCATACCCCCATTGGCATTATCAATTCAAGTGTTGGCGGCACACCCATCGAAGCCTGGACAAGTGAAGAAGGATTAAAAGATTTTTCTGAAATACAAAAAACTATTCAGAAAAATAAAGACACGGCTTATACAAATAGTTTGAGCAGGCCGGCAAATACAAACAGGCCTCAGCCGCAAATCACTGATTTAGGATTAACCGGTGAAAAAAAATGGTTTGAAATTTCTTACTCTCCGAAAGGCTGGAAGAACATAAATATTCCCGGTTATTGGGAAGACCAGGGAATAAAAGATTTGAATGGTGTGGTTTGGTACCGGAAAGAAATTGATATTCCTGCATCCATGAGTGGTAAGCCGGCCAAAGTTTTTCTCGGAAGAATTATTGATGCCGATGTATTATATATTAATGGCAAACAGGTTGGCATTACCACTTATCAATACCCGCAAAGAAGATACGCCGTTGCTGCAGATGTGTTGAAAGCAGGTAAAAACATCTTTGTAATTAAAGTAACCAACACCGCAGGCAAAGGCGGGTTTGTTCCTGATAAACCATATTACATTTTCTCAGGCAATGATACGGTTGACCTGAAGGGAACATGGCAGTATAAAGTGGGTGATGTATTTATTCCCCGTGCGCCGGGTGGTGGCGGTGGTGGCTTTGGAATCAACGCACAAAATCAACCCACAGCTTTATACAATGCAATGGCGGCGCCTGCCATTAATTATACTATCAGGGGATTTGTTTGGTACCAGGGCGAATCCAATACCGGAAGGGCCGCTGAATATGCAACCCTTCAGCCGGCAATGATTAATGACTGGCGCATCAAATGGAACCTGGGAGAGCTGCCTTTTATCTACGCACAGTTGCCCGGTTTTATGGATTATAATTATATCCCTTCAGAAACTAACTGGGCAATGTTCAGGGAATCTCAATTAAAATCTTTATCAGTTCCCAACACAGCAATGGCGGTAACGATTGATTTGGGCGAATGGAATGACATTCATCCCGATAATAAAAAAGATGTGGGTGAGCGGCTTGCATTGGGTGCATTAAAGATTGCGTATGGAGAAAATGTTGTTTACTCGGGCCCCATTTACCAGTCGGCAATGGTTGAAGGAAATAAAATCATCATCAGCTTTCATCATACCGGAAGTGGTTTAACAACAAATGATGGTGAAGTGCCTGCTGAGTTTGCCATTGCAGGTGAGGATAAAAAATTTGTTTGGGCAAAAGCCAAAATAGAAGGAGATAAAATTGTGGTATGGAATGATGAAGTGCAAAATCCGAAGTATGTAAGATATGCCTGGGCCGATAATCCTGTGAATCCAAACTTATATAATAAAGAAGGTTTACCGGCATCACCGTTCAGAACTGATAAATAGTTATTCTCACGGATTACACGGATTTACACAGAAAAGAGTTAGACGAAACTGTGGATAAATAAAAAATGAATCTGTGCATATCTGTGAAATCTGTGAGCTAAAAAAATATTATGGGCACAAAGCGTTTTTTTGTTGTAAGTATTATTTTATTAAATACATCAGCAATTGCTCAAATTGACAGCAGCAAATTTCCCCGCCTTACAACCTTCACCGGTCAACAGGACCATGATAATATGAAACAGCAATTGGGCATTACCAAACTAAGACCGGGCTTCAGTGGTAATGAATCTGCGCCTAATCATGCCAACTATGATGAAACCACCGCTAATCCCTGTCCGCAATTACCCGATGCACTTACATTAAAAAGTGGAAAGAAAGTAACTGATGCCGATACATGGTGGAAACAACGCCGCCCTGAAATAGTGGAAGAGTTTGAAAGGGAAGTATATGGACGGTTACCAAAAAAAATTCCAAAAGTTACATGGACAGTAAAGGTTACTGACCGGGAATTTGTAAACCGTGTTCCGGTAATTGTAAAAATGCTGTCAGGTCATGTCGATAACAGTGAGTATCCATTAATCAATGTTGATATTAATATGATGCTGGTGGTGCCAACAAATGTAAAAGGTCCCGTTCCGGTATTAATGATGTTCAGCGGTCGTCCTTCTTTTCCTGCACCGGCACAGCCTTCACCTGAAGAGTTGGAAAAAATAAATGCGGCGTATAAAGAACTGATGATAAAAACTGACCCAAGTCTCAAAACAATTTTTGAAAAATACCCGGCCTATCAACCCATCACCAGGATACCGCCACCTAATTTTTTTGCACCACCCAAACCTGATGATGAACTCACACCGCAGGAAAGATTATTAGCCGCAGGTTGGGGTTATGTACAAATTGAAACCGCCAGCATACAAGCAGATAATGGTGCAGGATTGACAAGAGGCATCATTGGATTATGTAATAAAGGACAACCCCGTAAACCGGATGATTGGGGCTCATTGCGGGCATGGGCATGGGGCGCTGCAAGAGGATTGGATTATTTAGAAACCGATACATTGGTTGATGCAAAGAAAGTAGGTATTGAAGGCGTATCCCGTTATGGAAAAGCAGCGCTGGTTACCATGGCATTTGAACCTCGCTTTGCTGTTGGATTAATTGGTTCATCGGGTAAAGGCGGTGTTACACTGCATCGCCGCTTCTTTGGCGAGGCAGTAGAAAATCTTGCAGGTGGCGGCGGCTATCACTGGATGGCGGGTAATTATTTAAAGTATGCAACGGAAGAAGGTTCATCCGGAAAAAAGACCGGTTGCGATTTACCGGTTGACTCGCATGAACTGCTTGCATTATGTGCCCCACGTTTGGTATTTGTCAGCTATGGCGTTCCGGAAAAAGGTGATGCAAAATGGCTTGACCAGGCTGGTAGTTATATGGCCACTGTTGCTGCCGGTTCTGTTTTTAAATTATTAGGTGTTAGAGACCTTGGCGTTTCCAATGATTATATGAAAGAAAAAATGCCTGCTGTTCTTACAGGATTGCTGGATGGAGAACTGGCATGGCGGCAACATGATGGCGGGCATACGGATGCGCCGAATTTCAAATTCTTTATCCCCTGGGCAAGTAAGCTTTTAAAGTATGAGAGAATAGCAGCACAATAAATCAAAATAATTGTACACCTAAAAAAGAAAATGAAAAAATGCGACTAAACCATTGGAGCCCCTTGCTACTCGCAACGGCAATTTTTTTCGGCGAAACCCTTTTTGCCCAAAACAAAATTATTCTTGACCCCTCAAAAGCAAAAGACACCATCAACAGGAATATCTATGGCCATTTTGCCGAACATCTTGGCCGTTGTATTTATGACGGGATTTACACAACTGGGAAAACCATTCCCAATAAAAACGGCATCCGGCTGGATGTTGTGGATGCGCTAAAAAAACTAAAAACCCCCGTGCTGCGCTGGCCAGGTGGTTGTTTTGCCGATACCTATCACTGGAAAGACGCCATAGGCCCTAAAGAAAAACGTAAACAAATATCCAACACATCATGGGGCAATGTAAGAGAGGACAACAGTTTCGGAACACATGAGTTTCTCGACTTCTGTGAACTGATTGGCGCTGAACCTTACCTCGCTGTCAATATGGGCGGCGGTACCGTACAGGAAGCGGTGGACTGGGTGCAATATGTAAATCATGCCAATGGCAGCAGCTATCTTACTGATATGCGTGCACAAAACGGAAGGGCCAACCCCTGGAAAGTAAAATACTGGGGCGTTGGAAACGAATCATGGGATTGCGGCGGGAATATGACGGCGGATTATTATGTAAATGAATACCGGAAGTACGCCACCATGATGACAAGCTACAGCAATACAGAAAGATTATTTCGTATAGCTGTTGGGCCCGGCACCGAAGATTATGCGTGGACCGAAACGGTAATGAAGCAAATTCCCGCCCGGCGGATTGAAGGCGTTTCCATCCATCATTATTCTGTTATTAACTGGAGCAAAAAAGGTTCGGCCACTCAGTTTTCGGAAGATGAATATTTCCGGACCATGGAACAGGCATGGCGAATGGAACGGATGGTGCGAAAGAACAAAGAGGTAATGGACAAATACGACCCGCAAAAAAGAGTGGCGCTGATTGTAGATGAATGGGGCGGCTGGTACGATGTGGAGCCCGGCACCAATGGTGCATTCCTGTACCAGCAAAATACCATGCGGGATGCTATGATTGCCGGTCTTTCGCTGAATATTTTCAATAATCATTGCGACAGGGTGCGTATGGCCAACCTGGCCCAAATGATAAATGTGCTGCAGGCAGTTATCCTTACCAAAGAAGAAAAACTCGTACTCACACCCACTTATCATGTAATGGAGATGTATAATGTGCACCAGGATGCTCAAATGATTCCGCTGGTCATGACAAGTAATGATTATGTAATGGGTGATAAAAAAATACAGGCGGTCTCTGCTTCTGCTTCAAAAGATAAAAACGGCGTAACGCATATTTCACTGGTAAATATAGATGCAAATAAAGAACAGGAAGTACTGGTGGATTTGGGAAGCCTCAGTGCGAAAACTATTACAGGCCGTATCCTTCAGTCGGCAAACCTGCAGGACCATAACACATTTGATAATCCGCAAAAAATTAAACCGGCAGAATTTACCGGCGCCACACTCAGTGGAAGCAATCTTTCCGTGAAGGTGCCGCCCTTTTCAGTTGTGGTGCTGGCGCTTAAATGATACATAAAAATCAAAAGAAATAAGAATTACATAAATCATGTATTTAAAAAATAAATCATCAACAATGAAACACAAATTTTCTGTTCTTGTTCTGGCAATCATGCTTTATAGTGGCACTGGAATAGCCCAGACAACACCGTCGGCTATAATAGAAGACTTCAAGCCTTCTGCATTAAATCAGCCCTTTCAGCAATATCCACAGGTAAATTCCCAGGGGTATGCCAGATTCAGAATCTATGCGCCTAATGCTGATAGTGTCCGGGTAAGTCTTGGCCTGGGTGGCCAGGGAGGAACCAAACTAATGAAAGCGGATAGCGGATATTTTATTGGTACTACTGCCGGGCCATTGGATGAAGGATTTCATTACTATAGAATCAATGTAGATGGTGCAACCTTTAATGACCCCGGCACAGGATTTTTCTACGGCTCACAACGCTGGGAAAGCGGTATAGAAATACCCGCTAAAGACGAGGATTTTTATGCTCTGAAAGATGTTCCGCACGGGAATATGCAGCATATAATCTTCCCTTCAAAAAGCACAAACCTCCAGAAAGCTGCCGTTGTTTACACACCCCCGGGTTATGAAAAAGGAAAAACCAAATACCCGGTGTTGTACCTGCAGCATGGCTGGGGTGAAAATGAAACTTCATGGGGTGTTCAGGGCAAGACTAACCTGATTATGGATAATATGATTGCAGAAGGCAGAATAAAACCTTTTATTGTTGTAATGACTTATGGCATGACGAATACCGGCGCCCCGATTGGCCGTCGTCCTGCCGGTCCGCCTCCAGGTGCAACTCCTGCCGGTGGTGCACGGCCAGATACTGTACGTCGTCCCGGTGGTGGTATGGGCGCAGCTGGTGTGGTAACTACCGGCGTTACTAAAGGTGAAATTACTGGTGTGGCAGCTTTTCAAACTGTTTTGTTGGATGAATTGATACCTTACATTGATGCACATTTTCGTACGATTGCTAAAAGAGATGGTCGGGCAATGGCTGGGCTTTCAATGGGTGGATTTGAAACACACACAATAACATTAAATAGGCCTGATGTATTTGCTTACTGGGGGTTATTAAGTGGCGGCAACTATACGCCAACCCAGTTACAGGGGAAAACCAAACCCAAACACATCTTCATCAGCTATGGCAGTAAGGAAACAAACGGAGCTAATGGTTTGCCTAAAGTTGAAGCTGATTTAAAAGCAGCCGGATATACTGTTACTACATATGTTTCTCCGGGCACGGCACATGAGTTTCAATCATGGCGTCGTAGTCTTTATCAAATGGCGCCTCTTCTTTTTAAATAATAAAACACCAATGCAAATAAAATCGCCGACATGAAAAAAATAGTATTTGCCCTGGTAAATGTATTGCTGGTAAATATATCCGTTCATGCGCAGGAGCCTGTAAAACCCGGCCCTCCGGGTTTTGATATATTTCGTGACAGCATCGCTTATGGTAAAATTGATACTGTTACTTATAAATCCAAAACCGTTGATACGATTCGGCGCACATTGATTTATACTCCGCCGGGATATTCAAAAAAGAATAAGTACCCGGTGCTGTACCTGTTGCATGGTATTGGCGGCGATGAGAAAGAATGGCTGAATGGCGCAAAGCCACAGGTAATATTGGATAACCTGTACGCACAGGGTAAAATAGAACCGATGATTGTGGTAATGCCCAATGGCAGGGCCATGAAAAACGACCGTGCAGGTGGAAATATTTTTGACAGCGCCAAAGTACAGGCCTTTGCAACCTTTGAAAAAGATTTACTAAATGACTTAATTCCCTTTATTGAAAAAAAATATTCAGTATATACAGACAGAGAACACCGGGCCATTGCAGGATTATCTATGGGTGGTGGTCAATCATTAAATTTTGGACTGGGCAACCTCGACAAGTTTGCCTGGATAGGCGGCTTTTCTTCAGCGCCAAATACCAAACCACCTGCGGAATTAGTACCCGATGTTAATGCAGCAAAAGAAAAAATAAAATTGTTATTCATCTCCTGTGGCGCAAGTGATGGTTTGATTTCGTTCAGCAAAAGAACACATGACTACCTGCAAAAAAATAATGTCCCTCATATTTATTTTATCGAACCGGGTGTGCATGACTTTAAAGTCTGGAAGAATGGGCTGTACATGTTTTCACAATTGATTTTTAAACCGGTTGACCCATCCAGTTTTTCAAAATACCCGGTTGCGGGTGCTCCGGCTCCATCTAATGTCCGCAATGCAGCTTATCCGCAAATAACAGCAGACAGCCGTGTCATCTTTAACATCAAAGCGCCGGAAGCCAAAAAAGTACAAATTGATTTAGGTAAGAAATATGATTTGATAAAAGATACCGCAGGTTTTTGGAAAATTACTACCGATTCCATCAGTGAGGGATTCCATTATTATTCTTTGTTAATAGATGGTGTGGCTGTGGCAGACCCGGCCAGTGAAACTTTTTATGGAATGGGCCGCATGGCAAGTGGCATTGAAATACCATTTGCCGGCGGAGGTTATTATGCAACAAGAAATGTACCTCACGGGGATATCCGGATTAAAAAATATTTTTCAAGAGTTACCAACTCATGGCGCCAGCTATACATTTATACACCCCCGGATTATGATTCAAATGCAACAGCAAAATATCCTGTGCTGTACATTCTTCATGGCGGAGGAGAAGACCAGAGAGGCTGGGCCACACAGGGAAAAACAGACCTTATTCTGGATAACCTGATTGCAGAAAAGAAAGCAAAGCCCATGCTGGTGGTGATGCCGGATGCTAATATCGGGTCAGGGGGGTTTAGCAGCGATGGGGTGGAAAATTCTTTAAAGATGTTTGAAAGGGAAATGAAACAAACGGTTATTCCTTTTGTAGAAAAAAATTTCCGGACAATGAATGATGCAAACAGCCGTGCATTGGCGGGCCTGTCAATGGGAGGGCTTCATACACTTTATACCGGCATTAATAATACAGAAATGTTTTCATCACTTGGGGTATTCAGTTCCGGGTGGATAATACCTATGCTGAACACGACTGCAGAGGCCCAATATGGTTTTATGATGAAAAACGCAGATAAAATAAATAGCAACCTGAAGAGTTTCTGGGTAGCTATGGGTGGTAAAGAAGATATTGCCTATAATAATTGCAAAACAATGCTCGCAAAATTTGATGAAATGAAAATAAAATATGTGTACAGTGAATATCCCGGCGGGCATACCTGGCCGGTATGGAGGAATAACCTGTACAATTTTGCACAGGTATTATTTAAATAGCCCTGACCGGTTATAAGAACCTAATTGTGTAATGCGGTCAATACTGATTATTATTCAAACATTGTTGCCAAATGAAATTATCAGCAAAAGTAACAGGAGTTATTATTTTACTACTCTGTTTTTTTTACGGAACTGTCAGAAAGTTTATGCCGGAAAGTGAACACAGAACATGGTCGCACTATGGCGGCAGCCCTGACCAGTCAAAATATTTTAACGCTTCAGAAATCACTAAAGAAAATGTGAACCGGATGCAGGTAGCCTGGTATTATCCAACAAAGGATTCTTCCATTAATTTTTTCAGTCCCATCGTTGTGGATACTATAATGTATGTAATGGCAAAAAATTCCTCCCTCGTTGCCATCCATGCTTTAACAGGTAAAGAAATCTGGATACATGCCAACCTGCAGGGACTGACCCGCCGGGGTATTAACTATTGGGAAAGCAAAGACAGGAAAGACAGGCGTTTATTGTTTACACTCAACAATACATTACAGGCCATAAATGCATTGACGGGTAAATCAATAATGACCTTTGGTAAAAACGGTTATGTGGATATGAGAGAAGGTCTTGACCGGCCTGTTTCAACCATCCGGCGTATACAATCCATGATGCCCGGGGTTATATTTGAAGATTTGATTATAATGGGTTCTGCTCCCGGCGAAGGTTATTTTTCTCCTCCGGGTCATGTAAGAGCTTACAATGTAATAACCGGTAAAAAAGCATGGACATTTCATACCGTTCCCCACCCGGGTGAATACGGATATAATACATGGCCAAAAGATGCCTATAAATATGTTGGCGGAACGAATGTATGGAGTGAAATATCCGTTGATACAAAAAGAGGCATTGCTTATCTGCCAATCGGCTCGCCTACTTTTGATTTTTATGGCGCTGATCGTCTCGGCGCAAATCTATTTGGCAATTGTTTGGTGGCTGTAAATGCAAGGACGGGTAAGCGTATCTGGCATTTTCAAACGGTGCATCATGATCTATGGGATTATGATCTTGCTTCTGCTCCGCAATTATTAACAGTCAACCATAATGGTAAATCAATTGATGCAGTTGCTATTGCCACCAAACATGGTTTTATGTTTGTGTTTGACCGGGTAACTGGTAAATCGTTGTTCCCGATAGTTGAAAAGCCTTTTCCTGCCAGCAAGATGCCCGGTGAAAAATCATGGCCCACACAACCCATTTCAACACTTCCGGATTTTACAAGACATGCAGTGACAAAAGACATGATTAACCCGTATTATTCTGAAGAAGAAAAAAAGAAATGGTATAAACGGATTGACTCTGCCAAATCAGGTTTATTTGTTCCCCCATCAGATAAATATGAAACCATCATGCTGCCCGGCGCATTGGGTGGTGTAAACTTTGGTAATACCGCTTCTGATCCCGGCAAAGGAATGATGTATATTTTAACACAGGAGTATCCTTCCATTTATAAACTGGAGAGGGTAAAAACCCCGCGGGAATTAATGTCGGCAGATGATAAACAGAAAGCCCAAACATTATATGCCACATCCTGCAAGTCTTGTCACGGAGATAATATGGCTGGCAGGGGTATTGCGCCATCCGTAATCAATGCCGGGCGGCGGATAACATTAGATGATTTTAAAACCCTGATAACCGTTGGTCGTGGTCAAATGCCCGGCCTTATTCATGTGGATGATCAAAAATTAAATGCATTATATCGTTATTTGGGTGGTACTATATCAAGATTTCCTTTTGGCTCTCAGAGAAGAACTGAAACAAAAATGCCAGAAGGTCCGGTGGTAGCATCAGGTGGTGCACCCGTTAAACCCGATGCAAAAACTATTCCTCCGATGTCTGAATATCCTGTTGGAGTGATTCGCCCCAAAAACCGGTACTCTACTGATTATGGTACCGCATGGCCCGATCTGTTAGGACCAACATGGGCATGGGTAATGGCATATGATCTGAACACTGGAACCATCAAATGGAAACAACCTTTGGGAGAAGATGCAAAAGCATCAAAGGCTGGTGATAAAACTGCCGGCGCTGTAAACGGTTCTCAAAGAAAAGGGATTGTTATCACTTCCACAGGGGTATTGTTCTGTAATGGCAAAGGAGGAAAACTATATGCCTATGATGCAGATACCGGAACTCTTTTATGGGAAACAACATTAAGCTATGAATCAAATACACAACCGGTGATGTATGAATTGAACGGTAAACAATACCTGGTGGTGAATGCCACCAATAATTTTACAAAGGATAGTTATGATCATTCCAAAGATCCGGGGGCTTTGCCAAGGGCATATGTTGTGTATGCGCTGCCCAGCAGCAAGTAATAAAATTTTATTAACAGTTATGTATTTTATAATATAACCTGATTATTAATATAGATAACCAAAACTGATAATTATGAACCGGTTGCTTGTTACATTGGCAGTTAGCATCAGCCTATCTGCATCATCACAAACCCTTAGTAAACGTGTAATACATAATGACCCTTCCAAATACAGGGAACTGTCAGCTGTACATGCAGGCGCTGGTAAAATGGGATTTACACAATTGATTGGAAGGACAGAACTATCCACCAATTTTCTTTACCTGCATACGGGTTCCATCCAGGCCAAATCTGGTATCGGCCAACACTTTCATCATACCATTGAAGAGATGTTTGTGATATTGGATGGCGAAGCGGAGTTTACTATCAATGGACGTACTTCTAAAATTAAAGCGCCGGCGCTGGTTCCCTGCAAAATGGGTAACTCTCATGGAATCTATAATCCGGGAAACACACCAATCCGCTGGATGAATTTTGCAGTGAGTACAACCAAAGGCCGCGGTGATGCATTTGATTTGGGTGATACCCGTGTTGGAGCAGCATTGGATCCAATTCCGCAATTTGTATCCGGGCAAATTAAAAAGGATTTATTGAAACCGAATAATAATACATATCCGGGTAACGGAATATTGTATCGCCGCATACTGGGGCCTGATGTTTTTTCTTCAAGCTGGGATCATGTGGATCATGTAATAATACCTGCAGGCAGTACCGCCGGACCCCGATCGCTTGAAGGAATTGAGGAAGTATATTATGTAATTAAAGGTTCGGGTACTATAAGTGCTGGTTCAGAAACTGCAGCAATAACAGCAGATGATTCTTTCTTTGGGTTGCTGGGAGAAAAAATTAATCTCGTTAATAACGGAAAAGAAGATCTTGAATTACTGGTGATTGGCATTGCAGCTTCAAAGCAGCAAAAAAATCCTGATAACCTTAAACCACCTGCAAAACCAAAAGCAATATTGCTTCAGATGGATTTTGTTGTACCAAAAGAAAACGGTGATGCTTTTGAAAAAATGTATCACTCCATTTATGTACCTGCCATGACGGTACAGAAAGGCTATGTCGGATCAAAACTATTGCGCCTCTTCCCGGAAAATATCAGTAAAGAAATACAGGCTGAACCCACAACTTATAATTATACCATTCAGATTTCTTTTGCCACAGAAGAAGACAGGAGAAAATGGGTGGCCAGCCCGCAGCACCAGATTGCATGGCCTGCCGCTGCAGCGCTTGTCAAAGAATTTAAATGGCGGGGCTATGATGTGATGGGTGATGATAATCAGTAATGAAAATTCAACAGCTCATAATACCGGCACTCTGGCCTGATATAAATAACAACATGATGCAACAATTTTTTAAAACATATTTTGATAACAGTTCCTGAAATTATTCATCAGTCATTATCTCTTTATAACTATTCACATTTTTAAAAAACTTTAAAAAATAAATTATGAAAAAGATGTTATTCTCATTCCTGGTACCCGCAGTATTGCTGCTTTCTTTCACAACAGTAGCTGACCGTGTTAATTTTTCCGGTGACTGGAAATTAGATGAGTCCAAAAGTGAGTTGGGTGAATTTGGCGGCCGTGTTGCCCGTTCGCTGAAAGCAGAACAAAAAGAAAATGAAATCACAATCACCAGAACCACACCGGGGTTTCAGGGCGGTGACCCGGTTACCACTACAATTACATTAACCTATGATGGTAAAGTAACTGAGTCTGAAGGCTTTGGAGGGGCAAAAAGAAAATCAACAGCTAAATGGTCAGAGGATGGTCAAGCACTTACCGTTAATAACACAACCATTTTTGAACGGGATGGGCAGACCAGTGAATTTAAATCAACAGAGACCTGGACGTTGACAAAAGATGGTTTCCTTTCTGTTGTCACTTATTCCAACTCACCGAGGGGAGAAAGCACTACAAAAGCTATTTATAAAAAATAAACAAGGCTTTACAAATAATACTCTTTTAATCTAAATGTCCTGCTATGAGGGTTAAAGTTTATGTAATCGCACTATTGATGTTCATCGCCAATATCTATAATGCAATTGCACAAGACATTCCACCAACAACATCATTAGTATATCCCGGTGTTGATGGTAAACTGGTATATGTGGCAGATAGTTTGGGAAACAGGATTCCTGATTTTTCCAATGCAGGATATAAAGGCGGAGGCGTTGCCATTCCGTATGTACCCGTTAAAGTAATCATTTGGCCGGTTGCGGGAGACAATGCAGACAAAATACAAAAAGCAATAGACAGTGTGTCTGCTCTTCCTGCTGATGTGCATGGATTCCGGGGCGCCATATTATTGAGGATGGGATTGTATCAGTTAGATAAACCTCTTTATATAAAAGCTTCGGGTGTGGTGCTGCGTGGCGAAGGCATGAGCGATATTGGTACAATACTATTTGGCAAAACACCCAAACAACAACCGGCGCCGGGGCCCGGGCGCGGCGGAAGACCGGCATTGATAAACATCATGGGCGACTCCGGTATAGTAGTGCAGGAAGAAACAAAACAACTGATTACCGATAACTATGTGCCGGTAGGTGCAAACAGTTTCAATATCGTATCAGCCAAAACTTTTAAAAAGGGAGATAAGATTTTAGTTCGCCGTAATGGCAATGAAGATTGGATAAAAGAAATTGGCGAAGACAGTGCCACTGTGGGAAGAAACAGGTGGAGGCCTTTTGTAATTACGTATGACAGGATAATTACAGACATAAAAGGAAACACCATTACTGTTGATGGCCCTGTTTTTACTGCTATCGAAACCCGCTGGGGAGGAGGAGATATCGTAAAATACAATGATAAACGCATAGAGCAGGTTGGAATTGAAAACCTTCGTGGCGTATCCGAGTATGACCCTGCTGTTCGTACAAAGGCCTATGGTAATATGGACCGTCCTTCGATTGATGACCCGGTAACCCGGTACGAAGGGGAAGAATATTTTTCTGACGAAAATCATTATGGCAATTTTATCAATATCAACAATGCAAAAAATGCATGGGTAAGGAATATGACTGCCCTTCATTTTGTGAATAGTGTAGTGCAGGCAAATGCGGGTACCAAATGGATTACTGTGCAGGATTGTGAATCTAAAGAACCGGTTTCAGTAAGAGCAGGCGGCAGAAGGTTTACCTTTCATATGAACGGACAGTTTTGCCTGGTGCAAAGATGCATCTCTCAAAAGGGAAGGCATTCATTTGTACTGCAGGGTTCTGAAGCAAGTGGTAATGTCTTTTTTGATTGTAAAGCTGTCAATCCCTATTCTACAAGTGAGCCGCATAACCGTTGGGTGAACGGAGTACTTTATGATAATGTAAAAGCACCTTTGACTGCAAGGTTCTGGAAAGATTTTATCATCGGCTGGGCGGGAGCCAATATTGTATTCTGGAATTGCGAAGGAGACTTTCGCATTCAAAAACCGCCCACTGCGCAAAACTATTCCTTCGGCCACATCGGTGTAGCCGGAGTTATTTTTAATACAACATTGCAGGACTATGTAAGACCAAGGGGCTATATCGAATCTTTGGATAAACATGTTGCCCCCGGAAGTCTTTATTTAACCCAATTGAAAGAAAGGCTGGGAGAAAACGCGGTAAGGAATATAGCAAAAAGCGCAGGAGGAATAGAATAACTTACTATAAACAATCAAGTTTTTTAAAACTGGTTTATATATGAATTTAAAAAATGCTGTTTTGTGTTTAATGACATGCACAATCATTTTTAATAATTCTGTTGCGCAGACTATTTCAAAAGAAGAACTCATTTTTCTTACTTCGGAATGGAAAGGAGAAAGGTTTGCAGACGGAAGACCAAAAATTTCAGACAGCCTGCTGCAAAGGGCAAAGCATATCATGATTGATGATGCATGGACCGTTTTAAGAAATGAAGGTTATGTAAACCAGTTTGAAGGCGGATGGAAAACGGTGAACGATACAACTATGACTGGTCGTGCAGTAACGGCGATGTATATGCCCAGTCGCCCTGATGTGGAAAAGAACATTAAAGAAAGAGGAGCCAAACAGGGAAGAAAAGGCAATACCAATTCATGGCCGATAGATATACTCACAAAGGGTGATTTGTATGTGGCTGACGCATTTGGAAAAATCAGCGGCGGCCCTATCATGGGTGCTACATTAGCTAATTCCATATTTAGTAAATCGGGCAATGGTGTTGTCTTTGATGGCGCTGCCAGAGATTTACAGGAAATAAAAAACATCAAAGGCTTCAATGCTTTTGTCCGTGATTTTCATCCATCCTTTACCGAAGAAATGGTACTAATGGGGCTTAATACTCCGATTCGTATTGGCAATGTAATGGTGCTTCCGGGTGATTTGGTTATTGCAACAAGAGAAGGAGTTCTTTTTGTACCGGCTCATATGGCGGAGCAGGTAGTAAGTACTGCAGAGTTTGTGATACGCAAAGACCAGTTTGGTTTTGAAATGGTACGCAGCGGTAAATACAGCACAGGCGAAATTGACAGCCAATGGGGAGATGAAATAAAAACTGAATTTTTAAAGTGGTTAGAAAAACATCCGGAGTTAGGAAAGATGACCCGTGCCGAATTAGATAAGATGATGAGTAAAAGAACATGGTGATAAAATAATTTTTAAAAAATAAATATGAAAAAGTTCGCCGTGCTGGCAGGCCTTCTGTTATCCCTCGTTGCAGTCAGCTTATCCGTCTATTCACAAACCAGTGAATGGACGGAAAGAAAAGCCAAAAAATGGTTTAAGAAAAAAGAATACCTCAATGGATTAAAGGCCGTGCCACATGCTGCCATCAATAAAGTGGAATTTGCCAGGCAATATCACCTGAATAAAATTTTTTGGGATAAGGCGTTTGCGTTTTTAAGAGACACCAATTTAGTAACATTGAGAAGTGGGCGGCATACTATTGACGGGGATAACGTGTATGCTATAGTTTCCGAAGCACCATCAAAGGATTATGATAAAACTGCATTTGAATCGCATAAAAATTATATTGACCTGCAATATGTAATAACCGGTGAAGAAAATATGGGAAGGACCCCTGTGGAATCCTTAACAGTGGACAAGGCTTTTAATGACAAGGCAGATATTGCTTACTATAAAGGTGATGGTAAGATTTATACGGTACCACAGAATAGTTTTCTTCTTTTTTTCCCTGGAGAAGCTCACCGGCCTAATATAACTCCGGGTGGAAATAAGGTTGTAAAAAAAGTGGTCATAAAAATAAGAGTGGCTAAAGAGTAATTTTATTTATAACTATTTACACAAATAAAAACTGTAAATCTGAATACAAGCGTATGAAAAAAATATTTTTACTTTCTTCTTTTCTATTAATGCTATCGTGCACTTCAGAATTATTTGCCATCATCCGGCTGCCGCCCATTATGAGCAGTAATATGGTGCTGCAGCAAAACTCACAGGCAACGTTATGGGGATGGGCAAGCCCGACTGAACGGTTTGTTATCATCTCTTCATGGAAGAGCACAGTTGATTCCGTAACGGCCTTAAATACCGGAAAGTGGAAAGCAAAAATCAGTACACCAGCAGCAGGCGGACCTTATACCATAACTATCAAAGGCCGGTTTAATACAATTGTATTGGAAAATATTCTGATTGGCGAAGTTTGGATTTGTTCCGGCCAGTCTAATATGGAAATGAGCAATAACCAGCAGATTAAAGATGAACTGCCCAATTGTAAAAATGATAAGATCCGTTTCTTCACCGTCTTTAAAAAAACTTCTGAATATCCGCAGGATCATTGCGAAGGTGAATGGGTATCCTGCAACGAAGAAACATTAAGGCGGTTCAGCGCTGCGGGTTATTTTTTTGGAAAAAAATTACATACTGAGTTGAATAATGTTCCAATTGGTCTTATTCAATCAGCCTGGAGCGGAACGCCGGTGGAACTCTGGGAACCTGCTGAAGTAATAGACAGCGATCCTGTGATGAAAGAAGCTGCTACTAAAATAAGAGATGTGACCTACCGGCCCAACAAGCCCGGTTATATTTATAATGCGATGATTTACCCGATTTCCAATTACTCTATTGCCGGTGTTATCTGGTACCAGGGAGAAGGAAATACAGCAAGAGCTTATGCGTATGAAAAAATGTTTACAGGCATGATCGGCGCCTGGCGAAAACAGTTTGAACAGGATTTTCCTTTCTATTATGTGCAGATAGCACCCTACACTTATGAAAATACTTATGAAGCGGCACTGCTGATGGAACAGCAAACCCGTTCGCTATCTTATCCGAAAACCGGTATGGTAGTAATCACCGATCTGGTTGACAATGTAAAAGACCAGCATCCGAAAGATAAATTAAATGTGGGTTTGCGTTTAGCGAATATTGCTTTGGCAGAAACGTATAAAAAAAATATACCTGTTCCGGTTTACAAAAACCCGAAGTATAAAAAAATGGAGGTAAGTAAAGGAAAAGTGAATCTGTATTTTGATAATGCTCCCAATGGTTTTATGGTAAAAGGAGATAGTGCAGCAACTGAATTTCTTATTGCCGGAGACGATAAAAATTTTTTTCCTGCCGATGTAAAACTTGAAAAAGACAGGATCGTCGTTTCAAATAAGCAGGTGCCAAACCCTGTTGCCGTTCGGTTTTCATTCAGTAATACAGGTATGTCAAATGTTTTTAATAAAGAAGGATTACCTGTTATTCCATTCAGAACAGATAATTGTGAGGTGATTCCGGTGAAGCAGTAAACTATATCCTGAAGCAGGATATTCAGGTAAAAGTTATTTCATTTTTACTCTCAGCAAAAACTGCGTAGCGGTTATAAAAAGTGTTTTATTATCTGTTGTTAATGCGCAATTGGATGCAGATACGCCATTGATCTTAATTTTTCCGATCAGTTCACCTGCTTTGTTAAATATCCAGATGCCGCCCGGGCCGGATGCAAACACATTTCCTTTCTTATCTATCTT
>CAYUJD010000008.1:0-82356 GCA_964444975.1 uncultured Chitinophaga sp. | reverse complement strand
AAAGATGGCATCAACCGGAGCTAGTTAAAATATGGGGTTAGCTGATGGGATACAGAGATTTGGGGATTTTTTAGCAATAATTCTGCAACAACAATTGAAAAATTACGTTGTTTATTGTGTCAGCCGTGAACGTTTTTCAGCGGAAAATATTGCCGGGATATAAAAGGAGTATGGACAAGCTATCTCCAAAGTCACGTTAACCCCAATTAACCACTGATTACACAGATTTTATTTCACAGATTTCTCAGATTTTAGAATAAAAGCGGTGCAATCTGTTTGCTTAACCTGTGAAATCGGTGGTCTGAAAATACTTTTGAGATGACTTTGAAATAGTTTAGAATAGAAGTAAGACCTGCTAAAGACCTGACAAAAAACCAAATCACATGAAAAAACTATTTTTTTTAATCAGTATTCTGCCCTATTTACAGGTAAATGGTCAATTGTTAAATGACCATGAATCATTTTCTGTTAACAGAGTTAGGGTATGGGAAACATTGTCAAACCTGCCACTTGAAAAATCAGACTGGAGGTATGATGATCTGAGAAAAAACTTCCTGGAAAACTGGCAACGAGAAATATTCAGAACTATTATTACCTATACCAGTGGTATTGAGGATTATGATACGCCATCAATGTATTACCTGTCCATTGCAGAGGGAGAACCATCCAGAATTGAATTAGACTCTTTAAAATTTACCCTGGCGGATGATATCAATCATTGTGTAGAGCATGAATTAGGACATGCCGCTTTTAAGGGAAATATGCATGTACCGGGATGGCTGCTATACTTAGGCAATCAAACGGCCAAACTGCCGGGACAGGATGCTTTACCATACGAAAGAATAGTAAGGGCACTTGTGTTGAGAAGAGATATAATAGATTATTTTGGTCTTACTCTTAATGCAGTAATTACACAACAGCAACTTCAATATTATATTGACTATAAAGCTGAAATTATGGATTTCGGCCTTAATTGGCTGCTTGAGACAACAAGAGCAGAAAGATTACTTCCTCTTATAAATTTCGAAAACGGGTATTTAATAAATGAAAAAGCAAATTATGCCCTGCTAGAAATCAGGACTATAACCAAAACTGGTTACAAATAATGCATCGCAAACGGATCAGGTTTTACATGTATGTAAAATAGATTTCCTTATTACAGGATTCCGGGCTAAGATTTTTTCCAATCTAAGGATTACCAAACAACAACGTTGCATAGGCGGTAGTGAATAAGTTATACTTGCCAAAAGACTGTTCAAAAGTTAATGAATAAAAAAAATCATATTTAATTGCATTAAAATAGAAGATTGCGACATCTGCAAGGATGAATCCATTCAGGCGGGCAACTGAAGCTTAATAGCGTACAACAGCTGGCTACTAGCCCTAACAAACTTCAACTCATCAGACCCTAACAATCGTTACCTTTACATTTCCAAAGTGAAAAAGTCAAATTTCAAAAGTAATAACTATGTCTAAAGCAGTTTACATCGTTGGCATGGCCCGCACACCGATAGGAAGTTTGGGCGGGGTGCTATCATCGCTTACGGCGCCACAACTGGGCGCTATTGCAATGAAAGAAGCACTAAACAGGGCTGGCATTTCGCCAGGCTCGGTGCAAGAAGTGTTTATGGGTAATGTGGTAAGTGCGGGCATCGGGCAGGCGCCGGCGCAGCAGGCCAGTATCTTTGCAGGCATTCCCACCAGTGTGCCCTGCACTACTGTAAATAAAGTTTGTGCCAGCGGTATGAAGAGCATCATGTTGGGTGCACAAACCATCCTGAACGGCGACAACGACATTGTGCTTGCCGGCGGTATGGAAAGCATGAGTAATATTCCTTACTACCTGGAAAAAGCCCGGACAGGTTACCGCCTCGGCAATGGCAATATTGTTGACGGCATACTGAAAGACGGGCTGTGGGACCCCTACAAGGATTATCACATGGGTAATGCCGGTGAGTTGTGCAGCACTACTTATAAAATAACACGTGAAGACCAGGATGCATTTGCAAAGGAAAGTTATACCCGGGCTGCCAATGCGTGGAAGAATTGTTATTTCAGCAAGGAAGTAGTACCTGTGGAGATTGCCGGAAAAACGACGGTGACAGTGACCGAAGATGAAGAATTCAAGAAAGCCAATTTTGAAAAGATGCCCACGCTGAAACCGGCATTTCAAAAAGACGGAACCATCACGGCAGCCAATGCATCAAAAATAAATGACGGCGCAGCTGCTGTGGTGCTGGTAAGTGAGGAAAAAATGAAAGAGCTCGGTTTGAAACCACTGATGCGAATCGTTTCTTTTGCTGATGCTTCACAAGCGCCGGAGTGGTTTACCACCACACCGGTAAAAGCCATGAACAGCGCATTGAAGAAAGCAGGACTGAAAGTAAGCGATATTGATTTTGCAGAAGTGAATGAGGCCTTCAGTTGCGTGGCCATCATCAATGCAAAGGAGATGGGCATACCAATGGAGCGGCTGAATGTATGGGGCGGAGCGGTGGCTTTAGGTCATCCTATTGGCTGCAGTGGAGCAAGGATTACCGTGACACTGACAAATATTTTGCAAACAAATAAGGCAAAGTACGGCATGGCGGGAATCTGTAATGGCGGCGGGGGAGCAAGTGCGATTATAATTGAGAATGTTTCGTGAGATTTTTGATTTTAGATTTTGGCTTTTAGATTTAAATAAAGATTCGCTGCCTTTCATTTTATAAGTAAGATTTTTATGGCTAAGAAGAAAAAGGGAAAAAGAAAAAAGCAGATTTTTAATTAATGTCTTGATATCCCGATGTCCAATCTGCAAACTCCAACTCTCTTTTTCTCTTTCTTCTCTTTTCAGCTCTTGGTTAATTTTCTGAAAACTTTTATCATGAAATGGAATTTTTTTATCCCTGTTGTTGCTGCAGCAGTTATCACTTCAGCCTCATTTGTCCGTCCACAGGCATCGCTAACCGGCGCCTGGCAGGTCAAGAGCGACACGGGGGAGCAGGTGCTGATTTTTATGGATGGTTATTTTTCATACGCCAGTTTTAATAAGGCAAACAAAAAATTTATCCGCACTTTCGGCGGCACGGTTGCTGAAGCCGGCGGGCAGCTTCATGTGAATATTGAATTTGACACGGAGTCGAAAGATAATGTGGGCAAGCATATGCATTACGCCGTTTCGGTTTCCGAAAAAACAATGAAGCTGAACTTAGGCAGCATGGCTGAGAACTGGGAAAGAATTGATGATGGCAAAGCTGAGCTGGCGGGCAACTGGCGGATTACCGGCAGAATGAACAATAACCAGGTGCAGCCCATTCAGCTCAGTGCCCGGAAAACGCTGAAGCTGCTTTCGGGCACCCGGTTTCAATGGATGGCGATTAATACCGAAACAAAAGAATTCTTCGGCACAGGCGGCGGTACTTATACATTTATCAATGGGAAGTACACGGAGAATATTGAATTTTTTTCAAGAGATAGTACAAGAGTAGGCGCCTCACTTACATTTGACGGCAGTGTTTCCGGCTATGTGTGGACGCACAAAGGCCTCAGTTCAAGAGGCGATCCTATTCATGAAGAGTGGACGAGGGAAGTGAAACAATAAAGTTTTTTAAGCAAAATAAAAAAGCCTCTTCTGATTTGAAGAGGCTTTGAATTATATGAATCTGCTTTTTTAAATTAAGCGTATTCCGAAACTCCATCGGGGTGTTGTTTTATTTCGAACTCAGATCGGCCCTGTAAAACAACAGTTCACTCCAGGAATCATTAAGATATTCCAGCAGCACATGAAAAAAATCTTCAAACGAATTATTTACTCAGCCCAGGAAGAATTACTAAAGGACAGAACTGTTTTTTTGCTTTTAAAACCACCGCCGGGTTTTCTTTTTATACCCTTTATATTGCCCGCCAAATTTTCTTTCGAGGTGTGGCTCTTCAATAAAAATTGCTACGAAGTTAAAAAACACAACCAGGAAAAGCGCATACCAGAGCACATTGGCATGCTGAAAATAAATACCCTCTCCAATTACTGTAGTGATAACGCCGGCATACATCGGGTTACGGGAATATTTATACAGTTCTGAAAAAACCAGTTTCACCGGTTCTTCGCCAATCAGGAAACGGATGGCTTTGGTAAACCAGATAGCGGGTGTGCCCCGACCCCGCAATAGAAAGGAAGCTGCTGTCCACAGGTAAATGATAATACCTGCAATCATTACGATTAGCCCGGGTCAGTGAAAAAAATTCAACCGGAGATCCGGTTCATTGTTTCGCATTATCTGCCAGGGGATATAACCGGCTACCGTGCCGGTCGCCAGGATGGTGAAAATAATTCCGCGGAGCCAGAGCAGAAACAGAGCGTCGGGTTTCTTCAAAAGTTACAAAACAATACCGGTTTTGCTGCGTTCGTTGCAAAATTCTTAACGACATTTGCCGGATTAACTGAAACGAAAAACTATGGCTGAATTTGAAATAAGAATTGCCACGGAAAAGGATGCTAAACTGGTAGCCGACCTCAGCCGTCGTACATTTTACGAAACTTTCGGTGCTGTGAATACTAAGGAAAACATGGATAAATTCCTGAACGAACAATTCACCCGTGAGAAACTGGTAGCCGAAGTTAGCGAGCCCGGAAATATTTTTTTACTTGCCTTCGATGGCCAGTCCCCGGTGGGGTATGTGCGCCTGCGTGAAGGGGAGCAGCATGCGGCTTTCGGCAACCATGATTCCCTGGAAATCGCAAGAATTTATGTGGTAAATACCTGCATCGGCACCGGCGTAGGTAAAGAACTGATGCGCAAATGCATTTTCATGGCAAAGGAAATGAAGAAAGATATCATCTGGCTGGGTGTGTGGGAGAAAAATTCACGTGCTATTTCTTTTTATATTCATTGGGGTTTTGAAAAGTTTGGCGAACAAGACTTCATCCTTGGTAATGATGTGCAGAAGGACTGGTTGATGATGAAGCGGCTCTGATTGCGAAGCCGATGAAGTAGGCCGAAGCAATCTTCCCGACTGTACCCGTAAACCCCAATTTACTGACCCTTCAGAATAGTTTTAATTTACCAACAGGTTACCTGTAGCCAGTTGTATTCCTTTCTCATCAAATACACGGTAAAATATTAAGCCGGTATGCTGATTGAGAATATTTGCCGGCAATGATGAATTGTTTGTTACAGAAAAGCCAACCTGCTGGCCGGCGCTGTTCATAAAATAAACAGTCAATTTTTCATTGTTGGGATTGCTGATGTTTAGTGTCGTACCCTTCTTCCATGGACTGGGATAGACCGTAACCAGGCTGCCGGTGGCAGACTGTACGGCAACTATTTTCGAATGCGAGAATGTGCCGTTGTTTTCCACCATCTTTAACCGGTAATAGGTAATTCTGTTCAAAGGTTGATTGTCATTTGCTGAATAGGTGGATTGTGTTGCACTATTGCGGCTGCTGAGGGATTGCATTGTTGAAAAATTGCGCCCATCGGCTGAGCGTTGCACTTCATAATGACTCATATCTGATTCCTCTGTTACAATCCACATCAGGGCTACTGACCGGCTATTTTTTTTTGCAGTAAAGCTGATAAGTGAAACAGGCAGGGTGGAAGGGTCAGTATAGTACACGGTGATGCGGATGTTATCAATTTGCCCCAAAGTGACATCGGTGGTACCATTAATTCGCTGCGCTGCAATAGCAATTCCAAAACCGTCGTCATTAATAATATCGGGATCCCAGAATTCACCCCACAGGTCAGTGGCGCCGCCATACGATTTGTAGCTGTCAGTGGCAGGGTAGGGGTCGCCGGTTGATTTTTCATCACCGGTTATAACGCCATACCGGATGATACGAATGCTGTAATCGGCTGTGTTTTGGTTGGCATCCGACCGCTCCACTTCCACCAATATACCATTGATGA
The DNA here is from genome assembly GCA_964444975.1 of uncultured Chitinophaga sp. Lineage (GTDB taxonomy): Bacteria > Bacteroidota > Bacteroidia > Chitinophagales > Chitinophagaceae > VBAS01. The sequence goes on along the minus strand of CAYUJD010000008.1, from coordinate 76,468 downwards.
TGGCGCCTGGCGGTACATCGAAACCAAATTTGTTGGCGATAATATAATCAGTATAACTGCCCGGCGAGGTACTCAGGTTTCCAAAATCAGAATAGGTATCATCACTGAATTCTGCATTTTCAGCAGTTATCCATGTTTTGTTGGAGCCGGGTATTGCCTGGTTTGAGAAGCCCTGGCCGTTCAGGGGGCCTTTGGTTTGCGCATTTGAATTGACGGCAATGCAAATAAGCATGCAAAAGAACAACCTGGTCTTCATGACGGTGGATTTTAGGTTTTTCAAGCTTTGGCAGCACAAGATATTAACTTTATTTTCTACAGTCAATAGTTGAACATACATTAATTAAGACAACTAAATTACTATCAGCCTTGAAGTAACTGTTTAACCCATTCGGGAAAAGCGGGTTATATAATTCATGCAAATAACCGTGAATTAAGAGTAAACCTTTATTGGACTTCGGGCGGATTTATCGCCAGTAAAAACATTTCAACTTAGCCAACGGCCGGGAGAAAATCTTACCCTTCAATTTGATAAAATGAAATTGCAAGAACCGCGATGAATATTAAAGTGGCAGATGCCGAAACTTTTTAAGCCGATGAATCAGCACGGAATAATTCCAGGAGTCGGCCTGCACGTTTCATTATGGGATGCACAGCTTCACCAGAATGTCTGATGCTTTCTGCTTAATTTCACGGCTGGTATGCGAACCCGGATAAAAATTTGTTGTATCTCATCGGAGCTGGAAGCAAAAACAGCGATTGCTTATGGCGCTGATGCTTTGGGTTTGGTAGGTAAAATGCCCAATGGCCCCGGGCCCATTCCCGACTGGCTGATTGCTGAAATCGTAAAAATCATTCATCCGCCTGTGGCCACTTTTCTTTTAACCAGCTCGCAATCTACAGAAGAAATAATTTATCATGTAAAACGGGTAGACACCAATACGGTTCAGATAGTAGATGATCTGGATGAAGGAACTTATGGCGACATAAGAACTGCATTGCCGCATCTGAAAATTGTGCAGGTAATCCATGTTACCGGCGATGAAAGCATTGAGCAGGCTCAGCGGGCTGCCGAAGAAGTGGATGCATTGCTGCTTGATAGCGGCAATCCGAGGGGCAATTTCAAAACTTTGGGTGGCACCGGCCTGGTACACAACTGGGACATCAGCCGCGATATTGTACGCTCAGTAAAAGTTCCCGTGTTTCTTGCCGGCGGCCTGCATGCAGGCAATGTGCGGCAGGCTATAGAAAAAGTACAACCGTTCGGTGTGGATGTTTGCAGCGGTGTACGTACTGAAGGCAGGCTTGACCCGGGCAAACTTGAATCCTTTGTGCGGGCCGTATATTCCCTTTAGGTTTTATCCTCTTGCTCTCTTATTTTTGCTTCCCGTTTATTTTTAATAAGGATAAAATTTACCGTCTTCATGGCAAGAACAATAGCATTCAGGGAAGCACTTCGTGAAGCGATGAGTGAAGAAATGCGGCGTGATGAAAGAGTGTTTCTGATGGGTGAAGAAGTGGCCGAATACCAGGGAGCCTACAAAGTAAGCCAGGGAATGCTGGCCGAGTTTGGCCCCAAAAGAATTATTGATACACCCATTTCTGAATTAGGTTTTACTGCCATTGGCGTGGGAGCAGCGCAAAATGGCCTTCGACCGATTGTTGAATACATGACATGGAACTTTGCTGTGCTTGCTTTGGACCAAATTCTCAACACGGCTTCCAAAATGCTGGCGATGAGCGGCGGCCAGGTTAATTGTCCCATAGTTTTCAGGGGTGGCAATGCATCTGCCGGTCAGTTGGGCGCCCAGCACTCCACTGCCTTTGAAGCCTTGTATGCAAATATTCCCGGAATAAAAGTAGTGTCGCCCAGCAATGGTTATGATGCCAAAGGGTTGCTGAAGCAGGCCATACGCTACGAGGAAGACCCGGTGATGTTTATGGAAAGCGAACTCATGTATGGCGATAAAAGTGAAGTGCCGGAGGAAGAATATTATATTGAATTGGGAAAGGCCGATATTAAAAAAACCGGTCGTGATGTCACACTTGTTTCTTTTAATAAAATGATGAAGGTGGCGTTGGCTGCTGCCAGCGAACTGGAAAAAGAAGCTATCAGCGCCGAAGTAATTGACCTGCGCAGCATCCGTCCGCTTGACTGGATGACGATACTTGAATCAGTAAAGAAAACAAATCGCCTTGTGATTATAGAGGAACAATGGCCCTTTGGTTCTGTGTCGTCTGAAATTTCGTACAGGATACAGAAGGAAGGATTTGATTACCTGGATGCACCCATCCGCCGCATTACTGCGGCCGATGCTCCCCTGCATTATGCTCCCAACCTGGTGGCAGCCGCATTACCCGACGTGCCACGAACAGTAAAGCTGGTAAAGGAAGTAATGTATATGAACAAATAAATCAGTGTTATAAAGCTGAAACCCTGCAAACCCGAAAGGTGCTGCAGGGTTTTTTATTATGAAAAAATGTGGATAAACTTTTTTTAAAAAAAACTTCGGTTGGTGTGCAACGTTTTGGTTTTTTCTCCGCATCTTCGCTATGGTTTTTCATAGGATATTGGATTTTACAACGAGGCTGGGTTTCTACCCGGCCTCTATTTTTTCCCGGGTGTCCCGGCAAAGACATGACGACAAACCAATCAACCCGAACACCTCAAAATTTCCATCGTTTTAAACTTCCATCTTCAAATTTCCATTCAGGCGTGTGAACGGGATAAATGTCATCCAGGCTATACCATGGGCTTAGCTTGGGGTTACCAGGATTTTTCAGCACATGAATATCCTGTGCCGGCATGTATCCCTGCGAAAGCAGGAAAATTATTTTCCCATTGTTGTTTGTTGCAACTGCCATTACAGTGACGGCATGACCCGGAAAACCACCCTCGATAAAAATATCGCCTGGTTGTATTAGCGCCGGAATGCTTACGGCAGCCAGTTGCCTGCCGAGTGAGTAAGTGCCGCAATAAGCATAAACAAATTCCATAAAGGCCTGAAAAGATTTTTCCGGTGGACTGAGTTTCTCAAGGCTATCAAACTTCACCAGTTTTCCTGCCTGCTCTATCCATTGTATGCCCCTTTGCCATTGGGTAAATGATAGTGTGTCGCCTGAAGTGGCGATGAAGTTAATTTTATTAAAACAACCTGCCCGGAACAAATACTCTGCCCGCAGCCGTATTGCAGCATCGGCACACTGCAGCAGGTTTTTTCTGCCAATATCCATATCCAGCACGGCAAACTGAACTTCCTGGTTTGGCTTTGGTTTTCCATCGTACAGGTAAACCGTTTTGTTATTTCGTATTCCTATGCCAAGCAGCCATTCAGCATACAGGCTGTCGCCGGTTTTTAGGTGAGTATACCCGCGGGGTAGCGGAATGTCATTTATAGTTTTATAAATCTCTTTTTTTTCACCAGCCAGCACCTCAACCGGGAATTTTTCCGGGATATTATTGCAGCCAAAAAATGATAAGGTCAAAAGAAGCGGGAAAATGAATCCCGGGTGCATACTTAAGGATTTGCAAATGGATACTCCGGTGTTCTGATTCCATAAACAGCAGGGTTAATGATTTTTTAAGATATTACTGATTTGGATTATTTTCACGCCTCCTGAAAATTCTGCACATGCCTGACATCCTGGTTATTGATGATGAAAAAGCCATCCGCAAAGCCCTGACGGAAATACTTTCGGCCGAAGGTTATAAAACCGACGAAGCCGCCGATGGGGAAGACGGGTTGAAAAAATTCAGGGAGAAAACGTACGATGTGGTGATTTGCGATATCAAGATGCCGAAGCTCGACGGCATTGAATTTTTGCAGAAAGCCGGCGAGGTGAATCCCGATACGCCTGTCATTATGATTTCAGGTCATGGCAATATTGAAACGGCAGTGGATGCCGTAAAGAAGGGCGCCTTTGATTATATTTCAAAACCGCCCGACCTGAACCGGATGCTGATTACCATCCGCAATGCAATGGACAAAAGCAGCCTGGTTTCTGAAACCAAAGTGCTGAAGCGGCGGGTGAACCGTGTACAGGAAATGATTGGCGAATCAATGCCGATAAAAAGAATTAAGGAAACGATTGATAAAGTGGCGCCCACCGATGCCCGAATCCTGATTACGGGAGAAAATGGCGTGGGTAAAGAACTGGTGGCAAGATGGATTCATGAGAAAAGCAACCGGTCACCAGGCCCGCTGGTGGAAGTGAACTGCGCCGCTATTCCCGGTGAACTTATCGAAAGCGAACTGTTCGGCCACGAAAAAGGTTCCTTTACTTCTGCCATCAAACAACGCATCGGCAAATTTGAACAGGCCTCGGGCGGCACATTGTTTCTGGATGAAATAGGCGACATGAGCCTGAATGCACAGGCCAAAGTGCTGCGGGCATTGCAGGAAGGAAAGATTACCCGTGTGGGCGCCGATAAAGATATTAACGTGGATGTGCGGGTGATTGCCGCCACCAATATGGACCTGCTGAAAGAAGTGGAAGAAAAACGATTCCGGCTCGACCTCTACCACCGGCTGAGTGTAATTATTATTCACGTTCCGTCTCTCAATGAAAGAAGGGACGACATACCGCTGCTGGTTGACAGGTTTCTGGATGATATATGTGCCGACTATGGGGTGGCAAAAAAATCAATTGATGCGGCCGCGGTAAAACTGCTGCAGGAGTATAACTGGACGGGCAACATACGTGAGCTGCGCAATGTGGTGGAGCGGCTGATTATTCTTTCCGGTAAATCAATTGGTGCGGATGATGTGAATAATTATGTTTTGCCAAAATAACAATAGCTTTTTATTCTTAACTTTTTCTTTCATTAAAACTGTTGACTGCAAACACCAATCACATATTGCCTGACCTGCACAACCGGCCGGGTTCATTATCTTTGTCCGCATTAAAAAAATAACTGATGCCATTACAACATCTGTTCATTATTTATTTTATCGGTACCCTCCTTGTGTTGCTGCCTTCTTACGGCTTGTACCAGCTTTTTATGAAAGCCGGTGTGCCGGGATGGAAAGCGTTTGTTCCATTTTACAATACCTGGGTCATGCAGGATATTGCCAAAAGGCCAAAGCACTGGGTTTTCTGGCAGCTGATTCCTGTGGGCGGGTGGTTTATCAGCATGGGCATCTTTATTGAGTTTGCAAAAGTGTTTGGAAAATTTTCCTTTGCTCATCATACCGGCGCCAGCTTGCTTGCGCCTTTTTATTTTCCCTACATCGCCTTGCAAAAAACTACAAAGTTCATTGGCCCAGCAGCAGCACGCAAACATAAAAAAGCAGGATGGCGGGAGTGGGTGGATGCTGCTGTTTTTGCGGTAGTGGCTGCCACACTCATCCGGCTTTTTATTTTCGAAGCTTACACCATTCCTACAGGCTCCATGGAAAAGTCGTTGCTGGTAAACGATTTTCTTTTTGTGAGCAAACTCAGCTACGGGCCCAGAGTGCCCAATACGCCATTGTCAATACCTTTTATTCATAATTATATTCCCAAACTGGGAAATAAATCCTATTCGGAAGCGATTAAGCTGCCTTATATACGCTGGTGGGCCAGCCCGGTAAAGCGGGGCGATGCCACGGTTTTTAATTTTCCGGCCGGCGATACGGTAATTCATAAGGATGGGTTTGAATCGGCCAACCCTTACTACGATATTAAACGAAGAGCTGCCAAAGGATTTCCTGATGACCGCTATATTCTCGACAATCCGGCTGAATTTCCGCTTGCGGTTCACCCGGTAGATAAAACAGATAATTATATTAAGCGCTGCGTGGGTGTGGCCGGGGATACGCTTTCGGTAAAAGATAATATTGTTTATATAAATAATGAACCGCAACCCATGCCGCCCAGCTCGCAAATGCATTATTTGGTTACATTAATTAATAATCAGCGCCTCGATCCGGATATTATGAAAGAAGAATATAATTTGGATGCGGATAAAGGGGATTACAGTCTGGGCAATGCACCCAACCAGTTTCGTATGCTGCTTACGGCAAAAGCCAAAGATAAAATGCAGGCTGCGGGCCTGGTAAAAGAAATACAGGTTGACTACAGCTATAATGCCGGTGGCGGCGAAACGTTTCCGTACGATACGCTGCACAAATGGACCCGGGAAAATTTCGGCCCGGTCTGGATACCGAAAAAAGGAGCTACGCTACAACTGACAGCGGAAAATTATTCCATTTACGAAAGAGCCATCCGGGTGTATGAAAAAAATGATTTTTACACGAAGGAGGGAAAATTTTTCCTGAACGGGAATGAAGTAACCACTTATACTTTTAAAATGGATTACTACTGGATGATGGGCGACAACAGGCAGGATTCACAGGATTCCCGCTACTGGGGTTTTGTGCCGGAAGACCGAATTGTGGGTAAAGCATGGCTCATCTGGTTTAGCTGGGAAAAAGGCCCGCGGTGGAAGCGGTTGTTTCGTATTGTAAAATAAAGAGGCTTATTCATAATATTTTATTTATAACGGAAAGGACAACCGGGTGGGATAATCAGTATGCAGTAATTAGCAACGAATAATTGTTCAGGGCTTACGCAATGATTCTTTTACTTTGTGTATTATTCTCTGTATGCAGGAGCAAAAAATTGAAATCTCATTCCGGGTTTACGACGACATCAGTGAGTTAACCCCCGCTGATGCCTGGCTGCTAAACGAAGCCCGTGAAGTAACCCGCCAAGCCTATGCTCCGTATTCCAACTTTTATGTAGGCGCGGTAGCCAAGCTGGTGAATGGTGAAATTGTTTCCGGCACCAACCAGGAAAATGCATCCTTCCCTGTCGGGCTTTGTGCCGAAAGGGTATTGCTTGCTTCGGCATCTTCTCTTTATCCTGATATGGCTATTGAAAGCATGGCCATCAGCTACCATAGCGATAATGGCGACAGTAAACAACCTATTGCACCCTGCGGCATGTGCAGGCAGGCGCTGCAGGAGTATGAAGGCCGGGTGCAAATGCCCATTCGCCTCATTCTTGGCGGAATAGAAGGGAAAATATTTGTATTTGATAAAGCCAGCCTCCTGCTGCCGCTTGCCTTTACCGGCCAGTCAATGAAATGAAAAAGCATCGCACAGTACTCTTTGCAAAGCTTTTCATCCATGGATTACTTCCCCTTATAACAGGGGCAGTTATTTACATTTTGTATCGTCCCGCAGCCTGGTTCACCCGATTACTGAATTTGGATAATTGCCGGGAACAATCTTCTGAAAATTTTTCAGCGTTCGGTCGGTTTATCATTTATTCAGGGCCTGATTTTTTTTGGGCCTATTCATTTGCCTCGGTAGTTTTTATTTTAAACCATATTTACAAATGCGGGTCACACCGGCTTCTGTTTATTATTGTTTTACTGGTTGCTGAAATTTCAGAAATGATTCAATTGTTTATACCGTCTGTTTTTACATTCAGCTTTACTGATTTATTTGCGATTACGGCGGGTGTTTTTTTTGCGGCCATATTAAATAAAACGTCATGAAATTAAATACCAAAAGTCTTATTCTGCCGGCTGTACTTGTACTATATGCCGCTTTGTATGTTGCCACTTCGTATCCGGCACGATGCAGTGAAGACTGCAAGAGAATTAACCAGCTCGATACAACGCTGGCCGGAAAATTCACTTATTATTATGGTGCGTACCGATGCACCTATTATGCTAATACCGATACACTTTGTATTTATGTAAAAGATACAACCGGCATTGACTGGAATAATTTTGCCGATACGGCTTGTATTTATGCAAACAGTGTGGGTCTGTACAATCAAAAACTGTTTGTGTTACGTTACCATGTTTTTCCACCGGATACGCTGGCCCGGAAAAACTGCCCTTAAAACAGTGTCTGCACACCATAGGCCAGCTTGGCCTCGAGTTCCAGCAGCCATTTTTTTCTCCACAGACCGCCAGCATATCCCACCAGTTCGCGATTCGAACCAATAACCCGGTGGCAGGGCACCACAATAGCAATATTGTTTTTACCATTGGCATTGGCCACAGCACGGGTTGCTTTGTTGTCGCCGGTTCGTATGGCAAGCTCCTGGTAGCTTATAGTTTTTCCAAAAGGGATGGACAACAGCTCATTCCACACATCCTGCTGAAATTTTGTACCGGGCTGCTGTATGGGCAAATCAAATTTTCTTCTTTCGCCATGAAAATACTGGATGAGCTGCTCCACGCATTGTATCAGCAACGGTGGCAGATTTTTCTTTTTCATTTCAGTTTTCTGCACCTTGTCATAAAAAGAAATTTCGCTGATATAATTTTCCGTGCCGGCAATGCGAAGCATACCGACCGGCGAGTGATAATAGGTTATATAGAATGTTTCAGGCATGCGTCAGCCGGTTCGCTGCCCCTTTTTATGCGGCAGGTTCGGGCTGCAATAAAATTACATGATTGTTTTCATCGTAAACGCCCGGCACCCGGCATTCGCTGAAAAACCGGCAATTGGTTTGGGGGGAAGCTGACAACAGCTACTACCTGCCTGTTGATTAATCCGGCAATGGAATAATATCGGGTAATCTGTCCGGAAGATTTTTTTATGCCCGGTTCGTTTCAAAATTCATCAGCAGCCGGCAGGCAGGTTGCAGGCTTGTGGAAAATGGCTTACTCCAGGTATGATACGGCAGCGGATATCAATTTTTTCAGAACCATTCCATGTGAAGAAGGACACAGGTAAGAATTAGTCCAGTATGTTAGCCAAATCCTGCAATTCTTTTTGTTTGTACAAGTTCTTTTCATCTTCAAAGCACTTGCTGGTTTCCAGCAGCAGGCGGCGGATCACCCACTTATTGTTCTGCGGCATAAAATATTCATCAACCGGGTCGGTGGTTATTCGTTTAAAATAGCTGCTCACATCTTTATGGGTAAAAACCTGGCCGTTGGTAGGATCAATAAAAAATTCAATCTTATCCTGCGGGTTCTGCAGGTTTTCATCGCTGTAGCCGGGTTTGAAATAAGCCAGCACAAATTGCCGCGGAATGTTAATGGCTTTTACCGGGATATCGAGCAGCTCGCCAAGCACCAGGTAAAGAATTCCGTTGCTAAGCTGGTTGCCGCGTTTTGCTTCCAGTACTTTGTGCAGCAAAAACTCATTTGACTCCTGCAAATTTATTTCACCGCCTTTCAGCCCGTAGTAGCTGTACAGTATGCTGGTGATAATATTCACCTGCTCAAGTGGCGTCAGGTAATTATTCAACTCCAGCCAGATGTTGCGGCGGATTTTTTCCACTTCCTGCAACACCGCAGTGCTGGCAAGGTCGGGATAGTGAAATTTACAGGCAAGCAGGGCACCCAGCATCAGGTCGTGATGGCCGGCAATATTCCATTGCCTGAAATCTTCGCAAAGGTCACGGTAATGAAGCCTGTGAATCAGCAGCTCGATGCGGTGCTGCACATGCTGGTCGGGGATGGTTTCCCATAAATGCTCGAGGCTGGGGATAATGTTTTTGCCGTAGTCTATAATTTTTTCTGATACGGCTCCAAACACCTCTTCATCGGGATCATCAATCAGCGTAAAGAGGGCTGAAAGTTCTCTGGTGGTTTCCATTGGCAGTATTGGGTTTCGTAAATGTCACCCTTAATAACGAAGGTACGCATCGAAAATTTTCCACAGGTGGGGAAAGTTGGAAGTCAGAAGTCAGAAAATATTAAAGACTGACAAGATAAATATAGAATTCATTTATCTGACATCCGACATCAGATACCAGATATCAGCCTTCGGACATTGATTCACTTATTCACTGCCAGCACCATCCAGTCCCATGGCTTAGGTTCTTTCAACCACCGGGGTGGTTTGAGAAACTCGGTTGTCCATTTATATTCTATTTTTTCAAACCGGAGCACTTCAAATCCTTCGTTATGCAGCAGCAGCTGAAGCTCTTCTTTCAGGTAGTGCTTGGTCGGCACGTTATCTATTTCTACATTGCCATGCAGCAGGTTTCTTAGCTGATCACCCTGCTTGCTTTTATTCACAACGGCGTGGGCATCCTTATCAGGATTCCATCGCTGGCGAATGATGGAAGTAAACAGCGAGGACTCCAGTGATGGAATAACAAGAATAAGTTGTCCGTCTTTCTTCACACATTTCTGAAGATTTCTGAAAAATGCATTCCTGTTTTTTAACGAGTCGGTGAGGATGGCATTGATGCAGATGGCGGCATCGCAGGCGGTGATTTTTGCCCGGGGGTCCGACATATCGGTTCGGCAATACGCCACATTTTTAAGTTTGGGATAAAGACCCGCAGCAATTTTGAGATTTTCGGCGGAAATATCAACAGCATAAACTTTTTTGAAAAGAGGAGAGAGCAAAGGCAGCCATTTGCCGATGGCACAACCAATATCGGCAATGGTTTTTTCTTTTGATGCAATTTGGCGGATAGCCGATACAATGATACCCTTGTGGTCGTTTTTCAGCACATCAAAAATTTCCTGGTTGTAATCCGGCGCTATTTTTTCCCAGTAGGTGCGGTTCATGAAGTGGTTTCTTATTTGTTGCTAATTGATTTCCTTTTTTTATGTCAACAATTTTTCCGACTTTGAATGCTGAATTCCACTACGGGTATTTCAATGGCTTCTCTTGCCAAATTATTATCAGTTAGTGGTTTAATAGACTTAATAACCTGCTTTTTAGTTAGCACATTTAATATTGGTTAGTGTGTCTGTGCTTCAGTGGCATTTCAATTGCACACAGAGACACTGAAACAAAGAATTTTTTCATTTAATTTCAAAACTGAAAATTCAAACTGAGACACCACATAAAATAACCCGTTTCCTGCATATATTTTTTTAGTTAATCTTATACGGCCAGCACATAAAGCCGGCTCCCTTCAGCACATTGCCGTTGAAATCAAACAGCGTCACATTATCCCAGCTGCTGCCGGTGCCCCAGCCGTCTTTCAGCTTTGATGTAATCCATGCCGGTTCCCAGTACTGTACTCCTTTACCGCCACCATCCATCACAGCCTGGGTCAAATCTTTCAAATAGCGGAATTGCTCTTCTTCTGAAATGCCATAACCGGGCGCCGAATCGGCAGGCGAAAAAATGTTATTGTAATTATCCGCATTGCCGGTGGTCCACGGGTAACCGGTTTCTACGATCATCACCGTTTTTTTGTACTTCTTTCTCAGCATGCGGATGCTGTCCGTCACACCCTGCATGGTCTTTACATTGCTCCATTTGGTGTAATGTGAAAGGCCGATGATGTCGTAATCTTTCACACCCGCTTTGGTTATCCCATTCATCCACCAGCCGATGGATTGCAGCTGCGCCTCATGAATGATGACTTGGGGTTTGACGGTGGATGTTTTTGAGAAATCTCTTACGGCTTTGATGCCGCTTTTCAGCAGAACAGCATAGTTGAAAAAATCATTGTTTACAATTTTACCAACAGGCCAGCACATGCCATTGTTGGTTTCATTGCCCACTTGTACCAATTCAGGCACCAGGTTTTTACTTTTAATATAATTTAAAACATCAAGAGTATAATGATAAACTGAGTCTTTAAGAATTTTTAATGGTAACCCGGCCCATGCTGCGGGAATTTCCTGTTTTTGCGGATCAGCCCACGTGTCGCTGTAATGAATGTCCAGGCTGACAGCCATCCCGGCTTCTTTTGCCCGTCGGATGGTTTTTTCCACTCCGTATAAATCATAATACAATTTCCCGTTGTTCAGTTTACCCACCCATGCCGGCGTATGCCATAGCCGTACACGAACGGTATTGGCGCCATGATCTTTTAATATCCGGAAGCAGTCTTTCACCTTGCCTGAGTCGTGGTAAACACCTCCGTAATCTTCAATCTGATTGACATAGGACAAATCCACACCCATGCTGAATTCATCCCAGCGGTAGAATTTTTTCTGCTGCTGATTTACTTCGTATGTTTTTTTTGGGTATGAGCCAAACAGGAAAATTATTAATACCGGTAAAAGCAGGATGCATTTCATGCAGTAAAATTAAGAACAGGCCGGTGTGGCGTGAATAAAAATTTTCCCGTTTTTTGCCGATTCTTTTCTATCCAGTAACTTGACAAAAATTTTTTAATGAAACAGCAAGATAAAACAGGTCAGCATTTTTCCCGCCGCTCTTTTATCCGCTATTCTGCTTTGGTGGCAGGCGGACTGATGATTGTGCCCCGGCATGTACTCGGCAGGGGATTTATTGCACCCAGCGATAAACTGAATATTGCCGGCATCGGCTGTGGCGGCAAAGCCGAAGTAAATCTTCCTAATGCATGGAATAACGGCGCTGAAAACATCGTTGCTCTTTGCGATGTGGACGACCGCATGAGTGTGAAAGCAAGAAACAAATGGCCCACTGCACTTTATTATAAAGATTACCGTGAAATGCTGGATAAAGAACATAAAACGATTGACGCCGTCATCATCACCACCCCTGATCACATGCATGCCGTGCAGGCATTGCCCTGCATGCAGCTGGGCAAGCATGTATATGTGGAGAAGCCGCTCACACACGATATTTATGAAGCAAGAATGCTGACCGAAGCAGAAAAGAAATATAAAGTAGTAACGCAAATGGGCAACCAGGGCAGCAGCGGCGATGATACTAGAAATGTAGAAACATGGATACAGGAAGGACTGATTGGTGAAGTGCATACCGTGCATGTGTGGACCAACCGCCCCGTGTGGCCTTCGGGTGTTTCTTTGCCCACCGGCAAACATGAAATACCAAAAGAAGTGGATTGGGATCTGTGGCTGGGTACCGCGCCTTACAGGGATTATCATCCTGCTTACCTGCCTGCTATCTGGCGCGGATGGACCGATTTCGGCACCGGCTCATTGGGCGATATGGGTTGTCATTTTATTGATGTGCCGTATCGTGCATTGAAATTGGGTTACCCTGACGCGGTGGAGTGCAGCGTTACTTCTGTGTATACGGGTTTCTTCCAGGAAAGTTTTTACAAGGGAAGTTTTCCGCCATCGGCAAAAATTCATATCCGGTTTCCAAAGCGTGGCAACCTCCCTCCGGTGGAAATGATTTGGTACGATGGGGGCATTAAACCCAAACGACCCGCTGAGTTGTTGCCAGATGAAGAATTTGGTGAATGGGATGGTGGAATTTTATTTGAAGGAACCAAAGGAAAACTGATGACCGGCCTGTGGGGCCGCAAACCCACCTTGCTGCCGACCCAACTGATGAAATCAACCAATCTTCCCACATCAAGATACCCCTTTGTACCAGGCGGACCTGAAGCTCACCAGAAACAATGGACGGATGCCTGTAAAAAAGGTTTTGGCGCCTACACCAGTTCTCCTTTCTCACAAGCCGGGCCGCTGACAGAAACCGTGCTGATGGGTAATCTTGCAGTACTCAGCTATAATTATTTTGAAATGGTGAACAACCAGCGAAAATTCAATGGCAGAAAACAATTGCTGTGGGATGGTCCGAATATGAAGATAACCAACTTTGAACCGGCCAACCAGTTTGTGAAAAGAGAATACCGGGAAGGGTGGAAACTGGCGATGTGAGGAATGAGCAAAATGGTTATGTGGTTAAATTGTTTTGGTGATAAACTGCAATTTAACCATTCAACCGTTCAACAATTATTTCTTGTTTGCTGACTTCTTTTTTACCATAGTTTTTTTCCCGGCGGTTTTTTTTGCAGTTCGTTTTTTCTCGAAGGCACCCGGCAGCTCCGCCTCAATCCATTTTTTTACTTCCTCCAGCGGCACTGTTTTTAATTCTTCAGCGGAATATTTTGTTTCATCAGTTTTTTTCGGCAGTCTGATTATTTTTTTTCCATATTTAATGATGGGGCCCCAGCGGGCATTTTCGAGAGAAATTTTTTCTTCGGGCCAATGCTGTATATAGCGGTTGGCTTCTTTTTTTATTTTGGCTTCAATCAGTTCATTTACCTCGGCCTGGCTCAGCCTGTCATGATTGTAACGCCGCGGCACATTAATGAACATGTTGTTCCATTTTATATACGGTCCGAAACGGCCTTTACCTTTTGTCACCGGTTTACCGTCAAATGTGGCAATCGGCGCATCGGCCTTTTGTTTTTCTTTTATCAGCTCGATGGCACGTTCCAGGTCCATTTCCAGTGGGGCTTCACCTTTGGGAATAGAAATGAACTGCTCGCCGAATTTTACATAAGGACCAAAGCGTCCGGTGTTCACATACACTTCTTCGCCTTCATACTGGCCAAGTGTCAGCGGCAGTTTAAACAGGTCGAGTGCTTCATCGAGAGTAATGGTTTCAATACTCTGGTCTCTTTTCAGCGCAGCAAAATGCGGTTTCTGTTCATCATCGGCATCACCCATCTGTACCATGGGTCCATAACGCCCCATCCGGGCAATCACCCTTTTTCCTGTAAGGGGGTCAATGCCGAGTTCTCTTTCACCTACGGCCCGTTCAGCTGTTTCAATAGTCTTATCAACATCTTTTTTAAATGGCAGGTAAAAATCATCAATCATCTTATGCCATTTCATTTTTCCATCAGCCACTTCATCAAATTCTTCTTCAATCCGTGCGGTAAAACCGTAATCCATAATGTCGTCGAAGTACTGCGTCAGGAAATCCGTAACCACCAGCCCGAGATCAGTGGGAAATAGTTTTGCTTTTTCTGCACCGGTGTTTTCCCACTCGGTGTGTTTGGCCAGGTGGTCTTTCTTCAACACCCATACCTGGTAATTTCTTTTCGCACCCTCCTTATCTCTTTTCTCCACATAGCCTCTTTTTAAAATGGTCGAAATAGTAGGAGCGTACGTGGAAGGCCGGCCGATACCCAATTCTTCCAGTTTTTTTACCAGTGATGCTTCCGTATATCGCGGCGCCGGGCGGGTAAATCTTTCTACGGCTTTCATTTCTTTCAGCGGCAACTGCTGGCCTGCAGTTAATGGCGGCAGCATGCCCTCCTGTGCTTCTTCGGCCAGTTCATCCTCATCCCTGTCCTCACGATACACTTTCAGAAAACCATCAAATTTCAGCACTTCACCCTGTGCGGTCAGTTCTTCGTTGTTGGTAGAAATGGTAATCTTCGCCGTTGTTCTTTCTGTTTCCGCATCAGCCATCTGGCAGGCCATGGTTCGTTTCCAGATAAGTTCATACAGTTTCTGGCAATCGGTTTCTTCCACGGTGGTGCGGCTCATGTCCGTAGGGCGAATAGCCTCATGGGCTTCCTGCGCACTTTCACTTTTGTTTTTATAAGTACGGAACTGGTGGTACCGTTCACCATACATGCTTTTAATTGTCTTTGTCAGCTCGGCCAATGCTGTTTTGCTCAGGTTCACACTGTCGGTACGCATATAAGTAATCTTACCGCTCTCGTACAGCTTTTGGGCCAGCAGCATAGTGCGGCTTACGCCATAGCCCAGCTTGCGTGATGCCTCCTGCTGCAAGGTGGAAGTTGTGAAAGGAGGGGCAGGCGATTTTTTTCCCGGCTTTACCTGTATATCGCTTACCGTGTAAATGGCGCCGACACAGCTTTTCAAAAATGCTTCGGCATCTTCGGCACTGTTTTGTTTTTTGCCTTCGGCCGAAAACGTTACCGGCTTATCTGAAACATCTTTAGCTGTAAAAAACGCTTCAATCTTAAATGAAGAAGTTGTATTGAAAGCGTTTATCTCTCTTTCCCTTTCTGCAATCAGCCGCACGGCCACACTTTGCACACGACCGGCGCTGAGGTTGTTGCGCATGCTTATTTTTCGCCACAGCACGGGGCTGAGCTCAAAACCAACAATGCGGTCAAGCACCCGCCGGGCCTGCTGGGCCATCACCAGGTTCATGTCCACGGTTCTTGGATTTTCTACCGCTTCTTTTATAGCAGGCCGGGTGATTTCATGAAAAACAATCCGCTTGGTTTTCCGCGGGTCAAGCCCCAGCACTTCGCACAAATGCCAGCTGATGGCTTCGCCTTCGCGGTCTTCATCGGTTGCCAGCCATACTTCATCCGATTTTTTTGCAAGGCTCTTCAGATCCTTCACTACTTTTTCCTTTTCGGGGGGAATAATATAGGTAGGTGCATAATTCTTTTCCATGTCAATACCCATGCCGGCCTTTTGCAGGTCGCGGATGTGTCCAAAGCAACTCTTCACCTGGAAATCTTTGCCCAGTATCTTTTCAATTGTTTTCGCTTTCGCAGGGCTTTCAACTATTAACAGGTTTTTCGCCATATCAGGTTTTAATAAATTTTTTCTGCCAGCAACCGGCTCGACGGATGCAATAATAACGCAGAATTTTTAATTTTCTGAAAGTGCTCTTATTGCCGGCATCGGACCAGACGCAAAAGTGAAGGCGCAACCTTCTGGAAATGAGAAGAAAATTCTTTTGAATAAAAAATTATAGCTGCGCTTTTATCAGGATGGCAATTTTTTCTGCCCACCGGCTATATTCTTTTGCTGATGGGTGCAAACCGTCTGGTGCAACCAGGGATGTATCTGTGGCAGCTTCACGGGTGCCGGTGGTTATGTCCACATAATAAACTTTATATTTTTCAGCGATTGATTTGCTGACCAAATTGTATTCGTCTATTTCTTGCGCAATCTTTTTTCTGTCCCTGCCTTCAGCGAATGGAGTAACGCTCCAGTCCGGAATGGAAAGCACGATGACACGGTATGCTTTGCTGCCGGCAAACTGAATGGCTTGTTTCAGCAAACTTTCAAATTCCGGCTTATAATTTTCAACCGAACGGCCGCGGTACTGATTGTTCACGCCAATTAAAAGGGTAACAAAATCATAAGAGGGAAGAAATTTGTGTTGATTAATTGCCGCCTGTAATTCATCTGTTGTCCAACCGGTTTTAGCAATGATTTCCGGTGCACTAAAATCATAGCCTGCTTTGCGCAGTACCTGCACAGCCTGGTACGGGAAACTTCCGGTGAGCATCACACTTTCGCCGATGGTGTAAGAGTCGCCGAGGGTGAGGAGGGAATAAGTCATAGTGGTCAAATTAGCCAGATCCGTCACTGGGCTATGCCCGGGTTTTTGTTTTGCAGCGGTGAAAATAAGAAGAAGGAATAAATAAATCATACTGTTTGAAAAGCGATGCCGTCTGTTAATGCCGGTAATCATTTTCATGGGTTCATCGTATTTACAGAAATTCGATTATCGCTTTAAAAATGCTGTTCTCCCGGTAAATCCGCCGGTGACCAAGCCCCTTAGTTACTATAAATTCAATATTCAGGTGTTCCCTCTCCATAACTTTCGCTGCATCAGCCCAGGGTGTCATCACATCGTCTTTATCATGGCACCAGAGAATTTTCGCTTTGATATTTTCTACAGCCCGGCTTACCGAGTACCATTCCGGCGGCTTGTTGCGCAACCGGAAAATATATTCATCAAATTCTTTCCGCACCGCATCATTCAGTTTCATAAATGAAAAGAAAGTGTCAATAGCGGTTTTTGACTCTGTAGCCGGCGCAATCAAAACGACACGGGTGTTCTCATCGTGTTCAATTTCTTCCAGCCCAAGACTGATAGCCAGCCCGCCGAATGAATGACCCATAAAGGATTTTACAGGGCCATATTCTTTATTAATATGTGTAATCATGTCTTTAAACATCACGGCATTGATGGTTTTGCCCGTACTGTAGCCATGTGCCGGCGCATCAAAGGCCAGCACTTCATACTCCTTTCGCACCAGCGGTTTTATGTAACGGTCAAATTTTGCTACCGTGGAATTGAATCCATGTGCAATCAGCACCTTTCGGTGACCACCGCGGTTCCAGCGGTAACCGGTCACTGTTTCGCCGTAATGCCTGAACTGAAGTTTCTCAGCCTGCTTAAAAATTTCCGGCAATGTTTTCTTGTATCGTAATTGTGGCGTACAGAATAGTTCCAATGCCAGCTCGGCTGTTTTTTTGTTGGAGATGGCCGAAAGCATTTTAAATTTTGTTCGGTAATAGCCAATCGCAAGCTGTTGCCCTAACTTTGTCATTTTACAAAAATAACTTCTGTTGTTATTACTAATTGTAAAAAGGATTACACCACCTTTTGCGGGGCAGAAGGAAACAGGAGGATTTTATGAAGATAGTTATTATTGGTTCGGGTAATGTGGCTGCTGTGCTCGGAAGAAAATTTAAAGCGGCCGGGCATCATATTTTGCAGGTAGCCAGCCGTAATGCATCTGCTGCCAGCAGGCTGGCTTATGAATGGGATACAGAAAGCACCAACTACTGGAGCCTGGTGAATAAAAACGCCGATGTTTATATCATTGCCGTAAGCGACGATGCCATTGAGGAAGTGGTGGCCGATTTGAAACTGCCCGGCAAACTGGTGGCGCATACGGCTGCTTCGGTGTCAAAAGATGTATTGAAAAAAGTTAGCAGTCATCATGGTGTGTTTTACCCGCTGCAAAGTATGCGTGAAGAAATAAATGAATTGCCCGACGCCCCCATTTTTTTTGATGCCAGCGATGAGGCGTCCCGGAAAAAGCTGGAAATGCTGGCAACATCCATAGCGCCACAGCATGCAAAGCAGGCAGGCGACGATGAAAGACTGAAGCTGCATATTGCAGCTGTATTCGTGAACAATTTCACCAATCATCTGTATGTGCTGGCTGAAGACTATTGCAAAAAAGAGGGCCTTGATTTCCGTGAGCTGCTGCCGCTGATTGAAGAAACGGCAGCAAGAATCAAAACCATTTCACCCGCCGAAGCGCAGACCGGGCCGGTCAAAAGAAAGGATGAAAGCACCATTCAAAAGCACCTGGAATTATTGAAAGAGTTTCCGCAGTTGAAAAAAGTATATGAATTTATGACGGAGAGCATCCGTAGTTTTTCCGTACAATAACAGCCTTCTGTTTATCACATCCGCCCATCAGCAAATTTGCAAACGCTTTTCCCAATCAAGTAAATGCCTTTTTTGCTTTTCCGGTTACATTTGCACGCCTCAAAAAAGCAAAAATGTACAACCTGAAGATTAATTTTGAGCAGAAAGGACTGGAGCCACTGACCTTAGAAAACCTGGAACCCGGGCAAACCCTGCTGGAGATCTGCCTGAAAAACGACATTGAGCTGCATCACAATTGTGGAGGAGTATGTGCCTGCACTACTTGTCATTTATATATAGAAAAAGGGATGGAGCATATTGATGAAATAAGTGATAAGGAGGAAGATTTTATTGACCGGGCCGTAAACCCGCGGCTCAATTCAAGGCTGGGATGCCAGTCGCTTTTGCTCGATGGCGATGGCGAAATAGAAATTACCCTGCCCGACCAGACACAATTTTTAGGAGAATAAAAAAACCTGGGGTCAGAAGTAAGAAGTCTGAATTCTGACCTCCGGCATCATTTTTCAGACTTCAAATTTACTATGACTCACTTTGAACCGCCCATTCACTGGACCGATTACGAAGACATTGCCCAGAAACTGTATGAACACTTCGGCGATGATTTTAACGAAGGAAAAATTTACCGCATCCGGTTTACTGACCTCATCGAATGGGTATTGCAGATTCCCAATTTCCAGGGTAAAAGGGAGGAGTGCAACGAAGGCCATCTCGAAATGATACAAAGCGCCTGGGTGTATGAGTGGCGGGACAACCAGAAGTAATTTCGGATTTGGGATTCCGGATTGTAGATTTGCCTGCGTTCCATCCGAAACAGGCAATCCAAAATCAGCCATGCATGAATACGCTTTCCGAGTTCAAAAAAGTAACCACCTTCATTTTTGATATTGACGGTGTGCTGACGGATGGCACCGTGCTGGTGCTGCGGGATGGGCTGCAGGTGAGGCAAATGCATATCAAGGACGGATTCGGATTGCAAATGGCCATGCGAAATGGTTATCGGGTCATCATAATTTCAGGTGCTGTTTCGGAAGAAGCAAAAAAAAGACTGGAATATCTTGGCATCAGGGAAATTCATACCGGTATTGCCGATAAGGCAAAATTTATAAGTGAATTACTTGCCGCTAAAAAGATTATTTGGGATGAAGTGCTTTACATGGGCGACGATATGCCCGATATCCCCTTGCTGAAAAAAGCCGGCTTGTCCTGTTGTCCTGCGGATGCGGTAAGTGAAGTAAAAAGCCTTGCTAAATACATTTCCCCTGTCAACGGCGGCCGGGGCTGTGTGCGGGATGTGATTGAAAAAGTGCTGAAGGTAAACGGGCAGTGGAAGTTTGAAGAAGATGTGGTGTCGAAATGATGAACTGCTATCCATTATTTATTATTGATTACTGATTATTTATGGGTATTTCATTTCCGGGCAGGCATATAAAATCTAATCCTGGTTTCACCAGCCATTACTATCTTTCCAAAAATTTTTGATGAAGCTGATTGCAGCTTTTTTGAAACTGGTGCGGTTGCCCAACCTGTTTTTCATTGTGCTCACCCAGGTTTTATTTCACCAGGCTGTGGTAACACCGGTATTAAAACCGCTGGGTTTACGCCCGGCAATTGACGGCTGGATGTTTATTCTGCTGGTGGTGGCTTCCGTGTTAATTGCTGCTGCGGGCTATGTTATCAACGATTATTTCGATATCAACATTGACCAGGTAAATAAACCCATGGGCAATGTGGTAGATATCGTCGTGTCACGTCGCTGGGCTATGGCCTGGCATTTTGTATTGAGCGGTTTGGGTATCATTTTCAGCGCTTACGTGGCATGGACCACGGGTTTCTGGTACATTCTTCCCGGCAATTGTATCTGCGTGCTGTTGCTGTTCGGCTATTCGGTTTCATTAAAACGAAAACTGCTTTCCGGCAATATGCTCATCTCCCTGCTTACTGCCTGGGTAATATTAATTATCTGTTTTGCTGAAATAAAAATCGGGACAATGATTCCACCTGGCATGGCCGAAGCTTCAAATAAAATAACCCGCATCGGGGTGCTTTATGCTGCTTTTGCATTCATCAGTTCACTCATCCGCGAAGCCATCAAGGATATTGAAGACATGAAGGGCGATGACAAATACGGCTGCCGCACCATGCCGATAGTATGGGGTGTAAATGCAACTAAAGTTTATATCGCCGTCTGGCTCGCGGTTATGATTGCTTCGCTTGTCATCCTGCTGCTGTATGTGTTTCGCTTCGGGTGGTGGTGGGCCATCGTGTACGCTGTTGTATTCATCATCCTTCCTTTCGTATTGATATTTCTGCAACTCTTCAAAGCGCAAAGTACGCCGCAGTATCACCGGCTCAGCCAGCTGACCAAGCTGGTGATGCTCAGCGGAATTTTATCCATGATATTTTTTTATTTCTATCTATGAATAAAATCATTCTTGCTTCACAGTCGCCGCGGCGCAAACAGCTGCTTGAATGGGCTGAAATTCCATTTCACATAGTTTCAAAAAATACGGATGAAGATTATCCGCCCGGACTGGCTCCTGAAGAGGTGGCAGTTTTTATTGCAAGAAAAAAAGCAGTGGCCGTGCAGCAGGATTTGCCTGCCGGAACAATTGTTCTGGCAGCAGATACCCTGGTGGTGCTTGGCGAAAATATCATCGGCAAGCCCGTGCACCGGGAAGAAGCAATCAGCATTTTAATAGCCCTCTCCGGCGAAAAACACAAAGTGATTACCGGCGTCGTAATACGAAAAGATGAAAAGGAAACCGCTTTTTCCGACAGTACCGAAGTGGAGTTTCATAAGCTCACCCTTGAGCAGATTGAATTTTATGTGGACAAATACAAACCCTACGATAAAGCCGGCGCTTACGCCATTCAGGAATGGATTGGCGTGGTGGGTATCAAATCAGTCAACGGTGACTTTTACAATGTGATGGGCCTGCCGGTGAGCAGGGTAGTAAGGGAGCTGGAAAAAATGGATGGGTAAATTGTTTGATGGCTTCATGGTTGTATAGGTGGGGCGAATTCTGTAATTTGATGAGATAATAGGGCAATTCAGCCATTAAACAATCATACCATCAAGCCATCCCGCAATGACCGAACGACTTCTTCAATTCATCTGGCAATTCCAGTATTTCAACAAGGGCGAATTAAAAACTACAGCAGGCGAAACGATACAGGTTATTTTACCCGGGCAATATAATACCAACCAGGGCCCTGATTTTACCGATGCCAAAATAAAAATCGGCAACAGCACCTGGGCCGGCCATGTGGAGCTGCACCTGAAAACTTCTGACTGGAACAGGCACCGCCACCAGCACGATAAAAACTACAACAGTGTTATTCTTCATGTGGTGTGGCAAAATGATTTGCACCAGCATAATTCCTTGCCCTTGCTTGAGCTGGAGAGGCGGGTTTCTACACTGCTTCTGAAAAAATATGAAGAACTGATGAAGACCGCAGGTTTTATTCCCTGTGAAAAATCAATTGCTTCCGTAAAACACATCGTTATTCAAAGCTGGCAGGAGCGGCTGCTTGCCGAACGATTGACAAGAAAAGCAGCTAAAGTGGAATCCTTTCTGCAGCAAACCAACCAGCACTGGGAAGAAACTTTCTGGTGGATGCTGGCCCGCAACTTCGGTATTAAAATCAATGCCGATGCTTTCGAGGAAATGGCCAGGAGCCTTTCGGTAACTATTCTTGCAAAACACAAAAACCAGGTGCAACAGCTGGAAGCTTTGTTGTTTGGGCAGGCGGGTTTGCTCGGCAGACGTTTTACCGAAGACTACCCGCAGCTGCTGCAGCGTGAGTACAATTTTTTGAAAAAGAAATACGGCCTCAAATCCATTCATCAGCCCGTGCATTTTCTGCGTATGCGCCCCGGCAATTTCCCCAGCATCCGGCTGGCACAATTGGCCATTCTTGTAAATGAATCTTCCCACCTTTTTTCAAAAATAAAAGAGGCAGGCTCTGCAGCTGAAATAAAAAAATGGTTTGATGTGACGGCCAATGATTACTGGCACTATCATTACCGGTTTGATGAAATCGGCAGTTATAGGAAGAAAAATCTTGGCGCAGCCATGATTGACAATATCATTATCAACACCGTTTGCCCGGTAGTATTTGCTTACGGGCATTATCATAATGAAGCGAAGTATAAAGACAAAGCCATCCGCTGGCTTGAAGAGACTGCACACGAAACCAACAGTATCACCAAGGGGTTTCAAAAACTGGGGTTGCAAAATAAAAATGCCCGCGATTCACAGGCATGGATTGAACTGAAAAATGAATACTGCAGCAAAAAACGCTGTCTCGATTGCGCTGTTGGCAATGCCCTGCTCAAGGCATAAGCTTTACCGCATCGGCTTGCACTTTTTAAACGACCGGTTGGCTGCTTCATTGGGCGTAACAGCCCGGGCACAGGATGCAAACAAAACCACCAGCAGCAGGTAAAAAAGTAACCTCGGTTTCATGGGTTGCAATTTAGGCATAAAAGTAACCCCTGCTGCTTAGTTATCAAAAGCATTTCCACCTGCCTTATTCCGGTGTGTTTATACCAGAAGAAAGTATTCCGAAACTAAGCATCACTTAGGAATAGTACGCAACAGGCGGTTGCAGTAATAAGTCAAAGTCATCTCAAAAGTATTTTCAGACCACCGATTTCACAGGTTAAGCAAACAGATTGCACCGCTTTTATTCTAAAATCTGAGAAATCTGTGAAATAAAATCTGTGTAATCAGTGGTTAATTGGGGTTAAAGTGACTTTTGAGATAGCTTGTAGAATGATGGCAATGATGGTTTGATGGTTATTTTATCAAACTTGACTGAATCAATACACTGGTAATTTCCTTGAAGCAGATTCCTGAAGTCTGAGGTTGAAGAAAGAGCCAGGTTAATTTCGTTCCGTAGGAACGAAAGGTGGGTAGAGCGAATACAAGGTGTATTATTTACGTTCCGTAGGAACGTTTGGTGCTGGAACAATAAGCACCTGGCGTTCCGATGGAACGCATAAATCATCTTATTCTACCTTCTCCCGGTTGTGACCGGGATCCCTACGGGACAATAGAGGGGTTAAAATATAACTGAACTATTGAAGAATAAAAGTTTGCTATCCAACCATCCAGCCATCCTGTAGCCGGAAGCCAGCAACCTGCTAATCCCACAGCCCCCAGTTCACCTTCATCTCAATATCCGGGTGAATGCTCAGCGCCACCGGGCAGGTGATACCCGTGTTTTTCAGAATCGTTTTGGTTTTTTCATCCAGGTTTTTCAGGCTTTCCGGTATATGAAAGCTGAGTTCAATACCGCCCACCCGCCGTGGGTCGGCTTTCATAATCTTCAGCACTTCAATTTTCACATCGTTCATGTCCAGCCCCATTGTCCTTGCTTTTATTCCCATCACCGTTATCATGCAGGTGGCCAGCGATGTGGCCATCAGGTCGGTTGGCGAAAAACGTTCGCCCCTGCCATGGTTATCCACCGGCGCATCCGTTTCAAAACTGTTGCCGCTGCGCAGGTGGGTGCAGGTGGTTCTTAACTCCCCGTTATAAACTACTGTTGATGTCATTATTCTTTTTTGCCCTAAATTTACGTTCATTTGCTAAGAGATAAAGAGAAGGCAGAAGGTATAAGGTATAAGGTATAAGGTATAAGGAACAAATTAGCGGTTACCTGTTGCCTGAACATTATGGCAGCCACCCGGAAACAGGAAGCCAGCAACCGGCAACCTCTTTTTCCTCTTTATTCTCTTTTTAAACTCTTAGCCAAAATATCTTTTCTGTGAAAAAACTATTTATCATTTCAGCTTTGATTTCGCTGGGCATGTCATCAGCAGCGCAGGACACACCGGGTGAAAAAAAATCGAAAAAAGATACCCGCCGCGAAGAGCGGAAGAAAAAAATAAACGACCTCATCCGCCAGGATGAAGAAGGCGTGCTGGTGTATTCCAAACAAAGCATATTTGCCCTGCAACTGCGTACCAACGGCTATGGATTCTTTTTTGAAAAAGGAAAAATGAAATCGCAGCGCAATGCGTTTGTGTACAGCATTGATTTTACCGAAATAAAACATCCCAAAGAAGACAAGCTGCCCAATGGCACCGGTGGATTTTCCTTCGGCAATCCTTACATCTACGGCAAGATTAATAATTTTTACCAGCTGGGCCTTGGCGTAGGGCAGCAACGCATCATCGGGCAAAAGGGAAATAAAAACGGCGTGGCCGTCAGCCTCGTTTATAAGGGCGGGCTCTCCCTCGGACTGCTCCGTCCTTACTACATCGAAGTGGATGAAAATGGCATCAACCGCACCATTAAATATTCACCCGAAACAGATTCCCTTTTCAAATTCGGTTTTATTCTCGGCGGCGGCGGCCTCGGTAAAGGATGGAATGAAATAAAACTGAAACCCGGTGTGTACGCCAAATCAACCCTCCGGTTCGACTTCGGCCGCTTCAACGAAGTGGTATCCGGCATCGAAGTGGGAGTAAGCGCAGAATTTTATTCTGGAAAAATTCCCATCATGCTCCTGCAGAAAAACAAACAATTCTTCTACCAGGGGCATATAGCCGTCATGTTTGGCCACAGAAAGTAATCGCTTTAAATTTGCGGGATAATATTTGTGTTACCGGCTGAAGTAATTCTATTTAGCTTCCGTTGCGTCGCACTCTTGTACGTTTAAATCGCTATTCGGCAATAAAATATTCAATGCTCAATCCCGATGGTTATCGGGATCAATGCTCAACATTCAATTAAAGGGATTCGCTTGAGTGGGACATTGAACATTGAACATTGAATATTGAATATTTAAAGTAACAAATGACTGAACTACCTGTAATATCAGAACCCCTTGAACCACGTGCAAAGAAGCCATCCTGGCTTCGTGTCAAACTGCCCATAGGCCAGGAATACAAGCAGGTAAGAAATCTGGTAGACACCTACCGGCTCCACACCATTTGCGAAAGCGGCAACTGCCCGAACATGGGCGAATGCTGGGGCGCCGGCACTGCCACCTTCATGATTCTGGGAAACATCTGCACCCGCAGCTGCGGTTTTTGTGCAGTAGCTACCGGCCGTCCGGAGCCGCCTGACTGGGATGAGCCGCAGCGTGTGGCCGAAGCCATTCACCTGATGAAAGTAAAACACGCCGTCATCACCTCCGTCGACCGTGATGAACTCAAAGACGGCGGCTCCAACATCTGGCACAATACCATCAAAGCCGTGAAAGCGCTGAACCCCGCCACTACGTTGGAAACACTGATACCCGATTTTAAAGGAGAAAAAGAAAATATTCAGCGTATAATAGATGCCGCGCCGGAAGTAGTGAGCCACAACATCGAAACCACCGAGCGGCTTACCCGCCAGGTACGCATTCAGGCCAAATACCGGCGCAGCATGGAAGTGATAAAAATATTAAAGCAGGGCGGCATGCGCACCAAGAGCGGCATCATGCTTGGCCTGGGCGAAACAAAACAGGAAGTGATTCAAACTATGACCGACCTGCGTGACAACGGCTGCGAGGTGATTACCCTGGGGCAATACCTGCAACCCACCAAAAAGCACCTGCCGGTGGTACGCTTTGTGCATCCCGATGAGTTTGCTGAATACCGCGAGATTGGTTATAAGCTTGGCTTCGATTATGTGGAAAGCGGCCCGCTGGTACGTTCTTCTTACCACAGCGAGCGACATGTGTTTCCGGGTTTAGGCAGAGGGGAGTGGCAGGCGAAAAGTTAGTAGTCGTTGGTCCTTAGTCAATAGTTCAGTGTCCTGCTGCGGCGGCGGATTTTTTTGTCTTCACTTGCTGAAATAAATTTTTGCCCGGAAAGTAATTCCGGGCCACCAGCGGATCGGGGTAAAAAATTAATAAACACTTTATGAATTTAGCAAAGCAGATGGCAAAGCATATCCGCGATGTTCATTTCGGAGGCAACTGGACTGATGTTAACCTGAAAGATACTTTAGCCGATGTCACCTGGCAACAGGCTACAGAAAAAGTAAACTCGCTAAACACAATTGCAGCCCTCGTATTCCACATGAATTATTATGTAAGTGCTGTGTTAAAGGTATTACAGGGCGGCCCGCTCGATGCCAGCGATAAATTCAGTTTTAATCTTCCGCCTGTTCAGTCGCAAACCGATTGGGAAAAAATGCTGGATAAAACCTGGTCCGATGCAGAAAAATTGGCCAGCCTGGTTGAGCAGTTGCCCGAAAGCAGGATTGCCGAAACTTTTTGTGATGAAAAATATGGAAATTACTACCGGAATATTCATGGTGTAGTTGAGCATATTCATTACCACCTGGGGCAAATATCTCTGATAAAAAAATTACTCAGGCAGGAGAAATAATAATTGATTGGACACTCAAAGCGGCCGTTACTTCATAATGCCCGGTTCTGATTCAGGCCCCAGCCCAATGCTGCAGTCATAAGGCTACCGGCCCTCCCGCTAAAAAAATGTTACGCTAACAAAATATATTTACCCGGTATGGTGTTTACAGGCATTAAATTTTCAAGGCTTGCCGTTTTAAAATAAATTTATCGGCTGAAAAAGCGGTGTGCAATGTGACCGGGATAGCCGGCAACCATTACTAACTTATGAAGAAAAAAAATAAGTATAAGCAGTCATCACCAACGAAAAAAGGTCCGCCGCTCCCGCTGAAAACCACCCGGTCGCCGATGTGGAAAAACTACAGCCTGCTTCCCGTCATTGTAATCATTTCATTTCTTGTTTATCTGCCGGTGCTGCAAAACGGCCTTCTGGCATGGGACGATGATAACTATATAAAAAATAATCCGCTGCTGCATATCATAAACCTGAAAGAAATTTTTTCCACCTATGTAATGGGAAATTATCACCCGCTTACCATACTCACGTTTGCCGCCGAATACCAGCTATTTGGTTTGAATGAAACCGCCTTTCATACCGTCAACCTTTTTTTACATCTGCTGAATGTGGTTTTGGTTTTTTATGCCATTCTGCTTGTAAGTGGTAAAACGGAGGTGGCCATCATGGCCTCGCTTTTATTCGGCATTCACCCGCTGCATGTGGAATCGGTGGCCTGGGCCGCTGAGCGTAAGGATTTACTCTATACTTTCTTCTTCCTTACTGCTTATATTTTTTACCTGAAATTTCTGAAAGACCGGCAAAAGAAATTTTACTTCTTTTCACTTCTCCTGTTTTTATGCTCACTGCTTTCCAAAGCCATGGCTGCTTCGCTGCCGGTGGTGCTGCTGCTTACCGATTATTTTACGGGCAAAAAAATAAATGGCAAAACGCTTTTGGAAAAACTGCCTTTCTTCCTGCTTTCAATTATTTTCGGCATCGTAGCCATTTGGGCGCAGCAATCGGAAGGAGCTACGGAGGCGGTTGATTATCCATTATTCCAGCGGCTTGTTTTCGCCAGTTATGGATTTATCAGTTACCTTATAAAACTTGTTTTGCCGCTTAACCTGAGTGCCTATTATCCCTACCCGGTAAAAAGTGATGAGTCACTCCCGGTAATTTATTATCTGTACCCTGCCATCCTGGCCGGGCTTATTATTGCCGTTTACTATTCGGCAAAGCATACCAGGAAAATCTTTTTCGGAGTGGGTTTTTTTTCCATCACGGTATTTCTTGTGCTGCAGCTGTTGCCAGTCGGCGGCGCCATCATGGCCGACCGGTACAGTTATATTCCTTCTATCGGGATATGTTACCTGGCAGGCGAAGCATTTCATTTTTTAATAAATAAAAAACCACGATGGCAGGCAATGGCTATTGCGGGGGTGTTTGCTGTTGGTTTTTCTGTAAAAACAATTGAACGGTGTAAAGTGTGGAAGAATGACCTCACTTTGTGGAATGATGTCATCAGCCGCTACCAGACCATACCGTATGCCTACAACAACCGCGGACGATTTTACCTGAATGAAGGAAAGAATGACCTGGCCCTGGCCGATTTCAATAAAGCCCTTGAGCTGAAGCCCGATCATTTCAGGGCGTACAACAACCGGGGCATTCTTTTTATGAACACCAGCCGCAATGAAGAAGCCCTGGCCGATTTCAACAAAGCCATTGAGCTGATGCCGGAGTCTGAAGGATTGTACATGAACCGCGGCAATGTGCTGAAAAATTTGAACAGGAATGAGGAAGCAAAAAAAGACCTGGACAAAGCCATCGAAATGAAGCCTGATTTTGCCGAGGCCTGGTATAGCCGGGGAAACCTGTATATGAGCCAGGGAAAAACTGAAGAAGCCATCAGCAATTTCAGCAAAGCAATTGAGCTGAATAAAAATTATGTGGAAGCTATATTGAACCGGGCAAACGTGCTGCGTGACAACAACCGCTACGATGAAGCGCTGAAAGATTATGAAGAAACCATCAGGCTGAATCCGGGCTTCCCCATTGCCTACTTCAACCGCGGTGCATTGTACATGAACAGGAAAATGACCGATAGGGCAATCCGGGATTATGAAAAAGCCACACAACTGAACCCGGCGTATTTCAAAGCATGGCTGAACATGGGAAATGTTTTTTCCAATACAAAAAAATATGCCGACGCCATCCGCAGCTATTCAAAAGCCATTGAAACCAAGCCCGACTATGCCGAAGCGTATTACGGCAGGTCCTTGGCCGCTTTTTATTCCGGAAAAAAAGATAACGCCTGTGCCGATATGAAAAAAGCGGCAAGCCTGGGTTATCAGCCGGCGGTAAACGCTGCAGGCCAGGTTTGCAACTGATTTTTTTTAATCAGTAAATTCCATTCAATATTCTATAGTATGCGCAAAGTCATTCTTCAGCTTGCCGTCAGCCTCGATGGGTTTATTGAAGGCCCCAAAGGTGAATTTGACTGGTGCTTTACCGACCAGGACTATGCCCTGTCGGTTTTTTTCAAACGCATTGACGCTGTTTTCATGGGCCGCAAAAGTTATGCGCTGACACTGAGCATGCAGGGTGAAGAACCGCCCCCGGGTTTTCCAAAGCTCAAGGAATATATTTTTTCCCATACGCTGAAAAAAGTAAAAGATGGCGCTGAGCTGGTAAACGGCGATACCAAAACTGAAGTGGAAAAGATTAAAAACAGCAAGGGAAAAGACATCTGGCTTTTTGGCGGTGCCGAACTGATTTCATCACTAATGAACCTGCCACTGGTGGATGAAGTCGTTCTTGCCGTGCACCCGGTAATACTTGGCGGCGGCAAACCGCTTTTTAAAGAAATAAAAACCCGGACTTGGCTGACCCTTACCAACAGTAAAATTTATGACAACGGGCTGCTGATGCTTGGTTATAAAATAAAAAAATAATGCACATATTTGCTTCATGAATCAACGTCTTGCCCAGGTGGCCGTTATTGTAAGTGATTACGACGAAGCCATCCATTTTTACACCAAAAAACTCTATTTCACTTTAGTAGAAGACACAAAGCTCAGCGAAACCAAACGCTGGGTATTGGTGAAACCCAAGGGGGTGAGTGGTTGCCGCCTGCTGCTGGCTAAGGCAGACAATGATGCGCAGGCCAGCCGCATTGGCAATCAAACCGGGGGCCCTGTGTTTTTATTCCTGCACACCGATAATTTTGAAAGAGATTATCAAAACCTCCTTGCCCATCAAATTGAGATAGTAAGCCCGCCCCGGCAGGAAGACTATGGCAAGGTGGCGGTATTCAAAGACCTCTACGGCAATCTTTGGGATTTAATAGAGCCTGCAAAAAAATAAAAGGCCGGTTCAGTTTAATTGCGCCGGGTCTTTAGTGTATTTTCTGCGGTAATCCACCGGGCTCATACCTGTGATTTTTTTAAACAAATCGCGGAAGGCTTTGGTGTCGGCATAACCCACTTCATACATCACTTCACTTACAGTTTTCCGGCCGTTCTCGAACTGTTTCTTGGCCGATTCAATTTTTACCCGCTGCATGTATTCCACCACGGTGTTGTTGGTGGCTTTTTTAAACCGCCTTTCAAAGCTGCGCCGCCCGATGTGCAGCTGGTTGCACAGCTCCTTTACAGAAATT
This sequence comes from uncultured Chitinophaga sp., assembly GCA_964444975.1. Taxonomy (GTDB): domain Bacteria; phylum Bacteroidota; class Bacteroidia; order Chitinophagales; family Chitinophagaceae; genus VBAS01. The sequence goes on along the minus strand of CAYUJD010000008.1, from coordinate 45,741 downwards.
TTTTCCTGCCAGTTCTGTTCAATTATTTCCTGTGCTTTTTTTACAGCCGTATCATCATGAATTTTTTGTCCTTTGAAAATACTGAATGGCGCCTGGCTGTTGCGGTCAATATCGAGCACAAAAAATTTGGAAGCAAGAATGGCCAGCCCACGGCTGGTGTATTTTTCCACCAGGTGCAGCAGCAGGTTCCAATATGAGTTGGCGCCGCCGCTGGTGTACAGACCGTTTTGTTCGGTAACAATTTTATTGTCCACCAGGTTCACTTCAGGAAACATGGCCCTGAATTCATTGGCAAATACCCAGTGCGTGGAGCAGCTTTTACCATTCAGCAACCCGGTGGCAGCAAGCAGGAAAGCGCCGATGCAAAGGCTGGCCACTTCGGCACCGCTTTTATAGTGCTTCACAATCCAGGGAATAAAATCTTTATTCAGTTTGATTGCATGTTCCAGGTTGCCGCTCAGCGCCGGAATGATGATGAGGTCTGGCTTACCGGCATTTGTCAGCTGCGCATCAGTATGAATGGTGAAAATGCCATCGGCCAGCTTTACATCTTTGGTAAGGCCTACCAGCTGCACATTGAAAATAGCGGCCTGGCCCTGGCTTTTCAGAAAGTCATTTATTGCTGTGAACATATAGCGTGGATCAGCTACGGCTTCCACTACAGCAGTTTCAGGAACAAGTATTGCAATGTTTTTCATACCGGGTTTTCGTTTTTATAAAGTTAAGTTCAATTACTGACGCAAACAACCCCTGCGATTGACGTAATTCCACAGCGTGAAGGAAGGCAGGAGTCATTAGCTTTGTTTTGGTATGAAAATGATAGGCGAAAGGTGCAGGGTATATGCAGAGAAGGATGACATTCCAAAAGATTATAGAAACGCTGCACCAGAATACCCGGGGAGCCACTTTTCAGGTACCGACTGATAAATTTGGAATTACCTGGATGGTTACTTATTCAAAAAACTGATTTTAAAATAAAGTTGTGTTAACTTGAAGCGGATTGCCCCATTCTGACTTCTAAAAAAAATTTTTATATGGAAACGATAACCAAAACAACCATTACCGTGGAAACAGCAGTAAATGTGCCGGCAGAAAAAGCATGGAAATTTTGGACCGAACCGGAGCATATTATGCTATGGAATAATGCCAGCGACGACTGGCATACACCAAAAGCCGAAAACAATTTATGGGAAGGCGGTTCTTTTTCCTACACCATGGCGGCAAAAGACGGTAGCTTCAGTTTCGATTTCGCCGGTGTATATGACAAGGTAAAGGAGCCTGAACTGATTGAATATACTATGGCCGACGGACGAAAAGTGAAAGTGAATTTTGCCGGCACCGGTAATCAAACTCATGTGACTGAAACATTCGAAGCCGAAAGTGAGCATTCTCTTGAGCTGCAGCAGCAGGGCTGGCAGTCTATTCTCAACAATTTTAAAAAATATGCTGAAAGAAAAACCAACCTGGTTACGTTAACCTTCAGCATTACCATCCACGCCCCGGCGGAAAAAGTGTATAACCGCATGCTGGGTGATGAAACTTACCGCCAATGGACATCGGAGTTTGCGCATGGCTCGTTTTATGAAGGTTCGTGGCAGAAAGGATCAACGATTCATTTCCTGGGACCTGATGATAAAGGCAACCTGCAGGGAATGCTGAGCCGTATAAAAGAAAATATTCAGAACAAATTTGTGAGTATTGAACACCTGGGCGAAATAAAAGACGGAAAAGAGGATTACAGCCAGGCATCAGCCTGGGCAGGGGCATTGGAGAATTATACTTTTACTACTGCCAACGGAAGCACTGTGCTGACTGTGCAAATTGATGTTACTAAAAACTTTCAAGCTTTCTTCGAAGAAACCTGGCCTAAGGCACTGGCTAAGCTGAAAAGCATTTGTGAAGCCTGAACATTTCCCGCAGCAAAAAGCTTTAAACAATAGCTTATGATAAAAGCAAAGGATGTTGACAGCTACATTGCTGCCTGTCCGGCAGCGGTGCAAAAAAAATTGCAGCAGCTGAGACAAACCATAAAAAAAGCGGCCCCTGAAGCCGAAGAACTCATCAGTTACCAGATACCTGCTTACAAATTTCATGGTATGCTGGTTTTCTTTGCGGCATGGGCCAAACATATCAGCTTGTATCCTGCACCATGGAATGCCGTGGAGTTGAAAAAGGAAATGTCGGCTTACGAGGGTTCAAAAGGCACCATAAAATTTCCGCTTGACAAACCGCTGCCGCTGCGGCTGATTGCAAAAATGGTTAAATACAGGACGAAACAAAACCTGGAAAAGGCAAAAGCAAAAGCCATTGCACGGAAAAACAGTTCTAAAAATACCAGGGCGGCAAATTTTATCAAGTATCATAACGATGGCAGCATTTGGGCCAAAGGCACAATGAAAAACGGATTGCCTGACGGCTATTGGGAATGGTTCCGCAAAGATGGCATCATCCTGCGGTCCGGTTTTTTCAGCCAAGGCAAACAAACGGGGGAGTGGACTACATATGACAAAGCCGGCAAACTGTATAAAGTGACAAGGATGAAATAAAATTTTCCGACAACAAAAGTCAGACAACATGGCCAGGGTAAGCACATACCTGAATTTTTCCTGTTATATCGAAGAGGTGTTTAATTTTTAATAAATCCATTTTCAAAACCGAATTCACGCCGCCGGGCATCAGGCGTTTTGGCGATATGCCGTCACACGAACCTGTGAGTGAGGAACTGAAAAACCTGGTGATGCATGTAGAAATGCCCATCACCGGCAGCCATGTACGGATGGGAACTGATGCCCCGGAAGAAATGGGTTTCCGGGTAAATTTTGGAAACAATATTTATATCAACCTGGAGCCCGACACTCGTGAAGAAACCAAAAGATTATTTGACGCACTGTCAGCCGGCGGCAAAGTGGAAATGGAACTGCAGGAGATGTTCTGGGGCGCTTACTTTGGCGCCTGCAAAGACAACTATGGTGTGCAATGGATGTTCAATTGCACCAATAAATAATTACTTATTCAAAATTTACAACTATGTCAAAGCAATTTTATCCCTGCCTGTGGTTTGATGGCAAGGCCGGTGAAGCCGCAGCGTTTTATTGTTCTGTTTTCAAAGGCTCAAAAATTTTACAGGACACGCCGATGGTAGTCACCTTTGAAATTTTTGGTAAAAAAATAATGGGTTTGAACGGGGGACCGCAGTTTAAAATCAATCCCTCCATTTCTATGTTTGTTTTGCTGGAGTCAGTGGAAGAAACAAACGCTGCATGGAATAAACTGGTGGATGGCGGCTCGGTATTGATGCCGATTGATAAATACTTCTGGAGCGAACGCTACGGCTGGGTGCAGGACAAATACGGCATGACCTGGCAGGTATCGGTAGTGAATAAGGCCGGTGACCCTCCGAAAATCACCCCTTCAATGCTTTTTACGGGCAAACAATTCGGCAAGGCCGAAGAGGCGATGAAACTCTATTGCCGTGTTTTTAAAAACTCTTCCATCCCTGTATTACTATATTACCCCGAAGGCGATGCGAATGCGGGTAAAGTAATGTATTCAGAGTTTCAGCTGAACGGTTATGATTTAATAGCCATGGATGGCCCCGGCGAACATGCCTATACTTTTAATGAAGGTGTGTCGCTGGTAGTGGAATGCGATACGCAGCAGGAAATAGATGATTACTGGAATAAACTTACAGCAAACGGCGGCGCCGAAAGTATGTGCGGCTGGTTGAAAGACCCCTATGGTGTTTCGTGGCAGGTTGTGCCTTCGGTGCTGGGGCAATTAATGTCCGATCCGGCACGGGCGCCCCGGGTAGTGCAGGCATTTATGCAAATGAAAAAGTTTGACATTGCCAAGCTGCAGGAAGCGTAATTAAAAAAAAGCTGTGACGAAAAAAACATTACGTGTTTGCCCCAACGGACACCGGTATTATAAAAGCAATGTCCCGATAGCTAGCGGGAGTCCCACCTGTCCTGTTTGCGAAAAGAACAAAACTGCTGATGGTTTTCTTTCATTGCTTGCTGCGCCGGCACGCCGGGCATTAAAAAATAATGGCATTACCACGCCGGCGCAATTAGCTGAATACAGCGAAAAAGAAATACTGCTGTGGCATGGCATAGGCCCGGCAGCACTGGCTGTTCTGCGGGTTGCCCTGAATGCAAAAGGCCATTCATTTAAAAAACAATAAAATTGTAATCATTATTTTCACAATAAAAAAATATGAAACCCCAAACCGTCAACATTTTCTACTGGGTATTTACCATCCTGTTTGGCGCATTAATGCTTTACTCTTCTTATGCCAGCATACTGGTAACAGAAGATGCCATCAATTTAATACATAATTACCTGGGCTTTCCTGTTTATTTTATTCCATTTACAGGCATAGCCAAAACCATAGGCGTAATAGCTATTTTAATACCCGGGTTTGTAAAAATAAAAGAATGGGCTTATGCCGGTTTGTTTTTCGATTTACTTGGCGCTGTTTATGCCAGTATTGCCGTGTCCAAAACTTTTGATCCAATGATGTTGTTTATGCTGATTTGGTTTGTGCCGGGCATCCTGTCGTATATTTTCTGGAATAAAAAAATGATGCTGGCGAAACCGGCGCAGTAAATAATAGTTGTTCAATTTAAAAAAAACTATGCCAACGCTAAACAGACCAGCGAAACTTACAGACATGGAACGAGTAAGCCAATGGATGAGTAAGCTGAAGCCTGAAATGAAACCTGCTGTAGTAGCGGTGAGAAAAATTATTATGTGAGCCAGCACAAAGCTGAACGAAAGAATCAAGTGAAATGCGCCCGGCTCTTATTATAAAGAGTATATTGTAACCTTCGGCCCGGTGAGGTAAAAAGACCAGGTGCTGCTTTTGTTTCATCCTCCCGGTATGGTGAAAGTATAATCAGGATTGCTGCAGGGAGAGTATAAAGACAGGAGGCTTGGTTTCATTCATTAAAAGAAATTGATGAAGGGAAAAATGAACTCCAACAGATAATAAAAGAACTGGTGGAGGTGCAGCAAATGTGAACCCGCGGAAAAAAGTTGTAAACCCGTTTCAGGCCGGTATTTTCACAAAAAGTTATTTTAGTATTTTTATTGCCAGATGAAAAAATGGCTGCCGAAGTTTTATCTTATCTCTTTCGTTTTTTTTAACCTGGTCACAATTTATTCATGCCCATCAGCGGCACAATATATACTGAATGGCTCTGCTACGCAAAACAGTTGCAATTGTTATACGCTTACGCCGGCGCTGTTTACCCAGGCCGGCAGTGTCTGGAACAGCAATAAGATAAACCTCAACAATCCCTTTGATTACTGGTTTAATGTTTACCTCGGTTGCCAGGATGCAAACGGCGCCGATGGCATTGTGTTTATACTGCAGCCACTGAGCACCAGTATCGGCGGCACAGGTGAGGGGATGGGTTTCAGCGGCATTTTTCCCTCCATCGGCATTACGCTTGATACATGGCAAAACAGCAACCTGAACGATCCTGCCTATGATCATATAAGCATTCAGGCAAATGGCAATCCTGCACACGGCAGCGACCTGGCCGGGCCGGTACAGGCCTCCGCAAGCAGTGATAACATCGAAGATTGCCAATGGCACATCCTCCGCATTTCATGGGATCCTGCTACGCAGTGGCTCCGTGCCTATTTCGACGGCGTGCTGCGGGTGGAAGTGCAGATAAATTTAGTAGCAACAATTTTCAATAATGACCCGAATGTGTATTGGGGTTTTACTGCTGCCACCGGCGGGGCCAACAACCTGCAGCAATTCTGCACGGCACTGAATCCCGGTATTATTACAATCCCGAACAATGCAGTTTGTTTTGGCACTCCAATTACTTTCGCTGACAGTTCAGTGTCTTTCGCTCCCATTCAATCATGGTACTGGAATTTTGGCGACGGCACTACCAGCACTTTACAAAATCCGCCGCCGCATCAGTATGCCGCGCCGGGAGTGTATGAAGTAAAACTTGTCATCACCGGGCTTGACGGATGCATAAGCGACACGCTGCGGAAAAATATTACGGTAGGGACAAAACCTGTAGCCTCGTTTGAAGTTTTCGATACCTGTGCCGGCAATGCACCACGGGTAAATGATCTTTCAACAAATGCAGTCGGCACAATCAGTCAGTGGACATGGCTGGTTGATGACGTTGTGGTATCTGCTTCACAACAACCGGTGCTCAGTAATCTTTCAGCGGGAACACACAGCTTGAAGCTGGTGGTGAAAACAAATATCGGTTGTGAATCGGATACTGCTGTTGGTACTTTTGTTATCAGGCCGGCCCCGGTTATTGATATGATTGCACCGGATGGCTGCCTGGATGAAACAATTCAGTTTGCTGCGGTGCAGCTGGACAACGCTACGAGCATTGTACAGTGGGCATGGGATTTTGGAAACGGCAATACTTCAGTTCTGCCCAATCCGTCACAATCATTTTCCATACCGGGCTGGGCATTCATCAGGCTCACCGCCCTGGCTTCCAATGGGTGTTATTCCGCCACACAGCTTGATACTGTCAGTATAGAATATTTATATGCTTATGCGATGAATGACACCCTTGTAATTCCAAACAGCCTAATTAATTTGAATGCAACTTATGGCGGAAATTTCAACGGGCCACGATCCATCACCTGGTGGCCGGCAACAGGACTTGATAACCCCAATACGCTTTACCCGAAAGCAACAATTACTGACGACATTACTTATACAATAACGATAACGAGCAATGCAGGGTGTACTGCATCAGACAGTGTACAAATAAAAGTGTTCAAAGGCTCGGCAGTGTATGTGCCCACCGGGTTTACTCCCAATGGCGACGGACGAAATGATTTGCTGCGGGCACTGTATATTGGGATTAAAAAGGTTTATTACTTCAGAGTTTACAACCGCTGGGGGCAGCTTGTTTTCAGCACCACAAACTTAACTGCCGGGTGGGATGGAACCATTAACGGCGTAAAACAGCAGACCGGTACGTATGTGTGGATGCTGAAAGCAGAAGACCTGGCGGGTAAGGTGTATGAAATGAAAGGAACTTCAACCTTAATCCGATGACCATACTTTTTAAAAGAATTAGTATTAATTCATTGCTGTTTTTTTATTGTTGTTCAATTAATGCCCAGTTGAAATGGGTGAATGTGGATTCGCTTTACCAGCCTTTGCCTGCTTCGGTGCATGTGTTTAAAACAACCGACCCGCTGGATGGCAAACCGAACATTGCTTACTACCTGATTGCCGACCTGGAAGACAGGAAACTTTTGTTTGATGCCGATACAACGCTGAACCGTAGGCTTACACCGGCAGAATTTTACCGAAAAAACAATCAGCCGCTGCTGGTGGTGAACTGTACTTTTTTTTCTTTTCAGACAAACCAGAATCTGAATGTGGTGGTGAAGAATGGGAAATTGGTCGGGTATAATGTTCATACGATTCCAGGGAGGGGAAAGGATACTTTAACCTATCGTCATCCATTTGGAAGTGCGATTGGTATTACTAAAAAAAGAAAAGCCGATATAGCCTGGCTATATACAGATTCAGCTTATAAATATGCATTTGCAAAACAGTATAGCATTCCATTGGTTAAGGATTCATTTAATTTTTTAAATTTTTCTTCAGTATGGCCGGTAGGGTTAGGTAAAAAAACCAATCCTGAAAACAAAAGAGTAAAATTGAAAGACTTGAAATATTCATTTAAAGAATGGAAAATGAAGACCGCGGTCGGTGGGGGACCCGTTTTATTACAACAAAACGGAATTAATATTTCAAATGGCGATGAATGGAAATTTACCGGCAATGCCATCAGCGACAAACATCCCCGCACAGCCATGGGCTACACAAAAGATAATAAACTCATCATTCTTGTTGTGCAGGGCCGGTTTCCCGGTGTGGCGGAAGGCGCCACGCTTACACAGGAAGCGCAAATACTAAAGGAACTCGGTTGCTGGGAAGCTCTCAACCTCGACGGCGGCGGCAGCAGTTGCATGCTGCTAAACGGAAAGGAAACCATCAAACCATCCGATGCGACAGGGCAGCGGGCAGTGCCGGCGGTTTTTCTTATCCGTAAAAAATAATTTTCCGATTGCAAAATGCCGGAATTGTATGTTGGCAAAGCCCCTCCGTTGGGAGGCTGCGGGTGAGTTATTCCTTTTCCCAAACCAGGGCACTGGCTCCCAAAATAGCAGCATGTGCCTCTTTCAAATGACTGATAAGGATCTTCACTTTGTTCTGGAAAACTTTTATCAGGTTTTCTTCCATGCTTTCACGGGTAGGTTTCAGAATCAGTTCACCTGATTTGGCAAGGCCACCAAAAAGAATAATAGCCTCCGGGCTGGTGGTCATCACCGCATTGGCAAGGGCAAGGCCAAGAATTTTTCCGGTGTAATTGAAAACTTCCGTAGCCAGTGCATCGCCTTCAATGGCGGCATCATACACCGCTTTCGAATCCAGCTTGTCGTGCGGCAGTTTGCGCAATAAACTTTTCTCTTTGCTCTTTTCAAGAAATTCAATGGCCGTCAGCCGCACGCCGGTTGCCGAGGCATAACTTTCCAGTGAACCTTTTTTACCCGTGCCGGTATGCATTCGGCCATCGGGAATCACAATGGTGTGCCCCAGTTCCCCGGCAAAACCATCGTGACCGTAAATCAAATGCCCGTTTGCCACAATGCCGCTGCCCACACCGGTGCCCAGTGTAATCATGATAAAATCTTTCATGCCCTTGGCGGCGCCGTACATCATTTCGCCGATGGCGGCAGCATTGGCATCGTTGGTGAGGGTAACGGGCAATTGAAATTTATCCGATATAAGTTTGGCCAGCGGAATGATTCCTTCCCACGGAAGATTCGGGGCGTACTCAATGGTGCCTGTGTAGTAGTTGCCGTTGGGTGCCCCCACACCGATTCCTTTCATTCTGCCCACACCGCCGGCTTTATCAATTATCTCGCTGACCACCTGGTGCAGCTCATCAATAAACGATTCAACGGTTTTGTGTTTTTTGGTTGACATTTCGCCGGAGAAAAGCACATTGCCGTCGCGGTCAACAATGCCGTACTTGGTGCCCGTGCCGCCGATGTCAATGCCAATGGCAAGCGGCGTAACGGAAGGAGGAGTAACCTGTGCTGCTTTTTTTTTTGCCATGAAAATTCTCTTTAGTTCAATTTCCTTGTTTAAATAAATTAATGACCTCCGCCAATCTGCTGGTCAAAATCGAGTCCTTGTTTTTGCAGCACTCTTCGTGTTTGCCATGCGTGCCATGCCAGGTAAATAAAACAAACAACTGCCACAGTATATGATCCATGAATGCCAACCGTGGTGTCGGCAATAGCACCCTGGAAGGGTGGAATGATAGCGCCTCCAAGAATCATCATGATAAGAAATGCTGAACCTTCTGAAGTGTATTTTCCAAGACCGGCAATGGCCAGTGAAAAAATACAGGGCCACATTACGGAGCAGAAAAGGCCACCGCTCATAAAGGCGTATGTTGCAATCTGGCCGGTCGTCATCATGCCTGTTATCATAGCTATTGTGGCCAGAACAGAAAGAGTCAATAAAGTTTTCACCGGTTTTTCCTGGCCGAAAAATATTCCGGCTATAACAACGAGTATGCAAATAACATAGAGATATAAATCACTTACATCGTTTCCCCTGCCTTTATTTACCAGTAAAACAATTCCAAACGCAATCAGCGGAACCAGTACTGTCATTAACTGGCGGGTTTGTTTTTTCAGGTTAAAAACAGAGATGGCTCCCGTCCACCGTCCTATCATCAAACTGCCCCAGTACAGCGAAATGAAACGGCTGTTGTGCGACTCATCAATATTTCCAAAGGCATCGGTTTTCAGCAAGGCGCCCATATTGCTTTGAATCGTTACTTCCACACCCACATAAACAAAGATTGCCAGCATACCGAGAATAAGCTGGGGATACTTCATGGCGCCCCAGCCTTCCCCATTTTTACTGGCTGCAGCATAAGAAATAAAAATAAGCGCAAAAACCATGACCAGCGAGATTCCAGTCAATGTCAATTTATCAATATTGGCTACCTGGCTTAACACCACCAAAATTACCAGCCCGAGGGTAAGGGTGGAAAGACTGGTAACAGCTTTCGGGCTGTGTTCAACATGTTCATCAAAACCGGTAGTGGGAAGTTTTTTTGAAAAAATAAAAATCAATGCAGCGGCAAAGAAAACACCGGCCACAATCAGGTAAAGTGTTTTTATCTGGCTGATGTCGGCTGAGGCTGAAGCGCCTTCTTTTATTGAACCAAACAAGGCAAAACTTACAATCAACGGCCCCAGTGTGGTGCCGAATGAATTTACGCTGCCGCCAAGGTTGAGCCGGTGCGAACCCGTGGATGGATCGCCCAGCATGATGGCGAAAGGCTGCGCTGCGGTTTGCTGCAATGAAAAGCCCAAAGCAATAACAAACAAAGACCCAAGAATAAAAGGATATGAACCGGAGTTGACGGCAGGTATCATCAGCAAAGCGCCGCCGATGGAAATAAAAAGCCCCCAGATAATACCACGCCGGTAACCTATTTTATTCAATATATCAATCTTTGTAATGGAAGTGACCAGGAATAATACCAATGACCCGACAAAATAAGCTGCATAAAAAGCAAAATCTATCAGCTGCGATTCAAACTGGTTCAGGTGAAAATGGCTTTTGCAGAACGGTATGAAAATTCCGTTTGATGCTGCAATAAATCCCCAGAAAAAAAATACGATGACAAGTGTACTTAATGCACTGTAGTTGGTTGGCTGTTTGGCTGCCTGGTTCATAACAATCGTTTTATTCAGCGATGAAAGTAAAGAATTTTTGAAAGCAAAAATTTTTATATGGCACTATTTCCTTTCATAAAAACAACTTATTTTGAATAATATTCCTGTTCACAACACCTGTTAGCACTCCATGGAAATAATTCATGTTTCAGCCGAATGTTATCCTGTAGCCAAAGCCGGCGGCCTGGGCGATGTGGCAGGTGCCTTACCCAAATACCAGAACAAACTGGGCCACGTGGCCAAAGTAATCATGCCCATGTACCGTACAAAATTTCTTTTCAGCAACGAATGGGAACTGGTGCATGAAGGCGGACAATATCTCGGTCCCCGCTGGTTTCATTACAGTGTCATAAAAGAAAAAACCAATAAGCTCGGTTTCGATCTTTTCCTGGTTGACATCAACGGCCTGCTCGACCGCGAAAAAATTTATGGCTACGACGACGATACCGAACGCTTCACTGCATTCCAGGTTGCAGTATGCGACTGGCTCAGCAAATGGCAGCATTCACCGGATATCATTCATGTGCATGACCACCAGGCAGCGCTCATCCCTTTCATGATAAAATACTGTTATGCTTGTAATCATTTAAGCCAAATACCTACGGTGCTTACCATACACAATGCACAGTACCAGGGCTGGATGGGTTGGGATAAAAGCCATTACCTGCCGGCCTACGATACATGGAAATGGGGATTGCTGGAATGGAACAAAACCATCAACCCGCTGGCTTCAGGCATCAGGTGTGCCTGGAAAGTAAACACAGTAAGTGAGAGCTACATGGATGAGCTGCGCCACTCAGCCAACGGGCTGGAAGCGCTGTTTGAATATGAAAAAGGAAAATGCAGCGGCATACTGAACGGAATAGATAATGAAGTGTGGAATCCTGAAACGGATAATTTTCTTGCAAAAAATTATTCAATAGAAACGGCAGATAAAGGCAAGCGGAAAAATAAAAAAGAACTCTGCAAACAGTTTGGGCTTGATGAAGAAAAACCACTCATTACTTTCATCGGCCGGCTGGTGGGTGAAAAGGCTGCCGATGTACTGCCTGATGCTATTGCCGCATCGGTATACCAGCATCATGGCAATTGCAATTTTTTAATATTGGGCTCCGGTGAACCGGAAGTGGAAAGCAGGCTGGAACATGTAAAGCACCAGCTGAATGGATTCATTAATACTTACATTGGGTATAGCGAACCGCTGAGTCACCTGCTGTATGCCGGCGCCGATTTTCTTTTGATGCCCAGCCGCGTGGAGCCCTGCGGCCTGAATCAACTTTATGCACTTCGCTATGGCACGGTGCCCATGGTAAGAAGTGTAGGCGGATTAAAAGATACGGTGGTTGACTTTGGCGATGCCGGCGGTTTTGGAATTCGGTTTGAGCATCCCTCTGTCTGGGACATTACGTATTCCGTGGGCCGCGCCATTGATCTTTATTATCACAAAAAAGAACAGCTGCACGACATGATAAATTTTATGATGGGCATTGACCATTCCTGGGAAAGTTCTGCACAACAATACATATCTTTATATGAGTCGTTGAAATAAACAATAAACTACCTATGGCAATCAGAACTATTACCCACTCAAAAGAGATTCTCAGCGTGATACTCGGCGGCGGAGCCGGCACACGGCTTTACCCGCTTACTGCCAGCCGTAGCAAACCGGCTGTGCCGATAGCAGGTAAGTATCGCCTGGTGGATATTCCTATTTCCAATTGCCTGAACAACGGCATTGGCAGAATGTTTGTATTAACCCAGTTCAACTCGGCCTCTCTCAACCGGCATATTAAAAACACCTATCACTTCAGCGCCTTCAGCAGGGCTTTTGTTGATATACTGGCTGCCGAGCAAACTCCTGATAATCCAACCTGGTTCCAGGGTACTGCCGATGCGGTGAGGCAGGGGTTAAGGCACATTGAACCTTTCGAGAGTGAATACATCCTGATTCTTTCCGGCGACCAGCTTTACCAGATGAATTTTGCCGAGATGCTCGATAATCATAAAAATCTTGGCGCTGATATTTCAGTAGCCACCATCCCGGTAGGCGAACGGGAAGCGCCGGAGTTCGGAATTCTGAGATCAGCTGAAGGATTGATTACCGCTTTTATTGAAAAACCCAACAAGGAACTGCTGCCCGAATGGGTGAGCGATACCGGTGATGAAATGAAAAATGCAGGAAGAAATTACCTGGCCTCGATGGGCATATATATTTTCAACCGCAACCTGCTGTTTTCTTTTTTGCAAAATGAATTTAAAGATGCCACCGACTTTGGCAAGGAAATCATTCCTCAATCTATAAAAAAATACAAGGTGGCCAGCTACCAGTACATCGGTTACTGGACTGATATCGGGAATATTCATTCCTTTTTTGAGGCCAATCTTGATCTGACAAAAGATATTCCGCAGTTTAATCTTTTCGACAGCGACCAGACTATTTATACACGCAGCCGGATGCTGCCGCCGGCAAAAATCAGCGGCACCACCCTGGAAAAAACGCTGGTCGCCGAAGGTTCCATCATCAATGCATCCCGGATTGAAAACTCAGTTATCGGTATCCGCTCCCGAGTGGAGCATGGCACCACGCTGGTGAGCACTTACATGATGGGCAGCGATTATTATGAAACCCTGGCCGAAATAAACCAGGCAAAGGACAGAGGCATCCCGCTGCTGGGCATCGGCAACCGCTGTTATATCCGCAATGCCATCATTGATAAAAATGTTCGCATCGGCGATGATGTACGCATCAATGGTGGTCCACATCTTGAAAACAAAGATCACTCGCTCTATACAGTGAAAGACGGGATAGTAGTAGTAAAGAAGGGGGCCATCATACCCAACGGATATGTAATCAGCTGAAGCGTGAGGACTGAGGTTGGATGTCGGATGTCGGATGTCGGATGTGTAATTTTAAAATTTGTAGTTTCAATACCGGACTTGCATCTTCTGACTTCCGACTTCTGACTTCTCGCTTCTGATTTCTTCTTATCTTCCGAAATAATTTTATACGATTGTTATGTCAACTGCTTATACAGGTGCAAAGCCAAAACTCAGAATTTCTGAAATCATCAACATGAGTGTTGGTTTCTTTGGTATTCAGTTTGGTTGGGATTTGCAACGGGCTAACATGGGACCGATATACGATGTGCTGGGCGCCAATCCTGATGAAATACCGCTTCTTTTTTTAGCAGCTCCATTGACTGGTTTGATAGTTCAGCCTATTGTGGGTTACCTGAGCGACAGAACCTGGCACCCAACGTGGGGGAGAAGAAGACCCTATTTTTTTATCGGAGCAGTATTAAGTTCCATGGCTCTTGTCTTTATGCCGCACAGTCCTGTGTTATGGATGGCAGCCGGTTTATTGTGGGTACTCGACACTTTCGGTAATGTGGCCATGGAACCCTTCCGTGCTTTTGTTGCCGATAAATTACCCGACAGCCAACTCAACCGCGGTTTTATAATGCAAAGCCTGATGATAGGACTTGGCGGCAGCATTGCATCTGCCTTGCCGTGGTTGATGCGCAACTGGTTTAGTTTGAAAAATACCGCTGCAGAAGGGATCATTGCTGATAATGTGAAATTCTCTTTTTATATCGGCGCTTTTTTCTTTTTGTCCGCTGTGCTTTATACGGTTTTTACTTCAAAAGAATATCCGCCTTCCGATAGTGGGTATAAAGAAAAAGTGAAGGAGAGCCGTAAGGGATTTGGGGGGGGTGTTCGGGAAATTTTTTCTGCTATCGCCAACATGCCACCACGTATGCGCATTATTGCCCTTGTTCAGTTTTTTACATGGCCGGGTTTATTCCTTATGTGGTTTTATTATTCGGTGGCGGTTGCTTACAATGTATTTGGAGCTAAATCCGATACCGAATCCGCCTTTGGTGACGGCAGAGATTTTGCCGGGCTTACATTGTCTTATTACAATGTAGTCACTTTTGCATTTGCCTTCATTCTTCCTTTCATTGCCGACAGGCTTGGGAGGAAATTGACTCACTCAATTTGTTTGCTTGCCGGGGCAGCAGGTCTTATAACAGTAGCTTTTGTAACCAATAAGTACATGCTGTTCGGATGTATGACAGGCGTGGGAATTGCATGGGCAAGCATTTTATCAATGCCTTACGCCATGCTGAGTGGCGTATTGCCGGCCAGCAAGATTGGAATTTATATGGGCATATTTAATTTCTTTATTGTTTTGCCCGAAATCATTGCTTCACTCGGTTTTAAATGGGTGATGAATCATATGCTGAACAATGACCGCATGCTTGCCGTACAGGTGGGCGGCTACCTGATGATTCTGGCAGCTCTTATTTGTTTCTTTTTCATAAAAGAAAAAAAGCTTGGCAAAACTGATGAGACGACTACTGCAGAAATGGAAATTCTTGAACAACGTTCTGTTTAAAATGAATCGCTATGAAAAAATTTCTCCTTGTTCTCTATTCCTTTTTCCTTGTTCTTTATTCCTTATTTGCCCAGGATGTTTATCCCACGCACTGGTGGGTGGGCATGAAAAACCAAAACCTGCAGCTGATGATCCACCGGGATAGGGTGGGGCAGGAAAGAATTTCAATGATACCTTATCCGGGTGTAAAACTTCTGAAGCAAACCAAAGCCGAGAATCCCAACTATGTTTTTATTGACCTGCAGATAAGTGCCGCAGCCAAACCGGGAAAAATAAAATTCCGCATTGACAACCTGCAATCGCCGGAAGCGATTCCGTTCAAAATTTTTGAATACGAGCTAAAACCCCGTAACCCCCAAAACAGCAAAACAAGAATTAAAGGCGTAACTTCCGAAGACCTCATTTACCTCATCATGCCCGACCGCTTCAGCAATGGCGACCCATCGAATGATTTTATTGCTGACATGCGTGACACGGGTCATAATCGCAACAATCCTTTCGACCGGCACGGCGGCGATTTGCTGGGTGTGCAAAATCATCTCGACTACCTGCAAGATCTGGGCGTCACCGCTATCTGGATGACACCGGTGGTGGAAAATGATATGAGCCGCACCCAGGAGGGCGGAGTGAGCCGCAGCACTTATCATGGTTATGCGTTTACCAACCAGTACCAGGTTGACAGAAGATTAGGAGGAAATGAAGCCTATAAAAAACTGGTGGATGCTGCCCATGCAAAAGGAATGAAGATTATCCAGGACGCCGTGTACAATCATATTGGCAACGATCATTGGTCGTTTCGTGATCTTCCCATGAAGGATTGGGTGAATCAATGGCCGGCATACACCAACACATCATACAAAGACCAGCCGCTGGTGGATCCTTATGCCTCGGTTATTGATAAAAAAATTTCGGTTGATGGCTGGTTTACTCCTTTCCTCGTTGACCTGAACCAGCGCAATCCCTATGTTTCCAATTTTCTTATCCAGTATGCCATCTGGGCTACCGAAGAATTTGGCATTGACGGCTGGCGGGTGGACACTTATTTCTACAGCGACCCGGTTTTTCTGAATAAAGTAAATGATGCTTTGCTGAAAGAATTTCCAAAGCTCACCGTGTTTGGCGAAGCCTGGGTACAAAGCGTAACCAACAGCGCTTATTTCTGCCAGAACAATATCAATGCTCCTTTTAAACACAATTGCCAGGGTGTAACTGATTTTCCATTTCTGTTTGCAGCACTTGATGCTATGAACCAGCCTTACGGATGGAATGAGGGTGTAAACAGGCTTTACCAGGTGCTGGCGCAGGACCTGCTTTACAAAAACCCGATGCGCAACTGTATCTTCCTGGACAATCATGACCTGGACAGGTTTTGTTCCGTAGTGGGGGAAGATTTGGCGAAGTTTAAAATGGGGATGGCGTTGCTGCTGACAATGCGTGGCATTCCTCAAATTTATTACGGCGATGAAATTCTGATGAAGAATTATAAAAATCCCAGCGATGCGGAAGTAAGAAGGGATTTTCCCGGCGGCTGGCCCGGCGACCCGGTGAATAAATTTGAAGCGGCAGGACGAACAGCGCAGGAAAACGAAGCGTTCAATTACATAAAAACCTTTGCCAACTTCCGCAAAAGTTCATCCGCTATTAAAGCCGGTAAGCTGATGCAGTACCTGCCGCAAAACGGCGTGTATGTTTATTTCCGCTATGACGATAAGCAAACCGTGATGTGTGTAATGAATACAAACGCATCGGCATCCACCATCGACTTATCAAGATTTCAGGAAAGAATGAAAGATTTTACAAAAGCGTACGATGTGGCCACGGGAAATGTTTTTACTCTTGAACCTACACTGACGCTGGGAGGGAAGTACCTGCTGGTGATGGAGCTTCGATAAACCTATAAGGTTTGCAGCGCTGCATTTGCCGCCCGGCAAACCTTATAGGTTTTATTCTATTCAAGAATAACAGCATTTTTTGGAACTATGGGTTGCTGGTGAAACTGTTTGTATAGTTCAATTCCGCCAAACCATTCCAGAATTTCATCTTTGCAAATCCAGGTTTTTGCATGGCTTAGCATTAGCTGATATGAAGACCACTTCCAGTCCTCTATCTTATTACAATACTCATGATGTACTGCATTTTTATGTATGTAAAAAATGGTTGAAGTATATTGGGTTGACTCTTCCACTTCTACCCGACGCAAATAATCAATAAATAAGGCGCCTTTCCGGTTAAACATTTTATTAAATGCTTTTGTATAACTGTTCAGCCAGTTGGAAAATCGTTCCATAATAAAATCCGAAACAATCTCCGGATGAAATTCTTTATTGTATTTTTTTTCAGAAAAATGCCGGGCAATAGTATTGAAATCTTTAACCCTGACAAGAAAATGAAGGTGGTTTGGCAATAAACAAAATGCAAAAGTATCAACTACCGGGTTAACGTGTTTTTGATATCGTTGAAGAGAAAAGCGGTAGTTATCATCTATCCTGAAAAGTTTTTCATTTCCGACTGCATGACTGATGATGTGATAAGAATGGCCGGGGATAAGTTGTTTGTGATAATCAGGCATGATGTAAATTACATTTTTTTTAAAAAAACCTATAAGGTTTGAAGCGATGCCTTTGCCACCCGGCAAACCTTATAGGTTTAATTCAAACTTTATGTTGTCGTCCGGTAAACCTAAAGGGATTCGTTTTTCTTTTTGCCAAATAAATAGTTTTTCTTTTTAATTTACAGTATGAGTACTAAAAAGAAACCCCATGATGCGGCTGCGAAAAATACAGGTTTGGCAGAATCCAATAAAAAGCCCGCCCGGAAAAAGTATGAAGAACAGCATTTCGTTGATATCACAAAGCCCGTGTGGAACTACTCATTGCTGACCGATGAAGAAGTGTCCAGCTTCCAGCAGGGCACACATTATACTTTGTATAAAACATTCGGCTCGCATTCCATACAGGTAAATGATGTGTGGGGCATGTACTTCTGTGTATGGGCGCCGAATGCAACATCGGTTTCCGTGGTTGGCAATTTCAACGACTGGCAAAAGCACCGGCACGAATTGTATCCCCGCTGGGACAAAAGCGGCATCTGGGAAGGGTTTATTCCCGGCTTTAATCTTGGTGAAGTTTACAAGTATCATATTGTGGGTTATAAAAAACGGGAGCAGGATAAAGGCGATCCGTTTGCCAATTTCTGGGAAAAACGTCCGCTTACCGCTTCCATCACCTGGGATATGTATTATGAATGGCAAGACGAAGAATGGATGAGGCACAGAAAAAAGCACAATTCGCTGGATGCACCCTGGAGCGTATATGAAGTGCATCTAACAAGCTGGCAGCGCCCTGATAAAAACAATGAAGAGTCGTACAATACGTACGACCAGATTCGGGAGCGGCTGGTTCCTTATGTAAAGGAAATGGGATTTACACATGTGGAGTTCATGCCTGTGATGGAGCATCCCTTCGATGGCAGCTGGGGTTATCAATGCACCGGTTATTTTGCAGCCACATCAAGATTTGGTGATCCGCAGGGCCTGATGCGACTGATTGATGCATTTCACCAGGCTGGTATCGGGGTGATTCTCGACTGGGTGCCTTCGCATTTCCCTTATGATTCCCATGGCCTGTTTATGTACGATGGCACGCATACTTTTGAATATGCCGATATGCGTAAGGGATTTCACCCCGACTGGAATAGCTATATTTTTAATTATAAAAGAGGGGAAGTAAAATCGTTTTTAATCAGTAGTGCCAGGTTCTGGTTCGATGTGTTTCATATTGATGGCATCCGTGTGGATGCGGTTTCATCCATGCTAAAACTGAATTACTCAAGAAAACACGGACAGTGGGAGCCCAACGAATTTGGCGGCGATGGCAACCTCGAGGCCATAGCATTTGTAAAAGACCTGAACGAAACTATTTACCGCGACTTTCCCGATGTGCAAACCATTGCTGAAGAAGCCACCGACTGGCCCGGTGTAAGCAAACCTACCTGGCAGGGCGGCCTGGGGTTTGGCATGAAGTGGATGATGGGCTGGATGCACGATACACTCGATTATTTTAAAATAGATCCTATCTACCGGCAGTTTCACCAGGATAAGTTTTCATTCAGCATGATGTATTACTATGATGAAAATTTCATGCTGCCGCTAAGCCATGATGAAGTGGTACATGGCAAAAGCCCCATGCTGTATAAAATGCCCGGCGATGAATGGCAGAAGTTTGCCAACCTGCGCCTCCTTTATACCTATATGTGGACACATCCTGGTGCCAAATTATTATTTATGGGCGGCGAATTTGGTCAAACAAGCGAATGGAATTATAAATCGGAACTCGACTGGCACTTGCTGCAATACGACAGTCACCGCCTGCTGAAAGATTGTGTAGCTGACCTGAACAGGCTTCTTGTAAATGAACCTGCACTTCACCAGAATCAGTTCAACATTTATGGATTTGAATGGGTGGACCTGAACCACAGGGCTGAGTCGGTAATCAGTTACAGGCGTAAAGGAAAAAAGAAAGCCGATGATCTTTTAATTGTACTGAACCTGACGCCGGTTGTAAGGAATAATTGGGAGATTTACGTTCAGAACAAGGCATTTACGAAGGAGATTTTCAATTCTGACTCAGTAAAATATTGGGGTGCCGGAATCGTTTATAACCCGGGGGAATTGAGGTGTGAACTAACCGATAAAGAACATAAATGGTACAAACTAACCCTGAATCTGCCCCCGCTTGCAGCCATTGTTTTAAAATAAATATGCAGTTTATTTTACCTGGCAAAAATTAATTAAAGGAAATACTGTGATTTCCCGGCATAACGAATTATTTTTGAAGGCTACGCATTTATAAAATCCAAACAGACCCTATGAAGTCATATCTACTCACCATCTTATTCCTTGGAGTTGCTTTTGCAACTTTCTCCCAAACCGACAGTGCGGATTATTTTTTAAATAAAGCAATGCAGGAAAAAGAATCCGGCCGCAGGCTTGAGGTTTGGAAAAATCTTGACAAAGCTTATAAGTTTAAACCCGATGACAAACACATCGTCACCGAGCTAGCAGGGATACTTCTCGACCTGCGCAAATATGCACAGGCAAGAGAAATGTTTCAGAAACTGGAACAGATGGGAGATAATTCTGCAGCACTGTATAAGCAACTTCTCACACTTTGTTTTAATACCAAGCGGTTTGATGATGCCCTGCTGTATGCTGCCAGGCTGAAAAAAGCTGACCCCAATGAGAAAGTGAGTTTTTATATAGGCAAAATTTACTACGACAGGGATGATTATGGCGAAGCAATAAAATACCTGCAGATGGCAGAGAAGGAAGATCCGCAGAATGCTGAGGCTCCTTACCTCATCGGCCGCAGTTATACCGATATGATGAATTATAAGCTCGCTGTTCCTCATTTTGAAAGAGCCATTGCCCTCGATACGTCAAAAAACTACTGGATATATGAGCTGGGACTTGTCTGCTATGCCATGAATGCCGATAAGGAGGCGCTGAAATATATACAACTGGCGGGAGAAAGGGGGTATAAAAAAGATGATGATTACATGGAAAACCTCGGCGTGGCTTACCTGAATACAGGTAATATAGACGATGCACTTAAAATTTTTAATACCATCCTTGTAAAAAAGCCCAGCGACCTGAATATCCTCAATATGATTGCCGAGGCATATTATTATTCCGGCAAATACCAGCAGGCTATAGATTATTGGGATAAAGTACTTACTTACGACAAGACCAACGCCCAGAGTCTTTATATGATTGGCATGAGTTACCAGAAAAAAGGCGAAAAGGAAAAAGGGGTAGCACTATGCGACAAGGCAATTGAAATGGACCCGAGTTTATCGTTATACAAGCAGAAGAAAATGCAGATGGGTCTGTAACATGGTTACTCAAAAAAAAATTGAAACCTCCGCACAGTCGTGGAGGTTTTTTATTTGCAAAAAAAAAATCGGGCACTGATTCTGCTACATTCTCTCCGGCGCTTTTATACCCAGCAGGCTCAAACCGGAAGCAAGCACATTGGCTGTCATTTCGCACAGCATCAGCCGGAGTTGTTTCTTTTCTTCCGATTCAGCATGAAGAACCGAATGTCCAGTATAAAAAGTATTAAAAGTTTTCGCCAGCTCAAAAACGTATATAGCAACTACGGACGGATTATGCTCTGCAGCCGCCTGTTCTACAATGGCTGAATATTGTTCCAGCTTTACAATAAGCGCTTTTTCTGATTTAAGCAAGTTCCCTGCTCCGGGCTCCTGATTCCTGGCGCCTGACTCCTTTCTCAAAATTGACTTAATCCTTGCATGTGTGTATTGCACAAATGGCCCGGTGAAGCCATGAAAATCTATAGACTCCTCGGGGTTAAATATCATTCGCTTTTTCGGGTCAACACGAAGCAGGAAAAATTTTAAAGCGCCAAGCCCCAGGGTGTTGTACAGTTCGTGCAATTCTTCAGCAGAAAAATCTTTCACCTTGCCCAGTTCTTCGGTGTGCCTGCCGGCAATGGAAATCATTTCCTCCACCAGGATGTCAGCATCCACCACGGTGCCTTCACGGCTTTTCATGCGGCCGGTGGGCAATTCTACCATGCCATAGCTCAGGTGATATATACCTCCGGCTCCGGGCAGCTTCAGTTTTTCAGCAATCAGTTTTAAAACTTTGAAATGATAATTCTGTTCGTCACCCACCACGTAAATGCTTTCATCGGGTTTATATTCTTTAAACTTCTGTTCGGCGAGGCCGATGTCCTGCGTGATGTAAACCGACGTGCCGTCTTTGCGCATTACCAGTTTTTCATCCAGCCCGTCGCCGGTCAGGTCAATCCATACACTGTCATCATCTTTTCGGAAAAAAACATTTTTGTCCAATCCCTGCTGTACAATGTTTTTTCCCAGCAGGTAGGTATCGCTTTCGTAATAAATTTTTTCAAAATCGCTGCCAATGCGCTGGTATGTTACATCAAAACCGCCATACACCCAGCCGTTCATTTTCTTCCAGAGCTCCACCACATCCTTATCGCCGGCTTCCCATTGCCGCAACATTTCTTTTGCCTCGTGCATAACGGGTGTATGGTTACGGGCAATCTCTTTTATATGTTCTTTTGCTTTGGCAATTTTTTCTTTGTCGGTTTCTTTTACCAGTACCCGTGTTAATATTTTCAGTTCCTCCAGTTCTTCGCCTGCAAAAGCCGACAAATCGTTTCTCTCAATCTGTTCGATCAGCGGCTGGGCTTGTGTCTTCAGATCATTTTCAAACAGGACATAATAATCCCCTACAAAATGATCGCCTTTGATGCCTGTTGACTGCGGTGTTGCGCCGTTGGCATATTTAGTCCATGCCAGCATGCTTTTGCAGATATGAATACCGCGGTCGTTCACGATACAGGTCTTCACTACATCACAACCGTTGGCTTTAAGTATTTCGGCAATACTCCAGCCGAGAAAATTGTTCCGGAGATGACCAAGGTGCAGCGGTTTGTTGGTATTGGGAGAGGAGTATTCCACCATCACTCTTCTGCCGGTAGAATTCTTTTTTCCATAATGAGGGTCATCAAAATTCGTTTGAAGGAAATCTTTCCAGTACGCATCGGCAATGCTGAGGTTTAAAAAACCCTTTATCACGTTGAATGCCGCAAACAGGCCGGCATGATTTTTTACCAGCCATTCGCCAATTTCTTTTCCCAATAGCTCCGGCGGTTTTTTCAGTTGTTTTACAAAAGAAAACAATACCAGGGTATAGTCGCCTTCAAACTCGGGTTTGGTTTCATTTACCTGGATGTCTTTTGCATTAATGGTTAATCCATAAAGTTTTTCCAATGCTTCTTTTGAAACCCGTCTTATTTTTTCTGTTGTACTCATTGCTTTGTTATCCATTCTTCTGGCGGTGGCAAAAATAGCGTATTCCGGCTGCGTGGAAGAGGAGAATGTGCAAGATAAAGGCTTCCCGAACCAACTCCCTGTTCCGGGCATCATGAGTTGATAAAATGCCGCCGAAGCAAAGAATCACTGAATGAATCGGTATAAAACTTCAATCCCCATTGCACCGGCCAAAAGCAACCAGTATCTTTGTCGCTTCATGAAACGGATTGTTTACAGTGCAAAAGACCACATCATTTTGCTGCTTGATTTCTTTTATCCCTTTTTTGGCAAGGTGATGGACAGGCAAACTTTCCGCTATGCAGCCAGTGGCGGCAGCAATACCCTGTTCGATATCCTGCTTTATACTTTTACACACAATATTATTTTGCAGAAAAAAATTGTTTACATCGGGGCAATTGCCATCAGTCCGCACATCGCGGCTTTCCTGTTTACTTTTCCCGTTACGTTTCTCAGTGGTTTTTTCCTGATGCGTTATGTGGTATTTCCTGAATCGGCAGCCACGCGGAAGCGGGTGCAGATGACAAAATACCTGACGGTGGTTTTCATCTGCATTCTGCTGAATTATGGTTTTCTGAAATTGTTTGTGGAAGTGTTTGGCTGGTGGCCGCTGCCGGCAAAAATAGCTACCACTTTTTTTGTGGTCAGCTTCAGTTATTTTTCACAAAAGCGGTTCGCATTCAAGGCAAACGTGTCAGAAGCCTAAGTCCAATGAATCTACGCTGATGGCCAGGTCACCGCCGGCCCGGCAGCGTACAATGAAATATTCGGACAAAGGATAAAATCCGGCAATTTTCATGTCATTTATTACTCCTGTGCTTTTCACTCCTTTTATCCATTCTTTGTTGAGCTGTTGGGCGATTAATGTTTTTGCGGTGTCCACGTAGTTTGAAAGATCAAACCTTGCAGCACGGCTTAGTTCATTTGTGATGCGGCGGTTGAAAAGCCAGTCGGCTGTTTTCAGCAACAGGTTTTTTGTTTTTATGTCAAAATCAATTTCCCGAATTTCAATCATGCGGCTGTTTTCATCGTAATGCGGCCTGCCGGTGAACCAGGCGATACCCTCGTTGCTGCCACTAAAACTCATCTTGATGATAAGTTTTTCGTTGCCCGAACCATAGATACGGCAATCCTGCACCACAATATTTTTTTTTGTTTTCCCTTTTTCAAAATCAAATTGCTTCCCTTTGATCTGGCTGTTCAGAATATTGTTGAGTGAATCGTAATTCAGCACCGCATCAAGAAAAATGGTGAAGCCCGGACGGGCAATTGAATTATCCAGGTTCGGAACCAGGGTGAGCAGTTCCTGCGGTTTCTCAAAACGGATTAATGGTCTTGCCGTCATACCTAAAAAGATGTTCAGCGTATCGTTGCGGGCAAAAAGTGAATTCACTTTTATTTTTTGCGGATTAATCTGCAGCCATCCCAGGTTGTAAATATTGTAGGGGGCTGAAAGCCTGTTCCAGATATGCTGCACCTGCGGTTTCATATCCACAACACCCAAGGAATTCTCCATTGCTTTTTTTGCCAGGTCCAGTTCGTCCTTCAGGCCACTCATCACCTGGCCGGTTATGTCGGCGCCGAAAAAACAAACGGTACATTTATCAAGGGGCTGAGGTTCTTGTCTTTTAATGGTCAGTTTGATTTTATAATCAGGCAACAGGGTTATGCTGTTTGTAAAATCAACCCGCACCCGTCGTTCGTCTTCATCAAATCCGCACCGGCAGGGCGGCGTCCATGGCGAAAGCACCGTGCCGCCGATGCATGCCCGGGTGCTGCCGATGATTTTATAATAACCGGTAAAACCGATGTTCATCGAATTGCCCGAAGCAGTGATCTGCAGGGGCCCGCGCCGGAAATGATATTTGTAGCGGTTGGCGCAATCCGGCGTTATCCAGTCGTCGGGCCAGTTGGGCGAAGTAAAAACCGTGTCCACATTTTTTTCAGCGAGCCGGTACAGCGGTTTCAGATTTACCTGTATAGGCACATTCATTTCCGACTCTGGCAGCGAGTCCAGGCGGAAATTTGTTTTTGAAAGAAAAGGTTTGTCAGGAATAATTTTTTTTGAACAGGAGGCAAACGTCGCTGTTAAAATCAACAGGCTCAGTATTCCTTTTCCGTTCAGGTCCATAGATGCCGCTAAAATAACGAATGAGCGGAAAAGGAATTGCGGAGTACTACTTCGTATTCCCGGGTTTTACATTTCTTTAGGCTGCGTCATGCTGAACCAGTTGCCGCACCCGTCGGTGATGATGGCTTCGATGCCATAAAACTGTTCTTTGGGCTCCGATTTAAACACGACGCCTTTTGCCTTCAGCTCTTCATAAGTGGCGCGGCAGTCAGAAGTGTACATGGCGCCGGCGCCCATCACGCCTTTTTCAAGCAGAAAATTAAGCGCCTTGTTTACATCTTCTTCAAAACCATTGACTCCATTTACAGGAAATAAAACGATTTCCAGGTCGGGCTGTTCCGGCGGGTTCACTGTCAGCCAGCGAAAGCCATTGTCCATTGTGGCATCGGTATTTACTTTGAAACCGAGTTTGGTTACATAAAAATCGTAGGCCTTGTTCTGGTCACTGACAAAGATGGAAGTGTGGGAAAGTTTCGTAACCATAAAATAATTTTTAGAAAGTAAAAATAAAGCCTGCACTTGCAAATGTCTTATCCAATCTTGCTTTTATAAGCTATCTCAAAAGTCACTTTAACCCCAATTAACCACTGATTACACGGATATTATTTCACTGATTTCTCAGATTTTAGAATAAAAGCGGTGCAATCCGTTTGCTTATCTTGTGCAATCTGTGGTCTGAAAATACTTTTGAGATGACTTGTAATAAAAAATGAAATGTAATCAGCAATCAGTAACTCCCTGATTGCGGGTTACTGGTCCAGCTTATACGAATCAATAAAACAATGCGGGATAAATTTTTTCGGCTGTTGTTTGGCTTCCTGTTTTTTCAGCCAGGCCATATTGCGGTAGTACGTAGGAGCAAAGCCGATTTCTTTTTTAAATAAGGCGCTGAAGGAACCGATGCTTTCAAAACCTACTTCGTTACACACTTCTGTCACGGGTTTGTTTTCGGCCAGCAGGTCTTTGGCTTTTTCCAGCCGTTTGCGTGTAAGATATTCATGCGGTGTTTTGCGGTAAATGCGCCGGAACAGCCGGTGAAAATGAAATTTTGAAATAAAAGCTTTCCGCGACACCACATCCAGGTCAATCGGCTCATGATAGTTTTCATCAATAAAGAGTTTGGCGTTCACTAGCCGTAAGTAGGTATCGTTAGTCAGGTTCATGAGTTGCTGGTTGCTGGTTCCTGGTAAGCCCTCCGAGGCCCCGAACATTCCGGGCCCAGGTTGGTTGCAGGTTATTGCAGGCAGCCTGTTTCATTTTTTGCTTCCTGCCCATTGCCGATTGTATGCTTTTATCCCTTTTACTTTCCTACTTTTCTCTTTCCTCTCTTTAAACTCTTAGCTAAATATTCCGGGGGTTCTTCCATCCTTTACCCAGCCTTGCCAATGTTTCTTTTATTCTTTCCGTTCTTGTTTTCTCTTGTTTGGCGGAAACCACCCATTCGATGTATTCTTTTTTGTTGGTAAACGAAAGGGTTTTGAAAAACTCAGCCTGTTTTTTATTCTTTTTTAAAATAGTTGCCAGGTCATCCGGTAGTTTCACTTCTTTTGTCTGCGGGTTCACCCATTTGAAAATTTCACGTTCAGGTCTTGGTTGTGCTTCTTTCACTTTGTCGGCTTCAGTTTTTGCCCGTATGCCGAATGTGCTCCAGGTATTGTCAAAAGAAATCAGGCTGATCCATGTCAGTTTATCGTTTTCGGCCATCAGGCAGTCCCAGCCTTTGTCTCTTGTCAGGTCGGTCTGAATTTTTGATGTGCCTTTGGGGTAATACACCCACACAATCACGCCGGGCTTCAGCAGTTTCATCATCCGGCTCATTTCTTTTTCCAGTTGCGCCCGGTTCATTACAAACCAGTGAAGCTGGTTATAGTCTTTGGCAGTGTCGGTAATTTTTACACCGGGTGGCAAGCCTTTAAGTTTTTTTTTAAAATCAGCGGGAGCATTCAGGGTAAGCAGCGTATCGCCGGTTTTTATTTTCAATTTTTCAGAAATAGAAGCAGGCATACCGGTTCATTTTTTCCAAAAGTAAATATCTGCAATTGGCGGCATTTATCGAAAATTGCTAAATGCTTTTGATGATATAAAAAAGCATGAAGAAACAGACTACTAATTTTAAAAAGGAACCCATCAAAAAACCCACAAAGGAGCCAAAAGCAGCTTTTAATGATTTTTTTGAATCCTGGCTGGCCAACATCTCGCCGATAAATGCGCCGGCAAACGGCCCGATGATAACACCCCATGGCCCCAGCCAGAAGGCGGCCAGGAAACCCAGCGTACAGCCCCATGCGCCATATTTGGTGCCGCCAAATTTTTTGGTGCCCCAGATGGGTATCAGGTAGTCGAGCACAAGTGTAATAACTACCAGGCCGGCAAACAATAAAAGAAAACTGGTTTCAAATGCCGAAGGGCTTCGCAACTGCTGCAGCAGCAAACCGAGAAAAGCTATGGGTGGCCCCGGAAGCAGCGGCAGCAGGCTGCCGGCAATGGCTACCAGACATAAGATAATTCCGAGTATAATCCATAGCCATTCCATTTATTAATTATAGTTGTGGTTTGAAGTTAGGCATTTCAGGGGTTTTATTGTTGCCCTTTAGCGGTTGTGATCAAGAATTTTCCGAAGGCTAAATAAAGAAAGCCTGGCCGGATGACCCGGTCCGACGGGGGACCAATCAAAAATTTGGTCAGGAATATTAACGACAAACTAAAAACTATAAACCAAAAACTACAAGCTATCTCAAAAGTCACTTTAACCCCAATTAACCACTGATTACACAAATTTTATTTCACAGATTTCTCATATTTTAGAATAAAAGCGGTGCAATCTGTTTGCTTAACCTGTGAAATCTGTGGTCTGGAATTACTTTTAAGATGACTTTTACTATCTGCCAATTTTGCACTAAACTCACAGATGGCACTATCATTGACTATCAATACTGAACTCTTTAAAATCAATTTTATATGGCAAAGATTATAGGAATAGACCTTGGCACTACCAATAGCTGTGTGGCAGTAATGGAAGGCAGCGAACCCGTAGTGATTGCGAATGACGAAGGCCGGCGGACTACGCCATCTGTAGTGGCTTTTCTTAAAAATGGCGAACGCAAAGTGGGTGACCCCGCCAAGCGCCAGGCCATCACCAACCCGCAAAACACCATCATGAGTGTAAAGCGTTTTATGGGACGCCGACACGATGAGGTGACCGAAGAAATGACCCACTGGAGCTATAAGGTGGTAAAAGGTGACAATAATACCGTACGAATTGACATTGAAGGCCGGCATTATACACCGCAGGAAATTTCGGCTATGGTGCTGCAAAAAATGAAAAAAACGGCTGAAGATTATCTTGGCCACGAGGTGCATGAGGCCGTGATTACCGTGCCCGCTTACTTCAACGATGCACAGCGCCAGGCTACGAAAGAAGCTGGTGAGATAGCCGGGCTGAATGTTCGTCGTATAGTGAACGAGCCTACAGCTGCAGCGCTTGCTTATGGCCTTGACAAAGGAAAGCATGATCAGAAAATTGCCGTTTTCGACCTTGGTGGCGGCACATTTGATATTTCAATACTTGAGCTGGGCGAAGGTGTGTTTGAAGTGAAGAGTACTAATGGCGATACACACCTCGGCGGCGATGACTTTGATAAAGTGGTGATGGACTGGCTGGCCGAAGAATTTAAAAAGGATGAAGCCATTGACCTGCGCAAAGACCCGATGGCCCTGCAGCGCCTGAAGGAGGCTGCTGAAAAAGCAAAGATTGAGCTGAGCTCATCGTCAGAAACTGAAATTAATCTCCCTTACATAACAGCTGTAGATGGCGTGCCCAAGCACCTGGTGAAAAAACTGAGCCGGGCAAAGTTTGAACAGTTGGCAGACAACCTGTTTAACCGCTGCCTGAAGCCCTGTGAGCAGGCATTGAAAGATGCAGGCATGAGCACATCGCAGATTGATGAAGTGATACTGGTGGGTGGCAGCACCCGCATACCCAAAGTGCAGGAGTTGGTAGAGAAATTTTTTGGTAAAAAACCACATAAGGGAGTGAATCCCGATGAAGTGGTGGCTGTAGGCGCTGCCATCCAGGGTGCCGTACTCACCGGCGAAGTGAAGGATGTGCTGTTGCTGGATGTAACACCTCTTAGCCTCGGCATTGAAACCCTGGGCGGGGTGATGACCACGCTGATACCCAGCAATACGACTATACCGACAAAAAAGTCCGAGATTTTTTCAACGGCCAGCGATAACCAGCCCGGTGTGCAGATTCATGTGTTGCAGGGCGAACGCAGTATGGCAAAAGACAACAAGAGTCTCGGAATTTTTAACCTCGACGGTATTCCACCTGCACCGAGAGGAGTGCCGCAGATTGAAGTGATTTTCGACATTGATGCCAACGGCATACTGCATGTGACGGCAAAAGACAAAGGCACAGGCAAAGAACAGAAAATACGCATTGAAGCCGGCAGCGGTCTTACCAAGGATGAGATTGAAAAGATGAAGAACGAAGCAAAAATGAACGAAGCCGCCGATAAAGCCGCCAAAGAAAAGGTGGATAAGCTGAACATGGCCGACAGCCTGGTGTTCCAGACAGAAAAGCAACTGAAGGAATACGGTGAAAAAATTCCGGCTGATAAAAAGACGGTCATCGAAACTGCGGCCAGCAAGTTGAGGGAAGCACATAAGGCGCAGGATCTAGCGGCCATTGAAACCAGCATGACTGAGCTGAACAATGCGTGGACGGCTGCCAGCCAGGATATTTACAATGCACAGCAACAGGCCGGTGCACAACAGCCAGGCGACGCCGATAGCGGTAAGCAGCAAAAAACTGGTGGCGATGGAGCCGAAAATGTGCAGGATGTGCCATTTGAGGAAGTGAAGTAAGAAGCGGAATAAAATAAAAAATAATAAAAGCCTTCACAAAAATGTGGAGGCTTTTTTCCTGCTTTTAAATGTCAGCGACATTTTAAATATGTTCAAATACGTTTTACGGAACCAGTATTCATGCCATCTCGGAGAAATATATTTTTTTATACTTTCCGAAAAAAATAACTTTAGTTAGTCCCATGGTTAGATTAACTTTTTTTTGGTGGTTTTTAAAATAGACTTACCTTTAAAATGCTGTGAAGTTCTACTTCGTTTTACTTACTACCTGAATAACCCTCTCCCCATGATTAAAAAAAATTAGTTGTAACAAACCAACGGGTGGAAATGACCATGTAAAACATTGCAGTTCGGAAGAAAAAACTTTAAAAGGTGTTATTCCCGGCTGCAAAAGTTGAAAAAAGAGATTAAGCCTACCTGATTAGCAGCACAGGAGCATTTTTTGACAAGCAGAAAATGCAGTAATGCTCTATTCTGCTATTTGCAGTCGAAGAGTGTATAAAGTTTAATGTCAGCGAAAAAATCCTGGTTTCGTTTCGGTATTAATGAAATAATAAAATTCTAAAACCAGTTAAGTATGCTTCCACCAGACAAGTTGTGCCTGCAATGACCAGTATCCCCGGATCTGCAGCAGGCAAATAATAACAAAAATCAGTATCAATCTTTACTGAAGCGTTGTTTCGTATCAGGTTTCGAGTTTTTTTTAACCAATTAAAAATATTTATATGAAACTAAGATCAATTCTAATAATATTAATCAGCTTCGCTTGTCTTTATGGATTTTCACAAGGAAAACCCAATGAAGATGGTGCAAAGGGCAAAAAAACACAAGGACAGAAAGACCAGGAGGAAAAAAAGCTGAGTGGAAAAGGTAAACAGGAATTTGATAAGGCTAATGCCGAATTTAAAAATATTAAAGACGCATCATTTGATATTTCAGCCAACCCGGATGTGAATAATGTGGAAGATAAGAAAAGTTTATTGGGTCTAGGCAGCGGAGCGCCTACTGAAACGGAAGCAAATAAGCAAAACGAAGAGAATAAAAAGAATGAGAAAGAGATATCCGATAAGTTGCAGGCTGATAGAAAAGTTTCAGGTGCTAATTTTGATGCAGGTGGTAAAGGTGGTAACAAGCAACCAGGATCTTCTACCACAGGTGTAGGCGCATCCTGGACTGATTCTTACTTTTGGGCCACTTACGCATTAGTACCGACAAGAAACCAGGGTGGTTGTGGCAGCTGCTGGGCATTTGCCGCCAGCGCCGCTTTCGAACATACGTATCGGTATTTTTATGGTTCATCTCCTGATGTATCAGAACAAGATGTATTGGCAAATTCAAAAAATGTATTTTGCGCTAGCTCTGATTGCGGTAGTTGTGGTGGCGGCTGGTCAGACTGTGCTATCAGTTATCTGCAATGCCACGGGGTTGCCAGTGAGGGTTCGTATCCTTATACCGCTACCAGCGGGCCTTCCTATACAAACAGGGGTGTTTATAAGAGAGCCTACACATGGGGATCGGTTTACTGGAACAATACCTACCGGATTGAATGGATCAAGTATTACATCACCATTTATGGTGCAGTGACTACTTATATGAGGGCAGGCCTCAGCACATTCTATAGTTATTCAGGCGGAGTATACAATGGCTATCCGAACCAGGGTGGTGCAAATAATATTGACCACGCTGTAATTATTATTGGCTGGTATGAGCCTTATAAAGCCTGGCTAATTAAAAATTCATGGGGTACCGGATGGGGATTTGGTGGTTATGCCTGGGTCAATTACTGGAATTGTAACATAGGATTTTACAATTATTGGGTTCATCCATACGCTTGATTGCTGATAAATAAAATGTTCGTCGTCACATTGTAAATATGGATAACCTGAAGCTATGAGTGCCTATTTAGCCGAACGATATTGTATTATCAGTTTATTTGTTATTGCTGTATTTATTACCTGCAATAATAAAAACAAAAAAGTTCCCATCAATCAGAGTATTCCCCTGGCTGACACTCTTAAAATTGAAGGATGCCAGGATAATTTTAAAACAGTAGTCGGTTCCATTGTTGAAATAAAACTGGAAGCAGTACCGGGTTCCGGGTATCAGTGGTTGCTTAAAGGCTCATCTCAGCTTTTGCAGCTTATTGATGCGGATAGTTTAAAATTCATAAGACCTGATACGAAACAACCTACGCCCGGGCTGCCGGGTCACCAGATTCTTCATTTTAAGGCAATAAATAAAGGGGAAGAAACGCTGACACTGATAAATAAGAGAGTTTGGGAAACGGAGATTTTGGATACCTGTGTTATCAAGGTTGAGGTAAATTGAAATAGTAACTGGAACTGAAAATAATGTGCTGTAAACCGGGAATATTACCGGGATTTATTTTCAGTGCTGTGAGGGGAGGTGTAGGCTAAAATTACAATTGCAGGAACAACTAAGTTTAAGCATCCAGGCAGGGAAAGTTTAAAAATTTTTGTGTACTGCTTTGACCGTATGAACATATAAACTACCCAGGAAAGTGATTAAGTTTTTGTTTCACTTTCAGTGTATCTTTTATGTGTGTAATTGCGAAAGGGGCTGAAATCATTCCGGGGCTAAAAAATCACAAAAATGTAATAGTGGGTATTCTTAATCACCTGCGGGTTTCTTTTCTTGAATGTTATATGCCGGATCTGTTTATCCATTCGCCACCACTGGTGCCTGATTGCTGCCGGGTAGCCATTATGATTTTTTTGATGAAAAACACTTTAACCGTATCCGGGAGAGCCGGAATAAAACGAAAATAAAATGAAAAACTTTTTATTATTCTGTACTCTGTTTGGTCTGTTACTAACAGATATAACAGCACAGGATCCCAGAAATGTAGAATCAGAACAAAAACTGAATTTTGAAGTTGATACGATATCAGTTGAACTCACCAAAGATCTTATGGCGCTGAAGGAAACGGTGAATAACCTGAAAATTAAAGATGAGGAGACTGAAAAAGGAAGGTTTCTAAGGAACTACCAGTTAATACTCAGGGGGCTCGATATTATACAGGAACTTTATGCCGGTACGCTGCAGATACAATCGGCCCGTTCGCAGAATATTTTTTATAAGCTGGTGCTTGACATGAATAACCCTTCCAGCAATGCGCTGGGATTTCAGTTACTGGATGTCATTATCAAAAGCGTTGAAGAAAATATTACAACCTTACCGATTCCCGAACCCGATAAGCAACGCTTAACCGGTTCTATTGGCAATCTTGTTGATAACCTCAAGACGACCTTTCCTCCCTTAAATATTATTTCCAACGTGCTTTCGATGGTTTCCTCTTTTACCATTTTCAAGCCCCGGATGGAGAAGAAAGGTGAAATGAGCATAGAATCAGTGAATCCCGTCGGCAAAGAGGTGCTTGGTAAAATTAAAAATGTGCTGGTACCCTATATTGAATTTTATTCTGAACTGGATAAAGTGAACAGCCGGTTTCAAAATGCCATTTACCAGCACGGGGTGCAACATAAGGATTATATCGAAAATTTATATGCCCTGAAACAGGAAATTGAAAATTCCGGTATTGATTTCAAAGTAGTGCTGGCGGCCCAGGTGAATAAACTATTTGAATACGATAAAATGGGAAACAAAGATTTTGATTTCAAGATAAAAAATACCGATGAAACCATTAAAAAACTTATCATTAATGCTTATTCTGTATTTGACCTGGTGGTTCAGTTTAAAAAGTACACCAATGACTTTGTACTTATCCAGAATGATTTTTATCAAAGCTATATCCAGATACTGGAAAAGAAAGTAATGTGGCTGCCGGTGAAAGACGATTCGAAAATTCAGATGCTGATTACCGATCTTAATAATACCAAAAGCGGAAATGAGGCCGAAGGCATTATGGGCTTTGATGTAGCTTATAAACAGCGCCTGAATAATGTGATTTTGAAACTTGCCAAAATGAATGAAATCAGGTATTAAAGCATGTCCGCAGGAGAAGATAAACCTGGTTGCCGCCAATGAAAATCCGGCAACCTTTTTTTTGATTACGACTTATCATACAGAAAAAACAATGTATACCGGGATCTAAAGAAGGTAACCCGGTTCACTTATGAATTTTTTTTAAAAAAAAAATGACCCCGGTCCAAACAATTGTATTGTATCATGTAATGCCTGCCACAAACATCCGTTTATCAAAATCATGCTTCTTTCATTTGTTTGCTAAGCGATGCCGCTATATCTTTGCAACGCAAAACTGAGCAAAGTACCCGATACTTCAGAGAACGTAACCTAACCAGTCCTATTTAATTTCCCTGGTTTTCTTACTTCACAAAGAGCTCAGACGATTGTTAACCGACAGACAAAATAAAGGAGGATTTATGAAGAGCATTGTTATGCCCGTACGTGAACAATTAAAAGAAGAAAACAAAAATCATCCCGGTCATTACCGGGAGCATGGCCAGGCAAAGAAAGAAACGGCCGGAACTTCTGACGAAAAAAACTGCAAGCCATTTACCGTTCAGGAAATGTGGCGCCACCACAGGCAGGCCCGTTCAGCCAGCGACATGATGCGCCGCTGGAATATGAGCTGATGAAAAGAGAAAGCCATCCCGCTGAGTGCGGGATGGCTTTTGAAAATAATTCATTTCTGGGAAAATCAGATTATCCTTGTTGCTTTTACAAATGAAGTGGTGAGGAACGGCAGTATCAGCGTAAGCCATTCCCAATGACTGTAAATGGCATATCCCATGCCCGCTGCTGAAGCTATAAATATCAGCCACCAGACTGTTGTAGAGTTTTTTTGCTGCTCCATTGTAAAGATTTGCTGCAAAAATAGGGAAGGGGAATCAATTTCAGATTGCAGATTTTGGATGGCGGGTTTTCTTTTTTAAATAAATAATAAGCAACCATCCTGCCGCAAAGAAAAACCCTGAAAGGGCAAGTATCCATTTACTGTAAACCACAGCGTGGTAAAAACCAAATTCAGGACCGATAACCGGGGTGGCAAGCCATTTAAGCAGGTAATAATTTT
Organism: uncultured Chitinophaga sp.; assembly: GCA_964444975.1. GTDB lineage: Bacteria > Bacteroidota > Bacteroidia > Chitinophagales > Chitinophagaceae > VBAS01. Next base: position 10,662 of record CAYUJD010000008.1, on the reverse strand, counting down.
CCACCACATCAAATGCCCAGGCAAGCAACGGAAAGCAGGCAAGCAGGCGTAAAAAAATTTTTGCATTTTTATTTTTCACTTTTTCCCCTGCCATCATGCACAGACATGCAATGCCGGGATAACAACCGGCCATAAAAACAAAATCAAAGCTCAGGTGATAACCGAGAATGGTTTTTACCTTATCATCAATGCCCGAGAAAATCAGCATTATTTTTTCCGGTTTGTAAAAAAGTTCCAGGCCAAAAATGGAAATCTTATCGCCGTTATACACCAGGTCGTTTTCTATCCATTTCATTGAAAAGCTGCCGGCAATAAACAGCCCGAGAAAAAAATAAAATAGCCTGTTCCACTTTGAATGATAATTACCCATGAGGCATTGGTTTATAGCCATTATTTCATTGGCTGATTAAAAATCGGCTTTTCCAATTGAGTTTTTTACTATTTTCGTTCCAATGTGTCTGTAATACACAGCAAAATAAGGAGACCTCACCCATTTGAATCCTTATTATGCCAGATGAATATTTCGCAGGGCACCTGACCAACTTATGAGAGTACAGTTTTATTTGCGTTTCACTACTTCTTTTGGCCAATCGTTATGGATCAGCGATAATGGTGAATTGGGAACCGACCTGATAAAAGACGCCATACCCATGACTTATTTGAACAATGAGTTTTGGATGACCAGCATTAAAATTAACAAAAACAAAGCCGCTTCATTCAATTATAAATATATCCTTCGCAATGCCGATGGGGAAATAATTCCTGAAGCCGGCGACGACAGAGTGGTTCATTTGCCACAGCATGGCACCCGTGAAATTCATGTAATTGATACCTGGAACCATGCCGGCGAATACGAAAATGCTTTTTACACTGCTCCCTTTAGTGAAATCCTTTTGAAACATACAGGTGCAAAACACTTTGAAAAACTGCAGAATGATTGTACTCACATCTTTAAAGTAAAAGCACCGCTGCTTGGTAAAAATGAATGTATCGGCATCGGCGGAAGCGCAAAATCACTTGGCGAATGGTCTATGACAAAGCCCGTATTACTGGTAAAAGAAGGAAACTGGTGGACTTGCCGGCTGGATTTATCAGGTGAAATTTTTCCGGTAGCATATAAATATGCTGTTTACAATAAAAAGGATAAAAAAATTGTTCGCTTTGAAGATGGCAATAACCGGATGCTGTTTGACGTGCCGGAAAAAAAGAAGCAGGTAATTCTGCATGATGGGTTTGTGCATTTGCCAAACAATACCTGGAAAGGAGCAGGTGTGGCCATTCCTGTTTTCAGCTTGCGCAGCAAAAAAAGTTTCGGTACCGGCGAATTCACTGATCTGAAACTGCTTGCCGACTGGGCAAAGCTAACCGGCCTGAAGCTGATTCAGATTTTACCGGTAAATGATACTACAGCAAGTCACAACTGGAGCGATTCCTATCCCTATGCCGCCATTTCCGCATTTGCTTTGCATCCTCTTTACATCAACCTGGAAGCGGTAGCCGGGAAAAAATATGCAGCGATTGTAAAATCATTTTCCACCAACCAAAAAAAACTGAATGCCCTGCCCGATATGGATTATGTGGATGTGCTGAATACCAAGATGGTTGTGCTGAAGGAAATTTACAGCCAGGCTGCTGCAGATTGTTTCCGGGAAAAAGAATACAAAAATTTTTTTGAAAATAATAAATACTGGCTGCTGCCCTATGCCGCATTTTGCTACCTGAGAGATAAATACGGTACGGCTGACTTCAGCAAGTGGCAGACCTGTTCGGTTTACAATAAAAAAGAAATTGAGAAACTATCCGGCAAAGATTCAGCTGCGTATAATGAAATTGCCTTTCATTATTTTGTTCAGTACCACCTGCACTGCCAGCTGAATGATGCGGCTGAATATGTACATAAAAAAGGCGTGGTGCTCAAAGGTGATATACCCATCGGTGTTTACCGCTATGGCAGCGATACCTGGGTTGACCCCGATTTGTTTCACCTGGATTGGCAGGCCGGCGCACCACCTGATGATTTTGCCATCAAAGGCCAAAACTGGGGTTTTCCCACCTACAACTGGAAAAAAATGCAGGAAAACCATTTTGAATGGTGGCGCCGCCGCTTCGAACAAATGAGCAATTACTTCGATGCCTTCCGCATTGATCATATTCTTGGATTCTTTCGTATCTGGAGCATACCCGTGCATGCGGTGGAAGGAGTGATGGGCCATTTTGTGCCTGCCATACCCGTACATGTGAACGAGTTCGGCGAACGGGGCATCTGGTTCGATTATGAACGTTTTTGTAAACCGTATATTAATGATGAAGTGCTGCATGAACTGTTCGGCGAACTGGCCGGGAAAGTAAAAGCAGAGTTTCTAACCAGGAAAGAATACGGCCTTTACGACCTGCGGCCGGAATATGAAACGCAAAAAAAAGTGGACTGCCTTTTTTCCGGTCGGGAAAAAACCCGGGAGAATGAAATGCTGCAAGCTGGTTTGTTTCACCTGGTTTCAAATGTGCTGCTGTTTGAAGAACCGGCATCAGAAGGCCGTCAGTTTCATTTCCGTATTGCGATGGATAAAACTATTTCCTTCCGCCACCTGGATAATGAACAAAAACACAAGGTCTACAATTTGTACATAGATTATTTTTACCGGCGGCAGGATGATTTCTGGAAGCAAGAGGCCATGCACAAGCTGCCCTACATGAAGCGGGCCACCAATATGCTCATTTGCGGCGAAGACCTGGGTATGGTGCCGCATTGTGTGCCCGATGTAATGAAGCAGCTGGGCATACTCAGCCTCGAAATACAGCGCATGCCCAAAAAAGCGGAAGCAGAATTTTTTCATCCCGACAATGCACCTTACCTCTCGGTTATTACGCCATCCACTCACGACATGAGCACTATCCGCGGCTGGTGGGAAGAAGATAAACCACGCATTACATCATTTTATAATCAGGTGCTTGGCCAGCAGGGTGAGCCGCCCTACTATTGCGAGCCGTGGATTAACCGGGCTATTGTGCTGCAGCACCTTTATTCGCCGGCTATGTGGAGCATATTCCAGCTGCAGGATCTGCTGGGTATGAGTGAAAAACTGCGCCGCGGAAATCCGCATGAAGAAAGAATAAATGTGCCTGCCGATCCCGATAACCAATGGAAATACCGCATGCACCTGCTGCTGGATGATTTGCTGAAGGAAGATGAATTTAATAAGGAACTAAAGGGATATATAGTTCATTCCGGCAGGTAAAAGTTCATAAGATGTTTAATATTCATCACATATTATTAATTCACAATTCAAAAGAAATTCTTAACTGAATATTGAAAATTAATCATTGAGCATTTGCTATATAATTTCCCGGGTTTGATTCCGCAATTTTTCTCCTGATGAAAATCACCGCTTACTCTTTCCATCTTCCTTTCCGTTCTCCCTTCACCATTTCACGGGGCACTAAAACACATCAGCCCACGCTGGTGGTGGCGCTGGAGCAATTCGGCATTAAAGGTTATGGCGAAGCGCCGGCAATCAGGTATTACAACATCACAGTGGAAAAAATGATGGCCGACCTGGAAGCAAAAAAATCTTTTATTGAAAAATTTGCTTTCACTGAACCGGAGCGTTTCTGGCATTACCTGCATCATCTTTTTCCCGGTAATCCCTTTCTTGTGTGTGCACTGGATATCGCTGCCTGGGATCTGTATGGAAAAATGAAAGGTAAACCATTGTATGAGCTTTGGAAACTTGATATTTCCAATAACCCGGTTACCGATTACACCATCGGTATTGATACTATTGAAAAAATGGTAGAAAAGATGAAGGAGAAGCCCTGGCCTGTTTATAAAGTAAAAGTAGGTGCTGAAAACGATATTGAAATGGTGAAAGCTTTACGGCAGCACGGCAATTCTGTCATCCGTGTTGATGCCAATGCCGGCTGGACGGTAGAAGAAGCATTGCAGAAAATACCGTTGCTGAAAGCGATGGGCGTGGAGCTGGTGGAACAGCCGCTTGCAAAAGACAATTGGGAAGGCATGAAATTGCTTTTTGAAAAATCGCCTTTGCCCCTGTTTGCCGACGAAAGTTGTGTATCTGAAAACGACGTTGACAAATGTCACGGCTATTTTCATGGCATCAATATTAAACTGACCAAATGCAGCGGCATCACGCCTGCGCGGCGTATGATAAAAAGAGCAAGGGAACTTGGCATGCAGGTGATGGTGGGATGCATGTGCGAAACCACTATCGGCACGGCCGCTATTGCTCATTTGCTTCCACTGCTCGATTATGCTGATATGGACGGGCCCCTGCTGCTGGCTGAAGATATAGCTACAGGAATAAGATATGATTACGGCCGCATCATTTATTCTGGTTTACCCGGTCTGGGTGTCAGCTTTCATCGTTAAATAAAATCATTTTATTTCGTGGCTTCCTTCACCCGTTCAGAGCAGCTTTCCGCATTCAGGCCTTATTTTTGCGACAGAAAAGCAAACCCGCAGCTTGAAATCAATTTATTTATTCCTGTTATTTTTTTTCTCCATCATACAACTTTCCGCACAGCGGATACATATCGGCATTGCCGGCGGGCTGGCCAATTACAACGGCGATTTGCTTGATAAACTCTATCCCCGCCGCATCACCAATGGGTTTATCGGTGGCACGGTGCATTACGAATTGTTTGACCGTCTGCTGCTTCGCGGAGCCTATAGTTTTGCCAGGGTGAATGGCAGCGATACACACAGCGAAAAACAAAATCTGCGCTTGCGAAACCTGCAGTTTGAATCGGCCGTATCAGAATTCAGTGTGGCTGGCGAGTATTTTATTTTCAAGCTGAATGAAACGGGATTTTCGCCCTATGCTTTTGCCGGCCTGGCAGTTTTTCATTTCGATCCTTATACGTACGATTCTACTGGCCAAAAATATTTTCTGAAACCGCTGAGCACAGAAGGACAAGGTATTTACCCGGAGAAAAAAAATTATTCTCTCTGGCAGCCAGCCATTCCCTTTGGCGGGGGCATACGGTTTGCCCTTACTGAAAACCTGCGGCTCGGAATTGAATTCGGCCTGCGCAAACTTTTTACTGATTACCTTGATGATGTCAGCACTTCCTACCCTGACTATAACGACCTGCTGAATGCAAGAGGCCAAACTGCCGTAGATTTTTCATACCGCGGCGACGAGGTGCCCGGCGGCAACCCGGTATTTCCCAACAAGAATACCCAGCGGGGAAGTTCAAGGCAAAAAGACGTTTATTATTTCACCGGGCTCCATCTTACATTCAGGCCATCGATAAGTGGCGGTGGAGGTGGCGTCAGGGGATATAAATATTCCGGTAAAAAAAGTAGATATGGCTGTCCTTCCGTGCCGCTGTAAGTTTAATTCATAACTACTGGCCCTGAATTCCGTGCTCTGAGTTCTGACTACTGACTCCTTTCTCACATTTCACTACTAACTTTGATTATCAATTTTTGAAAATGGCTTACCGCAATCAGCAGCATTTTATTGAAAGACTGGAAAAAGAAGGGGAGTTGCTTCGTATTAAAACTTATGTTGACCCCAAACTGGAAATGGCGGAGATAACCGACCGCATAAGCAAGCAACCCGGTGGCGGTAAAGCATTGCTGTTTGAAAATACCGGTTACGATTTTCCCGTGCTGATGAACGCTTATGGCAGTGAAAAAAGAATGTGTCTTGCGTTGGGCGTAAAACACCTCGACGATGTGGCAAAGGAAATTGAAAACCTGTTTAAGATTTTATCGGCGCCAAAGGAAGGCCTATTGGACAAGCTGAAATTGCTTCCGAAACTGGGTCAGTTTGCATCGTGGATGCCGACGGTAAAAAAAGGCAGGGGAGAATGCCAGGAAATTGTTTACACTGAAAAACCCCTCCCTTCGGGAGGGGTATGGGGTGGGCCGCCTGATGTTACTAAACTGCCGGTAATCACCTGCTGGCCCAAAGACGGCGGACCGTTTGTAACCTTGCCGGTTATTCACACCAAAGACCCAAACACCGGAACAAGAAATGTAGGCATGTATCGCATGCAGGTATTTGGCCCCACGCTTACTGCCATGCACTGGCACAAACATAAAGTTTCGGCCAAACATTTTTCTGAATATAAAAAGCTGAACTTACGAATGCCGGTGGCCGTGGCGCTTGGCGGAGATCCGGTTTATGGTTACAGCGCCACTGCGCCTTTGCCGGAAAATGTAGATGAATATATGCTTGCAGGTTTTTTGCGCCGGAAAAAAGTGGAGCTGGTGAAATGCATTACACAACCCGAAATAGAAGTGCCGGCCGATGCCGATTTCGTCATCGAAGGTTTCGTGGATCCCGGTGATGAAATGATTTGGGAAGGGCCCTTTGGCGACCATACCGGGTATTATTCTTTACCCGATTGGTACCCGCGGTTTCACATTACGGCGATTACTCACAAAAAAAATCCCGTGTATCCCGCCACCATCGTAGGCATACCGCCGCAGGAAGATGCCTGGCTGGGCAAAGCAACTGAGCGGATTTTTCTTGCACCCATCAAAATGACACTGGTGCCCGAAATACTGGATATGGAAATGCCGGTGCAAGGTGTTTTTCATAATCTCGTGATTACAAAAATTCAAAAAGACTTTGCCGGGCAGGGACAAAAAGTGATGAATGCCATGTGGGGCGCAGGGCAAATGATGTTTAATAAAATACTTGTGTTAACCTCGCCCAGCCCGATACAGGTCGGAATAAGTAAGGACTCATTGAATTTGCGGGATTATGAATCGGTGGCAAAAGAAGTTTTCAGAAATATGAACCCGGCCACAGATATTTATTTTTCGCAGGGCCCGATGGATGTGCTGGACCACAGCTGCAGCAAGCTGGGCTTTGGAGGAAAAATGTGTATTGACGGCACTTACAAGTTTGAAGAGGAGAGGGATGAAAATTTCAGTCCCGGTAACTACGGGGATCAGATTTCAGATTTATTCACCGAAGCCTTAGCGCAGGTGGATTTCAGATTTGATTTGGGGGAAACTATTCTTAAAAAATTTCCGGAAATAAAAGAAGTGAATAGTTCTTTGTTGAAAAAAGAAATTCCTTGTCTCATCATTTCGGTAAAGAAAGACAGGAGAGGACATATAAAAGAATTACATGAACAGGTATGTGAGCTGGAAGAAATGAATGGCGTGAAAATGATTCTTTATGTTGAACACACAGTAGATCCCCATGATTTGCCAACAGCACTATGGCGTTTTTGTAACAACCTCGACCCCAAGCGTGACTTTCATTTATACAAAACAATAATCAAGCAATCAAACTATCAGGCAAAAAATAACTACACCGCCTGCATCGGTTTCGACGGCACCCGCAAAACAAAAGAGTTTGACGACTTTCACCGCGACTGGCCCAATATCATCGTGGCTGATGACACTACCATCAGGTCAGTGGACAACAAATGGAATAATCTTGGTATCGGTGAATTTCTTCCTTCGCCATCTCTGAAGTTTAAAAGCCAGTTGTACGGAGAAGAAGCGGCAGTTTTTGATGCAAGTGAATATAAGGGGATAACCGGGGCACACTCATCAAATTATTTGACTCAAAACAAAGCCTGATGAAATTTTTCAATCTAAAATATTTATTGACGCTGATTGTATTGGGTTGCTCAGCTTCAAAACAAATCAGCCGGCAACATCCGGCACCACTGGAAAAAAGCCTGCTGTGGGAAATCACCGGCAAAGGGCTTGAAAAGCCTTCCTATCTCTTCGGCACCATGCATCTTATTTGTGAAGATGATGCTGTGCTAAGCGACAGCCTGAAAGCCGCCATTCAGAATACGGAGCGGATTTATTTTGAAGTAGACATGGATAATGTGATGGAGATGCTGCTGATGATGACAAAAATGAAAATGAAAAACGACACCACGCTGGCCGACCTGTTGAATAAAGACGATTATGAAAAAGTAAAAAATTATATAGAGAATCACAATGGCCTTATCCCGTTTTCAGAATTTGAAAAATACAAACCCCTGCTGGCTTCATCGCTGCTGATGGAAGCGGGGCTCGACTGCAGCGCAACAGTTGCCATGGAACAACTGATAATGCAGGAAGCCAAAAGTAAAAGGAAACGAATCGAAGGGCTGGAAACCATGAATTACCAGGTTAGTATTTTCGACAGCATTCCTTACCGCCTGCAGGCCGAGCAACTGTTGAAATACATACAATCGCAGGATGACCGGTCAGATGTCGGCAAGGAGTTTAACGAAATGATGGATGTCTACCGCACCCAGGACATAGAAAAGCTGGGAAAATTTATTACCAAAAGTGATTATGGCCTGATGCAGTATGAAGACATGCTGCTCTATCACCGCAACCGCAACTGGGTAGCAAAACTCAAAACCATCATGCACGACAGGCCGGTAACCATTGCAGTGGGAGCGGGGCATCTGCCCGGCGAAAAGGGCGTCATCAACCTGCTGCGCAAAGAAGGATATACAGTGCGGGCCATAAATAATAAAATAAGCTCAAAGCGGGTGATTTAAAGAGGGAGTTTTATGATCACCGCCTCACTCAGCATATCCACCATGTTTTTGTAAAACTCCTTCAGGGCAGGGTAGTTTTCCGGCGTTACCAGGGTGATGGATTGCGTAAAGAACAGCTTCACTTTTATTTCCCCGTTCTCGAATTTTATTTCCCGCTGCAGGCTGATTTTTCCATCGGTTGATTGCAATGTTCTGTCTTTGGGCAAATCCATTTTGCTGCCGGCTGGCAATCTGAAAACGGCTTCCATTGATATCACATAAGGGTATCCAAAATTCACATTGGTAAAGCGGATAGATGATGTAAATGGATTTTTTTCCAGTCCTATGAAGAAATTATAATTCAGAAAAACAAAATCGCCGCCTTCTTCAGGCTGCTGTGAAAACCGGATGTGCTGAATAAGCGGCAACTCTTCCGCATCCAGGTTTACAAACCTGAAACTGTCAACTGCCAGTTCACGGAATGGTTTTTCAAACTGCTCTGTTATAAATTTCTTCTGGTCCGATTTAATCCGTTTCACCCGGTCCTGCCGGGAGTATTCGGTGCTTTCCACCACTGCATTGCCGTGCAGTTTGCCCCTTTCATCCACAACAGCTTCCACAGTTACTTTATTCCTGTACGCCTTATTGCTGGCAATGCTGACCAAATCGGGTTTCTTTTTATCAACAATAAAGGCCAGCGTGTTCAGCAGCTGGTAAGGAGTAAGCCCTGCGGGACAATATTTTTCTGTGGCATCCAGTATGTATTGCTTGCCATCCGCCATCACAAAAGCCACCGTTTTATTAAAGCGGTCAATAAACGGATAGTTCGGATCTATTTTTCCATAATCTCTTTCTGCTACCAGCATCGGGTACACTTCCACGCCGTTTGTATTCAGAAAATTTATCAGCAGCAGGTTTATTTCGCTGTTGCTGCCTTTTTTTCTTTCCCATACAGCTTTCAATCCATCAGGAGCATAAATTCCATGATAACCATTCCAGGTGAAATTATTCCTGACATAATTATAAATGGCATTCATTTTACCGGATGCAGTGCTTTCAGCGTCGGCCAGTCTTTTTACTTCGTCCACCTTCAGGTCTTTATCGAGCTGGCTGCCGAAATATTTTTCTGTCATCAGTTCATTGGCCAGCGATTTCCAGGTGGTATTAATATCCTGTTTATGACCAAAGCGGTTTACCACACCCGACAGCTGGAAGGCAACTTTCTGTACATAATCCCGGGGAGCGTCCATGTAGGGCTCATAGCGCAACGCCGGAATATTGTTCATTTCAAAATAAACCTTTCCCTCGTTCGGAAGCGGTTTAATAATTATCGGCAGGCTGTTTTTTCGCTGCACCTGGTAGGTAAATTCGGCCCGCGGCGGCACCTGGAATAAGAAGGCGCTTTTTATAGTGGGTATATCATTTTGAAAATACCAGTCATCAGGGCTGGAAAATGTTTTGGTGGATACTTCGTAGCGATACTCTATAATGCTGCCTTCTTTTACTGCAGGCATGGGAAATTTCATCAACGAGTATTTGTCATCTCTTTTTTCTTTGAAAACGGATTTTTTATCCAGCATGGTCATTTGTGACTGGCTGCCCGCATCAAAATTATGCGTGCAGGCTTCAATCTTGTCTACTGATTCAAAATCATTTTTCGAATAAAAAGGAATGGAGACATCGGCATATTTCAATCCTCTTGCATTCAGAATTTTTATCCGCACCCGCCGCCGGGTAATCAGCCGGTAATCGTCATCGTACTCTGCCACGGCTTCATCCAGCAATATCACTGCTTCTGCTTCCGGGTCGAAAGAACATTCTTTCAAACTGATTTCCTGCGGGCTGAAATAGCCCCATTCAGGCATGGGGCTTTGCGAAAATGCCGGGGAAAAAATAAATAGCGGGAGTATAAGGAAAAGGCGGCCGGTAAAGTATTCCAGGGTTTTAAAGATTCGCATAAGTTAGGTTTTATAGCATACTAATTTAAATAATACTCCGGTAATTTTTCTGAAGTGGATTGCAGAAGGTTATATAAGGATGTGGGTATAGGTACGTTATTTTTCATCAACTCAGCTTTATGGCTGAGTTTGAAAAAAATTCCAGGATATTATCGTTCCGTAGGAACGATAGGTGGGTAGAATAAATCGAAGGTTTTTTTTGACGTTCCGTAGGAACGTTGGGTGCTCT
>CAYUJD010000007.1:22760-82952 GCA_964444975.1 uncultured Chitinophaga sp. | reverse complement strand
AAGAGCTAAATCATATTCAGTTGAATATCTTTGACTAATATCGAAACGCTTGTGGTATCATTTATTAACAAATGTCTCAAACCCGCCAGCTTGCCGCTATCATGTTTACCGATATAGTCGGGTACACAGCTCTTATGGGTAAGGATGAACAAAAAGCATTTGAACTGCTAAGAAAAAATCGTGAGATACATAAGCCTCTTATCAAACAATTCCATGGCACATGGATAAAAGAGTTAGGAGATGGAGTGATGGCAAGTTTTCATACCGTTACTGACGCGGTATTTTGTGCAGCAGCTATTCACCAGGCTTGCAGTAAAATAGAAGGGCTGCAGTTAAGAATCGGAATTCATTTAGGCGAAGTGATATTTGAAAATAATGATGTGTTCGGTGATGGAGTAAATATTGCTTCAAGACTACAGTCGATGGCGGCGCCCGGCAGCACCTGGGTGTCTGAAGCGGTGTATAAAAATCTCGCCAATAAAAAAGAGATCATATCGGAATTTGTAAAGGAAGAACATTTGAAAAATGTAAGTGAGCCCGTAAAAGTATATGAAATATCGGTTAAAGAAATTCCACTTTATATTCAGGATAATACAAAAGCATTAAAAAAACCCAACGATAAGCGGGAATTTGCAAGAAAGAAAGCAATTTATCTTGGAGGAGTTGTAATACTTTCAGGTTTAATAGCAGCCTGGTTTTTATTCTTTAATAACCAAACTACATCAGCCTCTGCTAAAGATTCAAATACGGAAAAATCTATTGCTGTTCTCTATTTTGATAATATGAGCGGTGACCCTGACCAGGAATATTTCAGTGATGGAATTACAGAAGAAATCATAACACATATCTCAAAAATCGAGGGTATCAGAACTATCAGCAGGACTTCGGTTCTGCCGTATAAAGGCAAACCGGTAAATCTGAAAAAAATTGCAGACGAATTACATGTCAATACTATTCTTGAAGGAAGTGTGAGAAAATCAGGCAATACGCTCAGGATTACCGCGCAGTTGATAGATGCCCATACAGATCAACACCTTTGGGCAGAAACCTTCGATAAAGAAATGAAAGATATATTCGAAGTTCAAAGTGACATTGCCAGAACGATTGCAAAAAAATTTGAAATAGAAATTTCTCCAAACGCCAAATCAAAAATCGGCCATATCCCGACTACCAGCGTTGAAGCATACGATCAATTTCAGAAAGGAAAATATTTCATGTATACGAAGTATAACAATAACTTCAACGAGGAAGATTTTGAAAAGGCAAGAAATTATTTTGAGCAGGCTATCCGGTTAGATTCGGCCTATGCCGAACCTTATTCAGGATTAGCAGAACTATATGATGTAAGAAGGAACATACAAGGAGATAAGTTTCCGCAAGAATTGGAATTATTGAAGCAGCGCATGGCAAGAAAAGGATATCAACTAAACCCCAAATCATCTTTTGCAAACCTTGCAATGGCATATGCATTGCTCCATCGTACTAATCCCGATATCGACAGCGGTTTCTTTTATCTAAAAAAAGCATATTACTTAGACCCCGAAAATCCGGAAAATAGTTACAACTTAGGTGCAGACCTTTCATTTTCACTTGGACTTCATTCAACTGCCGTTCCTATAATGCTTAAGGCTATTAAAACGGATCCGCTTGATCCAAACCAATATGCCATTTTGGGTTATCAATATCTGTTGCTTGGAAGAAATGAAGAGGCGAAAAAGGCTTTTCTTACTTCGTATGAATTGACGAATGACCAATTTCAATTTGAAGGAGGTGTTCTTTTTTATCTAATCTATCTTGGCGACTTTATCAATGCGGAAAAACGTCTTAAGTTAAGAGAAGGCAGCTACTCTAAAGAAAGATCTTTTTTATTTGCTGTAAAAGGCGAACCTAATAAAATTGAACTAAAATATCTCAACGATGAAGACATCCGTTTGGCAATGAACCGGGAAAAAATATTGAAAGATGTGATTAAACGCCGTGAATTGCAGGTTGATAAAGGGAATAATAATTTCAAAAACGATTATCATTGGCTGTTAAACTCGTGGTTTTTTGACGCATATAAAAACGATACCGATTTCAAAAGGGTGCTGGCAAAAGCTAAGAAAAACTATGAAATCAATCTTTTGAAATATGGAAAAATCGAGATGCCTGAGTAAGTAAAGCATTCATTTTTGTTTAAAGATATTTAACTAATCTGATCATTTTTGCTTTTATGCTCGTCAACCGCCAGCTTGCCGCCATCATGTTCACCGATATAGTCGGGTAAATAATTCTTCACTTTTATATGTAAAAACAACTTGCTTTTATTAACATTCATATCCATCACACTTCACTTCTGCCATTAATAGAATAAATCCTATTTTTATTTTTCACTTAAAGACACATGAGCCAGAACGAAGGCTTGAAAAAAACTCTGACACCCCTCATGCTCTGGGGGCTGGGTGTGGGCTATGTTATTTCCGGTATGTACTTCGGCTGGAATCTGGGCCTGGAAAAAGGCGGCACCCTCGGCATGGCCATCGCCACCGCCCTCATCATGCTGATGTATGTCACGTTCAGCTTCAGCTATGCCGAACTGGCCTGCGCCATTCCCAAAGCCGGCGGCGCTTTTGATTATGCACAGAAAGCATTAGGTAAAGAAGCCGGTTTTATTGCCGGCATTGCACAGTCGGTAGAATTTATCTTTGCTCCGCCTGCCATTGCATTTGCCATCGGCGCTTATTTCAATTCTTTTTTCCCGCAGGCACCTGTGCTCACTACTGCACTGTTTGCTTATATTCTTTTTACCGCAATAAATATTTATGGGGTAAAAGAAGCCGCTTCGTTTGCAACGGCCTTCACCATCATTGCCATCATCGGGCTTGTCATTTTTTATGTGTTGGCTTTGCCGGCTTTCAAACCAGAAAATCTTTTCCGCAATTCTTTTCCTAACGGCTGGCAGGGAGCCTTTGCCGCCATCCCGTTTGCTATCTGGTTTTTCCTCGGCATCGAAGGCGTGGCCAATGTGGCTGAAGAATCGGTGAATCCGCAAAAGGATATCAGCCGCGGCTTCGGCCTCAGTATGACCACTCTTGCTCTTCTCTGTGTGCTGGTGTTTGTTTTCGCTGTCGGCATTGCGGGCTGGGAAACGATTGTTTATAAAAACGGAGTGAGCGGCGAAACCTCTGATTCACCTCTTCCCCTTGCCTTATCAAAAATCAACGGCGAAAGCGATGTGTGGTTAAAAATTTTCATCATCGTCGGGCTTTCCGGTCTTATTGCTTCTTTTCATGGTTTGCTGCTGGCGGCCGGCCGCTCTACTTTTGAAATGGGAAGAACAAAACAGTTGCCGGCATTTCTCGGCAGGGTTTCTGAAAAATTCAAAACACCTGCCAATTCTTTGCTCGTAAATATGGTTATAGGGATGATTGCATTGCTCACAGGTAAAACAGCCATCATCATTACCATCTCCGTTTTCGGTGCGCTGACCCTGTATATCATTTCGATGATCTCGGTTTTTGCCCTGCGGAAAAAATATCCTGAACTGCATCGTCCGTTTAAAACACCGCTGTACCCGGCAATGCCCGTCATTACCCTGGTAATTGCCGTAATTTCACTGGCTGCGATGTGTATTTATAACTGGCAAATGGCTATTGCATATTTCTTAATACTTTTCCTTGCACTGGTTATTTTTAAAATTTTAAACTCCGGACGGCATGAATAAAAAACAAATCCTTGAATATGTAAAAAATCATCCTTCAGGAAAAGTAAAGCTGGCGATTACGGATACAGATGCTGTGCTGCGGGGAAAATATATTTCCACCGAAAAATTTTTTTCCGTGATGCAAGGCCGCCTCGGTTTCTGCGATGTGGTTTTCGGCTGGGACATGAACGATGCGGCTTACGACAATGTAAAATACACCGGCTGGCATACCGGCTATCCCGATGCGGCGGTAAAGATTGATATAAACACGTTCAGAAAAATTCCCTGGGAAGATGACCTGCCTTTTTTCCTCGGCGATTTTTTGAATGAAAACAATGAACCCCTTTATGTGTGCCCGCGGCAACTGCTTCGCAAAATTGAAGCACAATGCAAGGAAGCGGGCTTCACCCCTTTTTTTTCGCAGGAGTTTGAGTGGTTCAATTTTTCGGAAACACCTTTCACACTTCAGCAAAAAGGATTCCGCAACATGACCCCGCTTTCACCGGGCATGTTTGGCTATTCCATTTTGCGCAGCACATTCCGTAATGATTTTATGAGCGACCTGTTTACCCTATTGAAAAAATTTGATGTGCCGCTGGAAGGCTTGCATACTGAAACGGGACCCGGTGTGTATGAAGCGGCCATCGAATATGAAAAAATTCTGGAAGCCGCCGACAGGGCAACGCTTTTTAAAACTGCCGTGAAAGAAATTGCATATAAGCATGGTATCATCGCCACCTTCATGGCCAAGTGGAATGAAAACCTGCCGGGCTGCAGCGGGCATGTGCATCAAAGTTTGTGGGATAACAATGCAGAGAAAAATCTTTTTTTTGACAAAAATGATGAGTACCGGATGAGTGCGTTGATGAAAAGTTATGTGGCTGGTCAGCTGTTTTGCCTGCCGCATATTCTGCCCATGTATGCACCCACCATCAACAGCTACAAGCGGCTGGTGGAAGGCGCCTGGGCCCCCACCACACTTACATGGGGAATAGATAACAGAACGGTTGCCTTACGTGTACTGAACAACAATAAAAAATCAGCACGGCTGGAAACAAGAGTAGTGGGCTCCGATGTCAATCCTTATCTCGCTATGGCCGGCTGTCTTGCTTCGGGTCTTTATGGAATAAAAAATAACCTGGAGCTGAAACAGCCGCCGACAACCGGCAACGGCTACCGCGATGCAAAATACGGCATACTGCCACGCAACCTGGAAGAAGCAACTAATAAAATGAAAGAATCTACTATTGCCAAAGAGTTATTTGGTGAGAACTTTGTTGAACACTTTACTCTGACAAGAGAATGGGAATGGCGGCAGTACGTGAAAGATGTTTCGGAACCGGATGACAAAAAAATCACAGATTGGGAGTTGAAAAGATATTTTGAAATTATTTAAACCCCCAGCCCCTAAAGGGGAGCAATGAAGATTCATAAATAAAAAACTTTCTGGGATGACCTTCAACAGCATCTATCAATACAACTTCCCCACCACCATCCGTTTTGGCGCCGGTGCGGTGAATGAGCTGCCGGCTTACCTGAAGCAGAACGGTTTAAAAAAACCACTGGTGGTCACCGATTCGAATGTGGTACAATTATCTTTCTTTAAAACTATCATGGAAGATTTGCGCAGCTATCATATTTCACCGGAAATTTTCTGCGACATTCATAAAAACCCGGTAAAATCGGATGTGTATAAAGGTACCGAAGTGTGGGATGGGAGCGAAAGAGATTGTGTCATCGGTATCGGCGGCGGTGCGGCATTGGATGTGGCCCGTGCCATTGTGCTGCGTGTAAATCACCGGGAAGATTTGTTTAAATACGATGACCTCATTGGTGGCGATGTGTATGTAACAAATGATGTCCCGCATTTCATCACTATCCCTACCACAGCCGGTACAGGAAGTGAAGTGGGACGCAGCGCCATCATTTCCGACGACGTGACACACCAGAAAAAAATTCTTTTCTCACCCAAACTGATGGCGAAAATTGTTTTTGCCGACCCGCTGCTTACGATGGAGCTGCCTGCTGCAATAACCGCCGCCACGGGAATGGATGCGCTTACACACAATATGGAAGCATTCCTGGCCAAAATGCCGCACCCTGCTTGCGAAGGCATTGCACTGGAAGGAATGTACCTGATAAAGAATGCACTGGTGAAAGCTGTAAACAATCCCGACACGGAAAGCCGCAGTCGGATGCTGATTGCTTCCATGATGGGCGCCATCGCCTTTCAGAAAGGCCTGGGTGTAGTGCACTCACTGGCGCATCCCTTGTCTTCCCTGCTCGACACACATCACGGGCTTGCCAATGCAGTAAATATTCCTTACGGCATGGAGTTTAATATGGCAGGCTGTGAAGAAAAATTCCGACGCATGGCAAGAGCACTGGAACTGGAAAATGAAAGCGGCGAAGCGGTGGTGAAATTTTTGTTTGAGCTGAATGCACAGATAAATATCCCTCATCACCTAAGAGATATTGGGGCAAAGGAGGAGCATATTGAAACACTGGCCGACCTTGCCCTTGCCGATTTTGCCCATCCCAACAATCCGAAGCCTGTAACAAGAGAAGATTTCAAACAACTTTACCTGAAAGCCCTGTAGAATGATGTCTGCTAAACTGACGATTGGAGTGACTGATTGCAGCAAATATGCCAACTACAGTAAGTGGATGCTGCACTATAGCCATGAAGTGGAAGTGGTGAAACTTGGTTACCGTGATAATTATGCCGACGACATAAAAAAATGTCGTGGCCTGTTGCTTACCGGTGGCGAAGATGTGCATCCACGCTTCTATGGCAAGCCGGAGCATTTTGATTTTTGCTTTAAATATGATGTAGATGAAAGAAGAGATGAGTTTGAACTGAAGCTACTTGATTACGCTGAAGCCAACCAGCTACCGGTGTTGGGCATTTGCCGGGGATTGCAGATTGCAAATGTTTTTTACGGAGGTACGTTGATTCCCGATATACCATCGTGGAAAAAACCCAGTCATTCAAAACTGCCTGATGGAAAAGACAGGTATCACCCGGTGGAAGTTATGCCATCATCCTGGTTTTACAGTTTGGTGCAAAGCAAAGAAGGTTGGATCAACAGCAATCATCATCAGTGTGCTGATGACCCCGGCAAAGGTCTCCGCATCTCCGCTTCGGCGCCTGACGGAATACCGGAAGCGCTGGAGCGGATTGATAAAACCAGATCATTTCTCTGCCTGGTGCAATGGCACCCGGAACGAATGACAGATCCGGAATCACCTTTTTCAAAAAACATAAGACATACATTTGTGAATGCGGCCCGGAAACTAAATTGATTCCAGAAATATTAATTTGAAATATGAACATCATCAATCCAGCCTCTGAAGTAATCATTGCCAGCGTTCAGGAAGACAATCCCTCATTACTTGATAAAAAATTTACTGCTTTAAAAACCGCTCAGCCCTCATGGGCAGCCCAACTTCTTACTGAAAGAATTTCCATCCTGGAAAATTTTTTTACTTTCCTTGAGGCAGAAAAAGAACATCTTTCTTCCATCCTCACTTCTGAAGTGGGCAAACCGCTGCAGCAATCACGCAACGAAATCAACGGAGCAAGAAACCGCATCAAATGGATGCTGGAAAATGCAGAAAAATATTTAAGCGACGAGCTGATGACAAACACCGTAGTCCTGCAGGAAAAAATTTCGTACGAGCCGCTGGGCGTAGTCTGCAATATTTCAGCCTGGAACTACCCCTGGCTGGTGGGTGTGAATGTGTTTGTGCCCGCCCTGCTTGCCGGCAATGCAGTGATGTACAAACCTTCGGAATATTCCACGCTTACCGGTTTGGAAATGCAACGCCTGCTGAAAAAAGCCGGTGTGCCGGAAAATATTTTCCATACCGCCATTGGCGGAAAAGAAACCGGTGAGCTGCTGCTGCCACTCGATTTTGATGGTTACTTTTTCACCGGCTCATATAAGACAGGTAAACATATTTATGAAACTGTCGCACCGAAAATGGTTCCCTGCCAGCTGGAGATGGGCGGCAAAGACCCGCTGTATGTCTGCGATGATGTGAAAGATATCAACGCTGTGGCGGCTGCTACAGCCGACGGAGCTTTTTACAACAACGGGCAAAGCTGCTGCGCCGTGGAAAGAATTTATGTGCATGAAAAAATTTATGATGAATACCTCCATGCTTTTGTGAAAGAAGTAAAATCGTGGAAAACAGGTATGCCTGCAGAAGAGGGTGTTTACATCGGGCCGCTGACAAGAAAAGCACAACTGGAAGTGCTGGAGCAGCAGGTAAACGATGCACTTCAAAAAGGCGCTGTGCTGCTTACCGGCGGCAAACGGATCAACCGTACAGGATATTTTTTTGAACCCACAGTTCTCACACAGGTTAACCATGACATGCTTGTGATAAAAGAAGAAAGCTTTGGCCCCATCATCGGCATTATGAAAGTGAAAGACGATGAAGAAGCAATGGAACTGATGAAGGACACTGAATACGGACTCACTGCTTCTGTTTATTCTGCTTCAAAAGAAAGAGCTGAAAAAATTTTACATCAAATAAATGCCGGCACCGGTTACTGGAACTGCTGCGACCGGGTAAGCGCCGCCGTACCGTGGAGCGGAAGAAAACATTCCGGTTTTGGCATCACCTTATCACACCAGGGCCTCCGGGCTTTTACCAAATCAAAAGCTTGGCACCTGCGGTCAATATGAATTTGTCTTTGGTGTTGGTCCTGGCTGCCGGTTTAGGCAACGGGCTTTGATTGTTGGTTTTCCGAAACCCAAAGACCATGAACCATACTGGCTGCCATACCCAATATCCATGAATTGTCCTGTCCAGCGGATTAAAAACATGAAGTATTAATTTCTGAAGGTGGCATTTTCACCGGTCATTATCCGCCGCTTACCGACTTCTCCCCCTCTCATAGCCCATACACTATTGCCCATTCACCATTCACCTCATAGCTTTGGAATAAATTTTATAGCTATGACAAGGATTGATGAAAGATGGGAAGCCAGAAGAAGGCACTGGGAAAACAGGATGCATCGTCATGACGGTAAAGGCAGGATATGGACCGGTATTTTTATTTTAATTATCGGGGTATCCGCCTTAATGAAAGCGACGCTGACGGATTTCCCCGACTGGTTATTCAGCTGGCAGGTGTTGTTAATCGCCCTGGGGGTTTTTATCGGCATCCGGCACCAGTTTCGTCACGTCACCTGGCTGATACTGGTTCTTATCGGCGGCGTTTTCCTGGTCAATGATATTTATCCTGATTTC
Source organism: uncultured Chitinophaga sp. (assembly GCA_964444975.1). GTDB lineage: Bacteria > Bacteroidota > Bacteroidia > Chitinophagales > Chitinophagaceae > VBAS01. The sequence goes on along the minus strand of CAYUJD010000007.1, from coordinate 74,005 downwards.
ACCTTCCGCCGGTATATGTGGCCCACAGCTCTTATCATTGTGGGATTGTTTATCATCTTCAAACCCAAACGCCGCTGGAAATGGCATGACGTTGATGAAAAAAAAGATTCAGCATCTGAGCCGGCAGGCGCCGAGGCGGATATCAGCAGCGAAGATTTTATTGACAGCACCAATATTTTCGGCGGCTCGAAAAAAAATATTCTTTCAAAAAATTTTAGGGGCGGTGACCTGGTAAACATTTTCGGCGGTACCGAGCTGGACCTTACGCAGGCCGATTTCACCGGCACTGCCGTTATCGAAGTGACGAATATTTTCGGCGGTACCAAACTTATTCTTCCTTCCAACTGGGAGTTGAAGTCAGAAGCCGTTACCATATTGGGTGGTATTGACGATAAAAGAAAAATGACAGTGATGCAGGACAAACCCGAAAAAACACTGGTGCTGAAAGGAACCATTCTTTTCGGCGGTATTGATATCAAAAGCTATTAACCTAACTATTCAATCAACTGTTATGAACTGGTATCTTGCAAAATTGGTTTTCCGTATTATCTGTGGCGATGGCCATCACACCCCGCAGTTTGATGAACAGCTCCGGCTGGTGAAAGCGGCCGGCAAAGAAGAAGCATTTTACAAAATGCAGCAAAAAGGACTAAGCGAAGAAGAAACTTTTTATAATGCCAAACAACAACTGGTACAGTGGAAGTTTATAAACGTAAGCGAGGTGTATAAGCTGGGCGAATTTATTGACGGCGCCGAACTGTATAGCCGCATCGAAGAACGGGACGATGCGGACCGTTATATTGGTTTTGTAAACAGCAAGGCCGCCGGCATTATTCATACCGATTCACATGAACTGCTTCAACTGGTGTGACTATGGCAGCCTCTCCACTTTCGGTACCGCGGTTCCGCAATATTTTTATCATCAGCTGGCTGATTGTAATCGCTGATCATATCTTCCTGCTGCGCTGGTTCGGCCACAGCTGGGAAAAAGCAATTGCCGACAGCCTGGTGAACGACCTGCTGCTTTTCGGCGCCTGCCTGCTCATGATTAATTCGATGCGGTTTTACCTGCCGCAGTGGGAAAAATCTTTTCAGCTCCTGTTTAAGTGTATCGTGTTCACCGTGCTGGTACTTGTTTTTACACGTATTATTTTAAATGCATTGTTTCATCACAACGAAGAATATGAACATTTTTTTGACCAGTCCCTCATCATCAGGGCCAGTCTTGATTTTCTGCTGCTGGGCATTATCACACTCATCAGCGTCATCTGGTTCAACTGGCAGGAGCAGCAGGAGCAGGAAAAAATAAAACAGGATGCAGAAAAGCTGGCAAGGGAAGCCGAGCTGTTCAAGCTGCGCCAGCAATTGCAACCCCATTTTCTGTTCAACAGCCTCAACAGCATCAATGCCCTTATTGGTGCCAAACCCGATGAAGCAAGAAAAATGGTGCAGCAGCTTTCCGATTTTCTCCGCGGCACAATCCGCAAAGAAGAACACCAGCTGGTGACACTGAAAGAAGAACTGAAACATCTTGAACTGTATCTGAACATTGAAAAAGTACGATTCGGCCACCGGCTTTCTGCCGAAATGGAATGTGAAAAAGGAACAGAAGATGCAAAACTGCCGGTATTGCTGCTGCAGCCCATTATGGAAAATGCCATCAAATTCGGGCTTTACGATACTACTGATGAAATTGCCATCCGGCTGCATGCAACCCGGGACGATGGCAACCTGCTGGTGAAAGTTACCAATCCTTTCGATCCGGAAACTTCTATGGGCACACAAGGTACCGGCTTTGGTTTGCAATCTGTGCAAAGGAGATTGTACCTGCTGTATGCAAGAAATGACCTGCTGACCACCGGAATAAAAGACAATATATTTATGACGACAGTGAAAATTCCTCAGTATCCAGCAGGCTGACGGTTAGCCGCCTGCCTGCCCCCAAATAAATTTTCATTCCATGCATAAAGTAATCATCATAGACGACGAGCCGCTGGCCAGGAGCATTGTGACAGAATACCTGCAGCATCACCCTGACCTGGTGGTGGCACAGGTGTGCGGCAACGGGTTTGAAGGGTTTAAAGCTATTCAGCAGTACAAACCTGACCTGATTTTTCTCGACATTCAAATGCCAAAGATTAACGGGTTTGAAATGCTGGAGCTGATTGAAACTCCCCCGGCCGTGATTTTCACCACTGCCTTTGATGAATACGCCATCAAAGCTTTCGAAGCACATGCCATTGATTATTTGCTGAAGCCGTTCAACCAGGAACGATTTGACCGGGCCATTCAGAAATGGAAAGAACAGAAAAATTTACCAGCCGATAAAAACACAAGAGAATTGCTGGAAGAAACTTCGCTGGTGCCGCCGCAGAGCCAGCGCATCGTCATCAAAGACGGAAGCAAGATTAAGATTATTCCCATCCAAGAAGTGCATTACCTTGAAGCGGCCGATGACTTTGTAAAAGTATTTACCAAAGACGGTTATTTTCTTAAAAACAAAACCATGAGTCATTTTGAACAAGCACTGGATGCTTCACAGTTTGTCCGTTCGCACCGTTCTTTTATTGTCAATATTCAGCAAATCACCCGGATTGACCCGTATGAAAAAGACAGCCATGTCGCCATTCTCCGTTCCGGCGCCAAAGTGCCGGTGAGCCGCACAGGTTATCCGCGACTGAAAGCCGTATTGGGATTGTAATATCATCATCCATTTATATTCACAATGGCACAGCGCCAACAACTGAACGAAATAGCCGGGAGTCATTTTTTTTCTTTCCAATCAATTTACTTTATTTATTTCGGAATAAATTATCTAAATTTAAAGACTGATTCCTTCCGGTTGAAATTCTCCATTCCGTACAACTGAAAACAGCCATTTTTTCCGTGCAGAAAAGCTATGAACGCCTTTATTCGAACTGCTGTATGAAAAAGAGCAAAGCCTGTTTTTATTTATTATACTGCGTACTGATCAGCTGTTTCATTACCGGCCCGATAAACATTTGGTCACAGGATAACCCGAAAGGGCTTCCTTTTATCACCAATTACCGCTACCAGGACTATAATGCGGGCGGGGTGAACTGGTGGGCCGAAGAAGACAGCATGGGGGTAATGTATTTTGCCAATGCCAACGGGATAATAATTTATGATGGCCAGCGATGGGAACTGGTGAGACCGCCCGGCAACGATGAAACAAGAAGCCTGGCAAAAGGTAAAGACGGGAAAATTTATGTTTCTACAAACGGCGACATTGGTTATTTAACTCCGGGTAAAAAAGGCAAACCTGAATTTGTTTCACTGAAAAATAAAATTCCCGAAAAGCACAGGGTGTTTGCCGAAGTATGGGAAACCCATGAGTTTGACGGGAAAATTTTTTACCGTACCAACAATAAAATTTTTATCTGGGATGGCCAAACCATCAAGGTGCTGGAAAGCAAAGAAGGTTTTCATGTGGGCGATGTGGTGCAGGGAAATTATTATTGCCGTATCTGGACAAGGGGATTATGTGTTTTAAAAAATGATAGTTTCTACGTAGTGCCCAATGGTGAAAAATTTGCCAATGAACGCATCTACGCCATGCTGCCTTATGATGATACCCGGATGCTTATCGGCACACGAACGCAGGGTTTGTTTATATACGATGGAAAAGATTTCACCCCATTCAAAACCGAAGCGGATCCCTTCATTTTTAATACAAGTCTTTACGGCGGTCTTGTTTTAAGCAACGGGTATTTTGCCATCAATACTTTCAACAACGGGATGGTGATCATTGACCGCAGCGGCAAACTGGTTCAGCGGTTTGATAAATCGGTGGGGTTACAGGATAATTCGGTGGATCATGTGTTTGAAGACAGCCGCGGCAATCTCTGGCTGTCGCTGTTCAATGGAATTGCAAAATTTGATCTTCGCTCTTCCCTCACTTATTATAATGAAACTTTTGGCCTGCCTGCAAAAACCGTTTTCGTTGTCGGCAGTTTCAATGATACCATATATGCCGGCACCAACAACGGTGTTTTCATGCTGAATAAATCCACCGGCCGTTTTCAGCAGGTGGCCGGCACCAGCGGACAGGTAGCATACTTTATTAAGAATGGAAAAGATTACCTGGTCAGTGGCGCTGAAAAGGGTTTATTAAAATTAACCGGTGGAAAAGCAGTTCCTGTCATCCCGGGTATTAATTATGATTTCCACCTGCAGTTGCTTTTACGTTCCAAAATTGACACCACACTATTTTATGCATCGTTGCGAAGCGGGCTGGTCCTGATACGATACACTCCCTCCACCGGCACCTACCAGGTGGAATCATTCAGGGATGATTTATTCAGTTCTAATGGCCGTTTCCACGAAACCAAACAGGGTTATTTATGGATAGAAGGTGATAATTCAGGTGAACTAAAACTGGTAAAACCCAAAAAAATCAATGACAAGCTCAGCCTGCCGGAGGCAGAAGTGGAAGTCTTTAATTATAACCAGGGACTGCCGCGGAAATATGTGGTGATTACAGATTTTGATAACAAACTTTATTTCGCCTCCGCCAATGATTCCGTATTTACTTTTTCAGAAAAAGAAAACCGCTTTTTCAGAGATACCTCAGCGTTTATAAAAAAATATATTGATTTTAATTCCGATGCCACCTCTTACCCGGCAACTGATAAATGGGGTCGCATTTGGGCATCACTGGGCACAGGAGTATTTGTAAAAATTCCTTCAACAGACGGAAGCCTGAAATTTATTGATGCGCCGTTCCGGGAACTGGGAAGAAATTACCCCGTTTGGAATATTGAACCCACCGTGGATAAAAACGGTAACCCGGTAGTGTGGTTCACCGGCCGTGAAGGCATCATCCGCTACGACGGCAATCTTGATGAAACCGCAGGCGGTGCCTTCCGAACCATCATTCGTGGCATTCATCTCAATGAAGATTCTGTTTATTATAGCGGTTTTCAATTATTGACGGACCATGTTTCATTTTCACATAAATGGAATACGGTCCGTTTCCAGTTTTCTGCACCTTTCTTTAAGATGGAAAACGAAACCTTGTTTTCTACCTGGCTTGAAGGCCGTGATAAAAGCTGGAGCGATTGGAACAAACAGAACTACCGCGAATTCGGCAACCTGTCTGCCGGCACTTACACTTTCCGGGTAAAAGCAAAAAACATTTACGATACTGAAAGCCAGGAAGCCAGCTATAATTTTATCGTGTTACCACCATGGTATGCCACCTGGTGGGCTTACCTGCTTTATGCATTTGCTGCTGCTGCTGTTATATACGCCATCGTACGCTGGCGCACCCGTCAGTTGCATGAAAAACACCGCGAACTGGAAAAACTGGTGGAACAAAGAACGCATGAACTCAGCCATCGTGTGGAAGAACTAGCCGTTATCAACAGCGTGCAGGAAGGCCTGGTAAGGCAGCTGGATATAGATGCGGTTTACGAACTGGTAGGCGAAAAAATCAGGCAGATATTCAATGCCCAGGTAATTGATATTGTTACTTACGACAGGAAAAACAACCTGCTGGAAGACCGCTATTCCTATGAAAAAGGCGACCGCACTCTTGTTGGCAAGTGGGAGCCTTTTGGATTCAGAAAACATGTGATTGATACGGGTCAGTACCTGTTGATCAATGAAAACCTTGCGCAAAAGAGTGTCGAATTCAATAGCAGGGTTATTCATGGCGAACAGCCCAAATCGGCGATATGGATGCCGCTTATCACCGGAAATGAAGTGACCGGCATGATCTCATTGCAGGACCTGGACAAAGAACATGCTTTCACCGACTCGCACATCAGCCTGCTCACTACCCTTGCCAACAGCATGAGTGTGGCACTGGAAAGCGCCAAACGGTTTGACGAAACCAAACGACTGCTGAAAGAAACCGAACAACGTACCGCGGAACTGGCCGTTATCAACAGCGTGCAGGAAGGCCTGGCTAAAGAACTGAATATGCAGGCTATTTACGACCTGGTGGGTGAAAAGATAAGAAAGATATTCAATGCCCAGGTAATTGATATAGTTACTTATGACGAAACCAGCAGCCAGATTGAAGATCGCTACACCTACGAAAAAGGGGACAGGACTTTATTAGGACGGCGACCGCTGAAGGGATTCAGAAAACATGTAATAGAGACCGCCAGGCCGCTTGTGATTAATAAAAACGTAGAACAGGAAAGAGAAAAATATGACCAGGCTGTGATGATCGGGCAGGGCGCTAAATCGCTGGTGATGGTTCCCATGATTGCCGGCGGAAAAGTTACCGGTGTTATCAGCCTGCAAAACCTTGATGTAGAAGATGCTTTTCCCGATTCAGATGTCCGCCTGTTAACCACTTTGGTCAACAGCATGAGTGTGGCGCTGGAAAATGCACGGCTCTTTGATGAAACCAACCGCCTGCTGAAAGAAACTGAACAACGCACTGCCGAACTTGCCGTGATCAACAGTGTGCAGGAAGGCCTGGTTCGTGAAATGAACATGCAGGCGATTTATGACCTGGTAGGCAACCGCATTTGTGAACTCTTCGATACACAAACCGTACTCATCCGCACATTTGATAACCGAACCGAAACAGAACATTGGCAGTATGCAATTGAAAAAGGTCAGCGTCTTTACAGCAATCCGCGACCGCTGATCTGGGCAAACAAACTTCTTATTCAAACCAAACAACCCTTGCTTATCAATAATAACTACCTGGAAACCGCAAGGAAATACGGCGGCACCGGAGTAAGCAAAGGTCTTCCGCCCAAATCAGCTTTGTTTGTACCCATGATTGTCGGCGATGTGGTAAGGGGTTCGGTAAGCCTGCAGAATGTAGAGAAAGAAAATGCATTTACTGAATCCGATCTCCGGTTGCTTACTACCCTTACTAACAGTATGAGTGTGGCATTGGAAAATGCACGGCTCTTTGATGAAACCCACCGCCTGCTGGGTGAAGCCAAGCAGCGAGCCAATGAACTAAGCACGGTTAACCACATCAGCCAGGGACTTGCTTCACAACTGAACATGGATGAGCTGATAAAACTGGTGGGTGAACAGCTGCGCCAGCTCTTTAAAGCCAACATAGTTTACCTGGCCATACTCGACCCGAAAACTAAAATCATTCATTTTCCTTACCAGTATGGCGATAACATGGCGCCGCTGCACCTGGGCGAGGGTCTTACTTCAAAAATAATACTGCAAGGAAAGCCGCTGCTGATTAATAAAGATTTACAGGAGCTCCGTGCACAAATGGGAATTCAGCAAATTGGTATTCCTGCCGCATCTTATCTGGGTGTGCCCATACCGGTAGGCGACGAAGTAATCGGTGTGCTGAGTGTGCAAAGCACCGAACATGAAAACCGCTTCAATGATGATGACCTGCGCCTGCTGAGCACCATTGCTGCATCGGTGGGCGTGGCTCTGCGGAAAGCAAAACTGTTTGACGAAGTACAGGTGGCAAAAACAGAAGCTGAATCGGCACGCAAGGCAGCCGAAAAAGCAAACGATGCCAAAAGCGCTTTTCTTTCCACCGTAAGTCATGAACTGAGAACACCGCTCACTTCAGTGTTGGGCTTTGCCAAAATCATTAAAAAACGTCTGGATGAAAAAATTTTTCCGGTCACTGATACTTCCGACCCCAAAACAGAAAAAACCATTCAGCAGATTTCTGAAAACCTGAAAGTGGTAGTATCGGAAGGCGAACGCCTCACCCACCTCATAAACGATGTGCTTGACCTGGCCAAAATTGAAGCCGGCAAAATGGAATGGAATATGGAAACAGTTTCGATGCCCGAAATTGCCGAGAGAGCCATCGCCGCCACCACCGCATTATTTGAAAACAAAAACCTGGTGCTGGAAAAAAATATTGAATCAAAAGTTCCCGATATCACCGGCGACCGGGATAAGCTGATACAGGTGATGGTAAATCTTATTTCCAACTCGGTAAAATTTACGCCCAAAGGAAAAGTGACATGCCGGGTGTTTCAGAAAGATGATGAAATCATTGCCAGCATTACCGATACCGGCATTGGTATAGCTCCCGAAGACCATGCTGCTGTATTTGAACAGTTCAAGCAGGTGGGCGATACGCTTACTGACAAACCCAAAGGCACGGGGCTGGGCCTTCCCATTTGTAAAGAAATAATAGAACATCATGGCGGCCGCATATGGCTCGAAAGTGAACTGGGCAAAGGCAGCACTTTCTCCGTTGCTTTGCCGGTAAAGAAAACTGCAGCGCCAAAACCCTTGCACCTCGACGACCTGGTAAAAAGACTAAAAGAGCAGGTGGTGCAGTCGCAACTTAGCATAAACGGCAAAATAGCCCGTGTGCTGGTAGTGGATGATGATGATTCCATCCGCTCGCTGCTGCAGCAGGAACTGGGTGATGCCGGTTACCTGATTGAAGAAGCAACAAATGGTAAAGAAGCGCTGGCCAAAGTGAGAGCCAATCGGCCCGACCTCATCATTCTCGACATCATGATGCCCGAAATGAATGGCTTTGATGTGGCTGCTGTGCTGAAAAATGATCCGCAGACAATGGACATACCCATCATCGTACTATCCATTGTACAGGATAAAGCAAGAGGATTCCGTATTGGTGTTGACCGCTACCTCACGAAACCCATTGACACGGGAATTTTGTTTAATGAAATCGGCAGCCTGCTGGAGCAGGGCAAGTCGAAAAAGAAAGTGATGATTGTGGATGAAGATTCCGCGACGGTAAACACACTTACCGATGTGCTGAAAACAAAAGGATATGCCGTGACGGAGTCGAACGGGAAAGAACTGGTGGAAAAAGCGGTAGCCAACCAGCCGGATATTATAATCATTAATTCATTGCTCAGCGGGAAGCAGGATATTGTGCAGACCCTGCGCTTTGAAAAAGGGCTGGAAAATGTTTTGTTTCTTGTTTACCAGTAAAAAAAATAAATCACTTAAAAGGCTTAACTGAAAAAGTATGGATAAAAAAATACTGATAGTGGATGATGAAGCACATATCCGCATGCTGATAGGCCAAACGCTGGAAGAACTGGAAGATGAAGGCGTTGAGTTTTTAACTGCCGACAACGGTCAGGCAGCGCTGGAACTGATACAGACTGAAAAACCCAACCTCGTTTTCCTGGATGTGATGATGCCGAAGATGAACGGCATGGATGTGTGCAAAAAAGTTAAAAAAGAACTGGCTTTGCACGATGTCTATATCATCATTCTTACTGCCAAGGGACAGGAACTGGACCGGCAGAAAGGACAGGAAGTGGGCGCCGATATTTATATGACCAAACCCTTTGACCCCGAAGTGTTGCTTAACAAAGCAAAAGAGGTTTTAGGGATTGACAACTGAGACATTCGATATTTTACCCCCTTATGAATACCCTCAAATAATATGGCAGGAATCAGTCTGAAAAATATTGTTGGCAAAAAAAATGAAACAGCGGCTGTTATTATCCAGTTAATCAGCCAGCCTAATGCCGAATGCCGGATTGAAGATAATGAAGGAAAAATTTTACTCGGCAATGCATTTGAAAATGCAAACGCATCGTTCCCGGTAGTATTGGATGGGGAAACGCTGGGCTGGGTAAAAGGTCACGGGTCCGGTTTGCTGGTGGCCCGCCTGCTGGAGCAACTGGCGCAAAAAGAATCGGAGAAAAAAAAGTTGGGTACCGAAGTGCTGAACCTGTACCAGGAAATCAATGTTATTTTCAATTTTTCAGAAAAACTTTCGCAAACCATCGAGCCCGACATGATTGCCTGCATCACGCTGCAGCAGGCCATGCATTCCATACCGGCGCATAGCGGTGTATTAATATTGTGGGATGAAGAAAAAAAAGAACTGCAAGTACCCGCTGCACAGGGTGAATTACTTTTCAACAGCGAAAACATCAGGAACAATCCCGGGCTGCTGCTGCGCATCGGGCTTAGTGGCCAGAGTGAGATTATAAATGATTTCACCAAACTGAAAGAAAAAAGAATTGTGGAAGCACCGGTGCAATCCATGATGTATGCAGCCATGAAGGTAAAACACCGCATTATGGGCGCCATCATTCTCGCCGGCATCGAAGCTGAACAGTTTTCCGCTGCACACCTGAAACTGCTTGTTACCCTTGCCTTACAATCATCCGCCGCCATTGAAAGCGCCATGCTGTATGAAAAAAATATCCGGGAAGTGCGGGAACGGGAAGAAGCCATTCTGCGCATCCATGAAGTGACCAAAAAATTTGTGCCCAATGAATTTATTCGTTCACTTGGTAAAGAAGTCATTACCGATGTGCGGCTGGGTGACCAGGCAGAGAAAATTGTAACGGTACTGTTTACCGACATCCGCGACTTTACCACGTTGTCAGAAAAAATGACGCCGGAAGAAAATTTCCGGTTTGTTTCCTCCTTCAATGCCCGGCTGGGTCCCCTCATCCGTTCGCACAATGGCTTTATAAACCAGTACCTCGGCGATTCCATCATGGCCATTTTTCCTGAAAGCCCTGATGATGCGCTGAAAGCAGCCATTGAAATGCAGAAAGCTGTTTTTAAACTAAACGAAGAAAGGAATGCGAGCGGACTTCAGCCAATAAAAGCTGGAATCGGCATGCATACCGGCCCGCTCATCATGGGCATTACCGGCGATGAACACCGTATGGACGCCGCCACCATTTCCGATACCGTAAACACCACTGCCAGAATTGAAAGCCTGACGAAATATTACAAATCGCCGCTGCTGCTGAGCGGCGACACGCTGCGGCTGATATCGCAGAAAGACAATTACCAGTTCAGGCACCTGGGCAGTGTACGGTTGAAAGGCAAGCACAACCTGCTTACGATATACGACTGCATCAACGGGTACAGCCATCATGAATTGCAGAAAAAAATGAAAACAAACCCGCTTTTTATTGAAGCCATGCAGTGCTACCACGAGCAGCGGTTCGAAAATGCCATTCACCTTTTTCAGCAAATACTTACTGCCGATACAGAAGATTACACTGCGACACGGTTTATGGAAAACGCCCTGAAGTTTTTAAACGAAGGCATGCCCGACAACTGGACCGGCGCCGAAGAAATGATAAGCAAGTAAAATTATGCCGGTAAAGTGATTATAAACTCAGCACCTTCACCTTCTTTTGTCACCACTCTCAATTCGCCCCCATGCCCTTTTGTGATGATATCGTACGATAAGGAAAGCCCCAGCCCTGTGCCCTCGCCGGCAGGTTTGGTAGTAAAGAAAGGCTGGAAAATTTTATCCATTATTTTTTTAGGAATACCATTGCCATTATCCCTCACCCTGATTTCAACCTTATTGCCCGATTGCAGTGTACTTACTGTCACTACCGGCTCATAACCCGCTTGCTGTTGACTCTTCCTTACGGTTACTGCATAAAATGCATTGTTGATTAAATTCAGAATCACCCGGCCAATATCCTGGGGTATGATATCTATTTTACCGATAGCGTTGTCAAAATCGGTTTTAAACTTTGCATTAAAGGATTTGTCCTTCGCTCTTAACCCGTGATAGGCCAGCCGCAGGTATTCATCAGCCAGTGCATTGATGTCGGTGGGTTCTTTTTTCCCTGAGCTTGTTCTCGAATGCTGCAGCATGCTTTTCACAATACCATCTGCCCGCTTGCCATGAATCATTATTTTCTCCTCATTGCCTTCAATGTCTTTTGCAATGGATTTCACCGCATCAAAATTTCCTTTTTCCATGCTCTCTTTCATCTCGCCGATCAATTCTTTATTTACTTCGGAAAAATTATTTACAAAATTCAACGGGTTCTGAATTTCGTGTGCAATGCCGGCGGTCAACTCGCCCAGCGAAGCCATTTTTTCTGATTGGATAAGCTGGTTTTGTGTGGCCTTCAGATTGATCAGCGTTGCTTCCAGTTCTTTCTTTTGCGCCAGCAGAATGGCGGCAGATTTTTTCCGTTGCCGCACATTGCGCCAGAGAAGCAATACAGCCAGGAAAAATGTGCCCAAACTGCCCAAGAGAATATTTCTCTGCAGCCGGGCTTTGAATTGTTTTTCCGCCGCCTCCATTTCCAGTTGCCTTTGCCTGGCTTCAAAATCTATGTTTTGAAATTGCTGTGCTTGCTTGGCATTAAACAGGCTGTCATTTATTTTAATGATCATGGACTGGTACTTAACCACACTGTCGGCTGAACCTGTACCTGTATAGAAACGGGCTAATGCTGTATAGATCCTGAGCAGAAGGTCAGGGGCATCCATTTCCTGCGCCACGTTAAAAGCGTTTTGTATAAAATAATAAGCGGAGTCACGGTCACCAAGCCGGCTCTTAACTTCTGCCAGCAGCAGGCTGCTGGCCACGGCTCCGCGGAAATATTCGGTATGCAAACTTTCTTTCAGCGCTTCCCTGAAATAAGCAATAGCCATTGTCTGGTTTCCTAAAGCTTCATATGTTCGCCCCAGGTTGAGAAGCACACTGCCGAAATAACGGTAAAAATTTTCCTGTACGGAAAGAATATAAGCTTTCTGAATACTGATTAATGCAGAATCCTTTTTTCCTAAGTTGAGATAAACACGGTTCAGCGTGAGATAAATAATACTTTGCAGGGAAATATTTCCTGATTGTTCCGCAGCATGTATCGCTAGGTGGTGGTGGTGCAATGATTTTTCGTAATTACCTGAATTAGCATAGAGAATTGCAAGGTTCTGATAAGTAAACCCCATTCCGCTTTTTCGCTGGGCAGATGCGGATTTAGTATGAAAAGCCAGAATATCATCACCGGGATAATCACCGGAAATTACATTGTTTTCACTGACCTGATCCTTCAAAATAGTCAATGCTTCAAGGTTCAGCTGCAATGACCTTGAGTAGTTGCCTCGATTCAAAAACGCATAACCGATTTCCCGTAAGGCATATGCCTCATCAATTCTAAGTTGCAGTTGCCTTGCAAGCTGCAACGACTTTTCAGCATACACATAAGATGAATCCGGATTTATTTCGGCATAATAACGGCCATAACTCTGGTAACCGATCAACCTTAAGGTGTCATTCAAAGAATGCAAATTGCCGGACCATACACTTTCTATTCCGGGTTGCTGAGAAGAAATATTGAAATGGAATAAAACAACTATCGTAAATATCATCCCGGTCCTGAACATAATTTAGTTTTTAGAGTTTGGCAATACCAGTATGAACCCAGTTTCTCTGATCATAGAAAATATAGAAAAAAAAGCAGAAAGCCGGCACATTAATCCAAGTTACGAAACCGGCAGCGAAATGGTAAATTCAGTTCCCTCTCCATCTTTTGTCACAACTTTTATTTCCCCACCATGTGCTTTTACAATATCATAACTCAGTGATAAACCTAATCCTGTTCCCTGCCCGGTGGGTTTGGTGGTAAAGAAGGGTTGAAAAATTTTATCTAATATTTTTTGTGGAATGCCCTTGCCGTTATCAGATACTTTTATTTCAATTTTGCCCCCATCCCCTAAAGGGGAGCCGAGTCTTTTGGTTGTAACAGTCACTACAGGTTCGTAATTAAATGAAGAATCTTCCATGCCCCCCTTTAGGGGATGGGGGCTTTTTTTCTTTTCACTCACCGCATAAAATGCATTGTTGATTAAATTCAGAATCACCCGGCCGATTTCCTGCGGTACCACGTTTATTTTTTCAATGCTTGTATCAAGATTGGTTTCAAATTTTGCATTGAAGGATTTGTCTTTGGCCCGCAGGCCATGGTAAGCCAGCCGCAGGTATTCATCGGCCAATATATTTATGTCCACCAGCTCTTTCACCCCGCTGCTGCTGCGGCTGTGCTGCAGCATGCCTTTTACAATGCCGTCGGCCCGCTTACCATGAAACAGAATTTTTTCCAGGTTTTGTTTTACATCTTCTGCAAGGGCAATGGCTTCATCTTTATTTCCTCTTTCGAATTCCGCTTTCATTTCCTCAATCAGTTCATTGCTTACTTCAGAAAAGTTGTTGACAAAGTTCAGCGGGTTCTGAATTTCATGGGCAATGCCGGCGGTAAGTTCACCCAGGCTGGCCATTTTTTCTGATTGCACCAGTTGTTGCTGTGCCTGTTTCAGATCGGTTAATGTTCTTTCTACCTGCTGTTTTGCGGCCTCCAGCTTATTGAAATCTTCGTAGCGGGCATACGCAGTAGAAAATGCATCCGCAACCGATTGGATCAGTTTGATTTCTTCCTCATTCAGCCGCGTGCTGTTGCCGACATAAAACATACCCTGCATGAAAGGAAGGAGGTGCAAATAGAATCCGCCTTCAGGCAGCGTATTTAGATATTGTTCTTTATTGGCAATGGCTCCCTGGTTCACCAGTGTTTCAGCCAAACTTAAAAAGTCAGCCTCATTCCAGTGATTGATATAAACCTTCTTACTCCGCCAGTGTTCTATTACGTCGGAAAAATTTCCCGGGGTGTTATACGGCAAATGAAAAGCCGCGATTGCGTGTCCTTCGGGTGTGGAAAGAAATGTGTGAATGAGCTGTTGTGAATCATCCATGATAAATACTCCACAACGAATAAAGGGCAGGCCAAGAATTGTAAGCTCCTTCCAGATCAGGGGAGTAATCCTGTCCAGGTCAGTTTTTGTACGCATGGAGGCAATGTCGGCCCGAATACGATCCAATGCAGCCTGTTTCACTGCTTCTTTTGCATTCGCTTCCGATTTTTGCAAATCGCTGAAGCGGGTATAGGCCAATGAAAAAACGGAAGTGGCTCTTTTCAGCAGGTCCCAGCTTTCCTTTGATATATCGCCGGGTGATGCTGCTCCCATATAACCATTGGAAAACTTTACCAAATGATAAGTTCGTTCAGGAATGGTATCTCCGTAATATCCCTGCAGCATTTTGGAATGCTGTGAACAGTAATTAATCCATTCCTTCCTGTTTTCTCCCTTCATTAAAATGGAAGTCTGGTTTTGAGCGGAGTTATAGAACTTAAGCATCTCCTTTCCTACCCATGTATCATTTAAATTAATGGTCATGTGATCGGTGACCAGATTCGTGTCATTTCCACGAATGTCTTTAATAGCATACCAGCAGTCAGTAGTTCCGGCATTTTCATTATGAACATAAATAGAACTTGTTTCCAGTTCCTCCACCCCGAGTAACGCCATTTCCCTGCGCAACAATTTGGCTACTTCTTCCAGCTCGCCCGGCTTTTGCATGGCCATCGCCCTTGCCCTTACTTTTTCCATAGCCGCTTCAATCTTTGCTTCCCTCGCCTGCGCTTCGGCTTTTTTCAGATCCTGGTAACGACGGAATGTGAGTGAAAAAACTGAAGCGAATCTTTTCATGATTTGTTGTTCATCTTCCGAATGCTTATGCAATGAATTGGTCCATACCGCTCCTTCATTAAAATAATATCCATGGAAATGGACATCCGGGAATTGCTGAAAGGCTTGTGGTAAATATCCCTGGGTTGCGTTTAATATCTTAATGTATTTCTCTTTATCATCGCCGGCAAGAAAATACCAGGTGAAATCTTGTTTTGATTCCCAATCATGAAACATGAGCTGCCAGAATGGATGATCATCAATATTGAATGTGCCTACTGCTTTTATACTCTTTCCTTCGGCAAGATTGTTTACCGACCAGACATGCTGTGTCCGGTTAGGGAAAATATTTGTTATACCACCCCGGTAATTTTCAATTCCCAGCTTTTCCAATTCGGTGAACATGGTTGCTGTGGCTTCGCTTACATCCTCGCTGCTGTGCATGGCCATTGTTCTTGCACGAACCCTTTCTAAACCCGCTTCAATCTGCGCTTCTCTTGCCTGCGCTTCGGCTTTTTGCAAATCGAGGAAACGGGTATAGGTTTGCTCAAAGACCTTTGCAAAGCGTTTGAATATATCATGTGCCTCCGGGCAGGGTTCATAGGTTATAAACATCAGGCTAACTTTAGAACCAAAAACAAAGTGTTCATATTGATGTGACGGAAACCGGAACCCGCCTTGCAGCATTTTTTCGAACTGTTCTCTATCTCCAAATCGACTGAGTTGCCGGTAGGTTTCCTTAAGTTGTTCTCCTTCTTCATAGTTTACATAAAATTCTTCACCCTTTTTCTTTGCAGCGCTGACATTTTTGAACACTGAATAGCTGGTAGCATTGATAGTGTATGGTTCAAGGAAACCGCCCTGGGGATTAGTTATGTAGTCGGTATAAAAATTATCATCATCACTCCACACATTGAATCCGGTGGTCCATGCTTTAATACCCAAATCACTTGCTTGTTTAAATAAGATAATTGCCACATCATTCAATTCATCGCTTTTTTGCATGGCCATCGTTCTTGAACGAACTCTTTCCAATGCCGCTTCTATCTGCGCCTCCCTTGCCTGCGCTTCGGCTTTTTGCAGGTCGAGAAAACGTTTATAAGTAAGATTAAAAACATTGGCAAAGCGCTTCATCACTGTTTTTGCTTCTTCGGGAAAGGTTGTTTGCCTGAAAGCAAATAATCCGCCCGCCTGAAATGAAGCTACGTAATAATACTGTTGTTGCACCACTGTCTGTGATTGTGGCAATTGAATATTCGTTTTACCTACAGCCTTGTAATATCGGACCAGGTCTTCGCCCTGTAATGTATAAGAAAAATCTACCTGCTTAAGCCATGCGTCAAAAGCTCCCTGCAACAGGGGATGTATATCCATTGATTCATCGCCGGAAACCTGCACAGCCTGGCCCAGATCAGATATGACAGTTGAAAATACATCAGCACTTCTTTTTTCTTTATCAACAATCCCAATTCCACATCGCGACATTCCAAGATCAAGTTTTTCCAGTTCTTCAAAGACAATTCCAACAGCTGAGTTGAGATCATCGCTTTTGTGCATGGCCATTGCCTTTGAGCGAACCCTTTCCAAGGCCGCTTCTATCTGCGCTTCCCTTGCCTGGGCTTCGGCTTTTTGAATATCGATGTACCTTTTATAAGAAAGATTGAAAACATTCCGGAACCGCTCTAAAATTTTTATATGCCCTTTTTCCAGGGTTTGCCAGGTTGAAATACTCAATGCACCCAGCCCAATAGAATAAGAATAATAATGTACTGTTTTTGCTCTCGCCATTTTTAGGTCTGTTTTATACCCTAATACTTTCCTGTACTTATTCCAGTCTTTCATTTCCTTTTCGGGTATGGAAACCGGCACAAAAGCATCGTCTGCCTTTTTTAAATCATTCGCCCATTTCTTTACAATGGGATTTTCTTTATATCCGATCTCAATAATCTCTTCTTTTCCATAATCAGAATAATGATAACTTTTAACAGTTTCCTTTTCATCATTATTAATGACCATTTCTGTGTTACGGATAGTTGTAAAACCCAGGTTTTTCAATTCAGTAAAAACAGTTTTACCGATAGCAGACAAATCTTCTGAATTATGCATAGCCATGGCCACGGCCCTCACTCTTTCCAGCGAAGCTTCTATCTGCGCTTCTCTTGCCTGGGCTTCGGCTTTCGCCACATCCGTATATCTTCTGTAAGAAAGTTCAAACACATTTTTAAACCCCTTGAGAATTGCTGATTGTTCCTCAGTAATGGCATTAAAAGTTGAAATGCCCAGTGCGCCGGCGCCTACCGAATAAAAATAAAAGCATACTGATTTAGCCCTGTTCAGTTTTACATCCGGTTTCTGACCGAGCTTTTTCTTCCGGAAAGCACGGAATTCATTCAGCTCATGCCCGGTAATCTCTATATGAAAAAATGCATCTTTTGATTTTTTCATTTCACTGACTATCCCCCTTACAATGGGATGACTGTTATATGGAACAGGCGTGACTCCCCGGAAACCAAAATCCGAATATTCATAGTCGAAATAAAATTCTTCTGCATCGTTGTTGACGGCTATCTGTGCATTGCGGATGTTGGTGAAACCGAGCGCCTGGAGTTCATTGTACATGGCTTTGCAAACGGCAATCAGATCTTCCGATTTATGCATACTCATTGCCGCTGCCCGCATCCGCTCCAGCGATGCTTCAATTTTTGCTTCATGGGCCTTTACTTCGGCATTCTTCAGATCAAGAAAACGTTTATATGCAAGATCGAATGCCGCACCCATTTTTAAAAGGATGGATTCTATTTCTGCCGGTGGCTCATTGGTAAAATCGGTGATCAATATGCCGTTGGCAAGTTTCACTGCCCGGTGCCAGCCATGTTTTATTTTATTGACCTTAAGAAGTTTTATTATTTCTTCAGCCGTTTTTTTATCGTACTGGCTGAGCCATTTCAGTGCCCTTTTGAGATCATTGGAATCCTGTTCGGCGGCAATGATTTTCTTCTTTGAATACCATATTTTTTTTACCCATAGCTTCGGATCCATTTCCCTGATATCAAAAAGAATATCCCAGCCGTAGCGTCCTGTGGTTTTGATATCTGTAATATCCCAAAGCCTGACCTGCCCATCCGTTTGCTTTAAACAAATGGTTGCCCCCATGATTCCTTCCAGCTTCAGCCCGAATAATTCATTACGCAGCGTACGCACCACTTCATGTATATCTTTCGACTCGTGCATAGCAAGAGCTTGTGCCCTTACTCTTTCTATAGCGGCTTCAATTTCCAGTTCCCGGTTTTTTTGTTCCAGTTCAATGCTGCGCTGCTTTAAAGCATACTTGAGTTGCAGTATTTCGTCCTGCAGTTTTTTAGCTTGTTTCATTTATTAGCAGTTAAGAAATGAGTTCCCGGTGCAGATTCTGTCTTCCTGCATTTATTGCAAGGGAGGACTTTTATTAATTATTGCCCATTCATCTGCGTTATAAGCCTTTATCAATGCCGGCTATCAGTGCGTATATAACTGCTGCACGGTCTCCAGTTTCAATACATCAACGGTTTTTTTATAATACCCCATGGCTCTTTGCTGCGAGCTGCCGATGCACACTACGCCGATTTTTCCAAACTGCGACAAGGCCCCGATAAGGTGAAACATCACCCCTTCCTGCAGGGTGCCATCGTAGTGCAGGTCGTGCAGCATGGCTATGTCAACCAGGTCGGGTGGGGTAAGCCCGTGAAATTGTTCGTTGCGCAGGTTATCAGAACAGAAATAATGCCTCACCTGCCTGTTGGCGGTGTAGTACAGTCCATCCTTCTCGTTGTATTTACCATCGGTAAGAAACTGGAGTGTTATATAAGGATGCGTGGTACCGCCCTTGCGCAGGTTGATTTCAATCGGGTAATGAATCCAACCTTTTTTTTCTTTTACCGAAATAAAATCAATAGCGAACCGCCCCAGCACCCCCTTATCCCGGAGGACTTCAGCAACCTGCCGGCCGATTTTACCAATTTCAACAGCATATTCCTTCGAGGCGGGAAAATGTGCGCCAAGGTACACCTGCCCGCTTTCGCCGCCCAGTTCCTGGTCGTGGGTGGAAACCACCTCACACACTCCCGATGGCATAATGCGGCACTGCACCGAAGGCGACCGTTTGATTTTTCCCTGCACAAATTCTTCTGCTATGCCGCCCATCTGTTTCATCTTTTGCAGAAACATTTCAAAACTGAGCTCGCCAGAAACCATTTTCAATCTTTCCCGCAATTTCTTTTTAATACCGGCGCTGCTGTTTTCGTGTTCACTGAAAGTATAAATGGCATTGCCATCGCCGGAAAAGCCATCATTTATTTTAACAACCGCTTTTTTTAAAGCAGGGTTTTGTTTTTTCATTTCTGCCAGCGCCTTCACCATATCCTGTTCCGAATACAAGTCTTCAAATCCGGCGGGTACATGAAGCCGGCACTCCCGGAAAATTTTCCGGCCGTTGCTTTTATTGCCAAGGGCAAGCAGGTCCGGATCGCAGCCAAATACGGGCATCTGCAGCTGTACCGACAGCGTTCTTTCCAGCATTGTCACATTGAAGCAGGCCATGTGTGCTTCATGATCGGGCAGTATGGTTTCCCTTATGCGCTGCACCAGGCGTGGCCGTTCCAGTATTTTTTGCGTAAGCGGTTTGGAAGATGAATCGTAACAACTTAATAAGGTAAGCCGGCGCATGGCGTGATGACCCGTGATGCCCGGCAGCAAATGAAGATAATAGTCAATAATAACAGGATCGATCGGTTCGCTGGTAACATATATTACATTCGTACGGGGATTGCGCAGCAGCAGCAGCATGCAGAGCAACCTTTCCTCGTAATGATTGATGCCGCTGATTTTGGAGAGTATCTCCTGGTCCATGGTAAGCGAAGGCACCACCAGCACGGTACAGGGAGCCAGCCTGTCGGAAAACACAATATCAAAATGACGGCGTAGTCGTTCCTGCAGTTTTTTGAAGACCCGCTTTTCTTCCTTCGAACCCGGAGGCGGAAAATCAGACAACCCGTTGCCGCTAACAGTACTCTTAATTTTCCTGGCTGCAGTTGCTGGCATAGTGAAAAAGATAGTTTTGTTGTAAAGTCTTCGTGGTGCCGGTTTTGTAGCAGTCAATAATTGTTGCTCATACGTTGGGCCCTTTCCACTTCCCACACAGGCTGCCATTACCAAAAGCCATACCTCACTTCAGGCTTCCTGCCCGGTCCACACTGCGCCGCCAATACTGCTGCGCCTGGCGCCGGTTATGGAAGATAAAAAATTATATTCTTCCCGCCAGCGAAGAATTCCCATAAAAGCCACGCAGGTCGCTTTTTCCGTCTCGCCCAGGCTATTATTTGGCAAATGCAGCTTTTGCGAACAGGAGGAATAAAATTCTCCATTACCGCCAAGCTCCAAATCAAGATCTGCAAGCTGCGTGATGACGGGTAAACCCGTGGCAGCAGCAACGGATGCCCCGCTGATAATGGTGCCCGGCGTTTCGATATGCAGTGTAATCAGCGCCACTTTATACTGCAGCTCATTTTTTTCAATAAATGAATGAATAAGCTCTGTGCCGGTGCCCGCCGGGTAAGAGACGGCGGTTTTTAACTCAAACGTCCATACGCCTGCATTTTCCTGGAATTCGGCAAAGACTAACGTAAAGCCGGATTGACAGACCAATACCCCCAATGAACGATAAACCATTATTAATTTGGATTTCAGATTTTGTCCCGATAAAAATCGGGATTAGTTTTGTTCAAAAATAAGGCATTGCGCCCGGGAGAGCATTTGAAAATCCGAAATCAAAAATTCCTGTCGTGGTAATCAACCTGAGTGAACAACACAGCCTTGTAAGCAACTGGATAAGTGAGCTGCGTGATATAAACATCCAGCAGGACCGGATGCGTTTCCGGGCCAACCTGGAACGCATTGCCGAAGTGGCGGCTTATGAAATCAGCAAGGTGCTGCCTTTTGAAGAAAAAGAAGTGGAAACGCCGCTGGGCACCGCAATCGCTAAATTGCTGAAGGAACAACCCGTGCTGGCTACTATACTGCGTGCAGGACTGCCCATGCATAATGGCCTGCTCAATTATTTTGATAAAGCCGACAACGCTTTTATAGCAGCCTACCGCAAGCATGAGAAAGACGGCTCATTCACCATCAGCCTTGAATATATGAGCTGTCCCGATATTGATGACCGTATTCTCATCATTTCCGATCCCATGCTGGCCACCGGCGCCTCGCTGGTGAAGACCATTCATTTCCTGAAAGAAGAAGGCAACCCGAAGGAAATACATATCGTTACCGCAATAGCCTGCAGCATTGGCATTGAATATGTAAAAAGAGAAGAGCCGGCCGTTACCATCTGGTGCGGCGATATTGATGAAGAGCTGACAGCCAAAAGCTATATAGTGCCCGGCCTGGGCGATGCCGGCGACCTGGCGTATGGAGTAAAAACACAGACTTAAGTCTGCAACCTGGGATTTACCGGGTACTTGAAAAATTGTACATTTACTTTTCCATTTACTGCTGATGAAAAAATTATTCGGAATACTGATGTTATCGTGGATGGCGGGTGTGTCAAATGCACAGGATCCCAACTTCTCCCAGTTTTTTGCTTCACCGCTTACTTTGAACCCGGCCTATACCGGCAAATTCGATGGCATTTTTCGTGTGGCGGGTAATTACCGCAATCAATGGCCCAGCATCAACAATGCTTTTGTAACCAAAACCGCTTCGGCCGATTTTCATTTATTAAAAAATTATCTTACTGATATTGACCGCTGGGGTATCGGTTTTCTGGCCATGAACGATCAGAACGGAAACGGCGCTTTAGCCACCAACCAGTTTTCCCTTTCCACTGCCTATCACAAAGGACTGGATGAAGATGGCTATCACCAGGTGGGTGTGGGTTTCCAGGGCTCTTATACTGATAAAAGACTTGATGTAAACAAACTTGATTTTGAAGATGAGCTGACCGCATTGGGATTCACCGGCACCACCAGTGAAATTTTTCCGCAGAACGGTCTTAAAGTAAAATACCTCGACATCAATGCCGGTGTGCTGTACAATGGCAGCACCAACGGGTACAATAATTTTTATCTCGGCGCTTCCATGTATCATATCAACCGCCCGAAAGAAACTTTCCAGGGCGGGCAGTTTTACCTGAACTCCAGAACCACGGTGATGGCCGGCGGCAAGCTGCCCACCAACCAGTACAATGCCTTTCACTTCAGCGCCAATTACAGTTTCCAGGCCAATGCCAACAACCTGATGTTTGGCGGCGCCTATGCCATGAACCTGAGCTACGATGAAGAAAACCCCGTGAATGTTTACCTCGGATCCTGGGCCCGTTTCAATAATGTGGCTGATGCCGTCATTCCTTACGTGGGACTTGAGTTCGGCGACATTCACCTCGGCGCCACGTATGATATTAATATCTCCAGCCTGCAGCCGGCATCCAATATGCGTGGCGGAATTGAAATCGCACTCATCTACATCCGGCAACCTATAAACAGGGATTTGAAAAAACTGAATTGTCCGAAGTTTTAGGCTAAGAGTTTAAAAGAGAGAGAAAAAAAGTGATTTTAAAAAAGTTGTTGTTTACTTATTGAGATATTCAGGTGCCTGTAAAGTCAAAAACCTGCCACAGTACTACTCCTGTTTATAAAATATTGCCGGGGGGCTTGGCCGGTACTTTAGCCCATCCCAACAGCAAGGCTTTTCATTTGCAGCGGAAATTTTTATCTTGTTGCAAATTCAATTCATGAAAAAGCTAGCGTTCCTTATTTTCCTTTTTTTATTGTGTAAAAATTCCCTCGGCCAGTATGATATTGAAATGGGTTACCGCAGCACCGACATCGGCGCCGAATTTCAGTGGTACCCGGCAGGCGGCATCACAGGCCTGCACTTTGCTGTGAATGCAAAAGTTCATCATTCCGTTCAGTTTCGGCTGGGTTATAATAAAGCCAACCGCAAAGACTGGGGTGAAAACGATAAGGAAAAAGGAGACGGCTGGGGTGGCGGCATTGGTTACCGCTATCACTTCAAACCTTTCCCTCACAAATTTTTTATCGGCGCAAGAACGGACCTGTGGAGCATGAAGATTGACTGGAAAGAAGGCACACAATCCGGCACCACGAAAACAACCACGCTGCAACCGCTGTTCGAAATCGGTTATACTTTTTTTGTAAACGACCAGGCCTTCCTCACTCCTTCCATTTCCAACGGAGCTGAAATAAACATTAAAACCAATGGCCGGAAAGTGGGACAGGGATTTGTAACACTCATAGGTATCAGCGCCGGTGTGCGGCTTTAATCCCCAACTGATAATTCAAAATTGAGCATTGAACATTTTATCTATACCAAGAAAATGTTCAACAAGCAATGTTCAATGTTCAATACCCGTTTTCTTAAAACCCCTTCAGGGGATGGGGGCAAGATTGCTCAGATTATCCGCGGCAATAAAAACCACGAGAACAGGGTAATCAAAGCAATCGCCACGAGGTTCATCACCAGCCCCGCCATCATCATCTGCCTGATTTTGATTTGGCCGCTGGCAAATACAATGGCATTGGGTGGTGTTCCCATCGGCATCATGCTGGCGCAGCTGGCTGCCAGTGTCATCGGTATGCCGAGCAGCAACGGGTTCATACCCACGGCATCAGCCAGGCTGCACACCACGGGAGAAAACACAATCACCTGCGCAATATTGCTCATCACTTCGCTGATAAAAAGTGAAATGACCGTTACCATCAGCACAAGAAACAAACCGCCGCCGGCATAAGCACTCAACCAGTTGCCTAATTGTTGAATTAACCCGGCTTTTTCCAATGCACCTGCCAGGGCCAGCCCGCCGCCGAAGAGCAATAAAATGCCCCATGCCATACGTTTGGTATCACTCCATTCCAGCAGGCTGCCGCTGAATGCATGTTCATCCGGTTCACTTAAATTATCGGGAGGGCCCGCATTGCCCGAAGGGCAAATGAATAATGAAACAGCGCCGATAAGGGCAATAATGCTGTCATCTAATTTTACCAATGACTGTATTCCATTTACCAGGTCTTTACACATCCAAAGCAAGGCTGTAAAACAAAAAATTACCAACACCCTTTTTTCAGATACTGACAAAGGCCCCAGGCGCTCATATTCTTCATGGATGAAACGGCGGGCCGCTTCATTCGGACGGATATGATTGGGAAAAAGTATCCTGGTTAATACAAAATGTAAAGCGAGCAGGAGCAGGATAGCAAGCGGCGTGCACAGCAGCATCCAGTTGATGAAGTCAATATTGCTGTTGTATTTTTTTTCAAAAAAACCCACAAACGCCACATTGGGTGGTGTGCCGATGATGGTAGATATACCCCCGAAGTTGGATGCATACGCAATGGACAGCATCAGGGCAAGATTGAAATGTTTGAAATGGCCTGTGCCGTCATTGCTTTCTTTCATCACATGAATTACAGAAAGTGCAATCGGGAACATCATCATGGTGGTGGCCGTATTGCTTATCCACATGCTGATAAGCCCTGTGGCAAGAATAAAACCAAGGATGATGCGGTTGCCGCTGGTGCCGGTCATTTTTACAATGCGTAAAGCAATACGCCGGTGCAGGTTCCATTTTTCAATGGCAAGCCCCAGCATAAAGCCGCCCATGAAAAGAAAGATGACCGGGTCGGTGTAATTGGCCGCCACCGGTTTTATTTCTGCAATATTCAACAAAGGAAAAAGTACCAGCGGCAGCAGCGCCACTACCGGCATGGGCAGCGCTTCCGTCACCCACCAGCTGATCATCAAAGCAGCAATGGAAAGTACAAGACAGCCGTTTTCATCGGCACGAAAGGGATTTACAAGATAAAAAAACTGGGCAACCGCAATGCCCGCAACCAGGTAAATGAACCGCAACTGTTGTTTTGATAATCTGCTCAATAGATTTTTTAACAATAAAAATAATTATTTCGATTGACCGGAAAACTTTTCATTTTTCGTGAAGCCTTGCCAGCCCCTCTCCTTTGGAGAGGGGTTTGGGGTGAGGTGCTTTCCACTCACGTAGGGATTCCCTTTCAAATAAAACCGGTAAGGCAGTTCGGCATGCTCACCGGCATAGTCCACTCCTATTCTTGCAGCCACTACAATTTCTTTTTTGTCCGGCACAAAATCATCTTCTGCAATAAAAAGTTCATTTCTCCGTAAGGAAGTACCGCTGTGTCTGGTTAATATGCCCAATGCTTTGGAAACATTGCCGGGTCCCTTTGTCAACGTATAATCCAGCTTTTTCTTTCCGGTTCTTTCGAGCATTTTATCAATTCCTTTCAGTGGCTCCAGGGCCCGAATCAAAACAGCATGCGGGGTATCCTTTGTATTCGTCACCACATTGAACAAATGATGAATGCCATAACACAGGTACACATAAGCCACGCCGCCCGGGGCATACATCACATCATTACGGGCCGTTCGCCTGCCCGCCCACGCATGTGAAGCCCGGTCAATGACGCCGTTGTAAGCTTCACATTCCACTATGCGTCCCGAAGTGATGATGCCGTTCCATTGAGTCACCAGGATTTTTCCCAGCAGCTCTTTCGCAATCAGTAATACATCGCTGCGCTGATAAAAAGATTTTTCCAGTTTCCTCATCATCCTTTTAACCTGTTCAATCCGGGTTCTTTATATTTACCCAAATTTAGGCTTTGCTCAAAGAAATCGTCATAGCCATCCAATCCTATTTTGAAGCGCATCAGTTCATCGTCAGGCACCGGTTCTGGAAATGGATTCTCATCCCCGGGCTGCTCTATGCCATGCTTTTTACAGTCAGCATGTATTTCTTTGGCAAAACATCCACTGCTGCCATTGACTACCTTACCCAAATGACAGGGCTCGACATGTGGCTGCAAAAAATTCAAAACTCCTGGCTGGGTTTTCTTTTCACTTTTGCCGGCATTATACTATGGTTGATACAGATGATGTTTTACTTTTCGCTGTTCAAATATGTTTTTCTCATCATCGGCTCGCCGGTATTTGCCTGGCTGAGCGAAAAAACCGAATCCATGATGGAAGGCCGTGAACTCACCTTTAGTATACACGGGTTGATGAAAGACGCCACGAGGGGCATCCGGCTTGTACTGCGCAATACACTTTGGCAATCGGTGTATATGATTAGCCTCGTGTTGCTTTCTTTTTTTCCCGTTGTCGGCTGGATCACACCTCTTATAGCCATCATGGTCGAATTCTATTACTATGGTTTTTCCATGCTCGACTACAGTTTCGAAAGGCAAAAACTTTCCCCGGCTGAAAGCATCCGCTTTGTGAGTAACCACAAAGGGCTGGCCATCGGGAATGGCGTTGTATTTTACCTGATGCATATTATAATCATTGTGGGTTGGGTACTGGCGCCGGCCTATGCGGTCATCGCTGCCACGCTCAGCTTATACAAAGCAAAAACAGCATGAGCCGGCCGGTGGTTTATCTTATCCCTTCGCAGCTTGATGAAACCGGTTTGGCCGCACTGCCTGCTTATATCACCGAAGCGGTGACGCAGTGCCGGGTTTTATTTGCAGAAAATCAAAAAACAGCCCGCCGGTTTTTAAAACATCTCTGGAAAGTTTATTTGCCCGGGCAGGAAATTGTCATTGATAATTTTGAATGGATAACCATGACAGAAGAACCGGTTATTGCCGGTATCTTCAAACAAAGATTAAAAGAAGGTAAAACTATTGGCATTATCAGCGAAGCCGGCTGCCCCGGCATTGCCGATCCCGGTCAGCAGCTTGTAGCCATGGCACATGAAATGAATGCCGAGATAAAACCATTGGTTGGCCCAGGCTCTGTCTTTCTCGCCCTAATGGCCAGCGGCATGAATGGCCAGCAGTTTCAGTTTACCGGTTACCTGCCGGTGAAAGAACCGGAAAGAACAAACGCCATTAAAGAACTGGAAGCCGAATCGGCAAAGAAAAAATGCACACAAATTTTTATTGAAACCCCATACCGCAATAACCAGCTCATCAATGCACTGCTCCGTACCTGCCGGCCATCCACCAAACTTTGCATTGCTGCCAACCTTACCGGCGAAAAAGAATTCATTAAAACAAATACAATAGCCGGGTGGAAAAAGCACAGGCCGGATTTGCATAAGCAACCAGCCGTTTTTCTTTTACTTGCTTTCCGGTAACCCTCTGCATCCTTTTACAAACATCCGTTACAAAATTGCATTTTGAAAAAAATTGTTCCATTAACTCAATTAATTATATACTTTTGCTCAGCAAAAAAATTAATGATACGTTGATTAATTTTCTTACACATACCAAGCAGGTTGCTTTTCATGCGCCGGACGCTACAGAAGTTTATGCTGTAGGCTTTGATGTGTTTGCCTTCTCTCCACGACCCCGACGTGCAGTCTGACAGGACGAGCCCCTCACCATGGCCCCTGTCAGTGAACAGCCTCCCTGCCATGAATTTCCGGACTGGTCATCCGTTCTATCCATATCAATATTTTTCAACTTGGACAAGCAAAATATAATTATTCGTGTAGCTGCTTCCGCCGATGTGAGTTATGCTGATACTATCACCACCGAAATAGCCGAAAGCGCCAAAGCCCGTGGTACCGGAATTGCCAAACGCAGCCCGGAGTACATTATTAATAAAATAAATGAAGGCAAAGCCGTCATCGCCGTTACCAATGATGGCACTTGGGTAGGCTTTTGTTATATCGAAACATGGAGCCACGGCGAATATGTGGCCAACAGCGGTCTTATTGTGTCGCCAGCCTTCAGAAAAACCGGCGTGGCAAGGGCCATCAAAAAAAGAATCTTTGAACTATCGAGGGAAAAATATCCCACCGCCAAAATTTTCGGCCTCACCACCGGGCTGGCCGTGATGAAGATTAACAGCGAACTCGGCTACGAGCCCGTCACCTATTCCGAGCTCACGCAGGACGAAGACTTCTGGGCCGGCTGCAAAAGCTGCGTCAATTACGACATCCTGATGAGTAAGGACCGCAAGAACTGCCTGTGTACCGCCATGCTCTACGACCCGAAGGATCATCATAAACCTGAAGAGACCAAAGAATTTTTTGAAAAAAATAAATCCGGGTTCGAACGATTGCTGCGCTTCAAGCAGTGGAAGCTGCTGCGCCCATTTATGAAAAAAGATAAGGAGAACAATGGAAACAATGGCAGCGCCAAGCCAAAAACCTTTCTCCATTATTTGTTTAATGTATAAGGATGTGACCGGCTGCATTGCTACTATTAAGCCCTGGTTGCGTCCCGATAGGTATCGGGATCATCTGAAACAATTCTGTTCAGCATACCGGAAACGCACAATAAAATGAACCCATCAGAAAATAGCATTCTTCAAAACCCCGCCTCCGGAAAGGCTGGAGATGGTCGGATCGTTCTCGGCTTCAGCGGCGGTCTCGATACTTCTTATTGTGTAAAATACCTCACCGATGAAAAAGGATATGAGGTGCATACCATCCTTGTAAATACCGGCGGCTTCAGCCACGATGAACTGAAAAAGATAGAGGCCCATGCTTACAAGCTCGGTGCAAAAACACATACCACCGTTGACGCAGTAAAAAGCTATTACGACCGGATTATTAAATACCTCATTTTCGGAAACTGTTTAAAGAACAACACCTACCCGCTGTCCGTATCTGCCGAACGGCTAAGCCAGGCACTGCACATAGCAGAGCATGTAAAAAAAATAAATGCACCGGCAGTGGCACACGGCAGCACCGGCGCCGGCAACGACCAGGTGCGGTTCGATATGATTTTTCACATCCTGATTCCCGGCGTGGAAATCATCACGCCCATCCGCGACATGAAGCTGAGCCGGGAGGAAGAAATCGCCTACCTGAAAAGCAAAGGCGTGGAGATGAACTTTGAAAAGGCGGTTTACTCCGTCAACAAAGGTCTTTGGGGAACCAGCGTAGGCGGCAAAGAAACACTTTCTTCCAAAGGCATGCTGCCCGAAGACGCATGGCCCACACAAGTGACAAAAACAGGAAGTGAAGAAATAAAACTGGGCTTCGGAAAAGGAGAACTAAAAACGATAAACGATAAACCATTCACGCATCCGTCGGAGGCCATTCAATATTTGCAATCCATTGCCGGGCCATATGGCATAGGCCGCGATATTCATGTCGGCGACACCATCATCGGCATCAAGGGCCGCGTGGGTTTCGAAGCGGCTGCACCGATGATTATTCTGAAAGCCCATCATGCACTGGAAAAACATGTGCTTACCAAATGGCAGTTGCAATGGAAGGATACTCTGGCACAGTTTTACGGCAACTGGCTGCACGAAGGCCAGATACTGGACCCGGTGATGCGTAACATCGAAGCCTTTTTTGAAAACAGCCAGCAGAATGTAAGCGGCGATGTGTTTGTACAACTGATGCCTTATGGTTTTCAGATTACCGGCATTGAAAGTAAATATGACCTGATGAGCAGTAAATTCGGCAAGTATGGCGAAATGAATACCGGCTTTACCGGTGAGGATGTGAGAGGATTTTCAAAAATATTCGGAAATCAAACTTCTATTTGGACAGCAGTGAATAAAGCTAATGATCAATAAATATTAATTATTGATTATTAAAAAAGAGAACTATGACAATAAAAGCTGGAATAATAGGCGGTGCTGGTTACACCGGCGGGGAACTCATCCGGTTGTTAATCAATCATCCTTCCGTTGAAATTTCTTTCATTCACAGCCGCAGCAATGCCGGCAAGCCGGTGCATGCTGTTCATCATGATTTGCTGGGCGAAACCGATTTGAGATTTTCAGGCGAACTGGATGAAAACACAGATGTGATCTTTCTCTGCCTCGGTCATGGCGAATCGAGAAAATTTTTGGAAGAAACCAGCATTGCAGCCAAAACAAAAATAATTGACCTTGCAAATGATTTCCGTTTAAATCAAAAATCAGAAATCAAAAATCGTAAATTCATCTACGGTCTTCCCGAGCTGAACAGGGATAAAATCAAATCCGCTGACAATGTCGCCAACCCGGGTTGTTTTGCCACTGCAATTCAATTGGGGTTGCTGCCGCTTGCAAAAGCAGGATTATTAAATGAAGTTTTCACTACCGGTATTACCGGCAGCACAGGTGCCGGGCAAAGTTTTGCCGCCACTTCGCACTTCAGCTGGCGGGAAAATAATATCCAGGCATACAAAACACTAACCCACCAGCATCTTGGAGAGATTCATGAATCACTTCATCAATTGCAGGAAAGTTTCCCGGGCACTCCATCAGGGGATGCGCTTTCGGGGGTGAAGTTTGTGCCGTGGCGGGGAGATTTTACCAGGGGCATATTTGTCAGCTCGCAGTTGCGTTGCGATTTAGGTCTTGATGAACTGAACAATCTTTATCAGGATTTTTATACCGGTCACCCGTTTACACATGTCACCAAAGAACAGGTTTTCCTGAAACAGGTGGTTAATACCAATAAATGTTTGATTCAACTGGAAAAAGCGGGCCGTATGCTTGTCATTCATTCCGTGACGGATAATTTACTGAAAGGCGCCAGCGGCCAGGCCGTGCAAAATATGAATTTGATGTTTGGGCTGAACGAAACATCCGGACTGAAATTAAAAGCAAATTATTTTTAATAGCCACAGAGGCACGGAAATCACGGAATCAACTCCGTGCCTTCGTGGCAAAATATTGTATAATGAACTTATTCGATGTATATCCCATAAACGAAATCACCATCGTAAAAGCCAAAGGCTCTTATGTGTGGGACGACAAAGGCGAGCAGTATCTTGACCTTTACGGCGGCCATGCCGTCATCAGTATTGGTCATCTGCATCCGCACTGGGTACAGCGAATCAAAGAGCAGCTTGATAAAATTGCATTTTATTCCAACTCGGTAAGAATTCCCTTGCAGCAACAGCTTGCTGAAAAGCTGGGCAAGGTTTCGGGCAAAGAAGATTACCAGCTTTTCCTCTGCAACAGCGGCGCCGAAGCCAACGAAAATGCCCTGAAGCTGGCAAGCTTTCACAACGGAAGAAAAAAAGTAGTGGCCTTCAGTAAATCATTTCATGGCCGTACATCGCTGGCGGTGGCAGTAACTGACAATAAAAATTATGTGGCACCGGTGAACGAAACGGAAAATGCTGCTTTCCTTCCCTTCAACGATGAAGAGACGCTTGAAAATTATTTTAAGAAATACGGCCGGGAAATTTCTTCCGTTATCATCGAGGGCATACAGGGCGTAGGTGGCATTCATGTAGCGGACAATTCTTTCCTTCAAAAGATAAGAATGCTGTGTGATGAATTTGGCGCTGTGTATATTGCCGACAGTGTACAGTGTGGTTTTGGCCGCAGCGGTAAGTTTTTCAGTCATGATTTTGCCGGTGTGAATGCCGACATTTACACCATGGCCAAAGGAATGGGTAATGGCTTTCCCGTAGCCGGTATTATCATTGCACCGCATATCAAACCAAAGCATTATATGCTGGGCACTACTTTCGGCGGCAATCATCTTGCCTGCGCCGCTGCGCTGGCCGTACTGGAAGTGATGGATGAAGAAAAACTGATGGGTAATGCCGTGACGACAGGAAAATATTTACGGGACGAACTGGAGGCGATTCCTGAAATAAAAAATATAAGAGGCCGCGGGCTGATGATTGGTTTTGATGTACCGGAAGAACTGAATGACCTGAGAAAAAATTTACTCTGGAACCAGAAAATTTTTACCGGGGAGGCAAAGCCCAATGTAATAAGATTATTACCAAGCCTTGCGCTGAAGAAAAGAGATGCAGAGCATTTTATTGAAGCAGTAAAGGAAGAGATAAATGTAAGGCTGAATGCATAGTGCTGAATGCTTACTGCATCAAACATTCAGCATCGGGCACAGATCATTTAATCTTCAGCATATAATTTAATAATATGAGGAACTATAAAAATTATGAAGTTTGGCATAAAGCACACGGTCTTGTGCTATTTGTATATACAGAATTTTTGCCATCATTTCCGAAATCACAACAATACGATCTGGCTTCTCAAATGAAAAAGGCAGCTTACTCCGTCCCAATGAATAGTGCAGAGGGCTGTGGAAGACACACAGATAAAGATTTTGTACACCTTCTTGATCAGGCTATGGGATCATTGCATGAACCGGAATACATTGCATTATTGTCATTTGAATTAAAATATTTTAGTAAGGACAAATACAGTGAGTTTCAAACAATGCTGGTTGAAGGAAAAGCAAAGTTGACCAATTTAATAAAATCAATCCGCAAAGACTAAGCGTTGTAACTCAACTAAACATACATTAAGCATTGAGCATTAAATAATGAATCAGTTCATTTCAGTAAAAGATGTTACAGACATTGATGCGCTGGTACAAAAGGCCTTGGCGTATAAAGCTGATCCGTTCAAAGACAAATCACTTGGGGCAGGCAAGCGTATCGGCTGTTTGTTTCTGAACCCGAGCATGCGTACCCGGCTGAGTACACAAATCGCTGCGCAGAACCTCGGTATGGATTGCATTGTGTTTAATGTGGGGCAGGAAGGCTGGGCGCTGGAGTTTGAAGATGAAGCCATCATGAGCGGCAGCACGGTGGAGCATGTAAAAGACGCGTCGCCGATACTCGGAAAATATTTCGACATACTGGCTATCCGAACCTTCCCCTCGCTGAAAAACCGCGAAGACGATTACAGCGAGCTGTACATAAAACAATTTGTCAAATACTCCGGCATCCCGGTAATAAGCCTGGAAAGCGCAACACTGCATCCCCTGCAATCATTAGCCGATATAATTACCATCAGGGAGGAACTAAATAAATCGAAAATCAAAAATCAAAAATCAAAAATCGTTTTGAGCTGGGCGCCACATATAAAACCGCTGCCGCAATGCGTGGCCAATAGTTTTGCGCAATGGATGAATGCATGGGGAAAAGCTGATTTTGTCATAACTCATCCCGAAGACTATGAATTGAGTGAAGAGTTTACCAGGGGTGCTACGATCGTATATAACCAGGAAGAAGCGCTGAAGGATGCCGACTTTGTGTATGTAAAAAACTGGAGCACTTATAATGACTACGGAAAGATTTTTACCAACGACCCCAAATGGCAGCTGAAGAAAAAACGCTGGGCGCTGACGAATAACGCCAAAGTAATGCATTGCCTGCCGGTAAGAAGAAATGTGGAGTTGAGTGATGAAATTCTGGACGGGCCAATGAGTATTGTAACGCAGCAGGCAGCCAACAGGGTGTGGGCGGCGCAAATAGTGTTGAGCGAAATTCTGAAAACAAATTGTTACCCCGAAAGTTCGGGGGATTGATGGTTGGATGGTTATGGCTAAACTGTTTGTAATAAAAATCGGAGGCAACATCATTGATGACGACGAAAAGCTTGCTTCATTCCTGAAATCATTTGCTGCAATGGAAGGAAAAAAGATTTTAGTGCATGGCGGCGGCAAACTGGCTACCCGGCTGGCGGAGAAAATGGGCATAAAGCAAAAGCTGGTGGATGGCCGGCGAATTACGGATGAAGAAACGCTGAAGATTGTAACAATGGTTTATGCGGGCTATGTAAACAAGAACCTCGTTGCCCGCTTGCAAAGCTTTGCCTGCAATGCCATCGGGCTATGCGGTACCGATGGCGATGCGATTCTTGCGCATAAAAGAAAACACCCCGTGCTCGACTTTGGTTTTGTCGGCGATATTGATTATGTAAATGCCGGTCTGATAAAATCATTACTCGAAAAAAACCTGGCAGTAGTAGTAGCTCCCATTACACACGACGGAAAAGGACAATTGCTCAATACCAATGCCGATACCATTGCACAGGAACTGGCAACAACCATGAGCGGCGAATATGAAGTACACCTCGTTTACTCCTTTGAAAAAAGCGGTGTGCTGATGGATGTAAATGATGAATCTTCAGTGATAAAAAAATTAACCCGGAATGAATATGAAAAATTAAAAACTCCCCTTCCGGGTGACAGGGAGGCCAAAATATTTGCCGGCATGCTGCCCAAGCTCGACAATGCATTTGCCGCACTGAACAACGGCGTAAAAAAAGTAATCATCGGTAAAGCCGAAGAACTGGATAAACTGACTTCCGGCGAAAGCGGAACAACCATCATTAATGAGTGACGCTGCAAAACATAATGAATTTTCAAAACTGTCTCCGCCCGCATCGGACGATTTGAAGGTGGCTGCCATTGGACTATTGAAACAGCTCATTGCCACACCTTCTTTCAGCAAAGAAGAACAGAATACGGCTGACATCATCGAGCAGTTTCTTAGCCGCCATGGTGCAAAGACACAGGTGTACCTGAATAATATCTGGGCTAAGAACAATTTTTTCGACGAACAAAAACCTACGCTCCTCCTCAACTCACACCACGATACGGTAAAGCCCAACAAAGGTTACACGATGGATCCTTTCCGGCCTGCCGAAAAAAACGGGAAGCTCTATGGCCTCGGCAGCAATGATGCCGGCGGTGCTCTCGTATCACTTATCGCTGTGTTTCTTTATTTCTTAAACCAGCCAAACCTGGAATATAATCTCTTTTTTGCTGCAAGTGCCGAAGAAGAAATTTCCGGCCACAACGGAATTGAAGCGTTGCTGCCGCGGATGGGAAAAATAGATTGCGCCATAGTAGGCGAGCCCACGCAAATGCAGATGGCTGTAGCAGAAAAAGGATTGATGGTGCTCGATTGCATAGCACACGGAAAAGCCGGGCATGCTGCGAGGGAAGAAGGCGATAATGCACTGTACAAAGCACTAAAAGATATCGAATGGTTCAGATCGTATCAGTTTGATAAAGTTTCCAGTTTACTTGGCCCGGTGAAGATGAGTGTGACGGTGATGGAAACGGAAAACAAAGCACACAACGTGGTGCCGGCCCAGTGCAAATTCGTAGTGGATTGCCGGGTGAATGAATTGTACAGCTTTGAAGAAATGCTGGAAACCATCAGGTCAAACGTACAATGTGAAGTGATGCCACGCAGCACCCGCCTGCGGTCCACGGCCATTGCACCGGACCACCCGCTGGTGAAGGCCGGATTAAAGCTGGGAAGAACGTATTATGGCTCTCCCACCACTTCGGACAAAGCCCTGATGAATTTTCCGGCATTGAAGATGGGCCCCGGCGACAGCGCCAGGAGTCATACGGCTGACGAGTATATTTATATTGATGAAATAAAGGAAGGAATTGAGTTGTATATTCAACTTTTAAACCAGGTGTTATGAAGTTGTGGCAAAAAGATAAAACCTCATTAAAAGAAGTAGAACAATTCACCGTGGGTAAGGACAAAGAATTTGATTTGCTGCTGGCGCCGTTTGACGTATTGGGCAGCATGGCGCATGTAATCATGCTGGAAAGCGTGGGGCTTTTGCAAAAAGATGAAAAAGATTTGCTGGTAAAAGAACTCCGGAATATTTACGCTGCTTTTCAAGATTCACGATCCGATAGCTATCGGATCACGATTCACGACGACATAGAAGACATTCACTCCCAGGTAGAGCTGCTGCTTACCCAACAACTCGGCGATGCGGGCAAAAAAATCCATTCGGCCCGCAGCCGCAACGACCAGGTGCTGGTTGACATCAGGCTTTTTTTACGTAGTGAACTGGAAGGACTTGTAAAATCCATTCAACCTCTTTTTGATTTGCTGCAAACACAAAGTGAAAAATATAAAGATTACCTGTTGCCCGGCTATACGCATTTGCAGCTGGCTATGCCTTCTTCTTTCGGCCTGTGGTTTGGTGCATTTGCCGAAAGCCTGGTGGATGACATGATAACTTTAAAAGCAGCGTATGATGTGGTGAACAAAAATCCGCTGGGCTCTGCCGCTGGTTATGGTTCTTCCTTTCCTATTAATAGAACGCTAACCACAAAATTACTGGGCTTTGCTGATCTGAATTACAATTCAGTTTACGCACAGATGGGCAGAGGAAAAACAGAACGTATCGTGGCGCAGGCAATGGCCAATGTGGCCGATACGCTGGCAAAACTCAGCATGGATGCCTGCCTGTACCTGAACCAGAACTTCGGTTTTATTTCTTTTCCGGCCGAACTCACTACCGGCAGCAGCATTATGCCGCACAAAAAAAATCCGGATGTGTTTGAGCTTATCCGCAGCCATTGCAATCGCATCAAAGCCCTGCCCAACGAAATTATGATGATGACCACCAACCTGCCATCCGGTTATCACCGCGACCTCCAGTTGCTGAAAGAGCATTTATTCCCCGCATTCAAAGCCCTGAAAGATTGTATGGAAATGACCGGACTAATGCTGAGTAATATTGAAATTAAAAAAGATATATTAGCGGATGAGAAGTATAAATACCTCTTCAGCGTGGAAGAAGTGAACAAACTGGTAAACGCCGGCATGCCATTCAGGGATGCTTATAAAAAAGTGGGACTGGATATTGAAGCAGGAAGATTTACCCCCCCGGCTTCTGTTGAACATACACACGAAGGAAGTATCGGCAACCTTTGCACGGAAAAAATAAAAAAACAAATGGAGAAGATTGTAACCTCGTTTCCTTTTATTTCTGTTCAAACTGCGCTTAACAATCTGCTGCAGCAGTGACTGCATAAAAACGCCCCTTAAGGGGCCGGACGTTTACAACCCATACTTATCCACCAGGTAAATCAGTGCTGCCATATTCACCGCTCCCAGTTCCAGTTCCCGTTTATTCACTGCTTCAAACACATCGCTTCTTGCATGATGCACATCAAAGTAGCGCTGCGAGTCAGGAGACAGGCCGGCCAATGCCGCCCCGACATTTCGTAATGGCCCGATGTCTGCCCCGCCTCCTCCGCGGTTGAACTCACTGCAGCCATAAGGCGCAATCAGCGGTTTCCACTGCAGCACTTTCTGAAACTGTTCTTCCTTCATGCTGAAACCAAAAGCCCGCGGTGTAAAACCGCCGGCATCGCTTTCAAGTGCAAAAATGTGTTTCTCATTTTTTGCTTTCGCTTCTTCCGCATATTTCTGTCCGCCACGCAGCCCGTTTTCTTCATTGGCAAACAAAACAAACCGGATAGTGCGTTTTGGTTTGTAACCAAGCGCTTTGAATGCCCGCAATATTTCAATTGTCTGCACGCAGCCGGCGCCGTCATCATGTGCCCCTTCGCCGGTGTCCCACGAATCAAGATGCCCGCCAACGGTTATAATCTCATCAGGAAATTCTGAACCGGTCAGCTCGCCGATTACATTATGCCCCGTGGCGCTGTCAAGAAAATGACCGTAGGTTTTTATTTTAATGTTGATTTTGTTACCGCTTTTCAGTTGTTCATTCAGCCAGTCGGCATCACGCAAACCAACAGCCACTGCCGGAATTTTTGCAAACGAATCCACATAACGGGTGGCCCCTGTATGCGGATAGTTGTCAACAGCACCACTCATGCTTCTTATCATCACGGCCACGGCGCCATACTTTGCAGCCCGGCTGGGCCCGCTGCCCCGGTATTGCGAAGCCTCGCCATACGCCTGGAAAGTGCGGATATATGTAGCATTGAATTTATAATTATAAAAAACAATTTTGTCTTTTACTTCCTCTTTCTTTTTTTCCAGTTCATCAAAGGAATTCACCAGCAGCACTTCTGCCTGCACAGCTTTTTTACCTGAACCAAGGGAATTGCCCAGCGCAATTACATCCAGTTGCTTTTTGCTTCCGCCAATCACCTTAGCTTCATCTTTTCCACCCCGTACCCAATGCGGTACTTTACACTCCTGCATCAGCACTCGGTCGGCCCCGCTTTCCTCCATCAGTTTTTTGCCCCACTGTTCAGCCATTGTCATTTGCGGCGAGCCCGCCAGCCGCCCGCCAATTTGTTTGGTCAGGTAGCGCAGGTTGTCATAGCATTTCCCGTTCAGCAGTATTTCATCCGAAATTCTTTTAACCATAATTGAATCTTCCTGCTGTTGTGCCATACCGCTGATGGATAAGCAAAACAAAACGTGAATAAAAATTGACTTCATCCTGTTTATGATTTTGGTAAGTTTTATTTTGAAGACTGAAAAATACGGCATGCAGTATTTTGTAACAAATTATTGATATAAGCGGTAAACATGTATAACATTTTAGTGTTTACCTTCGGGTTCTATGACAATTACCAAAACCATGCGCATCGGAATTGTTTGTTATCCCACTTTCGGCGGTTCCGGTGTGCTGGCCACCGAACTGGGCAAAGCCCTTGCACAAAAAGGGCACCTGGTGCACTTCATCACTTACCAGCAACCGGTGCGGCTGGGCGCTTTTACACCCAATATTTTTTACCACGAGGTGCAGGTGCCCACTTATCCATTGTTTGACTACCCGCCGTACGAAACGGCGCTGGCCAGTACCATGGTGGATGTGATTAAAAACAACGACCTTGACCTGCTGCATGTGCATTATGCTATTCCGCATGCCTCGGCCGCTTACATGGCCAGGCAAATTCTGAAGAAAGAAGGAAAAAACATTCCCTTCATCACCACGCTGCACGGCACCGACATCACGCTGGTGGGCCGCGATAAAACTTATGCGCCTGTGGTCACCTTTTCCATCAACGAAAGCGATGCCATCACAGCCGTATCGAAAAACCTGCGTGACGAAACCTACAAGCATTTCAGCATCAAAAAGGAAATCGAGGTGATTGTAAACTTTGTGGATGTGAGCCGCTTTAACCGTAAGCCGATTGATGCGTTTAAAAAAATGATTGCGCCCAACGGTGAACGGGTGCTGATGCATGCCTCCAACTTCAGAAAGCTGAAGCGGATACCCGATGTGATAAAAATTTTTAAAGAAGTAAATGACAAAATTCCCAGCCGGCTGATGCTGATTGGCGATGGCCCCGAACGGCCCGCCGCCGAAGACCTCTGCCGTGAACTGAACCTTTGCGATGAAATACGCTTTGTGGGCAAGCAGGAACAAATGGAAGATATTCTCGCTATTGCCGATTTGTTTTTGCTTCCTTCCGAGTATGAAAGCTTCGGATTGGCTGCGCTGGAAGCCATGGCTGCCGGTGTGCCGGTGGTTACTTCCAACGCCGGCGGACTTTCTGAAATAAATATTCCCGGCGAAACAGGTTATCTCGGCGCTGTGGGTGATGTGAAAACCATGGGACAGCAGGCAATAAAAATTCTGCGTGACAACGAAACCCTGAAACAATTTAAAACAAGAGCGGCGGCTCATGCTAAAAAGTATGACATCAGCAACATAGTGCCGCTGTACGAAAATCTATACGAGAGATTTTTATAAAATAAACTGCGGCGGAGAGCCGCCAGTCCGAAACAATTATTTTCTCAACCAGGGCTCCGGATTTACATTTTTGGTTTCTATCATCAGCAGGAAATCGAGTTTGCCGCCGGATCCATCATCAGTATCTACCCCCACTTTGCCAATTACCTCCCCGGTTTTTACCATGGCGCCTTTTGACACATTCACCGATGAAAGATTGCTGTAGGTGGTAAAATATTTTCCATGCCTGATGGTAATCACCCTGGTGTCGGCAATGTTGAACACACCCACTACTTCGCCGTCAAACACGGCTTTGGCATTTACTCCTGCCGCGGGAGTGCAAATGGTGATGCCCGGGTTTTCGCCTTTCAGCTTTGTGTCGCCAATCTGGTACGAACCGAAATGAATGCAGACGTATCCCTGGTCAACCGGCCAGGGCAGGCGGCTGCGGTTCGATTCAAAGTTGGCGTTCAGTTTTAAATCGGCTTCCGTATTAAAAATAACCGGTGTTTTCGCAGTGGCTGGTTTTGTTATTAGGTTTGTTGTTACCGGTGTTTCCGTTGTTACCGGTTTATTTTTTGCCGCATCTTCAGCAGCTTTTTTCTTAGCCGCTTCTATTTCGCGGCGCACTATCGCAGCAATGGCATTTTGCAAATCCCTGTCTTTTTTCTTTTTGGCTGCCAATTGTTTTTCCAGGTTCTTTTCCTGCGATTTCAGACTGGCAAGCACAGCATCTTTTTCCCTCTTCTGGCTTTCCAGCACTCTTGCCTGCTCGGTCTGGTTTTTCAGCGCTTCGTCTTTTTGTTTTTTCTTGCCTATCTGTTCTTCTTTTCTCCTGGCAATGGTTGCCTGTGTTTCCCTGATGGTGCTCACCTGCTGCTCACGGTAGGCCCGGTAGCTTTTCAGGTAGGCAATCCGCTTCATGGCATCGTTGAAGCTGGCGGCTGAAAAAATAAAGTTCAGGAAATCGTATGTGCTCCTGTTTTTATAAGCATATACCACGCTGCGGGCATATTGTGCTTTCAGCGTATCCAGCAACCTGCTGAGCCGGTAA
Source organism: uncultured Chitinophaga sp. (assembly GCA_964444975.1). Classification (GTDB taxonomy): domain Bacteria; phylum Bacteroidota; class Bacteroidia; order Chitinophagales; family Chitinophagaceae; genus VBAS01. The sequence goes on along the minus strand of CAYUJD010000007.1, from coordinate 33,552 downwards.
ATTTCCAGGTTGCTCAGGTAAATATCATCGTCAATCATGCGAAGTTCACGGTTGATGTTGCTGATGTAGCGGTTTTGCAGTTTCACTTTCCTTTCAAGCAGATTGTACTGCCCCACTATCTGTTTTTTTTGGCCCTTTATTTTATCATACTGGCTCTGTATTTCTTTTATTTCCTGCTGAATTTCCTGTCTTTCTTTCTCCAGTTTGGCCTTATCATCCGTTTGCTGGGCAAAAAGAACACCGCCTGCAAACAGGAATACGGAAAGTAAAAAGAATGTATTTCTCATCGTACTGGTCATTTATATTTGCCGCCGAAAGTGAGATGAACATAAGCGTATTGAAATTGGTAAAGAACGGCAACCTGCAAATTAAATTTTATTTGCTAAATCCTTTTATAGTTTTTGGGGATGGAAAACGGGAAGCTTAACGTTTCATTAAACCCATACTGCTTGAAGTTCAGCTTTACATCCAGCTTTGTTTTTTCAGTAACAGATACCAGGCGGTTGGTGGAAAAATTAACACCTTTCTTGTTTTCATATTCCGAATAAGTAAGAAAACAGGTGCGGTTGCGCAGTATATCCACATCGTCCAGCTTGCTGTGCAGCACCAGGTGATCGTTATTATTCATGGAAATAAGATGCCTGAACCATTCTCCTTCACTCAGCAGCGAAATAATATTTCCGTCCGTAGAATAAGAAATAAAATTGCTGTCAAGAAATACCGGGTTGCCGATGATGAGCTCCTGCATGGAGCGCAGGTCAAGCGGCAGGGCGGCCACCTCCTGCAGGTAGGCCAGCGATCGAACCTGGTATTCTTTATCCAGCTTATTCAGTATCTGCACCGAATCATTATCTATTACTATCCGCATACCTTCAATACCCAGTGCGCCGTTTACTGACAGCCAGATGATGCTGTCTTTTTTCATCCGTACAAAAACATTCACGTCATATTTTTTCCCGTCGCTGCCCTGGTAGTCGGTGTTTATTTTGGCTGAAAAAGTTTCAAACTCAATTTTATTCTGCTGCAGTTTATGATAGGTTTCATTCATAAAGCGGATGGAATCGCCCCGGAGATCAACCGCTGCCACTGTTTCCACGGTATCTTTTTTTACCGAAATAGCCGATTGAATCTTCCGTGCAGACCGGCAGGACGAAACAAGCAGCGCTGCTGTGCCCAATATGATAATAAACCTCATCACTTTTTAATGTTTGCCTGTATGGCCAAAACCGCCACCCGCTCTTATGGTTTCGCTTAAAATTTCCACCTCTTCCAGTTCCGCTTTTTCCACCCGTTGAATTATCATTTGCGCTATCCTGTCGCCCGGGTGAATGACCTGCTCTTCGGCTGAAAGGTTGATTAAGATAATCTTAATTTCCCCGCGGTAATCGGCATCAATGGTGCCGGGAGTGTTCAGGCAGGTAATGCCATATTTGATGGCAAGTCCGCTACGGGGTCGTATCTGCGCTTCGCAGCCATAAGGTAATTCAATAAACAGCCCGGTTGGTATTAATACTCTTTCCATCGGCTGCAGCTTAACCGGGGCAGGTATGGAAGCCCTGATGTCCATCCCTGATGAACCTTCGGTAGCGTATTGCGGTAAGGGATTCGCCGATGTATTTACAATCCTGATTTTGACTGATGGCATTGCGGCAAAGATAAACTAATGAAGGCACAAGGGCAGGGAGCAATGTTTGATGGCTGAATTGTTTGATGGTTAATCTTCACACTATGGGAAAAACAATCAAGCAAGCAAACCATCTAACCATCTAACCATCAAGCCATCAATCTATCTCATCCTCACTCACTCTTCTTCAACAACACAGTGGCATACGCCATTATCCCTTTTCCTTTTCCAACAAAGCCCATTTCTTCGGTAGTGGTGGCTTTTATTGAAATATCATTTACAGTAATGCCGGTGATTACAGCAATGATTTTTCTCATTTCTGCCGTGTACGGTTTTATTTTAGGCTCCTGCAGGCAAACGGTACTGTCAATATTTACCACGGAGTAATTTTCTTTCCTTACTATTTCCATTGTCTGCTGCAGCAGCCTGCTGCTCTCAATATCTTTGAATTCATCCGACGTATTGGGAAAATGAAAGCCGATATCGCCCAATGCCAGTGCGCCCAGCAGGGCATCGCAAATGGCGTGCAGCAGCACATCGGCATCGCTGTGGCCGGCGGCTCCTTTTTTATGCGGAATTTTTACGCCGCCAATCCATAATGCCCTTCCTTTTTCCAGCCGGTGAAAATCAACTCCGCTGCCGATGCGATAAGCCATAGTGAAACTGTTTTTTCAAAAATAAAAAAGACGCCCCGTGCTGAGGCGTCGCTGAAATTGTTTTACAAAATTATTTAGCCGCTGCAGCTCCATCAAAGTTGAAATGAAGCGAGAAGCGCAATGTGTTTGACAAAGGATTGCGGTCAACCCCACTGCCCGAAGGAAGCAGGTAAGAGAAATCAAGACCAAAGCTCTGGTATTTGATGCCTACGCCCATGGTGAAATAGCGGCGGTTGCCTTTTGTTTTGTCTTCATGAAAATAACCGGTGCGGAGTGCAAACTGGTTATTGTACATATATTCGGCGCCGATGGAAACCTGGAATTCCTTTACTTCTTCGCTGAAGCCACCCGGCGCATCGCCAAATGAGCTGAACCAGCTGCTGATGACACTCTTGCTGCGGTAATCTTCCAGTTCCTGCTGTGTTGCCGGATCTGCAGGAGGTGTAGGTACAAGCAGTTTGTTCAGGTCAACTCCAAAGGTGATTTTATTGGCGCTATTGAATACTCTTGTATAAGTAGTGCCGATTCCGAGATTTGCCGGTATATAGTCCTTTTGATCTGCATTATCGGTATAAGAAATTTTTGAACCGAGGTTGCTCATCACTGCGCCGAAAGCCCATCCCTGACCCTGGTCGTTATGCCCATTGAGGAAAAATGCAAGATCGCCGGCTACAGCGCTGGCTGCTTTATAATTATTACCCGCAGCCGGACCTTCAGCCAGGTTGGAATAAATATACTTCAGACCGACACCGATACCGGCTTTATCAGACAGTTTGCGTGAATAGCCCACATCAATTCCAAATTCCCGTGGGCGGAAAGTATTCAGATCATTGCCAAGATTATCGGTGAACTGGATATTGCCCAGGCTGAAATATCTTAACGAAGCGGAAATGGCCTGCTGTTCATCCCATTTATAGTACCCGGCCAGTGAAGCAAGGTAAACATCGTTCAAAATATCTTTTAACCAGGGAGTATACGAAGCAGAAACACCACCTATTTCTGTATTAAAAGGAATTTTAGCAAGATTCCAGAAAGATGAGTTGGCATCAGGTGAGGTGGCCAGCGCCAGGTCGCCCATACCGGCAGCCCGAGCATCGGGCGAAATGCGAAGGAAGGGAACAGCAGTGGTGACAACATTAATGGGGTCAACATTCTGAGCCTTGATGCCGGGAGCAATTCCAAGTACAAGAAGGATTGCAGCAGATAGTTTGATAGCAGTTGGTCTCATTAGTAAGAGTTTATGTTATTGTGTAAATATAGACGAATTTTAAAAATCAGTGTCCGAAAATGCTTATTTTTTATTCAGCACCGAATCGCTAATATTGGCTATAGCACTACCAGTTTTTCTGTCACTGTTCTTGTTTTCAAGCCCGGGCCAGTTACCTGCAGGCGGTACAAATATACCCCCCTGCCTACCCTGTCGCCAAATTCATCCCGCCCGTCCCATTCTGCTTCACAAGAACGGTTACCGTCGTTATTTATTGCTTTTTCAATGGTTTTTACCACCTTACCTGAAAGCGAATATATGTGAATCCGTACTAAAAGTTCCTGACCTGGTTTGTTGTGTTCAAACCAAAACTGTGTTTTGGTAGTAAACGGGTTGGGATAATTCAGCACATGGCTTATCACCAGCTCATCATCATTCACCACCGTAAAATCGAGGATATACTCCGACGAATTGTTCAGCACATCCCATGCTTTGATACGTAAACTGTGCGGGCCCGGTTCTAACTGTGGCAACTGAAAACGAACAGCACCCCGGCCGAAATTGTCAAGCTCCGATTCATAAAAATCGTTCAGTATAAAAATCCTGTTGTTGTCGTTGTCAAGCATGGCAGTAATGTCGTGCCCGATACCCGTGCCGGACGTGTTGATGCCGGAAGAATCGGCCATTTTCAAAATAAGTACCGGCTGCTGGTTCACAATGCTGCCGCTTACAAATTTTTCATCATTGAGCCAGGCTTTTAATTCCGGGCCTTCTTTATCCGCATCGGCAAGCGACGATGAGCCTCCAATGATAAAACTGCTAAAGTAATCGCTGCCATCGGTAGTACCGTCTTCGGCATAATAACTGATTTTCCCGTTGCCGTACTGGTAATTGATGTCCCTGGGTATTTTAAATTCAAACCTGAAGCGGCCGTTGACAACTGATGTTTTTCCCCTGAATAAAATTGATGATTGTTGTAAAAAAATTGTTTGAGGGCTGCCGGCATCATTGGCACGTGTTGAAACGGGCAGCGGTTTATCGTACACTACCGGGTAAAGAGTGCCGGTAAAACCGGTTAGCACACTACCATTATTATCCGCCACTTCGCCTTCGATGGTTACTTTTTCTTCTGCAGAAAGAGTGTCTGCAACCAATGCCGGATCGATGTCATTCACTCGTGTGGTTTTTATTGTAAACCGGGGAAATGCCAGCGTAAGCGCCGGGTCGCCAAGTAAAGTGAATTTCCGGTTATTGATGATATCGCCGGAAGTTTGATAGGTATAATTTTTTGCAGCCATTACGGCCTCGCCAAGGCTGCGGTATTTCCCATTGGCATCGGGTTGCATGGCAAACTGCATATAGTTATTGTTCATAATGCGGTTGCTGAACGAAAATACCAGCCGCGTGGTGGTCATCAGCGCAATGCCGCCGGTGCGGGGCCGCAGCAGAATATTTTCGCCGATGGAATTGATAAAAGGATTATCGTAAGGTGCAAAATCGCAGGTGGCCGTTACAAACAGCGGAAGCCTGTTTGTGTTTTCCCAACTGTTTATCATCGGCTGGTCCAGGATGACTTCTTCGGCCAGCCGGGCTGCACCACCATGACCAATAAAATTGAAAAGCAGGGTACCGCTCATTATCCGGTTAGTAATAGCCTCATTCACGGCAGGGTACCGGCTGCCGGCGCTGCCGCTTTGCTGAGGATAAGCATCGAGGTAAATTTTCTGAATATTGAAAACAGGATTTACCGATGCAGTAGTGCCCGTTATCAGTTCAGCATCCTGCAAGTGCAGGTTATTGTCCTCGTCATCTGCAATAAATGTGATGTTGTTTCGCCATGGGCCAAAACTTTCTTTGCTGAAATAGGCCAACAATTTGTCCACGTAATTTTTTGCTTCTGCCGGATTTTTGGCGGGCAACCGCCCGATGCCTATATCAAGCAGGTTGGTGATAATGCCGGAGTTGATGTCTTCGTTGTCATCCAGGAATCCGAAAAAATCATCGCTGGTGTATGTGCTGAGCGGGTCAAATGAAATTTTGCTTTGCCATGCAGCAACAAGATTTGTGTTTGCAGCAATCCTGTTTTTATAATCAAACGAAGCATCGCCAAACAGCAACAGGTATTTCGGTTTGTTGGCAGCATTTGTGCCAAACTTATCGTAATACATTTTTACAAAATCACGGATGGCTGACGGGTCGGCGCTGCCCGATGAAAATTCATTAAACACCTGTTCGGTGTTTACCACCGTCACTCTTAAATTATTTTTTTGCTGGTGAAAAGCCGCCAGCCTTTCGGCTTCCTGCTTCAGTGATTTGTGGGTCACAATCAAATAATCGGCCGGCTGCGCATTGTGAAGATTTTGGTTGGGCACCGGGCCGGTATTTGCCGGTATTAAAAAACTGGTCGGGTTAAAAGCGATGTACTCCCGCAACCTGCTGCCCTCATTTGAAAACCGGAATTCATTTCCTGAAAAATTTCCCTGCATCCTCACCGGCTCCAAGGGGTTGGTAATGTCCCACACCTGTGTGCCGGCACTGGCATTGGTAATTACAAATTCGCAAACCGGGTTACCCACGCTGTTCCAGTCGCGGAAATGCAATCTTCCGGCATTACCCATTGCAAGATTTCGGCGTGCATGCAGTTCAAAATAATTGAGCCAGCCCTGCGCATTGAAACCGCCCGGCACATAAATATAGTTCAGCGTAAATGTTTCCTGCGGAATCATCACTACGGCTTCCTGCAACGCCTGCTGGGCAAACAAATCATAAATGCCCGCCCCGGTGGAAGGAATATTTAGCTGCTGCACCGGCTGGTTATTGATACGTACATCAAACCGGCTGGCCACATTGATGGACCGGGCCGCAGCATTTGAAACAAGCGTGGCTGCTGCCGAGGTCAGCAGGTTTGGAATAGTAAAAGAAAAATTTCTCGCCAGTGTTTTGCCGGGTGCATCGGCAAATTCTTCGCCCAGCCATTCTTTGCCGCTGCCCAAAAGATTGACCGTATCCAGTTCATGAAAAATTCTTTCGTTGAAAGAAGTGACCGTAACCGACGGAGCTGTGCTTACCTGCAGTGAAGCAATTCTCTTTCCCGTGCCGCCAATGCTGATGAAATAATAAGCGGAATCTGAGTAAATATTCTGCTGGTGAAAAAATTTCCCGTTAAGCGAATCTTTTATCCAGCGGCCGGGGCCGGGAGCATAAAAAAGAAAATAATCGCTGCCGCCGAAAACCCCATCGCCGCCATCCACTATCATTATTGCATTTTCCACAAGATCATCTGCCGGCATATCGGCATTTGCTTCGCTCAGCATGGCCCCGCCATTTCCAAACAGCCGGATGGACGCAGAAGAAAGACTGGCTGTATTAAACCCAAGAGACGATAAAAATGCCACATCCACTTTATAAACACCGGCTTCCTTTATTGCTATTTTATGCCAGGTGCCCGATGCCAGCATCGAGTTGGGTTTATAAGTCCTTTGAGCAAATAACGGGCTGTCAATTACTGACACAAAAGCTGCTATTATAAGCGGAACCAATCGCATAATCCGGCGCTGAAAAATGGGGCTTTAACGGTTTTTAAAAAAAGTAATTCTGCGTAATTAATACATCATAATCTGCCTATATTCGCTTTTGGCGAAAAACAAGGCTGTGGTTTGATAAAATGCTGCTCAGGTACAATATTTTATCTCAACCGGCGTTAAAATTATTCCTATTCAAAGGTCTATACAAAAAACTATGAAAGTGAAAAACTTATTTCTCCTGTTATCCTGCGCCGTTTTGATAGCTTCCTGTAAGGGAAAAGGGCTGTTTGGCAAAAAGAAATACGACAAGTCGGATGTAACCGGCTGGAACTACAACGATAAAACCATGGGTGGCTACCAGGTATCCAAAGAAGTGGAGCAGGCTACCGGCCCGGGACTGGTATTTGTCCAGGGTGGCACATTTACCATGGGTCAAACTGATGAAGATGTAATGGGTGATTTCAACAACATCCCACGCCGGGTGACGGTTCCTTCTTTTTACATTGATAAAAGTGAAGTGGCCAATGTACACTACCGGGAATATATCCACTGGCTCAACCGTGTTTTTGATCCTAACGCGGATCCCAATTATCAAAAAATTCTGGATGCTGCATTGCCTGATACACTGGTTTGGCGCAGCGAGCTGAGCTATAATGAGCCGCTGGTAGAATACTATTTCCGCCATCCCAGTTTTAATAACTATCCCGTGGTGGGCGTCAGCTGGAAACAGGCCTTTGATTTTTGCCTGTGGCGCAGCGACCGTGTGAATGAAGGTGAACTCATAAAAAGAGGTTTGACTGCCAAGCAGGGCATACAGGCCCAGCAGGGTGAAGATAATTTTACAACCAAATCTTATTTACTTGGTTTTTACACACCCCAGCCGGGTAAAGGCGCTACTTCAAAAAAGAATCCATTAAAAACAGCCCAGGGTACACCCAGAACACAGGTGACTATAGAAGATGGTATTTTATTCCCGGGTTATCGGCTGCCTACTGAGGCTGAGTGGGAATATGCGGCACTTGGCTATGTGGCACAAAACCCCCGCCCCAGCCCCAAAGAAGGCAAGCGTGGCGAAGAATTGATAATGAACAAACAGATTTATCCGTGGAGCCATAATCCCAATGGTCTTCGTGATACACGCCATGGCAGCTGGCAGGGTAATTACCTGGCCAACTTTAAAAGAGGCCACGGCGACTATGCCGGTGTGGCCGGTGGTTTGAATGATGATGCCGTTTACACACAGGATGTAAAAGCTTCTTTCCCCAATGGCTTTGGTTTGTATAATATGGCCGGCAATGTAAGCGAATGGGTGGCCGATGTGTACCGGCCGCTGACCTTGCTGGATGGCGATGATTTGAATATGTACCGCGGTAATAAATACCAGAAGCTGTACGTGGCAGATGCTACCTCCACCGATCCCACAACAAGATTTGCAAGAGACAGCATGGGCCGAATAAAAATGGCCGATGTGACCGATAAAGAAAGCATGAACCGCCGCAACTACCAGCGGGGCAATGTGATTGACTTCATTGATGGCGACTCACTTTCACAGGCTGCTTATGGCTATGGCATCACCACGCTTATCAGCGATAAGTCGAGAGTGTATAAGGGCGGCAGCTGGGCCGATTATGCCTACTGGCTGAGCCCCGGTACCCGCCGCTATATGGAAGAAGACCAGGCCAGCGCCACTATCGGTTTCCGCTGCGCCATGGACCGCATGGGAAGCACCGAAGGCAATAAGAGAAAAGTGGGCAACTGGTGGAAACCCCGCCGGCAGAAACGCTGAGTTTTCATCCGATCGTTATCGCATTTCATAAATTATTTAACCCCGGCGATGAATGCCGGGGTTTTGTTTTCGATGTCCTTTAAAATAATAAACCATCTTGCTAATACCCGGAAAGTGGTATTGTTTCCAGAACAAGATAAATTTAACTTTAGGGGTCAACATTATTTCCAAACTTTAAACCTAAATGTTTTGAAACTCTTATCAATTTTTATCTTCAGTTCTTTTTGGGGTTTAGCATACAAAAAGGACATTAAACCGGAACAATTTCTTCAGGAAGAAATAGCAACTGAGTCGGGGGGGGCAGAGTTCAACTGACTGGTCGGAGGCTTCGAATCATTCAATTCCGGATGACAGTGTTGGTAATCTTCACAATCTTGGAGTGAAATATGTTTTTGATCAATTGGGCATTCCCTTACCCGGTAAAACACAGGCTTATGAAGCAACTATGTCTTTCACTGCTCAACGATTCGGGACATCTACAGAGCAGTATGTTCGAGCTAATTATCCGTTAACTACAATTGAACAGATCTTAGCGGATTCTGTAAACAAATTCAACAATGTAATTGATGCTGCCCCATTCAGTAATTATTCTAGAGACAAATTAAGGGATTTGGTTTCAATTTTAACTGACACAACTGGTGAGAATGCTGCCTATTACACTGATATTAAAGGAAGAATTGTAAATTGGGAAACCGGTGTACAAAATGACCAGAATATCTCCTCACAAGAAAAAACTTATTTATTAAGAGTCTCTTCTATAGCTCGCTATAGCATACTTTACTGGTACCGGGAGTTTACAAGATGTGATCCAAATGTTCAGCCATCACAAAGAAAAAGAAAATGGTGGCAATGGCTAATTGTAGGTATTTGCGATGTGGCTGGCGGTATTGCTGGGGCAACTGTAAATGCAGGTGTAGCCGTTTCAGCCGGTGCGGCCGCGAGTGTAGCCGCTGCAACTATAATTAATTGGGGGGCTTCAGAATAAATAATGATTTTATATTGATTCTTTTTTATTATTTTAAACCGTCAATTAAAAAAATTATGAAATATCAACCTTTAATATATTTGGTAATAAGTCTTCTTCCGGTAGTAGTTAATAGTCAGGAAAAGCAGGTGATAACAAAAACAAATTTTGACTTTGCTGTTTCCCTGGGAAACTCCTTTTTTACAAATCTTCTTCAGGGATCTACTCATCAAATATCGCCGTATTTCAATACACAGGTGAATATAAATATTCCATTAAAAACGTTCACATTTATCACTACAGGTATTGGGTATGAAGCGAACAGGCATCTTGTGGATGGATTTTTTTCAAAAATTGGTAATTCATATAATTTCCAGACTGTTCCATTTAATTATACCCAAAATGAAATTCTTCTTGATTATTTTAATGTGCCGGTTTTGTTAAAACATGATTTCAATAAAAACCCCGACGCAAATTTTAATCTTGGTATAGGTCCTGTATTTAGTTATTTGGTCGCATCGAAACAATCTTCAAAGATTAATGGCATGAAAGTGGAATCTGATGCACCGATTGAAAATAAATTCCGGTACGGGATGTGCCTGGATTTTAACTTAAAAAGACAAGCCGGAAAAATGAAAACTAAAGGAGTAGTTGGTTGGGGAATTTATTACCAGTTTTCCCGCCATCTTAAGGACAAACAATCTTTTCAACCATTTGCTGGTTATTTCAGGTTCGGAATCGGTACATAATATTTCCAAAAAAGAATATACAAAAGAGGCAGTTTCAAAAGTCGGGACAGCCTCTTTATTATTCGTACCCTCCTACGAGAGGAATTATCGTTTATGCGATTCAGGAAGCGAGTTTTTCATTTTTGATATAGCCTCTTTTTGTTTTTTTACATTTGCCTGATGATTGAATCACTGTATAAAATTTACCGGCAATTCCCTTCGGCACAAACCGACTCAAGAAAGCTGCAACCCGGCGATATTTTCTTTGCGCTGAAAGGCCCCAGCTTCAACGGCAATACATTT